>CATMOE010000033.1:0-40286 GCA_950072105.1 uncultured Dehalococcoidia bacterium
GGGAAGCCGTTCTCGGCCAATTCGATCGCGGGCTGCAGTATCTGGGAAAAGCTCATGGTGCCGAACCGGGACAACGCGGTGGCCCAAGTGTCGACGATGGCCGGCACACACGCCGGGAGGTAGCCGTCGCCGGGGATCAGGTCGATGCCATTTTCCCGGCACCACTGGATGGTGAACGCGTTGGGGGACGTGCCCATGCCGCTGATGGCGAAGGTTCGACCTTCCCTGGCGGAGTAAATCAGCGTGGGCGCTTCTCCGCCGATGCCGTTGCTCTGGGGCTCCAGCAGATTAAGGCAGAAGCACATGGCGGCGGCGGCATCGATGGCATTGCCACCCTGTTCCATGATGCGAAACCCGGCAGCGGTCGCCAGGTAATGGCCCGACGTAACTACCCCACGGGTGCCCATGATTACCGGGCGCGTCGTCATTTCCGGCATGATTACCTCCTGAAATTTGCCACCCCAGTTTACACCCTGGCGCCCATATCTACTCTATCCGCCGGCCAGACCCCTCGCACGGGCGTTGCCTCAAAAGTCTTCTCGACGATGTCACCCTGAGTACCGCGAAGGGTCTGGGGTGGTGGGCCCAAGCTACGCCGACGACCCCTCTCCCCAGATTCTTCGGCCTCCGGGCCTCAGAATGACAGTTTTGGGGCAAAGGGCCGCGAGAGCCGATGTCTGGGGAAAGCTTCCTGATGATTTCCATCTGGTGCTTTACCTTGTAAAATCCACGAACAGCACAGGTTTTTAGCCGGAGGAATCCCATGCCGCACAACATGCGGGCCAAGTTTGGCATAAGTCTGTCCAACCGGGCGGTGCTGTTCGATTGGGCCACTACCGATGATCTGATCTCCGCCGCCAAAGTCGCCGAAGCGTCCGGTTATTTCCACGGCGTGTGGGTCGGCGATAACCTGCTATCGAAGCCTAGATTGGAGTCAATCGTGACCTTGTCGGCCCTGGCGGCCCACACCTCCACGGTAACGTTGGGCACCATTTGTTTGGCCAGTTTTCCGCTTCGAGACCCGATCCTCCTTGCTATCCAATGGGCCAGCTTGGACGTTCTATCCGGGGGCAGGACGATTCTGGCGGTATGTAACGGCGCGTCGGAGCTTGACGGGCCTCAATTCGCCCACGAATTAGAAGTGATGGGCGTCAAGTCTAACCAAAGGGTAGGACGGGTCATCGAAGGGATACGGATATTGCGCCGCTTGTGGAGTGAGGAACAGGTCACGCACCAAGGGAAATATTTCCAGTTTGACGACGTGGAGTGTCTGCCCAAGCCGGTGCAGAAACCCATGCCCATCCTCATCGCCGCCAACCCCAAACCAGGTCAGGCCGACGATGCCACAGTTGACCGCATCATGCGCCGGGTAGCGAAATATGCCGACGGCTGGCAGACGGATGCCACTCCAGTGGAAACCTTCCGGCAAAGATTCCAGATCATCCAGGAATATGCCCACCAAGGTGGGCGGGATCCCTCTAAATTCGACTCCTGCCTGCACCTGATGGTGAACATCAACAACGACCGGGATGAGGCGTACAAGGAAGCGGAAGTTTTCTTGACCTCTTACTACGGCGCCGGGGCCATATCCAGGGAACGGGCCGAACTGTGGCTAGCCTACGGCCCTCCCGAAGCCGTCATCGAGAAGATTCAAGCCTACATCGATGCCGGTTGCACCACGCCGGTGCTTAGGTTCGTCTCTCCGGACCTTTCCGGCCAGCTACAACGGTGCATCGAAGAGGTGCTGCCCGCCTTTCGGGTCAAATGATGTCCGGGGGCTAGGTTTCCAGGTCCCGGAGCACCGCCCGGCAAGGTGCGCCGTCGCTATCCCCCAGTGGGATGGGCAAGCACATTAGCTCGTAGCGTCCCGGCGCCACCTCCGACAGGTCTATCCCCTCCAGGAGAACGACCCCGTGATCCAAGAACGCCCGGTGCACCGGAACCTGCTCGTCGGCGTGGGCCACCGAGAGATAGTCCAAGCCCACCAATTCAACTCCTAGCTCGACCAGGGACTGGGCGGCCTCTACGGAGAATGCGACGAAGTCCGGGTCGTATTCTTGCTTGTGGAGCAACGCGGAATTGCGGGTCTTGAACAGCACCCGTGTAGCTCCGTCTAGCCTTATTCCGGCGACGTGCTCTTTGGTGATGTACCGCTCCGCCTCTACGGCGTACACCAAAGCCGGACCGATGAATCGCTCCACCGGCAACTGGTCGATGGTATTACCGTCCGCCACGAAATGGAAAGGAGCGTCGATGTGGGTGCCCGAGTGGACGCTCATGTTCAACGCCGAGCTGTTGTTGGGGTCTCCCTTGCTCATGCGGCGGCGCTCTTCCAACTCGAAAGGTGCCGCGGTAACCCACCGTACAGTCTCGCCCGAAAGCTTTAGAGAGATATCGTGAAATGACATCCGTGCCTCCCCTCGCGGACTCCGCCGCGAAAAATAGCCGGTTCTACATCAGATCCTGAAGCACTCTTCTCAGATCGTCGTGGCTCAATGGAGTTGGCAGCGCGCTAACACGGTCCCAACGGGTATGCTCCACCAATGTGTCCAAACAGCCGGTTGTGATGCCCAGGGAAGAAAGGCCGGTTTTCAGCCCACAGTTCTCCATGATCTGATCGATTCTTCCAACAGCCTCTTCCAGACCCGTTACGCCTAATGCGCCCCACAAGGCCGCGAGCTTGGTGGAGATCGCCGGAGCCGTCCACCGCAACATGGCGGACAATGTTATGCCAACCGCCTGCCCGTGGGCAACTTCCCAATGGAGCGTCAGCGGGCTGCCTATGGCATGGCAAACGTTTGGGTGGCTGTTGCTGTACGCCACACCCGACATGGTAGCGGCCAGGGAGCACTCCGACCGCGACGCCAGGTCGCCGATGTTGCAGGATTTCTCTAGGTGGTTGGCGAATATTCGGATAACCTGAAGGTCCAGAGCGTCGGATACGGGCTCGGCCTCGATGGACCAGTAGGACTCGAAGGCGCTGGTGAAGGCGTCGATACCGGTCAAGGCAGCCAGTTCTTTCGGCATGCTCATCGCCAGTTCAGGATCGACGATCGCCACATCGGGAAACATCCCGGGGTGGATCAAGTTGATCGACCGCTTGGCTTCCCAGTCCCAAACCGCTGCCCCGGCGGTGACCTCGCTGCTGCTCCCCGAGGTGGTAGGCACGGCGATAAAGGGGACACCGTGGTGGGAGATTTTTCTTTCCCCGGTCAAGTACTCATCCCAAGTACCTTCGTGAGTCATGAGAACGCTCACGATCTTGCCCGTGTCGATGGCGCTGCCGCCGCCGATGGCCACGACGAGTTGGGACGAGGATTGGCGGCATGCATCCAACGCGTCCTCAACCAACTGGGGTCCGGGGAAGGGTGTGACTCGGTCGAACAACGTTACCCGCGAGGACCCTATACTGTCCACGACCTGTTGTAACACCCCGGACTTTCGTAGGTTGCTCTGCCCGGTGACTAGGAAGATCCTGGCTTGAGCGCCGGCAACCTGCTCGATCGCCGCCGGTAGCTCAGCGAGCCGGCCGGGGCCAAAGATAACTTTGGTGGGATTCAACCAAGTAAACTGGGGTAGCGATATATCCGCCGTGGCGACACCTGCTTTGCTAAGGGTAGCCTATTCTACCACCCGCCCCTAACCTCCCTACCAGATCAGGCCGCCTACAGGCCATGCCTTGTTTGGTAGACTAACGATGCAGACCAACACCATTTCTTCGTCAAAGGAGACATCAATGACCGTGTCCGTCCCCGATCTCCGTTCCGGTCCTGGCGTCAGGGGAGGACAGTTGGAAGAGGATCCCAGGTTATGACATTCACCGGCCTGATGATTCTGGCCTCCGGATTTGGCCTCATGGCCCTAGCCGGCATTCTGGCAGTCAGCCGGCGAATACGGAATTACAAGAATTCCGGGTCACCGATATCCCAGAGCGCCAATTACAAATGGTGGGTGTTCGGGACCGTTGCCACGGGCACCTTCATGTCGGTTGTGGGCCACGGCAGTATCTTGATCGCCTTGCCCACCATCGCCAGGCATTTTGATGCCGGATTGACCATGGTCCTGTGGATAGCCATCAGCGAAACCCTCGCTGTTTCTTCGCTGCTATTACCGATGGGGCGGATATCGGATATTCTGGGCCGAAAGCAGGTGTACATCACTGGATACACTGTATTCATACTCGCTTCAGCCGCGGCGGGTTTTTCGATTAGCCTGCCAATGCTAATCGCGGCTAGGGTGGTCCAAGGCATGGGTTCGGCCATGGTTCAGGCCAACGGCCAGGCTATGGTGCTCTCGGTGTTCCCAGGGAACGAGCGAGGTAAAGCTTTAGGGACTCAGTTCAGCGTGTTGGGCGTTGGGTCGATGAGCGGCATGGTACTGGGTGGCTTACTGGTCAGCACCTTGGGTTGGCGCTTCGTCTTTCTCATCAACATTCCGGTGGGCATCATCGCCGTCGCCGCGGCTATCCTCATTCTCGACAAAAGCCGGTTCGTCCAGGATACCCAGGGAGGCCGGCGTCCAACCTTCGACTGGGTGGGATCGATACTGAGCTCAGCTGCACTGCTGACGGTCCTCTTAGCCATGACCTTCGGTAACCGGTCCGGTTGGGGATCAGGCCCAGTCTTGTCGGGACTGGCGGCTTTCGTGATTCTTCTGGGCGGCTTCATCTGGTGGGAGCTGCACACGCCGTCTCCCATGCTGGACCTGCGCTTGTTCCAGCGAAAACTGGTTGCCATGGGAATCGCGGCCGGATGGCTATCATTCCTGGGTAGCTCCGGAGTGCGGTTTCTTATGGCGATCTACTTGCAGAGCGCCCTAGGTTTTAGTCCCAGGGATGCCGGTTTAATCACACTACCCATGGCCATCACAATGACCTTCGTAGGTCCTATCGCCGGGCGCCTCTCGGACCGGTACGGATGGCAGAAATTCAACGTGGGCGGGTCGGCTCTGGCTGCCCTTGCCCTGTTTCTTCTCTCATTGACCCTGACACAGACTTCTCCCGTGAAACTGATAATCCTGCTTTTGGTGCTCCAGAGTGCGGGCACCGGATTGTTCGGCTCACCCAACAATAGCTCCATCCTCAGCACGGTGGAGAGGTCCAGGTATGGGATAATGTCGGCCCTGACGTCGCTGACGCGGAACTCGGCCAATATCACCAGCAATGTGGTTGCCACGGCCATAGTGGTGACAACCATGGCCTCACTCGGCGCTGAGCCCAGCCTATCCGCTGTTTCCAGCGACCCACAGGCATTTGTAGCGGGACTCAACCGGGCATTTATGGCCGCGGGGTTAATGGTGGTATTGGCGATGATAATATCCTTCGTAAAAGGCGACCGTCCTAAGGGCGCGCTCAATCAAACGGTTCAATCGCCGGCCAGAGAGGCCTCGACACGCTAACTACGGGTGCGCCACCGCGCCATTCTTCACCAGAGGAGATAGCAATGCAGGTCCCATCGCAGGTATTCAAGCTGATCAAAGCGGGCCGTTTGATCGACGGTATGGGAGGCCCTCCTATCCAAGATGGGGCAGTGCTCGTGCAGGGCGATAAAATCATCGCCGCGGGTCCAGTTGGGGAGGTGGTTGCTCCTGAAGGGGCGACGGTGGATACATACGACTACCCAGGCAAGACAGTCATGCCGGGTATGATCGACTGTCATACCCACCATAACGGCTTCGGTGATGGGCGTCCCGGCGAGGATGTGGCGGCGCTGCCCGACGAAGTGATCACGTTGCAAGCGGCCCGCAACGCCAGGGACAGTTTGTTCTCCGGTGTTACGTCCATCAGGGACAATGGCGCGAAAAATATGACGATGTTCCGGCTACGGGAGGCGGTGAACCTTGGCATAATCCAGGCCCCTCGCATGGTTCTGTGCGGCCGGCCCATAGCCATCGTTGGCGGACACATGGGTTACTTCGGGTCTGAAGTGACCGGTCCGGTGGAAGCCACGGCCGCCGTTCGCCAGTTGATCAAAGAGGGCGCCGACTACATAAAGATCAGCGCCACCGGAGGCAGCACCCGCACCTCTTTCCCTTTGCTGCCCGCTTTCACGTTGGATGAGCTTAAGGCGATGACCGGCGAGGCCCATAAGTTTGGCAAATTGACCGCGACGCATTGCGCCTCCACCCAGGGGACCATCGATTCACTGGACGCCGGGGTGGACATGATAATCCACTGCGTGTTCAAAGACGCTGACGGCAAGGCAAATTTCCGGGAAGACGTGGCGGAGCGGATCGGCGCTCAGGGGGCTTACGTAAACCCGACCGTGCACACAGCTAGAGCAACGTTGTGGTCGTTGCAAAGAAGAAAAGAGGCCCAAGGGTTGAGCGCCCAAGAGCAAGCCAGATTGGATGAAAGTTTGTGGGAACTGGAGGTGCGTTGGACCCATCTTGCCCGGTTGATAGAAATGGGGTTGAAGATCATCACCGGGTCGGACTCTTCGTGGAGTAGCTACAAGTTAGGCAACACGGTGTACGAGACCGAATGCTTGGTCCAGGCGGGGATGTCTCCGATGAAGGGGATCGTTTCCGTCACCAGCGATGCCGCCAAGTCGCTGGGCATCGATTCAGTTACGGGCTCCTTGGAACCGGGCAAGGAAGCCGACGTCATCATCGTTGACGGCAACCCGGCTGAGGACATCAACGCGCTGTGGAACATCGCCGAGGTGTTCCTGGGTGGGCAGAAAGTGGACCGGGGTCCGGAGAGCGTCCTGGCAGGTGTACGCCAACATCCACCCGTCTCCCGCCCCGAATCCTCTATCGAAATCGCTTTGGAGGCCAGGCACTAAGGCCCAGTTTCCGGGTCCTCTGGCCGCGGTCTCTCGCGTTAGGAAGAGCTACGCGGAGACTGGTGGTCTGCCGTTACTCTAGGCTAGCAATCTATCTTGAGTTGGCTGGGATCGTGGGCCTCGATTGCTGGAGCGCCCTTATAGTCCACAATCGTACCCGTGACGCATACCGTGTGTCCCTCGTATTCACCTGCAAAATTCGGTGGGAAATTCTTGTGGTAGTCTTTCCAAATAACCACTTGGAATGTTATTGGGGCTTCCAAGTCACCTCGGAGATGAAAGGGGAGTTGGCTTACTATGCCCGGATTATCAAAGATGATGGTGTAGGGCCGGCCTTTCGCGCTATGTTTGTAGTTGTAGTCTACGACGCTGCCCCTCACCGTTCCAACCTCTCCCATGTGCTCTCCGGCCTTGGCTGACGGGATGTAACCCGTCGCCACTTCCGCAGCCAACTCAGCCTCCGAAGCTGGGGCAATTCCTTGGGTCTCACTCGTGCCGCATGCGGTGAGCGCCAGCACTCCGATAGCTCCAAACACCCACAAGGAAAACATGTAGCTCAGTCGCATACTCGACCTTCTTGATCAGAATCCCTTGAACCAGGCGTTGAAGTTCTTGGCCTGGTCTTGCGAACCCTCGATGGACAGCCGGCCGTCGGCAACTGCGCGCTCCACTTGCAATCGACCGTACATCAAAAGGATGTAATTCCCGGTGTTGCAGCGAAGGACGGCGTCAGCCGGTTCCGGGCCGGACGGTCCCGCCTGGTAGCTGTCGCCGTTGACCAGCAGGTCTTGGTGAACCGTCACTGGGCTGGCTACGTCAAATCGATACCGCACCGGTGTGGGCAGGTCCAGTCCGGGCGTGAAGGCAGTGCGGAGCCATCGGGGGGCCAGATCAACCAGCGCGGGCAGGGGTCCTTCCCACAGTTCGGCCGCGCTATCCAAACCGGAGCGAACATCCCAGCCGTGAAGCGCCAGTTCTTGTAGCTGTATGCCAAGATAACCCCGGATTGGGAGAGCGCCGCGCCGGTGGAAGCAGGGTTTGTCCAAATCTTCGTCGGTCAGGTCTAACAAGACCTTCCCGAGGCGATCGTGCCCCGCGATGAAAGCATCCAAGATCTGGGTTCCTGATTCCCGGCGGGACGCCCTGGCGGCTGGCCCGGTGGGATGAGAAGCCTTCTCTCCCGCTGCTAGAAACGACTGCCCTTCCGGCGGTCCGGCGTCGCCGGCGACTGCTCTGGTGATGTTACTGGCCCAGCCACCGGCGTTTCCGGCAAGATGAGACACCACGTCCTCATTGGTCCACCCTTCGCAGGTGCTGTCCTTAGCCCACGTCTGGGCGTCAAGGCCTGACAGAAAGTCTCGCAAACGGGACGCTTCGCCGATGACCGTTTGAACTATGCCGCTTGTCTCGCTGGTTGCCATGATTTCCCCTTCTACCAAACACTTCTTAGGATGCCAGGGGCATCCACGCCGCTGAGGCCACGTAGACCCCGTCGGTCACCCAGTTCAACGCAATCGTGCCGTCAGTTGAGCCTTGGCCTCTGGCCACTCGGAATCCAGGATCGAAAACGTGGAGGAATCCCGGATAGCGCCATCGAGCGCAACCCGGTCGGCCCGGATGACGCCATCTAGGTGCATGCCCAGCCGCAGAATGGCGCGGCATGAGCGTTCATTGCGCGAGTCCGCTTGGATCCTAACTCGATGAACAAGCCAAGTTTCAAAGGCATGGGTCAGCATGAGCAGCTTTGCCTCGGTGTTTATTCCTGTCCGCTGAGCATCGGCCGCAAGCCAAGTCGTCCCGATATATACCGCGTCGGGTAAATGCTTGCCTCGTTGGTTCGGGTTCCCAGGAGGCCAATCCCAGAACTCAGCGTGATGGAACCGGGTCGAACCGGCTACTCTTCCAGTATTGAGATCAATGGTGGCGAAAGGGAGCATGGTCCCAACATCCCGGCCGGCCAATGCGGTCTCCACATAGGAACCCATGGCGTCGGCACCCGCTGGGACATACGTGAACCCGTAGGTATCCCGGGACTGACTCGCCGCCTGAACCAAGGCCGGTATGTGGTCAACCGAAAGGGGCTCGAGCCGGACATGTCGTCCTTCAAGTGTGACGGGATCTAACACCCTAACTGCTCCTTATTCGTAGGTTGTCCGTCTCGGACTCCAGATCCGAGTGGCAACCGGTTGACGGAGGCTCAGTATAGCATCAGCGCTACCCACCCCCTCTCTAACTCTCCCCCTTTACGGGGGAGAGGACAAATCCCTTCCCCCTTGAGGGGGGAAGGTTAGGATGGGAGTGATTGGCCGCATGACAAAACTAATTCGGCAAAGTACTAACCTTTACCCAATAACACCTTACCCTTGAACAAGGCCATCAAACCCGGTCATGTTGGCCCGCCGCCACCCGATGATTTACACTAGCCCTTAACACCGGACGGGAGGGACATTCATGGCGATATACGACGTTGCTATCCGAGGCGGAAGAGTTGTGGATGGCGCCGGCAACCCCTGGTATTACTCGGATATCGGGGTTCGAGACGGGAAGATAGTCCGCATCGGAAGTATCTCCGCCTCCGACGCGGATAAAGTCATCGACGCCGGCGGGCTGGTGGTGTGCCCCGGATTCATAGACCTACATACCCACAGCGACGTGACTGTTTTGGCCGATGGAGACGCCCAGAGCAAGGTGCGCCAGGGGGTGACTTTGGACGTCATCGGCGAAAGCAACAGCGTCGGCCCAGTGGAAGGCCCCGCCGCCGCCGAATACCGGGAGGAGCAATTGCTCAGGTACGGCGTGGACGTAACCTGGACCGACTTCACCGGCTATTTCCAGCAGTTGATCTCCCAAGGGACGTCCATCAACATCGCCTCCAGCGTGGCGCCGCAGCAGATCAGACGGGCGGTGGTGGGCTTCGACAACCGCGCCGCAGAGGCAGATGAGCTGGAAAAGATGAAGTCACTGGTATCCCAGGCGATGGAACAAGGCGCGGTCGGTCTATCCGCGGCGTGGCACTCCGGCGGCCCTGAGTACGTGGACGAACTGATCGAGATGGCCGTGGTGGCGGCCCAGTACGGAGGCTACTACGGCACCCACGTGGGCAGCGAGGGTTTCGACATCGGGACCGAGTTGGACAAGACCTTCCAGATCGCCCGAGCGTCGGGAATTCCGGTCCATATCTACCACCTGAAGATCCGTGGCCGGGAGCATTGGGGACAGATCGGGGGGGTTATCGATGCGATTGAGTCGGCGTTAGCGGAAGGCTTGGAGGTGACTGCCGACCAGTACCCATACACCGCCATGCAGCACCCGTGGCATCGCCTCATGCCCCGGTGGATCCAGGACGCGCCCCGCTCCGAAACCATTCCCCAATTCCGCGATCGCCAGTTCCGCGACCGGGTGAAAGCAGACCCTGAGTTTGACCAATACGTGAAGGAACACGGAGGCTGGGAGGGCGTCGTTATGTCCATCGTGGCTGACGAGTCGCTAAAGCCCGACGAGGGCAAAACGGTGGCGGACATCGCCCGTCAGCGAAACAACGCCGACCCGGTGGAGACCTGCTTCGACCTGGTGGCGGAGAACGGGGCCTTCCCCGGCGGGGTATATCACACCATGTCCGAGGAAGACGTTCGGACGGTGATGCGGCTGCCCTGGATATCGATCGCTTCCGACGGCAGCGCCCTCAACGACCAGGTTGCCGGACTGCCCCATCCCCGCAGCTTCGGGAGCAACAGCCGGGTGCTGGGGACCTACGTGCGGGAGCAGGGCGTGTTGCCCCTGGAAGAAGCCATCAGGAAGATGACCTCCCTGCCGGCCCAAGTCCTCCGCTCCCAGGACCGCGGACTACTTCGGGAAGGGTGCTGGGCCGACATCGTTGCCTTCGACCCGGCAACGGTCGGCGAAAGGGGCACCTTCGAGAACCCCAAACAGTACTGCCAAGGGGTGGAACACGTCCTAGTCAACGGTGTCCCAGTAATAACCCACGCCCAACACACCGGCGCCCGCCCCGGGATGGTTGTCTACGGACCGGGGTATAGAGGGGGGTAGGGGGCTGGTGGTAGTGGACTCGGACCACTGACTTCTTGCGTGTCGAGCAAGTACTCTAACCAACGGCTGGGGCTGTGTAACAGCGCCATTTTCCAGGGCGATAAACTAGCCTATGATTCCACACGAGCCTGGCCTGGCAAGTCAAGATGACGGGCATCCTAAGAGGGGATAAGGCCCGAGGTCTGCTAGGAGACTAGGTAGGACTATCCCACCCAGCCCCCGGCTTTAGTTATCGGGTCTGGGCGAGTGCCTAATGACGCTTGTTGTTCCCGTAGAACCGCCAGAAGTATTTGAGGGGTATGTCTTGGACGACGCGTTTGGTAACAGTCGTGTTTATTTTCCCCTTCTTGTTGCACATGCTGAACTGTTTGATGAATTCAGAGGGGACCAGCTCCAGGGTCCAGATGGGTATTCGGGTTCCGCGAGGCACGCCGAAAGTTGCGACCCATGGATCATTTACGGTGATGATGCGGTCAAAGTGGGCCCGCAACATCAGGCCTCGAGTTTCTTTAAATACGACGGCGCACTCGTCCTTGCCGATGGGCTCCGTGACTAGAACTTCCTCATCCCAACCGCCGCGGAACCATCGGGGAACAAAGGGGCTCCGCAGTTTGACCGAATAAGAAGGTCGAATCGCTGGTCTACCGTCGATAGCATCTTGAACCGGACGCTCCAAGCCGTTCGCTTCGTCCAGCAAGGGGGCTAATTGATCACATTCTTCTGCGGTGGCAACGTCCCCTCTAGGATCGCATTTGAGTGTCGCCTTGCCGACCGCTTGGGCGACTTCGTGCATCTGTTCGATGAACAGCTTCATGTCCACAGCTTGACCTTTGGCTTCTTGGGATCGCCCGTTTTGGACAAACTGTTCCAGTGCAGCGGCTAATCTCATCTCGGCAGCGCCTACAGCTTCATGAGCTTTTTGGGTTTGGTCAGCCAATTCCCCATGGGTAGGCAAAGCGCGCAGACCACCATAGAGAATTTCCAAGCTGTCATTGATGGCCGCTTCGGCAGCTTCTGGCCCTGGGTCGTTCTGGAGAACGTTGATTATCTGCTGTAATCTCTGGTCCATCGAGCTACCAGGTGGAACTTGTGCCAGAGCGGTGTCTGGTTGAGGCCAGAGTCCCACGGCCAAAGCTACGCCTAGCACAGCTAGTGCAGCCAGCCCAGCGGCTACCAACTTGATCCGTTATCTAATCTCATGAGGTACCTCTCTATATTCGCAAGTGCGATTTGGCTTGAATGTCCCGGCCGTGGATTGTTGCTTACAAACAAGTCCTTTGTTCCCAGTGATCTGGTTATTACACCGTCGGTCCTCCTTGTTTAATATAGATTTTTCCGCCCCTGTGGCATACCGCGAATAATGTAACAGCAGAAGGGTCACCGTACGGTCACCAATTAGGAGGATGAGTTCCGGGGCGCAAGGTCCAGCACGTCAACAAAATTCCTACTCCTCCTGGGCCCTGGCAGGCATTGGGATACTGGGCAGTGGCCCGGTTAGGGCTTTGGTCGACTTGGCCATGGCAGGCTTTCTAAGAGGGGATAAGGAATGAGGCTACCGGAAGATTATACGGCCGGCCGATGGGGACCTCGCTAACCGAGCGGCGCCCCTTAGACCACCCGGCCCCGGTCCGCTACTTTGGATTAGGACAGGTGGGGCGGAGGGCTAAGCTGGCGGGTAGGGGGTCGCCAACTATAGTCACCACCTCTTCTGCTATGTGGCCGGTTTTCCCCGAGATGGGCGAGGAATCCTGGGTTAACTAAAATCGCCGAGGTGCGGTTCGTAAGCTTGCCCAAACATAACAACAACCGTCAACGATTTCGAATAGTCATAACGCGGAGAAAAAAGTAGCCGAGCACGACATAAGTTAGGCCACTGATTAAAATCAGGAACTTGGGGATCGCGCACCATCGGGCTACCAAAGGCCATAGATCAAGTTGTGTTCCTAATAAAATTCGAATCAAGGCGTAATTCTCCATCGCGTCCAAGAGTGCGGCGCCAATTGTCGCCCATGCGAAGAAGATCCCCAAGCGGAACATGACGGTGTTCCTCTCAGAGAAACGGGTGGTTAATAGCACACATGCCAGTGAGAGGCAGATCCCATAGGAGACAAGGAATAGATAATCGAGTCCTAGGTTCAAGCCCGCATTGACCCGCCCTTCCGGCCCCCACGACGCAACAATGGCATTAGAGCGCGCGATCTCTCCGGCTAATTGAAACGAGACTATGCCCTTGGGCGAATCCTCAGTCTTTAAGGGTTGCCCAATCACTTGCAGTCCCGCCCCCACCAGCACCGTAAAAACGAATACCCCTAATAGGGCCCGTTTCCGGTCCGATAAGGGCAGCCATTCAAAAGGATGTCGGAGGCTCATTTGGCACTTTCCTTCAAGGCCGGCATCGCCAGCCCTCAGTAACTAACCCCTCTCCCCGCTCCCCCCTCCACGGCGATGGTTTGGCCGGTGATGGCGGCGGCTTTTTCGGATACCAGGAAGAGGACTAGGTTGGCGATCTCTTCGGGCTCCACCATGCGGCCGATGGGGATCTCGCTGACCGCGCGGCGCTCCGCTTCCTCGACGGTGATGTTGGCGTCGCGGGCGCGGCGTTCTAACAGTTGGACTTGCCGGGGGGTGCGGGTGGTGCCGGGGTGGATGCAGTTGACCAGGATGCCCAGGTGGGCTACTTGGTCGCCCAGGTTTTTGGCGATGTTGGAAACGGCCGAGTTGGTGACCCCGTTGCTGTTGGTGAGGTTGCCGGCGTTCCGGGCCGCCATGCCGCCGATGTTGATGATGCGGCCGCCGCCCCGGCGCTCCATGTGGGGAACGACCTCCCGGGAGCAGCGCACGTAGCCCATCACCTTCACGTTGATGTGGTTCAGCCAGTCTTCGTCGGACAGTTCCAAGAAGGGCGCGGCCACCGAGTTCACCGCGTTATTCACCAGGATGTCCACCCCGCCCAGCTCCGCCACTGTGGTGGCGACCAGGTTCTGGATGTCCTCAAGCATGGTCATGTCGGCCCTGACCGGAAGAATGGTGCGGCCCGTGAGTTCCGATATCTCGGCCGCCGCCATCTCCAGGTCTTCCACTCCCCGGGCGCAGATGGCCACGTTGGCCCCTTCCTGAGCCAGGCCAAGGGCCGTGGCCCTGCCGATGCCTTTACTGCCACCGGTGACGATGGCCACTTTCCCCTCAAGTCCCAGTTCCATGATCCGCTCCTTGGTAGTTGGGGATAACGGGCGTTAATTCGCGGTGGTCGAAGCCTGCTGGGAGGCGATTTTAAGGTAGCTGGCGGGAAGCTCTTTGAAGTCGGTCATGAGGGACCCGAAGCCTTCGATCACGTCGTCCATCCCGTTGGCCCGCATGGCGTACCAGTAGGTCGCGGTATTGATGGCGATGACCGGCTTTTTGAGCCATTTCTCCGCTTCTCCGGCCAGCCGGGCCATGGCCAGATTGGTGCCGCACTGGACCAAAGCCTCCACGTTATGCTCGTTCAGCTCCAGCAGCGCGTCCAGCAGTTCCTTTTCTGAGATCTTGGACATGGCCGTGGGACTGTCGCAACACAGGCCCTTGATGACCACGACCTCGTATCCGCAGTCCTCGAAGAACTTGGTCACGTTTTCGTCGGCCACCGGCCAATAAGGTGTCAACACTCCGATGCGTTTGATGTCGCCGTAACATCGGAGCGCCGCTTGGCAGGCGTCGGAACCCATGGCAACGTTGCGGCCGGTCAGCTCGATGATGTGTTTTTTAAGCTCCAAGCTCTGTTCCAAGCCGCCCCAAAAGGTTTCCGACGACATGCCCATCACCAGGTAATCCGGGTCGCAGGTCATGACCCGGAGCAGAGCGTTGTCCCACTCTTTGCGGATGTGTTCCATCAGGCGATTGAAGTCGTCATTGCTGGCCACCGATTCGTTGGGGATCCAGATACGCACGATGTGGTTAGTCACACCGCGAGGCCGCATGTCATCAAACTCGGGTTGGACCGATGTGTTGGTGGAAGGGACGACGACGCCCCAATTCCCGCGCCATCCCAGCGAGTCTGGCATAGTTCTACTCCTTTATCTGACCCGATGGCCGGTATCCAGCAGGCACCGGCCGGGGGGATTATCTCTGGCTGGAGGAAGTGTCGACGGAGGTTATTTCATGTAGCACGGCGATAATCTCGGAAGAGGTCATCAAGTCGGCGTATTTCTGCTCCATGTCGAAGAGGTTTGCTTCGTGGGGGCCAAGGGCCCGGTCTCCGACACAATCGGTAGCTACCACAGGCTTGAAATTGTAGCTCATGGAATCTATCACCGAAGCCCGCACGCATCCTGAGGTGGTGCATCCGGTCACGATCACCGTATCGACGCCTTTGCTCACGAACCATGCGGTGAGGTTGGTGCCGAAGAACGCCGAGGGCTGGGTCTTGCGCACGATGTATTCCCCGTCCCAGGGTTTGAGCTGCTCCACGATCTGGCTGCTGAATGATTCTTCGGTAAGAGTTTTCAACGTTGGGGCCTTCAACGTGAACACGCCGGCGTCGGAGCCGTCTTCGGCATAGACCACCCGGGTGAACGCGACGGGCAGTCCTAACGCGCGGGCCTCAGCCAACAGTTCACGGGTGTTTTCGATGGCTTCGCCGATGTTGCCGCCACCGAATTGGTCCGGGTCGGCGAAGCCGTTCACGAAATCGACGATCAGGAGCGCCGGCCGCTGCCCCATCCCACTGCGATTTCCAAAGCCCTGTTTTTGATAAATATCCAGTTCGCTCAAGGTCATCCCCTCCTGATTGGGATTCCCATTTGGCTCACCGCCGCCGGGAGTTAGCCCAAATTGAGCCGCCAGCCGTCCTACTCCTCTATTTCAACGAACGTCAGGGAATCCTTGGGATTATTGACCAAGATATCGTCTATCGCCTCGCCGGTGAATTCCCTGGCCCTCATCCTGGGAACGATATGATTCAAGATGTAATAGTACCCATGCCCGCCGTACTTCTCGAGACGGTGCTTCGCGCAAATATCGTGGGCCACCAGGACTTTACGGCCATACCCCTGGGAAGATATCCAGGCAATGTCGTCCATACGCTTGGCATCGGAGGGCATGTCGATCTTCGGATTCAGAGTGTAGTAGGAGTTCTCAGTGCCGAAGAGGTCCCACTCCATATAGCACCCGGACTCGGCGATCTTTGTCAGCGTGTCGCGGAGAAACACGGTGCGGTCCAGATGGCCCATGATAGTGCGGCTTAGGTCTGCTCCGGCCTCGGCGAGAACTTCGATTATCCGCAATGGCGATGTTTCGTCCCGGCCTGGGTGGATCAATATGGGTGCCCCGGTCATCCTCTGGGCTCGGGCTGACGCCCGCAAAACCTTTCTTTCGTTGTCCGCCAACGGCCATGAGCAACCGATCTCTCCAATGACGCCCGACCGGATGCCGGTGCCGTCAACCCCTTCCATCACATCCCGTACGATCTGCTCAACAATGTCGTCTTCGCCAAGCCGGTCCATGCCGGACGGGTGGGCATCCGCCACGTAGTACGAAGCGCCCATGATTATGTTCACTCCGGTGGCATTGGAGATGCGAAACAGCCCCGAAGGATCACGGCCGATTCCGATGCTGGTCGCCTCCAACATCGAGTTTCCGCCGTGTTGCTTAAACAGCATCACTTCCTCGATGGCGGTGGCGACATCGAATAATTGGGCGTTGTCCTCGTTTGAGGCGCCATGATGTCTTATTCGGCCTAATGTCTCCATCGACACCGGCGCGTGGTAAAAACCCATGCCGCTAGCCGTCTGCGGGGGGCCATGGGCGACGGAAAGGTCTACTAACAGGTGCTCGTGAGTTAACGTTACGCCAAGCCGTTCTGGCTCGATGGGCCCCAGCACAGTCTGTACCTTGCCGGCTAGATCCTTATTCACTTGATGCGCCTCCGATTCCGAGCACTTAAGGGTAATTTCAAAACTTCCCCATACATGGTATTACAACCGGCGGTTGGCGATAGGTCATTCGCCGCTATCGTCGTACAGAAACGTTTTGATCGACTCAGGTTCCATCAATGGGTAGATCTCAAACTCCGCTGGAATGAGATCCGCCCACTCATTAAGGAGCCGGTGTAGCGTTTCGTGAGAATCTACGTCGAATACCACGACCGCGCCACGGCCGGTGCGCGGGTACACCGAACGGGCGAGGCCATTGTCTAGTTTGTCTTGGATCCACGGCCAGTATTTCTTTCGTTGATCCCGAACATCAGACGGACGCGTCGGCGCGGGGGTGCTGATCACGAGAAATAGCATTTACACTCCTATATATCAGACTAAGGTCAATCATGAAAACGTTGCTTCCCAAATACTGGCGTCGCCGCTAGGCATTTAAAAGTCGCGAAATCCCGGTTGCCGCTACCGTGGCAGGAAAGTGTGGTCGGCGTTAACATAAGGCCCTATTGTTTCTTTTATTCGATGTGTGGTGGTTGTGATGTTGAACTGGAATCGTTGGTTCGCTCTTGGATTCGTTATCGTCCCCATGCTTACCTTGACGCCTTTCCTGCTAGTCGCTCCGGGGTTGGAATGGGCCCGCCGTGGGGTGAGCACGGTTCTCCATGATTTAACGATCAACCCCCGGGTCTCATTGCCTCCCCAGTAATCGTTAGTAAATCTGGAAGAGCGCTTGTCGATCAAGCGATCTAACCGAACGAACTGTGATGCAGCTCCGGTGGTGGAACCAACCTCTGTCTCGCACGGCTATTTGCAGGATTTGGAGTAATACACTCCCCAGTGCCCGCCATCCTTCAGGATATCGTCTCCTTCTTCACTTCGATTAATCACCTCCCAGATCTGCCGTGTATCTGTTGGGCAATTGAGCACCATACGCACGTCCATGGTCACTCCCCACAACGCCCGGTGGATCGGCAATTCATTGGACATATGGATGCCTGTCACCGCTATATAGAGCACGATGAGGAAGGCACTAATCACTTTCAGTATGGTTCCCTTGGCTTCGAATAATAATTGCATACCGCTCACCGCTTAAAGACTCGCCCGGTTGGCTCACGTATCTACTACTGGAAAAGTTACCGCAAAAGTTGCAGGGCTATAGCGCCAGTATGATTCTGACGTGTCCGCTACGGGGAATCAACACCCACGAATCCTCTTTCACGAATTCCCAATTTAACCGGAGACGTGGGCGACGTCGCATTCGGATATAATCTCCTTGGATCCTGTTGAGCAATATTGAGTTTTTAGGGAGGGACCGATGGCGGCATCCTGGGAAACTATCAAAGTAGACGGATCTGACATGCGGATGTACCTAAGTGTCCCCGAGGGTTCGGGGCCCTTTCCGGCAGTACTGGTCAGCCAGCACGGACCGGGAGTGAACGAGTTTATCCAAGACTTCGTCAACAAACTGGCCAAGGAAGGATACGTAGCTTGCGCGCCGGAGCTGTATCATCGGGTCACCGAGGAAATGCTGGCCGATGGCTCTAGTGCAGGCCAGCACCTAAACGATCCCGAAATTGTCGCTGATATAAACGCGACGGTGGAGTTTTTGAGAAGCCGTCCCTTCGTCGACGGCGAACGGCTGGGAGTCACCGGCTTTTGCCAAGGCGGCCGGACTACCTGGCTGGCCGCCGCCACCAATCCCCATTTCAAGGCGGCGGTTCCGTTTTTCGGCGGCAACATCAGGGTTCCGGTGGGAGATTCAGACCAAAGCCCCTTCGACCGGACCAGTGGCATGAAGTGCCCCGTGCTTTTCCACTTTGGCGCCGTGGACACGAATCCCTCCCCGGAAGACCAAGCCAGGTACGACGAGGAGCTGACCCGTCTGGGCATACCACACCAGTTTTACAGCTACCCGGGGGCCGACCACGCATTTATGGACTACAACCGAGACCGGTACCAAAAAGAGGCTTCCGATATCGCTTGGCCCAGGACATTGGAGTTCTTCGCTGCCCATCTATAGAGATAGCGGCAGACAAGCCTGATATACCAAAGGAGCAGCAATGAAATATGACTTTATCGTGATCGGGGCCGGGTCGGCGGGCTGTGTGATGGCCACCAGACTATCCGAGATTCCGAACCGGTCGGTCCTGCTGCTGGAGGCGGGTCCGGATTACCCCGACTTCGAGAGCTTGCCCGACGACCTAAAATTCGGTTACGACCAGACGGCCTCGGCGATAGACGCGCCCCACAACTGGTCCTTCACCGGTAATCCAAATGCCGAACAGCCGGCTACGATGCCCGTCCCCCGGGGCAAGGTGGTGGGCGGCACCAGCTCCATAAACGGCCAGGTCTTGCTGCGGGGAATCCCCGAAGACTACGACGGCTGGGCCTCGCTGGGCAACGACGAGTGGGAATTCATCAAAATATTACCCTACTTCCGGAAGCTGGAAACCGACACCGACATCAAAGACGACTTCCATGGATTCGACGGCCCGATCCCCGTGCGGCGCCACAAACGTGAAGATTGGCTGCCGGTTCAGAACGCCTTTCACGAAGCCTGCTTGGAAGCGGGCTATTCTCACGACCCGGACATGAATAACCCGGATTCCGGGGGGATCGGCCCCCTGCCCATGAACAACCCTGAAGGCGTTCGCATGAGCACCGCTTTAAGCTACCTCAATCCGCAACGCCACCGCCTCAATCTGACCATCAGGGCCAACGTGACGGTTCGAAGGGTGCTGTTCGATGGGACCAAGACCACCGGCGTAGAAGTGGAAAGCGGTGGGGAGGTCTTCACCCTGGAAGGAGATGAGGTCATCCTCAGCGCCGGAGCCATCGCTTCTCCCCAGTTGCTGATGCTGTCCGGCATCGGTCCGCAAGACCATCTTCGCAGCCTGGGGATACCGGTGGTCCATGATTCCCCTGGCGTCGGCCAGAACCTGAGGGACCATCCCAACGTCAGGATACCCCTGGAAGTCCACGACGATTTCCCCATGGACCCCAAAGCGCCCAGGTCCCAAACAGCCCTGCGCTATACCGCCGAGGGTTCCACCTTACGCAATGACATGCAACTGATGGCGTCCTCCTTTTCCTCTCCCATCGCGGGAGACCCGTTGGAATCTGAAGGTATCCGGTTCACTTGCGTCCTGGAGTTGGCAAACGGGTCTGGAGAAGTGACTCTGGCTTCCACGGACCCTAATGATCAACCGAATCTCTCCTACCATTACCTGGAAGACCCCTTCGACCTCCAGAGGCTGAGGGAGGCGGTCCGGCTGTGCGTCCGCTTTCAAAACCACGAAGACTACAAGAAGATCGTCAAGCGGCGGATCGCGCCCACCGATGAGGACTTGGCCACCGACGAGACCTTAGACGCTTGGCTCAAGCGCAACGTGTCCACTTCCCAACATTTGGCGGGGACCTGCAAGATGGGACCGTCATCCGACGAAACGGCGGTGGTGGATCAGTATTGCCGGGTGCACGGCCTTCAGGGGCTTCGCGTTGTCGACACCTCGGTAATGCCCAACGTCGTCCGTGCCAATACCAACGCCACCGCCATAATGATCGCCGAGCGGGTGGCCGAATGGATGAAGTGACCTCCCGCACAACTGGCAGGTCCTAATTAGACCCGCTCCATAACGTGACAATAGTCTATTCGCAGGAGTCCAAAGGATGACTTATTTCGCTTTCGTTTCCTTGCAAGACGACGACAAAATTCTGGTTTTTACGATCGACGCCGGCACCGGCAAGCTGACTCAATCCGGGGAGGCGGCGGTTCCTGGGGGTCCGGCCGCCTTGGCGATATCCCCCGATCGAGATTTTCTCTACGTGGGGCGGCGGGGCGCTTTGGACATCGCCAGCTTTAGTATTGACCAAGCCAACGGTGGAATCACCCAGATCGGTTCAGCGTCACTGCAAGGCGAGCCGGTAGCCCTGGCCACCGACCGGAAAGGCAGGTACGTACTTTCCGCTTACTACTACCAGCGGACGGCCGCGGTGCACCGCATCGAGAACGGGGCCGCGGTCACTCCCGCCGTGGAATGGCTGATGACCGCGTCCGGGGCCCATTCGATACAAACCGACCCGTCCAACCGGTTTGCCTTCGTGCCCCACATAGCCAACCGAGGGCCCAACCAGATCTACCAATTTAAATTCGACGAAAACACCGGCCGCCTCACGCCCAACTCTCCAGCCCGAGTGGAGCCAACCGAGCACCTGGGGCCCCGCCACTTCTGCTTCCATCCATCATTGGACATCCTTTACTTCACCGACGAGCAAGGTTGCAGCGTCACCGCTTATCGTCTGGATACCGGTGCGGGAACACTGCAGGCGTTCCAAACCATCTCCACGCTGCCCGAGGGTTACTCCGACAGCAACTCCTGCTCTCAGATTCAGATAACACCCAACGGCAATTTTCTGTACGCTCCCAATCGTGGCCACAATAGTATCGCCGGGTTTTCCGTGGACCCTTCCAGCGGAACCCTATCGGCCGCCGGCCACGTCGCCACCCAGGCGGTTCCTCGCGCGTTCAACCTGGACCCCCAGGGCAAGTTCGTTTACGCTGCCGGGCTGGAGACGGGCAACCTCACCTCATACGTGATCGACCAAGCCACGGGAGAGCTGACGCCTTCAGAGATCTATCCAGTAGGCAAACGGCCCATGTGGGTGCTGACAACCGAACTGAGCGGCTAGCCAAGCAGTGGAGTTGAACGGGATCGCGGGGCCAAACCGGGTGCGCCCGGCGGATCGGAAGTAATCCGTACCAGAGGTAATGTTCTGAGTTACACAAAACACAATCTGTATACAAGCAACTACTTACTAAGTGACCAAGGGGTTTGCAATCCTCCGGATGACAGCGAGTGGACGGTCCTGGCCCACATAGGGGAGCACGACGAAGGCGGTCAATTTGTCGAGGTCGATGGCCGGGCAGATTCCATCTGCCTGGTTCTGCAAGACCAGGAATCCTGGCCGGTGTTGAGCTTCATCACACCCACCGAGGCGCGGTTACTAGCTCACACGTTGTTGGAAGCTGTCGGCCCGGAATAATGCGCCGTCAACGACGCCTCTGGCGTGTTGTGTGAAGTCCGGACATAAACTAATATCTGGTGACAAGATAGGGTCGTCAAAGGTGATTAACACCAAAGGGACTCGGAGTCATGATCAGCGAAACTAAGTATCACTCTGACCAGGGGGTTTAGGAATGGCTCTCACGATTGACAGGGCGCACACGGCGCTTTTGGTGATGGACTTTGAAAACGATGTCGTCCACGAAGACGGGGCGTTCAAGGACTTTGGCTTTGCCGCGATGGTCAAGCAGAATGACGTGTTCGGCAAAACGGCCAAGTTACTGGACGCAACCCGGCGTTCGGGCGTGAAAGTGATCTACATCTCGGTGAAGTTTCGCTCAGGCTACCCGGAACGCCCCGCTAATGGCGGCCTCTTTGGCGCGCTCGTCGGGGCAAGCGCACTTGTCGAGGGCACGTGGGGCGCTGAGATACACGAAGCCGTCGCCCCACGGGACGGAGAAGCAGTAGTGACCAAGCGTGGCGTCAGCGCGTTTTACGGGTCCGACCTGGCGCCGATACTTGCCACCGCACGCATTGGCACATTGCTACTGTCGGGCGTCGCCACCAACTTCGTGGTGGAAGGCACCGCTCGGGAGGCGACGGACCGTGGCTACGATGTAGTAATCGTAGGGGATTGCTGCGCCTCGGTGTCCCAAGAAGCCCACGACGCCGCCCTGACGGTCGCGCTTCCCTTCCTTGCCACCATCTCCGATCTGGATGAGGTCGTCGCGGCCCTGGGTTAGCAAAGAGCCGCGCCGGAGAACGTAGCCAACGGCCAGGACCGGCGATTATCCGGCGGCTTCTCCTACGCTGACAACCGCCGGGGCTTAGGCGTAGGTGATGATTTCCAGGCGATGACCGCTGGGGTCGGAGAAGTAGACCGATAGGGTCTCGCCTTTTGCCCCAGTGCTGATGCCGGGACCACGCATATTGGTCTTGTCCCTGGGGCCATCGCCAAAGGGTATGCCCGAATCTTTGATGGCCTGGAAGGATCGGTCAAACTGGTCGCGCTCCATGGCGAAGGCGTAATGGATGCCGGGGTCGGGGATAACGTCGAAGCGTTGCAGGTCCAGAGTAAAAGAGTCGTTCAGACGGATAACGGCGAACCGGTCGTCCATGCCGGCCCGGCCATCGTATTGGAATCCGAGCACCCGAGTATAGAACTCAACCGACTCGTCCTGATCTTTCACCGGAACAATCGTGTGGTCTAGCACTGCGGTCATGGCGCCACCTCTTCGTTTTTCATCCGGAGCGTCCTGATTGAGATGGTATCGACGCCCCGGAACGCTGTCAACGCCATTAAGCCTAGGCGTAGTAAAATGGGCGTTGGCGATACCATCCGATCGCCGTATCCATCGTTAGACCTACCTCTAGCAGATTCACATGAAATTAAGCATAATTTGGATAATTGGCTCTCTGGCGGTGATGTGGGTTGTTGAGATCATTAACGGATTCATCGGTCACCGGCTGAGCGTATGGGGCATCTTGCCACGCACGACTTCAGGGTTAATAGGGATCCCGTTAAGCCCTTTCCTGCACGGCAGCTTCAACCATGTTCTGTCCAACACCATCCCTTTTCTGGTGCTTGGTGGACTTGTGGGACTAAGGGGCGGCCAAAAACTGGTGGGTCTTTCTCTGTTTATCATCGTGGTTGGCGGGGCGGGGGTTTGGCTGCTTGGGCGACCGGCAATACACGTTGGAGCCAGTGGCTTGGTCTTCGGATACTTCGGCTACTTGGTGGCGAATGGCTGGTTCGATCGGAGGCCCATCTCCATCTTTGCCGCCATCGCCGTCATCGTTGTGTATGGAAGCCTGGTGTTCGGCGTGATTCCCACAACAGGCTTTGTCTCGTGGGAGGCGCACTTGTTCGGATTGTTAGCGGGCGTGCTCTCCGCTCGGCTGACGAGGAGAGTCCGAACCCAAACCGCGCCTCTGGCAACGGACCATGATTAGAAGCCGGAATGCATGCCAGGCGGGTCCACCGAGGTCCGTCGTAGGATGAGCTTGAAACTCTGCGTCGTAGGTTGCGGGCATTTTGCCCGGATATTCGCTGGGGCAATGCAAGCGATAGCCGGCGAGGTCGACCTCTCCTTCGCCAGCAGGGACGCCCAACGGGCGGCGGAATACGCGGCTGCTTTCAACGGTAAAGCCTCCTTCGGCTCCTACGAGGCCGCGGCCGCTGACTCCGATGTGGAAGCCATGTATCTGTGCACGCCCCACCACCTCCATGGGGAGCACGTGGCCCTGGCCGCCGCCGCCGGAAAGCACATCTTGGTGGAAAAGCCCATCGCCCGCACGATGGAGGAGGCCCGGTTGATCGTCCAGACTGCCAACCAGGCCGGCGTCACATTGATGGTGGCCGAGAATTACCGGTTCATGGCGGTGGTGCGCCTGGCGAAGCAACTCATCGACGGCGGAACATTGGGCGTCCTCCGGCTGATCCAGCTACAGGAGGAGGCCGATCTCCGGCCCAGCCAATGGCGCGCCAGCCGGGAGTTGAACGGCGGCGGTGTACTCATCGACGGCGGCATCCATAAGATCGACATTCTCCTCTACCTGGCGGGCCGCCCGCGTGACGTATACGCCACGGCCCTGCCTCAGGTCTTAGACGATTCGGAAGGAGAGGACGGCGTTGTCATCGTTACCCATTCAAAAAGCGGGGCAGTAGGCCTGATCAACCATTCA
Organism: uncultured Dehalococcoidia bacterium; assembly: GCA_950072105.1. GTDB lineage: Bacteria > Chloroflexota > Dehalococcoidia > Lucifugimonadales > UBA3495 > UBA11650. Next base: position 24,487 of record CATMOE010000033.1, read on the forward strand.
TGGGCCAAGGTCCACGGCCGCGAACCGAAGTGGGTTTCCGTGTCGGGTACCAAGGCGCGGATCTCGTTCGACTTGGCGGGGACGCACGTAACCATCGACGACGGTTTAGAGGAACGGACACTGGAGGCTCCCGGAGACCGCCGCGGAATAATACCGATGGTGCAAGAATTTCGGGACAGCATTCGGCAAGGGCGGGACCCTGAGATCACCGGATCGGTTGGCATGGAGGACTTGGAGATAACCCTGAAGGCCTACGAGTCCATGGGATCAGGACAGCGGGTCGTGCTGGACCCCTAGTCACCACGCCGTAACACCAGGCTCGCCACTGAGCGCCACGTGGTAACTAACGGCAACAACATCGCTATGGTTCGCTACTTTGCTCTTCCGGCGCGCTCCATCGTTGGATCTCTCTCAACAAGTATTCGGCGTCGCCGGTATCGTCCCAACGGCAAACCGTCTTACACTCCTGCCTGGATGCCGATCTTTCCCTCTGTTCCTTCCCCTCGGCCTTCGCACCCGATGCCGTCCATGTCACCGTCAAATCCGTGCGGGTCAGGAGGAACCACGATAAATCGCTTTTGTTTAATGTCCTCGCAGCCCAAGAGCGGCGGCGGGGAAGGGATGCAGAAATGGGGATAGGATGCATCGCAATCTCCGTCTAGCTCTGTCGTACCGGTGTTACAGGCCAGCAACACGACTAGGAAACCTGTGAGTGCCAATACACCCATCTGATGCCTTCTGGTGTTGTGGGGGCGAAGGGTCATAACTCGTTCTGACGCCGGTCTGCCTCTTCCTTCCGCCCTTGCTAGCTACCAGACAGCTATACCCCCAAGCACGATGAACAGTTGAGACAGTCCTTTCTCTTAGCCACCACAAGAATAGCGGGATGTGCCCTTGGTTCACCGTCATGGAATCGGGATTGAATCTTATCTTGACGCTCAAGCCGGCCATCCAGATTCCGGCCGCAAGGGCAAGCGGAACAACGACGATCAAGACAGCGGCGTCCGTGTCCCCGGATACAATATTGAACACCGCGATTAATATTAGCAAAGGCGCCGCCAAAATCATGACCCAACCCCTCCCGATGGCATACCGTCTTGCGATAACTATTTTTGGATTAGCTCTTTGGTTCCACATGGCAGCGCCACCACCAAGCTCAGCTTAAGACCCGCACAACCACCTTGAAACGCCGGGTGGCGCAGGTAGCCCGTAGCTCGGTGAAACTCACCACCACAGCGGTGGCGAAACCCGGACCTTCATCGATCTGTACGTCAACCTGGGGTACGCCGCTCCGGTATATGCGCCCCAAAGGCACGTCCTCTTCCGAGTAAAGAAACCAGGTCGTTGTTGGTAGGCAAGTGGAGGCACTCATATATAGAACCCGCGGACAGCGATGTCATGTGAGATGGGAAACCGCGCGGCATCGACTCGGTCTCGCACGTCAATTATAGCTGAACCAGCTTTGCTGACGATTCTTGATCCGGCGGTCTCGCGGATTTAAGAATCTCACCAAGCCTTTGGGCGGTCACCTCGCCGACGTAGTAAAATGCGCGCCATGGACCTAAGGATTCGGCGGCGCGGCCGGCGGATGACTTTAAAAGATTTTCCGGAGCGCCGGGACCAGCGTCCAGCGATCAAAGTGGGAGGGCAATGGGCAAAAACATTAACACCGTAATCTTCGATCTGGATGGAACGCTGATCAACAGCGAACCAGCCGCTCTGGGGGCAACAGTCGAAGCGTTGTCCCGATTTGGGGTGTCTGCCAGCGACACTGAAGTAAGGGAGCAATTCGGCGGCGGATCCCGGAAGATCATGCAATATTTTTTGGATAGAGACCTGGATCCGTCTGAGGCTGACCGTGTGATTGACGAGGCGACTGATTTGAAAGTTAGCCTTCAGGTAAGCTTTACCGATCGAGTGGTCTTGTTGCCCAACGCCAAGAAAATGCTGCAAGAATTGAAGGACAACGGATTCAGGCTTGCCTTGGCCACGATGGCCGCCCGGGATGTCGTAGACAAGGTTACCAATCACCATGGTATCGATGGATTTTTCGACCACATCTTGACCGCTGATGACGTAGTGCGGGTAAAGCCTGATCCCGAAGTTTTGACCAAGACCGTTGAGCTATTTGGCGGACAAATTAATGGTTTCCTATACATCGGCGATTCTACACACGACTTGGAAGCGGCCGTTTCCTTGGCAATGCCATTTTTGCTAGTCGATTCCGGTATCTTCGTGCGCGGAGAAACCAGAACACAGCTCCGTATCAGCGCGGAGGAGCACGGCTATCCGATTGTTGACCGAGAAGGGTTGTTAGACATCTGTGAGATCGCTAAGAATCATCATTTCTGATCCAACACCGGGTGGCAAGGTAGCGCACATCAGAGGTACGTGAATCCCGATGGCCGATTGCTCCAAATGTGGCTTGCAAGTGGGAGACGACTCCCTGATATGCTTCAGGTGCGGACAGAGGCGGCCGGTTTCTGATTCTTCGGAGCCGCCCCGGGAGCCGGAGCCCACCTTGGAAAAACCCCTGGAATCGCTATTAGAGCTTGTACCGGCCGCTCCCCAAGCCCCGATAACGTCGTTTATCAAGTGGGCCGGCATCGGGGTGGCTGGTTTAGTCGGGCTAACTATTTTCCTGATTGTCGTGATCGGACCAAGTGAAGATTGGAACACCACGGTGTTTCCAAGACTGACGGACGCGGCGGCGTCCGTGAGCCCAGAGGTGCACGAAATCGCCCACCAAGCCCGAGTGGCTGTATCAACCCTGGCGGACGAAAAGGAGATCCTGCAACTGGTGGAAGCGGCTGCGTCGGCGGGTCCAGAAGTGGACGGGGTCGCCTATCGAGACCGGGGAGCTGTATCAATCCCGATCGTCATGAAAGCAAACAGGGAGTATTCCTTTGACGAATTCAAGGAGGCTTTCGCGTTAGAGGCCCGTCACTACGCTGTTGTCAACGACAGCCGCGACTACGAACTCAAATGGCTATATTTCGCTGGTGAGGTAATAGAGACCAAAGACATCACGACGCAGGAACTAATGGGAGATTTGGCGACGAAGTATAATTTCCCGAACGAAACTACCCACTGGGCGCCGATCCGCGTCGAACCCCATCGAGAAATCCTTGTCAGTTGGGCAGACGACAGCGAATTTCAAGAGGACTTGATGGTCGGCGAGTCCGTCGAACTAATGGCGTTCCATAAATCCGTGCGAGACGGTGTGCCTCGGATGGCCTTGGATCTCGGGAAGGTGAGATTTCTTGACCGGTAGGCTCCAACCCCGACTAATCCACTTCGCCTCATTCCCGCCTTGTTTAAACCCGCCGAGTAGAACAAGGCGGCCAGAAGGCCGCCCACTCCTCTAAATGGCCTGAAATCGCCTCTGACGACGTTGGTTGGCCTTTCTAAATAACCGCGGGCGCTGTTACTAAACAGGGAGAATAGGCTCAGTCCGTTGGGGAGGCAGCCCAGAGTCAAAAGCATTGACTAGAAATGCCAACAGCGCGTAGTTGCCCATAAGCATGGTTAGCTCAACCAAACCCTGCTTGCCCAACTGTTCCAACGCAGCCTGAAATCCACCGCTGCTGACGGTATGGCTCCGGTAAAACTCCTGCCCGTAATTAATCACTGCCTGCTCATCAGGCGCCAAGGCAGGCATTTCGCCACCTTCTCTCAGAGCCTCGACTATCTCCGGGGCCACGCCGGCGGCTTTAGCGGAGGCGGCATGGGCGTTCCAAACGTACTGGCAGTCCATCTCGCGGGCGGTGACCAGCATAGCCAACTCTTGAATCTTCTTGGGCAGGGACGATTCTTCCCTCAGGTATTGGTTCAGAGCCGAAGCCCTTTTGGCGGCTTCCGGCACGTGGATCGTTATGGAGCCGGGCCCATTGGCTGGGGGCGAGCCTGACCCTACAATCTCGTCGAATGCGTCCCTTTGCGCTTCGGGAACTGAGTCTCTGGTGGCTGGGGAAAGCCTGGCCATGGAAGAACCTCCTCAGATCTACATCGTGGTTCGACCTTGGGATCTAATTCTCAAGGGAAATAAGTGGAGCCGCTATCCCAAGACAGAACCTATCGGCGGCCCTGATTCTACACCTTTTGTGGCTACACTGCCCGTGAGGAACGGCTGCGTACTTTTTCCTGGAAGCCTCAACCTTTATACTAGCCCCTGCGATAAATCTCCACGGATTTTGTATATCAACCATTTCGCGGTTAAGGAGACTTAGCTTGAGTTCTGACTTTGTTACCAACGAGGAGATCGTGCAGTCCGCGCGGCGCCGTCTTGCCCAGGGTCCATGGGACTATCTGGCCGGCGCATCGGAGTCCGAAACCACCATGCGGCGCAACCGGTTGGCTTTTGACCGCCTGGCTTTCCGGCCCCGAGTCCTGGCAGACGTTTCTAGCATCGACTGTTCGACTACATTCCTCGGCCATAACCTGCGGATCCCGGTCATGCTAGCGCCTATAGGCGGGTTGCAAAATTTCGACCCTGAAGGTGGAGTCGCCGTCGCCAGGGCCGCCGGCGACTTCGGAACATTACATGTCGTAAGCTCCGCAACCATGCCAACCCTGGAAGAGACCGCCGCCGCAACCGAAAGCCCCAAGATATACCAACTGTACATCCGAGGGGATTGGGAATGGATCAAGGATATGATCGACCGGGAGAAACAAGCCGGCTATCAGGGTTTCTGTATCACCGTCGATTCGGCCGTTTACAGCCGGAGGGAGCGGCCCATGATAAGCCGATGGTCGATAGATTCTACTCGCAACCCTCAGAATCGGGAGTGGCAAGCTACCGTCACCTGGGACGGCATCACCCGCATGAAGGAATACGCCAAGCAACCTTTCATGTTAAAAGGCATCGCAACCGCCGAGGACGCAAAGTTAGCCGTGGAACATGGTGTTGATGTCATCTGGGTGTCGAACCACGGTGGACGCCAGTTAGACCACGGAATCGCAACCATGGATATGCTCTCTGAGATAACCGAGGTAGTCGGAGACAAGGCTGCGATCGTTCTGGACGGCGGCATCTTACGAGGCAGCGACGTCCTTAAAGCGCTTGCGATGGGAGCCAAAGCCGTGGCTATAGGCAAATTGCAAGGATGGGGATTGGCTGCGGACGGCACGGATGGAGTCGTTAGGGTCCTGGAGATCCTTGAAGAAGAGATGCGCGTCGCCATGGGATTGATGGGCGTCACCTCGATAGGGCAGCTTACAGAATCCCATGTCTGCCCGGCAGAAGCCACCACGCCCGCCCATGAGATGAGTTCCTGGGTAAACATGCCCGGAGAAAGACTACTTTAGACGTTGCCACCCAGGGTGCGAGGTTGGGAACGCCGAAGGGATTCGATCTTGGCTAACGGGATTCGTCCTACCCGATGGCGAGGCAATGGCTGTCTTACGTCACCGCTTGAAATGGGGTATGACGTGTTCCCCCCAATACCCGAATGGTCTGCAAGGCCAGCTCTCGTTCGTCTAAGGCGCACCAGAACAATACGTGGATGACTCCGGCCTGCTCCATATCCTCCAGATATTCGATGCACTCGCCGGGACCGCCCTTGATCAAAGACTGCTCAATCTCCGCGGCCCCGAACCCCCGGTAGCCGTTCTCGAAAAATGTCTGTGCTTCCCGGTGTCCAGTGTCCGACGTGGGAGCCAGATGGGCGTCGCGTCTGAGCACGATCTCCATATCCCGTTCATCGCGCCCGCATTCCGCCAAAGAATCCCGGTAGAACTGGATCCCCCTTTTGACCGGGTCCGGCGTCCAGCCCGGCGCGATGACCTACCCATCGCCCATCTTAGCCGCCCGCTTGATGGCGGGCTCGGCCCCTCCGGCGACCCACATGGGTGGAGGTTGGGACACGGGCTTGGGATTCAGCGAGATTGGCGCATCGAAGGAGTAGTGACGACCTTTATAGGTAACGTTGTCCCGCTCCCACAGCAGCCGCATGATTTCAAATGTCTCGACGAAGCGGGAAACCCGGGTCCTCATTGTCGTACCAAAGGCGGTGAAGGCCGCGGCGTCGTATCCCAGCGCGTTGATCGCGGTGGTCCTGCCGCCGCTGATCACGTCCAGAGTGGCCAACTGTTCCGCCAGCAATATGGGATTATAGAAGGGTAGCAAGAGCAGGGGCAACAATCGCATGTCGCCGCTAACGGCCGAAAGCCTGGATATAGCCGGCAGGACTTGCACTTAATGATTGGGGGTTAAGTGGTGGTCTCCCAAGGAGAAGGAATCAAATCCCAGCTGGGCCATCAGCTTTACCTCCTCGACGAGATTTTCCATGATAGTCCTACTATCCACGCTAAGAGGATAGCTAGACGTCAGCGACATGCCGATCTTCATGTTGGTTACCTCCGGGTTTCGCTAGCCGAATGAATCTACCGTTCCCGGCCGCAAAAAGGGCCAAGACGTGGTCTGTGATTAATAGAATACTCTAAGGGTTTCGGGAGGGATGACGTGGACCGTCAGGTGGTTCACCTGGGACTTCACACAGAGTGAATATCGGCCGGCCACGTCGCAGCCCGAGTGACTAGGGACTGATAGATATTGGCGCTAAACCACCAACGGCTGCTCGCCTCCAGTTGGAACGCCGACCTCGAAGGCGTTAACGTTCAACGCGAGGAGAGAGTAATACCCCATCATTGTGGTCAACTCGGTCAGAAGCTGGGCTCCGAAGTGGTCCAGAGCGGCTTGGAAGGTCCCTTGGCTGACCCGGTTCGTGTTGAAGAGTTCAGTGGCGTAATCCACAACTACCTGCTCGTCATTGGGCAGCTTGGGCAAGGGTTTCTTGTCCCGCAGGGCGTCTACGAACTCGTTGCTGATCCCCTGTTCACGAGCCCTGGCGGCGTGGGCGAACCAGATGTATTGGCAGTCCTTGTCCCGTGCGGTCAAGATCATCGCCATCTCTTGAATCTTCTGCGGCAGTTCCGATTCCTGCCTGAAGTAGTAGACCAAGTGGTTGGCCCGTTTACGCATCTCTGGGCTGTTAATCATCACCGAGCCCGGACCGCCTTCGATAGCTCCTCCGGCAAGGGCTACCTCATGGTCAAAGGCTTCACGGTACTTCTCGGGTACTTGGTCTCGGGTTACGTTGGGCGTGCGCGCCATCAGGTTCCTCCCTAAAGTGTGCTTGAAATTTGAGACCCGTCTAATCTTAGTAAAGACGGCTCGGGCCGAATTCAGCCCAGCGGTATTTGGTTTGGCCGGTTGGTGAGCCGCCCAGTCCAAAACCAGATGCTTTTGTTGCTAACGATTCTACACCGCCGGTTACCCCATCGTGTAGCACACGTCTCGGCGTTGGCGGTGGCGGACAAGGCTTCCGCCCGCACGAGTCTTGGGACAGATGGCCGGGGACACGAAGCAGCCGGACCCAATCACGATTCTGAGGTTAAAGATAGGGGAACCAAACAAGGGATCGACGGATCAATGGCCATAACGCCGACCTGAAAACGGGAAAGGACGGCCCATCCAGGCCTACCTGAGAGCTGTGATGCCCTTCAACTCGCCCGGAAGCGTCTTGTTTACGATGACAATCGCACCTTTGCTGGGCTTAACTTGGACGGAGAACTCTTTTTTTCTCGGTCAAGAGAGGTGTCAGGTTGGTGAGGATGACAATCATTTCCACTTGCTCACCGGTATCGACGATGTCTCCGGACCCAATCAGCCAAGCAGCGGACCAGGAACACTCGGCGGTATCAGGAACGCTGTCGAAGGCCTGGGGGTTTTGGCAGTTGATACCCTGGTTCTCGTCGAGATAGGTGACAACGGTGCCGGTGGTGGACAGGTCGACAGACTCGGATGAGGTGGACGCCGGCGTCAAGTTGAACTTCAGAGTGTCGATGGCTGTTTTTCCAGAATTGGCCGCGGCAATCACATTTCCACGGATACTCAAAGTCGCGGACGTTTCTTCCAGGCCCCCGAGCGCTGCCTCTTTGCTCTTTTCCGAGCTCAAAAGCCCAGTATTGAGAACAGCAAATGCGAATACCGAAGCGACGACTACGAAGGCGATAAGAACTATGGCCGTTTCAAGGCCGGTTATGCCACGCTGGTCGGCGAGGATTTTTGCTGGGATATAATACAATTCGTTTACTCGGGACATTTGGTACTCCTGAGCACCACCACCCGACCCGATACTCCTGCCGCTGAATCCACCATGGACCAACCAGTGAGATCTGTAAATTCGTAGATGTACTTATCGTAGATATACTTAGATCGGTGCTAAACCTGTGCGGCAGCGGTCTCTGGCCTCACCGAATTTCTGACTACGAATTGAATCTGACGACGCTCTCCCTTGGGGGCTTTAGCATCATGGGGTTTTGACCTCGCAAGGACAATTCCTTCAAGTCTACGAGGAATTCCTTGATATCTACTTTGAGTTGAGCCAGCACACTCTCCAGTTCCTCGACCTTCTCTTCTAACTCCAGCACGCCCCCACCCCCCATTTCTTACACTCCAATAACTGGCATCGCCATTATGTCCAGTCATTGGCTGATTCGGGAGTGCTTGAGGTGCCAGATCTAAGCGGCTGTTTGGACCGTGAAGCCGGCCCATTTGGGCCATTGGCCTGGGTAAGCCAGCATTCATTGCGACGATAAACCCCAACTACGGGGCGGGCCGTTGAAATAAGATCCTATCTGAGTGGCGCCAAACGACGATGGGTGGGAGGGGTCAGCGATGTGGCCGGGGTTCAGGGACATGCAGACCGGAAAGTAGTCTAGGAGCCAGCGCCATGGATGTACCAACGCCTTTCTCGGCGATCGTACAACCTGAGCCGGCCCTTATTCCTTCGATCTAGGCCGCCTGCTTTGGTGAAGCCTTCATTTGGGCCGCTTCACCGCTGCCAAGTAGCGGCGGCGATCAGGAACCTGGGGTTTGATTCTCCAATGGAATGGCTATGGTGATCCTGGGTTCCGTACTAGTCACCCGGGTAGTGTGACCCTGTCCGGTTAAGTCCTCAACCAACATTACCTGGCCGGGGCCAAACCGGCGCGAGGTGCCGTCACCCAGGCCCAGCTCTCCCTCTCCGGAAAGGGTGATGATGTAATTGCGTCGGGACTCCTGGTGCCAATCGCTGAAATTGCCCGGCTCACCGATCCGGAACCGGATGCTGGTGACCTTGGTCAGCGAGTCCAGGTCCGGATGATCCGTTATATCCAGATCTTCGAAATGTGATTTTCCATCTTCACCGGAGTAGACCCTAGTGATAAGCATGGGCTGGCTCCTGATCGTTTAGGCGTTGGGTTGCATGAATGGCACGGGACCGCCGGTTACCGGCTTTTAGGCAGAACGGGAGTTCCTTCGGCGGGTCTCATATCGGTGGCGATCAAGGTGCAACCGATCATCAGATAGTAGCCCATAAGCGCGCCCAGGACGATCGTCGTCGCTTCACCGAATTGGCTCAACGCCGCGTCGAATGCTTCCTGAGATAGCTTGTGGGCGCCCATCACTTCCCGTCCGTAGCGGACGATCACCGCTTCTTCCTTGGTGAGACCGTCTAGGCTTTTGTCGTTCGCGACGATGTCTATGGCTTCTTGCCTGACGCCTGCTTTCAACGCGGCCACCGAGTGGGACGCCCAGACGTATTCGCAATCCATCTCTCGAGCGGCGGTGATTATGGCCAGCTCAGTGTCGTGATCCGATAGGACAGCGTCGAAGCGCAACGCGTCGTCGAGAGCGGTCGACCATCGGGTAACTCCGGGCGCATACATCTGCATCGACTGGGGACCGTTGATACTGCCTCTGGATTCGATGATGGCGTCGAACGCGATCAAAGCGTCTCCGCTCACTTGCTCTCGTTTGGTGATGGGCGTCAATCGGGGCATGGGAATATCTCCTGTTGAAAGTCCTGGTACGGCGGGAGTATAGCACGCTGTTTCGATACTTCTACACGGTCCGGGTTACCGGTATCAGAGACACGAATCCCCATCGCGCCAACCGAGTTTTTGGGCGTTCCCAGACTCGGAATCGCCAAACTGTTCGGTGGTAGCAGTGTCCGATAGTGGTAATATACCCGGTGGCGGGCAACAGGCTGATACGATCGGGGACAACATGACCAGCGAAACCCATCTGGAGCGGGTCTTAAATGCTCTTCATGATGACGTCGAGGATATCGACCTGTCGTCTAGCCGGACGCAGACTCAGCCTGCCATATCGGATTTGCCTGAGGGGATTGGCAGATTTGCGAAGCTGCGGAGTCTCAACCTTGCCAATAACGACCTAACTAGCCTGCCTGAGGCCATCGGCCGTCTGGAGAATCTACGGATACTTAACCTTTCGCACAACCGGCTGTCCGCGTTGCCTGAATCCATCGGCAATCTCGCCTTCCTAGAGGTTCTGGATCTTAGAAGCAACGCTCTGACGATGTGGCCCGATCCCATCAGTCTACTGGCCAATCTGCGGGCCCTTTTCCTCGATCATAACCGGATACAGGATATACCCAAGTCGATCGTCCGGTTGTCCAATCTATATTCCCTTTTGCTCTGGGACAATTTGTTGACCGAGTTGCCGGAGTGCATCGGCCAACTCGCCGAACTGGGCGCTCTTAACCTTGGCAACAACCAGTTGAGGATACTACCCGCCTCGATCGGACAACTTGCCAATTTGGAAAGTCTTGACCTCATCAACAATCGATTGACGGCGCTGCCAAAGTCTTTAGGGCAGCTGAAGGCGCTTAAGCTCCCAGAACTTAGGGGTAACCCCCTGAACTCCGCTCTGCAAAGCGCCTACAATAACGGACTTCATGCCCTGCGCACTTATCTGAACGATCTGAAGTAGACGGTTTGTAAATGAGCGTATATGGCCTTACCGGCGGAATCGGCGCCGGGAAATCGACCGTTGCCAACATGTTTCAGGAGTCGGGGATTCCCGTAGTCTTGGCCGACGACGTGGGACGTGAAGTGGCGTCTAAAGGGAGCGATGGTCTGGCTGAGATTGTCAGGTCCTTTGGACCCGATGTGCTGGACAGTAACGGAGAGCTCGATCGCCGAAAATTAGGAACGCTGATATTCAACGATCCGGACCGGCGCCGCGAGCTTGAAGGAATCTTACATCCGCGGGTTCGTGACCGAAGCCGGGAACTCTTCAGCCAACTGGAACACGCCGGCAATCAGATCGTCGTTTATGAATCCGCTCTACTGTACGAGACGCAACGCCATACCGAGATGCGCGGAGTGATTCTGGTGACTGCCAGCGAAGAGCAGCGTATCGCCCGTGTGCGCTCTCGCGACGGCAGCGAAGAAGAGGCGGTACGCCAGCGAATAAAGGCGCAGATGGATGAAGAAGAAAAGCGCGGCCTTGCTGATTACATCATCGAAAATAACGGGGACCTGCAAGCCCTAAAGCGTGAGGTAGATAGCCTGATCGAACAACTACTGGGACGGTGAGGATGGGGCTCTTGGCGTAAACAGACCTCGATCGGATAGCGGCCAACGGAGCCAGTTGACTTGCCCACGGTTTAAAATTCTTTGAGCCTGGACATCACCTTCTCGGAGAACAGGCGCATGTTAGCTTCGGCGTCCTCCGATGGCATGCCGGCGTAACTAAAAACCCCTACGAACGTATCGTTTCCCGTCCAATCGTGGATCGCCACGATTTTTTCGTAACATTGGTCCGGAGTGCCCCAAACCTGAAGGCTTAGGAAAAACTCGGTTACTTTATCGTCACCGTACTCGGCGATCTTCTCGGAAAACTTGCCGTAATACTCGTATCCCTTGATGTCACGGTGGAGATCGGCTTTGAACTGATAATGGTCCATCACCGACTTCCAGTAGCCGCCGATGTAGCGGCGGGCCATTTCGTAGGCCCGTTCCTCATCCTCATCGCAAAATACCCAACCCACGACCACCGGCGGTGGCGCTGCCTCACTGTTGGCAAATTGATAAGCGGTCCGGTAGGCGTTTAACTCCTTGGCGGCCTCATCCCAGGGCTTTTGGGGGATGATCAAGACTCCAACGCCCAGCTTGGCGATGAGTTCAGCCGACTCAGGGGACACCGCGGCGGCGTAGGTCCGGCCTTTGAAGCTCTTGAACGGTTCGGGACGGATATCCCGGCGCGGCTGCTTAACGATCTCGCCGTCGTACTCGCAATACCCCTTCTCCAGTCCCTCCAACACCATTTCAGCCGATTCCGCGAAACGAGTCCGGGACTGGGACATGTCCAACCGAAAACCCTCAAACTCAACCTTTGCCAGACCCCGGCCGATGCCCAGGATCACCCGGCCTTCGCTCAGGTTGTCTAGCATCGACACTTCCTCGGCAACCCGGACCGGGTCGTGCCAGGGCAAGACAACCACCATGGTCCCCAACAGAGCATCCTTGGTGCGCCCAGCCATGTAGGTCAGAAACTGGATCACGTCGGGGCACATGGTGTAATCGGTGAAATGGTGCTCGACTCCCCAGATGGATTGATATCCCAAGGGTTCGGCCAGATCGGCCAAGCGAAGCTCATCGCGGTAGACCTGGAAGTCGGGCTTCTCCCGATCAGGATTTTGAAACATCGTGGACATACCTACGTGCATCTGCCTACCTCGCCCGCTTAGATACGGACGTCTTAGATTTGTTTAACTTGCCCTGGCAGTCCGCTCCCGATTCTCCAGCCGGTCGATGTTCATGCGGCAATCCCAGCGGGCATTGGCACAATTCTACCACTGGTTTTGGTCAACCAGGACCGGAATTCGATTTTGGTTTCCCAGTTTGAACTCAGAATAAACATACCGTCTGATCTGGAGTGCTGATGGGGTATTGAGCCAACGCACGACGGTTGGGAGTTTATCCCATCTTACAGCCAGTGTCGGCACCCTACTGGCAAAGCCCAGCCGCCGTTACCCTATGAATAGTTGTCGATAACGAGGAACTCCACCGATGGCCGAAGGTCTCATCCGCGGAACAAAAGTCAGAATCATGTCCGGCATTTACGCCAAGATGACCGGAACCATAGATAGCAATACCTATGGAGCGACGGTTGACGAACCGGGCGAGGTGTGCATGGGGTATGGGGTGATCCTGGACGATGGAGAGTGGGTTATTTTACGCCTAAACCAGGTAACGACCCGGTTCAAGAAGTCGACGGATCACCATTAGTATTTAGTCTGATCCCGGTGATCTTTCGTTGAAAGCCGCCTTTCCCGGAGCGGCGGGGCGGCGTTTCTTATTGACCTGTGCCGGGTAAGATACCTGACGTTCGCCCAGTTAACTCACTCTCACTCATAAAGCTGAAGTCCGCCTTCAGGAGAGGGAAACGTCTCATCGTCCTGGAAGGCCCAGGCGAAGGCCTTGGACAAGACTTTGCTGTTGGTGGCGCCGCTGAAACGGTGGTCGCAGTCCGGCACCTCGCGCACTCGCAAGGAGTTGGCGGCCATCGGTCCGCAACGCACCACGTAGGCCAGGAGTCCGGCCATCTGGTCTTGGCTTCCGAAAGCCATGTAGATGTCCCCAGTGAATCGAGTGATCCCTTCATAGAAATAGTCTCCAACGCTGTCGTAGGCGGACAGCAGAAGGATCCGCTTTATTTCCTCGTAGCGGAAAGCCACCGCGCCGACGGCCGACCCGCCGGAGGAAAAACCCGACAGGTAGACCACCGGGGAGGTTGACCCACAAAGCTCGGACGCCCGCTCTAGAGAAAACTCCACCACGTGGGCCAGGCTCTCCACCAATAGTTGATTCCAACTGGCCCCTTTGTGGGAATAAGGCTCCCATGGTAGCTGCACCTGCCAATCGGGGCGAGGCGCGTTGTAAGTGACCATCGTGGCCAGCCCGCCCTCCTGCAGGTGCCGGGCCAGCTTCATCCAACGGTCATGGCGCCCGTCTTTAAACTCGCCGGAGCCGGGAGAGTTCACGATGATGACACCCGAGTCGGTGGGATAGGCGGAGATGGGGACCTGATAGTCCACATTCTTCCCAAGGTGGTCCTCAATCTCTCTTTCCAGCGTCTCGTCTATGCGGTCCAAACAGTATCGCCCTTTCTGATCGAATGTTGGGGTCTAAGCATCTTCAAACCGAACTACGTAGCGGTGGCGTAACCCCCGGCAGGAAAAACAGCCTTTTGTTAATAGCCGATCTTACACCCGCCGGGGCTGTATGGGATAGAACTTGACCAATGGGCTAAATAGATCGCCGGAGGATTCGGCTTACATAGATATTCTAACCTCTGCCGGCACGGCATGAATAGAATCGCTGTCGAATCCCGGTATTTTCATCTGACCGGAGGCCCAGGCACGAATTAGAAAGTAGCTGGGCTGAGTGGCGCTCCGTGAGCAAGTCCATTGCCGCCTAGCTTAAAGGCAGAGGTAAAGAACCGAATCGAATCTCCTTACATAATATTAATTATCGCTAATTGGACTAGTAAGGAGGAAGGACTGTGCGGTGTTGCCGGAAGTGTCAGGGACATCTCAGATACGACCGAGAGTTCCCGGGAATGGTTTGCCAAAGCTGCGGGGTGGTCTATTACTTCAGCCCGCCTCCGTATACTGGCAGCGGCGAATTGAACAAAAGGCGGGGTGGCGGATGGCACCAAGTGGCCGCCGCTTAGGCTGATCGGCTCCCGCCATGCCGGTTTCTCAACGCGACATAGCAGATCGAATGATCCGTACAACGGTGCTGGGTGGGTTGGTTCGCCGTGGGTCGGTCTAGCCTATCCCACCGGAGAGATGCAATCCGGCACGTTATTCCTCGCCGAATTCACCAATTGGGAAACGATATACGAGTCCATCGCCTCGGCTGGGCAAGGGACTAACAACGGAGTAACCACCGCGGCGTCTTCGGTCAGCGGATCCAGCCATAAGGCCTCGGCTTCGCCGGAAAGAACAACAGGCATGCGGTTGTGGATGGGAGCGATGAAGTCGTTGGGCGTGGTAGTCACTATCGTGCATGACTGGACAACCTCCCCTTCCGGGGACCTCCACGTATCCCACAAACCGGCCAAGGCAAATGGTTCTTTGGACTTGAGGAAGATATAGGTGGGAATCTTCTCCTTCCCTTCCTTTCGCCACTCAAAGAACCCATTGGCCAGGATCAGGCACCGGCGCTTCTTTATCAGGGATCTAAATGCCGGTTTAGCCGCCACGGTCTCACCCACCGCGTTAATCATCCTAGCGCCGATTTTAATATCCTTAGCCCAGAACGGGACCAAGCCCCACCGCATCAACCGCGCCTGCCGTTGTCCGTCGTTGGTGACGGTCAGGACTTGCTGGGTAGGCGCGATGTTATAGCTCGGACGATACTCTTTGTCCAAGCCGTCAAACTGAAATCTTCCTTGTAGGTCGTCCAGGTTCGACGTGAGCGTGAATCGTCCACACATAATTCGCCTCCATCACCAACGGGCTTCTTCCATGCCTATCTCATAGGACCTTGTGGTAGATATGCGCAGGAAGAAATCCCCAGATCCCCTCACTCCCAGTGTACCCGTCAGCGGACCTTCCAGGGTGGAATCATCGTACAAAGTAGAATCGAATAAAAACTTGTAAAAAATCCCGTCAACGTTGTAAACGTGGATGACGAAATCACCTCGGCCTATCGGGTCCGTATTGGCTTCCCATACCACCCGCCAAAGCACGGAGTCGACATGGAAATTCGGAGTGTCGTTGTCCCCATCTCTCGCCCAATTTTCCAGCTTCACCCACTCGGACGGAGGGATTTCCGGAGTAGGGACTTGCGGTTCTTGGGGAGTGAGGTGGTCTGGGAAATTTGAACAGGTAGCTAAGAGAGAGTCCCGCTCCTAGAATCGCAAAGAAGGAGCAGGACATGAAACAGATACGGAAGAAACACAGCCCAGCCTTCAAAGCCAAGGTGGCCTTGTCTGC
>CATMOE010000034.1:0-39348 GCA_950072105.1 uncultured Dehalococcoidia bacterium
GCTCACCGCCCCGAGTCGAAGGGCATCTCTTACGGCGCTGTGGACCTCTTGCTTCCGGAAGTTCTCCATCAGTCTCAGCACCTGGACGAACTCGCGCTTTCCTCGCTTGCCCATCCGGGACTCCAGCAACCGCCGCAGTACGGCGAACTCCTCGGGCAACTCCCACCCAACAAGTGGCGCCGCCTGGTCGAGAGCCCCCGTCTTCTGCTCCAGTAACGGGAGGTAGTGCAGAGGGTCGAAGACGAAGTCATCTCGCTCATAGGACCTGAGGTGACGGGCGATGACCTCCGACCCGCAGCTGATCACTACCTCGTGTACATAGCCACGGACCAGCACGTCCCGATGACCGTAGGCCACCGGCACAGAGTAGTCGTTGGTCCGGTACCTGACCAGTGACAGAGAACTGACCCGGGTCGCGTGCTTGTCGCAGGCGTCGTAGGGAACCTGGGGGAGAGCCAGTAGAACCTGCCGGTCTCGCTCCAGCCGTTCTCCAATCGTCTCCTTGTGTCCACGCAGGCGATCACCACGTCGCTTGTGGCATTGCTCTTCGAGATAGACGTTGAGGGCATCGAAACTATCGAAGGAGGGAATGGGGGTAAAGAAGTTCCGGCGGGCATAACCGACAAGGCCTTCCACCTTCCCCTTGTCGTTCCCCTTCCCCGGACGGCCAAAGCGGTCCTCGAACAGGTAGTGCGACTGTAGCTCGGCGAAGGCCCGGGTGCGCTGACGACGGCCGTCTCCAAGGATGCGGGCTACCGCAATCGTGGTGTTGTCGTAGAGCATGCTCTGGGGCACTCCGCTGAAGAAAGCAAAGGCGGCGTTGTGACCGTCGCAAAAGGCTTCGGTGGTCTCCGCTGGATAGGCCTTCACAAAGCAGGCATCGCTGTGGGGCAGATCAACCGCCAGGAAGTGGGCTTTGCGCTTCACTCCCCCTATCACCACCAGTGCCTCGCCGAAGTCTGCCTGGCCATGGCCCGGTGGATGCGACAGCGGCACGAACATCTCCCGCATCCTCAGCCGCCGCTGCTGCACGTAGTCCTTCACGATCGTGTACTTGCCAGGGAACGAGTGCTCATCTCGCAAACGCTCGTATATCCGCTTGGCTGTGTGTCGCTGCTTCTTCGAAACCCCCAGGTCGTCTTGGAGGATCTGGTCGATCACCCCCTTGAACGGGTCCAGCTTGGGCCGGCGTGGTAACCCGCGCCGTTGGTACCCTGGTGCTACCGAGTACCTGAGCATCTTGCGCACCGTGTCTCGATGCAACCCGAACAGCCTGGCCGCCTCACGGATGCTCATCCCCTCTACGTGGCAGGCCCTGCGAATCCGACCGTATAACTCCACTCTGTACATCCCTCCCGCCTTCTCTCAAAGCATTCATCAATGCTCTTAAGTGAAGGCTTTGGGTGGTACACTTTTCAACCGCCCTCATCGGCCGTTTCCACCACCCTTGTGGGACATTACTACTCCGGCGTTTACACCCACGAATGACGGCTTAACTTTGATCGTGATGGCTTGGCCCCGTGACCAGTTCCACGCCATCCGGGTGGACATCGAAAAGAACTATATGGAAACCATTGATCTGGTTCCCGGTTTGGCCGAGCGGGTGCGGGAGGGACACCGGGAAGAACGGTTCTACGGCACCGCCGATCTACCGAACTTCTTTCGAAAGCCCTACGGTCAGGGCTGGGCGCTGGTCGGCGATGCCGGCTATAACAAGGACCCCATCACGGCCTTTGGGATAAGCGACGCTTTCCGGGATGCCCAGCTTCTCTCCGAGGCTATCGATGACGGCATGTCCGGCCGGGCGGCTCTTGAGGGAGCGCTGGGGGAATGCGAGCGCCGACGAAACGAATCAGCCATGCCCCTTTATGAGACAATCCTGAGGGCCGCGGAATATGACCAGCATCATCCCCGCTCTATGGAGCTACGGGCCGCCCTCCAAGGCAACCAACCGGACACCGACCTCTTCATGGGTGTGCTGACCGGTTCGGTCCCGAAAGAAGAGTTCTTCAACTCCCAAAACATCCGCCGGATTCTCAGCCAGGCCAAGGACGGGGGTTCGGCGGTTTAGGGGTCGCGCTAACCTTCCGGAGCCGAGGTCAGTTAGTGGTCCCCGAACGGTCAGCTTCAATCCGATATGAACAGGTCGTGTGAGATCGCAGGTGCGCCTACGGGCGTTTGGGTAAGACGGGTGCGCCTTCGGCTGGCTGTGTGTCCGTCGATATCAATGTGCAACTCATCATCGTATAGTGGCCGATGAGAGCCCCCAGGACGATGGTATTAGCTTCACCGAACTGGTTCACTGCCGCGTCAAATGCCTCTTGAGAAAGCTTGTGATCGCCAACCACCTCTCTACCGAAGCGAACGATCACCACTTCATTCTCGGTTAGACCATCCAGGCTTCCAAAGTTTGCGACAATATCTACCGCTTCCGGTCTGACACCTGCTTTCAATGCAGCTTGAGAGTGACCCGACCATACATAATCGCAGTCCATTTCGCGTGCGGCGGTAATGATCGCGAGTTCGGTGTCATGATCGGAAAGATGAGACCGGTATCGTAAAGAGTCGCTGAGGTCATTTGAACATCGAGCGATCTCTGGAACGTACATGTGCATGGACTGAGGAGCGTTGATGGCGCCTCTGGACTTGATAATAGCGTCAAACGCTGCCAAACCGTCTTCGCCTACTTGCTCTCGCTTGGTGATTGGCGTTAATCGGGGCATGAGTATCCCTCCACTTGTAATCTCGGATGGATGCGGTTTCTGCCGGCACGCTTTCGTACATGCCGGTGGTTTACATAAAGCATTGTTAGTTTCAGAATCGCCGTAGCATAAGACCAATCGGTCGTTGCGTGAAGTTCCTAAACAGTACGAGGCGTTTTGGCGTTAGATCGATGCCTCAATCCTCATTGCCCAGGGCTTGAGGATGGCGTAGAGGGCGTTGTTTACTGGGGTGGGTGTGTTGGTTTCCCGGCCTAGGCGAACCAGGGTGCCGGTTATGCCTTCCAACTCCACCAATCGGCCCTCGGAGAAGTCTTTGGCTAGGGAGGCTCGTCCTTGAGCGGGGAAGTTATCCATGGCGTTGATGGCCCGTTCTAGGGTGCCATCGATTATGGGGGCTCCGCTGGCTTTGCCAACGGATAGAGTTTCTTCCATCGCCGCTATGATAAGCGCTCTGGTCTCGGGAAGGGTCCGCATCTCTTCATAAACGGAGTTGGTGGCGGCGTTGACGGCCGCCGGTCCGGCGATGGCGGCGAACTTCATCCAAAGCATCCCCGGCATGTTTTCCTGAAGCTCCACCCTCCAGCCGGCGTGCTGGAATACCTCCAGGAGGTTCCTGCCTCGTTCGGTGATCCCCGGTTGCATCTCCCCGAAGTTTGTAGTGCCGGGACCCCCTTGGGAAACAACCCCCGGCTCAACGATCCGTCCTTCCATGAATGCCGAGCCAATCATCACGTGATCCGCGCCCAGGGCCGCGGCCAACTGATCGCCGTTGTCGACGCCGTTCTGTTGGGTGAGAACAACGGTATCGGGCCCTACCAGCGCCTTAGTGGCCTCGATGGCCGGGGCGTTTTGAAACATCTTGACGTTGAAAAGCACCAGGTCTTGAGGTCCGGCCTCGGAGGTGTCTTCCACGGCGTTGCCCGGGGCGGTGAAGGAGCCGTCATTGGTGCTGTCGACCTTCAAGCCATGCTGCTGAATCGCCGCCAAGTGGGCGCCGCGGGCTACAAAGGTAACGTCATGCCCATCCCGGGCCAAAAGCCCGCCAAAATAACCGCCCACTCCTCCGGTTCCCATAACCCCAATCTTCATCCTTGATTATCTCCCGGCAGGATTGCCACAGAGACACAGAGAACACGGAAATTAATTAAATTTTATCTCCGTCCTCTCTGTGTTTCTGTGGCTAATTTAGGCCTAGCCGTATTGTTCCCGCAGGTCCCGCTTGAGCACTTTGCCCATGACGTTTCGCGGCAATTCGTCGATGAATACCACCGACCGGGGGCGTTTGAAGCTGGATAGACGCTCGTTGCAGTATTGGATCAGCTCGTCTTCGTCCACACCGCCTTCCCGTCCGACTACCACGGCGCGGACTTCCTCGCCCCACTCCACGTCAGGTATGCCGATGACCGCCGCGTCGTCCACGTTGGGGTGGGACATGAGGACTTGCTCCACCTCTTCCGGAGAAACCATTTCCCCGCCCCTCTTTATGAAGTCCTTGGCCCGGCCCGACAGGTAGATGTAGTCGTCCTCATCCTGGTAACCCAGGTCACCGGTGTAGATCCAACCGGAGCGGAGGACTTCTTGGGTGGCGGCCTCTTGCTGCCAGTAGCCACGCATCATCCGCGAACTTCGGGCCACGATCTCGCCTACCTCTCCCGAGGCGACGGTGTTGCCTTCCTCGTCGACTATCTGTACTTCCACGTCTTCCAAAGGCTTGCCTATAGAGGTCAGCCGGCGGATTTTCTTATCGATCTCTTCCTGCGTCCCCTCCAGTACGTGGTCTTCCGGGGGCAGCATGGTGATGGTTGAGGCCGTCTCGGTCTGGCCGAAGGCATTGATAAACCGGGCTCCGGGGAATTTATTGATGGCGTCCCTTATGACCTCCATGGGCATGGGGGCCGCGCCGTAGGTGATGACGTCCAGGGAGGAAAGATCGAAGTCCCCAAACTTGGGGTGTTCCATGACGTGCTTCAACATGGTGGGTACCAGCATGGCGCGGTCGGCGCGGTGGATCTGGACCAAGCTCATCCACTCTTCGGCTTCAAACTGGCGCATTATCAACATGGTTCGGCCGCCGTAGATCGCCGCCAGGGAGGCTTGAAGACCGGCGATATGGTAAAGAGGGACGGTCACCAGATTGGTCTCTTCAACATCCGGGTCGGCCGGGTTGACCGTGGACAACAGCAGCCCGGAGAAGCTTTCGTGGCTCAGCATCACGCCCTTAGGCACTCCGGTGGTGCCGGCGGTGAACATGATTACCGTGGTGTCATCATCGTCCGACTCCGGGAAGTGAAGTTGATCGGCCATGGCGCCGGCAACCAGATCGTCATAGCTGATCCTTCCATCTGTGGCCGGCCCGTCCAATACCACTACCCGATCGGCGGGCATCCCTTCGTGGGACGAGATCAATGGCAGGTATCGCTCTCCGATGAACAGCATGCTGGGCTGGGCGATATCCAGCATTATTTTCAACTCCTCGGACTTGGCCCGAAAGTTGATGGGAACGTAGATAGCGTCCAGTTGGGCGGCGGCGAAGTAGAGTTCGATGCAATGTGGCGTGTTGACCTGCATCATGGCTACCCGGTCGCCGGCGGCCACGCCCCGGTCAGACAAGGCGTTGGCCAGTTTATTTACCTTCTCCTGAAATTCGGCGAAGGTGGTGGCTTCGCCGTCGAAGTACATGACTGGGCGATCCGGGACGATGGCGGCGGAAATCATCAAAAATTCTGAGGTATTCATTAAAATCTCTCCTGGGCGGTCTTCAATCTTGCTTGTTCAATCTTCTTTTTTCGACGACGGGTTTATATCTGCTACTGGCCTGAGAAACGCTATCTCAAAATACCGCCGGCCAGTCTAGTTTCCATATCTAAAGCCTCGGCCAGCGGTAAGTCCTGGCCCAATCTCAAAGTGGATTTGGCGGCGGCGACGGTATCGGGGTGCAACTCGGCCAGACGGCGGGCTGCATCCATCGACTCTTCCAGCAGGTTTTCCGGAGCCACCAGACGGGTCACAAGGCCCATGGCCAATGCTTCCGCCGCGTCGAATCTCCGGCCGGTGAGCAGGATGTCCATCGCTCCACTTTGCCGGGTGTTTCTGGGCAAGGTTTGGCTGCCTCCCGCCGCTGGAATCATCCCCAGTTGCACCTCAGGCAGAGCAAAGATAGTCCCCTGGGCGGCTAGGCGCAAGTCACCCAACAAGGCGATCTCCAGTCCAGAGCCGATGCAATAACCGTGAACCGCAATGACTATCGGCTTGGGCAGACTTAGGAACTGTCCCCAAACGTCCCGTTGCCAGCGCACGCGGCGGGCCACCTCTTGGGACGGAGCCGTGCCGAACTCGGTCAGGTCGGCTCCGGCGCAGAAGGCTCTGCCCTCTCCGGTGATCAGCACGGCGCCTATGTCTGGGTCGTCTTGCACCGCTGAAAGAACTTCGGAAAAATCGTCCCGCATCTGCATGTTGTAGGCGTTCAGAACGCCCGGACGGTTCAGGCTGATGCGGGCCACGCCGTCCGTCTTGTCGAAAAGTAATGTGTCGAAACCGGGCATGCCGTCCTTAACCTTGTGTCCCGGCCGGGGAAGCCCGGCGATAGAGTTCGTCCAGGTCGACCTCGGTGTGCCGGAGACCGATGTTCTCAAGATTGTGGGCGTCGCTGACCTCCACCAACAGAAGGTCGTGGGCCTTGGCGATCTCCGCCACTTGGGGTTTGCGGATGTGCCAATTGTGGATGTAGTTGTCAATCTCTATGCCGTGCACATTCTCTTCGATGATGATGTTGGGCGAGTAGTATCCCGGATGGCAGTAGATCCGGAAAACCCCACCGTTGTCGAGGAATAACTCGCTGACTTGGTACTCATCGAAGGGGTTTTGGGGTGGACGTATCTCAATCTCCCAACCGGGGATAATTATGACCTCTCCGGGAAAGTGTTTATCCACCAGCTCCCGAAACTCCATGGACCACTCTTTATTGTGGTGGTCGGTGATGGCGATCCCGTCGATACCCTGAGACTTGATCTGGGCCACGACTTTCTCCGCGATGCTCAAAGACGGCGGTTGAAAGTTGAATGCCTCCCATACGTGGGTGTGCAGGTCCAGTTTTACTTTCACCCAGCTAGACTCCTTTCCGGAAAGTTTCTGCCTGAAATCTGACGGCTGATAGCTGACATTTTACGTTCCCGTGTACCGGGGAGGTCGCCGCTCCAAGAATGACTTGATACCTTCGGCGCGGTCGGCGGTGCTTTGGAGCAGCACGTTCAGGTCGGCCTCCAGACGAAGGCCCTGATCTAGCGTCAGGTCCGCTCCCTGATTAACTGCTTCCTTGGCATAGCGCGCGGCGATGGCGCCCCCTGACAGGATACTCTCGGCCAGAATTCGTGTCTCTTCGATCAGTCGACCGCTGTCCACGACCCGATTAACCAGGCCAATGGCTAATGCCTCGGTGGCGTCGATGATGCGGGACGTGAGAATCATATCCCGAGCCCAAGCTGGGCCCACCAAGCGGGGCAGCCGTTGGGTGGCGCCGTCCCAAGGGAAGGCGCCGGCGGCCAGGTCCGTCAAGCCAAACTTGGAACTTGACGAGGCAACCCTGATGTCCCCGGCGATGGCCAACTCCAAGCCATGGTCCACGGCGTCGCCATTGACCGCGACGATTACCGGCACCTGGATGGCCGCGATGGCCGAAGCGGCTTGGATTCCCTTCAGCCAATCCAGGCTAGCGCTTGCGGGACTGCCGGACAGATCTTCCGGCAACGACTCCCGGCCCACTGAGAACTGGTCTCCCTCACCGGTGAGAATCACCAAGCGAATGTTCTCATCCGCCTGTATCGCCTGGCAAACTTCGCGCAGCTCGGTTGCCATCTCGAGGCTGACTCGATTGGAGAGTTGTGGCCGCGAAAGGGTTACGGTGGCTATCGGGCCATCCTGTTGGTGATGTATGGAACGGTATGGAATCGCGTACTTCCCAGGGCCATTTCCCGCACTTTTTTGGGGGTGCGGGATACCGGCTTGCACCGCCGGTCCGGCAGCTAAATAGTATGGCCCGCACCGTCTCTTGACAAGGGTCAGTAGCTCATTTACCATAACTTATCACTCTAGCACCTTGAGTGCTAAAGGTGCGTCTAACGGGCAGAGACCCGAGTTTGAAAAGGTAAAGGACAAGGAGGTAAACGTGGCAAACTTTGTGCCACTGGGCGAGCGAGTAGTCGTCAAGCCCATCGAGCAAGAATCAACGACCAAAGGTGGAATATTTCTACCGGACACTGCCAAGGAAAAACCCCAGGAGGGAGAGGTAGTAGCGGTAGGGCCGGGACGCGTTAGCGATGACGGAAGCCGCATCGCCATGGAGCTGTCCACGGGCGATCGGGTGATCTACTCCAAGTTCGCCGGGACCGAGTATAAGGACGGCGACGAAGAGTTCCTGATTCTTCGTGAGAGCGACATTCTGGCCAAGATCGGTTAATCAACCCAGCGGACCTTCGGGCCGCTTCTAGTTTCCGGGTTTATGCGTATTAAGGATGGTGAGAAAGGATGCCCGCAAAAAAGATTTCTTATTCGGAAGAGGCTCGTAAGTCCCTCCGGACTGGGATCGATAGCCTAGCCGCCGCGGTTAAGGTAACCCTGGGTCCCAAGGGACGCAACGTGGTGTTGGACAAGTCCTTTGGCCCGCCCCAGGTCTGTAGTGACGGCGTGACTATCGCCAAAGAGATTGAGTTACCCGACGCTTTCGAGAACATGGGTGCTCAACTGATCAAAGAGGCTGCTACCAAGACCAACGACGCCGCCGGTGACGGCACGACTACCTCGGTGGTGCTGGCGCAAGCCATCATCAACGATGGATTCAAGAATGTCACCGCCGGCAGCAATCCCATGGCTATCAAACGGGGAATCGACAAGGCCGTCGCCTCGATAGTGGAAGAGCTGGGCAAGATGTCTCAGCCGGTGGAAACTCGGGAGCGCATCGCCCAAGTTGCGAGCCTCTCCGCCCATGAAGAGGCCATCGGTGAGACGATTGCCGAAGCCATGGAAAAGGTCGGCAAAGATGGCGTGATAACCGTCGAAGAGTCCAAAGGTTTGTCCGACGAGATCGAGTACGTCGAAGGCATGCAGATCGACCGGGGTTACATATCCCCCTACTTCATCACCAACGCTGACCGCATGGAGTCGGTGATCGAAGACGCAACGATTCTTATCACCGATAAAAAGGTGTCCGCCGTCGCGGAGATGTTGCCCGCTCTGGAGAAGCTGCTTCAGGTAGGCAGGAAAAACGTTGTCATCGTCGGAGAAGACGTCGACGGCGAGGCCCTGGCTACCCTGGTGGTTAACAAGCTGCGGGGCACCCTAAACATCCTAGCGATAAAGGCCCCCGGCTTCGGCGACCGCCGCAAGGCCATGCTTGAAGACATCGCCATCCTTACCGGTGGCACGGTGATCAGCGAGGAAACCGGACGGAAGTTGGACAGCGCCGAGTTGGAAGACTTCGGACAGGCCCGGCGAGTTTCGGCTACCAAGGACGAGACCACCATCGTGGAAGGTAAAGGCTCCGAAGAAGCCATCCAGGCCCGCATCGGCCAGATCAAGACTCAGATCGAAGATACAACCTCAGAATTCGACCGGGAAAAACTGCAGGAGCGCATGGCTAAGCTTTCCGGCGGTGTGGCCGTCATCAAAGTGGGCGCCGCTACCGAGATCGAACTGAAAGAGCGCAAGGCTCGGGTGGAGGATGCTTTGTCCGCCACGCGGTCCGCGGTTGAAGAAGGTATCGTCGCCGGGGGCGGCGTTGCATTGGTCCGGGCCCAGCGGGCTTTGGACAACACCGGGGACCTGTCCACCGACGAGAAGGTGGGTGTGGACATCATCCGACGTTCATTGGAACAGCCCCTCAAGCTGATCGTTGAGAACGCCGGCTTTGAAGGCGCGGTGGTCCTTAACGAAGTCAAGCAGCAGGCCGACGACTACGGCTACGACGCCGATGTTGGGGAATACGGTCCCATGCTGGAACGCGGAATCGTTGATCCGGCCAAGGTGACTCGCTCGGCCCTGCAAAACGCGGCCAGCGTTGCGGGCATGGTGCTCACCACCGAGTCAATGATCACCGAGATCCCCCAGGACAAAGCCGCCGCTCCGGCAATGCCGCCGATGGACTACTAACCGGCGGACCCATTCAGTAGGTACTTAAACGACCGCCCCGAGTCATCGGGGCGGTCGTTTAATGTCCGGGCCAATCGATGTCTAGGTAGTAGATGAACGATCCCAGAGAGAACTCCGGCTCGACCGTCGCCAAGGGAATAGTCTACCCTTCGCCGGAGGCTGCCTTGGCTGATATCGCGCAAGGAGCAACGGTGCTGATCGGAGGGTTTGCCGGTCTGGGACGGCCGGAGGGGCTGTTGCGCGCCCTGCTGGCCAATGGGGCGAAAGACCTCACCTGCATCTGCCAAGGCGCCTGGCCCCAATCACCTGAAATTATGGACGTGGCCGACCTGGTAGCCAACGGTCAAGTGCGTAAACTGATTGCCCCCTTGGGCTTTTACGCCGGCTCCGGCGGACCCGTGGCGGCCTTTTGGCAATCTGGGGAGCTGGATGTTGAAACGGTCCCACCGGGTGTCCTTGCCGAACAGCTGCGGGCCGGGGGAGCGGGTCTTGCCGGCGTCTTCCTACCCGCCGCACCGATCGGCCGTTTCCTAGAAGGCAAGGAGGTCCGAAGGTTCGGGGACCGAGATTTCGTTTTCGAAAGCGCCATTAAGGCTGATTTCGCCCTGCTGCGGGCCGAAGAAGCCGACACCCTTGGCAATCTGATCTACCGGGGCTCCCAGCGGAATTGGAACCCAGTGATGGCCATGGCGGGACGCGTCAGCATCGCCGAAGTGTCCCTGGTCCACGAGCCGGGCGGTATTGACCCTGAAGCAGTGATTACCCCCGGAATCTTCGTTAACCGGGTGGTGCAGGCGGATTAGCTGAGGTTGCAGGGGTGGTTCGACAAGCTCACCACGAACGGAAAGGGCTCCGATGCTGTGGGGGTGGTTCGACAAGCTCACCACGAACGCAATAGACTCTCGACCCGTTCGTCCTGAGCCTGTCGAAGAACAGCACAGTCGGTTCAAAGGGATTTCGAATTTGAGGCCATATCCGAGGTAATGACCGCCATGATTGGAACCTGGATGTAAATTACATGGTTACCCCGTCAAGACTCGACAATCAACAGATGGCCCAGCGGGTTTTCCAAGAGCTGAGGCCCGGCAGTGCCGTGGCTTTGGGTTCGGGATTACCTGGCCTGGTGCCAGGCCAGGTGCCTTCGGGTTCCCAGATACTGTTCCTATCCGAGGGCGGAGGCCTGGGATATCAAGCCACGGCGGCCACGGCGGGCCAGGGGCCGACCGTTGTGGATTCCGGCGGTCAGGGCGTCGACTTGATCCCCGGCGGATCTATGTTAAGCACCATTGACGTGGCTGCGTTGGTCCGCGGCGGCCACGCCGGGGCCGTGGTACTTCAACCGGCGCAGGTGTCCGCTCAGGGAGATTTCAGCCACTGGACCACCGCGGCCACGCCGGGTCTATTCTCGCCGGGATGGGCCTGGGACCTGGCCAACGGCCCCGGCCGGGTGATCGCAATCATGGCCCACACCAGAGCGGACGGAAGTCCCAATATCGTCAGTCAGTGCACCCTACCAATTGACGGGGCCGGGTGTGTTGACATAATCATCACCGATGTGGCGGTTTTAAGGGTGGGTGAGGAAGGTTTGGTGCTGGAAGAAGTGGCTCCCGGCTGGCAGGCCGGCGACGTTGCGGCCATCACCGGCGCGCCGTTAATCTTGGCGTCTAACTTGCGCGAGATGTCCTTTGAACCGGTGGTTGCTGAACCGTCCAACAAGGTATATTCCAGCGGGCTTGCCGCGATTCATGATCTGCCCCAAGGCGCGACGATCATGATCGACGGGTTCGCTGGTCCCGGCGGCATGCCCAACTATCTGATGGTAGCCTTGCGAGATCATGGAGTCGGCGGTCTCACGTTAATCTCCAACACGGCGGGCGTGGCCCGGGTGATTGGATTCGGAACACCGCCGGGCCGGCTGGCCATAGACCACAGCATCTTGGTCGATAACCACCAGATCAAGAAAGCCGTGGCGTCCTTTCCGGTGTCGCCCTCTCCCTCTCGTCCCAGTTCATTTGAACTGGCCTTGCAGCGTGGGGAAGTTGAAGTGGAAGTCGTGCCCCAGGGAACGCTGGCGGAGCGCATTCGAGCGGGCGCGGCCGGTGTCGCTGCCTTCTATACTCCCACCGCGGCCGGGACCCAGCTAGCTGACGGGAAAGAAACCCGCGTCTTCGATGGAAAAGAATACGTCCTGGAAGAGGCTTTGCGGGCGGACTTCTGCTTGATCCGTGGGTACAAGGCCGACACCTTGGGGAACGTGGTTTACAAGGGGACCTCCCGCAACTTTAACTCCGTCATGGCGCCGGCGGCCCGGATCACGATCATTGAAGTAGACCAGGTGGTGGAGCCAGGGGAACTTGATCCGGAAGAGATAGTCACTCCAGGTGTTTACATAGACCGAATCGTGCTGCGCCCCCCGGATTTTCTGGGCTATGAGTAGGGGTGATTCGCCTAAATCTGATCCGATGCGAGGCGGTAGGAGAAGAGTTCCATGACTCATGAAAACGATAAACCTCGTTTAGACCGGGAAATCATCGCCATGCGGGTGGCTCAAGAGTTGCCCGACGGCGGCTACGTCAACTTGGGCATCGGCATACCGACCTTGGTGTCCAGTTTCGTGCCCGAAGGTAGAACGGTCTTCTACCACAGCGAAAGCGGCGTGTTGAACTGCGGGCCGCTGGCGGATGAGGGGGAAGAGGACATCGACTTGATCAACGCGGGAGGCCAGTTCGTGAAGCCCGTACCGGGTATGGCTTTCTTCAACTCCGCCGATGGGTTCGCCATGATTCGAGGAGGGCATGTCGACGTTACCGTGCTGGGCGCCCACCAAGTGTCGGCCAAAGGCGATATAGCCAATTGGATGCTGCCCCAACGGGGTGTCGGCAACGTGGGAGGGGCGATGGATCTGGCCGCCGGGGCCAAGGACGTCATCGTCGCCATGGAGCATACCGACCGTGAAAATCATCCCAAGATCGTCCAGGTGTGCGATCTGCCGCTAACCGGCAAAGAGTGCGTGTCCTTGATAGTGACTGATCTGGCGGTGATCCGCCGCACTACCGAGGGACTGGTTCTGGAAGAAGTGGCTCCGGGTTGGACGGCCGAAGAGGTCCAGGAGCTCACCGGGGCCCGACTGACCGTTTCGCCATCATTGCGAGAGTTCCAACTCTGACCCCGTTGCATGCCTCGGCGCCCTACCAGCAAGCCTCCGGCGGCGTGTCCAGCGGCTGGCCAAGGTGGACGGGGACCGAGTGTATATTACGTTGACTCACATTGACCGGAATGATAAGCTAGGCTTGTACCAAGGACATACGGACCGTTTTTGCGGGAGCTTGGGTAAGCCAGGCTGAGAGGGTGACCAAGGATCGTCGCCGACCGTCTGTACCTGACCCGGATAATGCCGGTGTAGGGATTGGACGATAATGTTGATTGAAGCGACGACCGCCAGGTCCCTACCTGGCGGTCTGTTTTATTAAGGGATTTATCGACAGGTTCATCTGGGGTTCACTTGGCTGATATAAAACGGGGGACACATTAGCGATGTCAGACGATCTAGTAATTGCCGGAAAACACTTTAAATCGCGGCTCATCTTGGGGACCGGACGATACCGTACGATGGAAGATATGGTCGCAGCCGTTGAAGCCTCGGGAACGGAGATGATTACGGTAGCCATCCGGCGCTTGGACCTGGACGACCCTACTAAAAAGACCATTCTGGACTATATCGACTGGAACAAGTACCAGATCCTCCCCAACACGGCCGGTTGCGCCACCGTTGAAGAGGCTTTGTTCATCGCCCGGCTGGGCCGGGAAGTGGGCCGAACCGACTTCGTTAAGCTGGAAGTGATTCCCGACGCCAAATACCTGTTCCCAGACGGCGCGGCCACCCTAGAAGCAGCTCGTCAGTTGGTTGAGGAAGGTTTTGTGGTGTTGCCCTACATCCACGCCGACCCGACCCTGGCCATGAGGCTTGAAGAGGTGGGCTGCGCCACGGTGATGCCCCTTGGTTCGGCCATCGGCTCTGGCCAGGGGATCCACACCACCGAAGAAGTGAAGATCATCCTTGAACAGGTTAAAGTGCCGGTCGTGGTGGACGCCGGACTAGCGGTGCCTTCGGACGCCTCCCACGCCATGGAGTTGGGAGCAGGCGCTGTATTGGTTAACACCGCCATTGCACAAGCTGAGAATCCCGCGTTGATGGCTGAGGCGTTCAAGAACGGGGTGGACGCAGGCCGGAAGGCATACCTGGCGGGCCGGATAGCCACTCGGGTTAATGCCATCCCCAGTAGCCCGGCAACCGACGTGCCCCAACCGGTACAGGCCTAAACCAATCCTGATGCCAGGACCGGTTTCCCAGCCTTGTCTATGTCTGGTCACCGACCGAACGTTGGGCGACCCAGAAACCTTGGTCCACCGGGTTGCCGCCGCCGTAGCCGGTGGCGTCGATATGGTTCAGTTACGTGAGAAAGATCTGCCCGGTGGTTCCCTGCTGGAGTTGGCCGGAGAGATTAAGGCTGCCGTGGCCGGGCGTGCTCTCTTATTGATCAACGAGAGAGTCGATGTTGCCATGGCCGCGGGCGCATCCGGCGTTCAGTTAGGCGAAGAGGCCCTGCCCACCGCCACCGCCAGGGACATCCTTGGTGAGGAGTTCCTCATAGGTAGGTCGGTACACTCCGTGGCTGGAGCCGGTGAGGCAATGACCCAAGGCGCCGACTTTCTCGTTGTGGGCACTATATATTCGACCCGCTCCCACCCCGGCGCCACTCCAGCAGGACCCGAGTTGGTGCGCCAGATCTCCCGGCGGTGTAACCTGCCGCTCATCGGAATAGGTGGCATCAACGAAGGAAATTTGGTCGACGTGCTGGCGGCCGGCGCGGCGGGCATCGCCGTGATCACCAGCATTCTGGACGCGGCGGACCCGGAAGCAGCAGCCCGCCGATTGAAACAAGCGATGTTGCAAGCTTGGCCGGGTGGTTCACCCGTCATGCAGGGGGAAACTAGTGGAGGTTCCCGAGTGGGATGATTAATCTGAAGGTGAACGGCAAACCCAGGTCGCTGGACGAAAGCGTCGACTTGGCGACCTACCTGGAATCCTTCGGTGTGAACATGCAGCATGTGGCCGTTGGATACAATGGTGAGGTCCTCAAGAAAGAGGAGTTCCCCCAGGTGAAATTACAGGATGGGGACGTTCTGGAGATTGTTCGGCCCGTCGGCGGCGGCTGACCCGTTCCGGTCCCGTCCAGACCGCCTATTCGGTCCGGGTCATGAAGGCTCCGTTCCGGCTGCCCTAGCCACGATCGTCCTACCACCTTGTTGGCTCCCCAAATCCTCCATTTCTGACAACTATTTATCGCGGCATTATCATGCTATCCGTGACTCTATGAGTTCTTAACGCCCGTGGCGTTAATGAGCGATGTGAAGGACCAAAGCATGGAAGAAAAATCCCTAGAGGCTGCGGCCTTGGACGAAATGTTGGGCGGGATCATCCGGGACAATCAGGAAAAGGTAGTGGGCTGGATGCGGGAAGAGCCGGGTTGCTGGGGCCACCTGGCTGGCAAGGGCGTGGCCGCTTGTCGACAGGAGCTGGGGCGGCCGCTGACCGATGGGGAGAGGCGGTTGGTCTGGCATCGGCTCTGGTGGTGGCTGGAACAAATCAAGAGCCAGGCGTTGTCCTGATCTAGACCGGCCCCCGAAGCTGGGGCGATTCCAGCACCTCGGGGTTGATAACCCGGACGGCTTCGCCGCTGGAGAAAGCGCGAATATCCTCTACCACGCCCCCGTAGAACGCCCGGTATGCTTCCTCGGTTACGTAGCCCACGTGAGGTGTGATCACCGTGTTGGACAGCTTCAACAATGGGTGGTCCTTGGGCAGGGGCTCCACGTCCAGGGTGTCCAGACCGGCTCCGGCGATGGCCTTGCGTTGCAGCGCGTCGACTAACGCAGCCTCATCGACGATGGGTCCCCGAGAGATGTTGATGAAGTAGGACGTGGGTTTCATCAAACCCAGCTCCCTGGCCCCGACCAGGCCCCGGGTGCGGTCGCTGAGCCGCAGGTGGACCGACACGATGTCGGCCTCACGGAATAGAGTGTCTTTGTCTACCAGGGTTGCTTGGCACTCGGCCGCCCGCTCTGCTGTCAGGTTCTGACTCCATGCGATCACGTTCATGTCGAAGGCGTTGCCCACCCGGCCCACAAGGGATCCGATGTGTCCGAGACCGATAAGGCCCAGGTTCTTGCCCTTTAGCCCTACGCCCAGGGTAGTGCCCCATTGACCCTGGCGGGTCCGCTGGTCCTCTTGAGGAATCTGACGCATAATGCTGATGATCAATCCCCAAGTGAGCTCGGTGGGCCCCTCACCCGCGCCACCGGTGCCGGCGAGAACGATACCCAGTTCGGTTGCCGCCGCTTCGTCGAAGCCGGCGTTGCGGCCTCCGGTAGTGATCAAGAGGCGCAACTCGGGTAACCGACTGAGAACCGACCGAGGGAATCCGGTGCGTTCTCTCATCCCAGCCACGATCTGGAAGTCCTTCAACCGCTCCACCAAGGCATCTTCATCGGCAATATGGTCGTGGAAGTATTCAACCTGATGTCCTGAACCCGCCTGGGACCAGTCGGCCATCTCCGATGCCACACTTTGGTAATCGTCTAGGACTGCGATCTTCACGTTGCTTCTCCAATATTGAGCTATCGGTTGTCAGCGGTCAGCCAATACATTGTAAAAATTACCTATCCCCATAGGATTAACTGGTTATTCTCAATCGATTGAGACCAATAGTTGATAGCTGAGCGCTGACTGCCCGCCGCTACGCGAACGCCGGCATGACCTTTTCGGTCAGCAGCTTAAGGCTGCGGTACACCGCCTCTTTGGGGAGTTGCCCGCCGGGATTCAACTCGGCGGTGAACGCGCTCAACCCCAATGTTTCCTTGAACTGGGCCAATTTTTCGGTCACCGATTCGGCAGTCCCGAAGATCACTTTTGTGTCCAGGATATCTTCGTATGTCATATTGGCCATTCGCTGGGCCCGGGCTTGCCTGGGAGAGCTAGGATCGGTGCCTCCGCGAACGTTTTCGTTCTCGTCGAAAAACCGGCGCATCCGGGAGAAATAGGCCTCGATGGACTCTTTAGGTTCCTGTACGGCGGCCTCTTCGGACAGACCGATGTACACCGGTACCCTGACAGAGATGTCGCCCTTACCGGGGTGTCCAGCGTCTTTCCAGGCCTTGTGGTACTCCTTGAGGTTTGTTTCAAGATCGTGTACATCCATGCCCCGCATGGACAGGAATATGGGATAACCCAGGCGGCCTACCCGCGCAAAGCTGTCTTCGCCGCTGGATGCGATGCGTACCACTGGGTGGGGTTTTTGATAAGGCGTTGGAGACACCGTCGCGTCTGTTATATGGTTGAACTTGCCTTCATAGGAGAATGGTTCTCCCTTCCACGCTTCCAGGATGATGTCCAGAGCTTCCTGGAACCGCTCCCTGCTTTCCTCGTAGGGGATCCCCATGACCTCGTAAGCCCGCACGTTGCCGCTGCGTCCCACGCCGAACTCGAATCGGCCTTCGCTGATCTGGTCCACCGTCGCCGCTTCTTCGGCGATCCGCAGGGGACTGATCAGGGGCAAAACCTGGACCGCCATGCCGACTTTGAGCCTTTTGGTTCGGGACGCGATCGAGCTGGCAACGACGATGGGCGCCGAAAGCACCGAGCGCCTGGGATTGAAATGGGACTCCCCCAGCCACACCGAGTCCAGGCCCGATTCTTCGGCCAGGTCCACCAGTTCGAATGCCTCCCGGAACACCTCGGTTTGAGTCAGTCCAGGGGTACTGTAGAAGTCCATGAACATTCCGAATTCCATCTTTTCCTCACGGCCTTGTCCGGAATTTCGCGCCCCAGCCATTCAACCGTAACAACCGGAGGCGGTTTTTGAGTGGCAGGTGTCGCGCCGGGTTCAGTAAAACATAGACCCCCACAAGGGTCAAGCGAACGGACTGGTTCATAAGCTAAGGGAGATCGCAGAAAACCGCCTCGCATAGTGTATTTGTTTGGTCTCAAACTTGCCCGCTCAGCATACTAACTGCTAGCATGGCCTAAGCAGGTACGGATAGGAGTCAAATCTTGGTAGGAATCGCCGCATATGGTGCCTATGTTCCCAGATTCCGGCTGGGCGCCAGCACGACTGGGTGGAACGCGGGGACGGAACGCTCGGTCGCCAATTTCGACGAAGATAGCGTAACTATGGCCGTGGCCGCCGGACTGGATTGTCTTCGTGGGCGGGACCGGCAGTCCGTTGACGGCCTTATATTCGCGACTACCACGCCTCCTTATGCCGAAAAGCAATGCGCTGCGATCATCGCTGAAGCGCTGGACCTGCGCCGGGATATTTTTTCCGCCGACGTAACCGATGTTTTGCGCGCCGGTACTAACGGACTCAAAGCGGGACTGGACTCGGTAGCCGCAGGCTCCGCTAAGCAGGTCCTGGTGATTGCCAGCGACAGCCGGCAAGGAGCGCCCAAAGGGGATACTGAGCGCAATTCAGGAGACGGCGCGGCGGCGTTTCTGGTCTCCCAAGAAGACACGATAGCGTCCTTGGAGGGCTTCTACTCGATCACCGACAACATATTGGACAACTGGCGCTCGGCCCAAGACCCTTTCGTCCGCTCCTGGGAGGAGCGGTTTGCCACTGAAGAGGGATTGGAGCGGATCTTGGGCGAGGCATTGTCCGGCTATTTCCAACAGCATGGATCGGCCGCCGGCGATGTGGCCAAGGTGGCCCTTTACGCTCCCGACGGACGCCGCCATGGCCAACTGGCCCGGGGCTTGGGCTTTTCCGCCGAGCAGATACAGGACTCCCTTTACGGACGGTTGGGCAACACCGGGGCGGCATTCTCATTGATGCTGCTGATCGCGGCATTGGAGCAGGCCGAGCCCGGCCAGTTGTTGCTGGCGGTGTCCTACGGTGACGGCAGCGACGTGGTAGGATTTCGCACCACCCCAGACATCAAAAAGTTGGCCCCGTCGATGGGCGTAACCGGCTACCTGGATTCTAAGCTGATGCTCGATGACTACGAGACCTACGCCGGTTGGCGGAACGTGTGGATCACCGACTCCGCCGCCCGGCGGCCCACTCCCGCATCGCCCTCGGCGGCCGCGATCTGGCGGGAGGGCGATCGCAACATACGGCTATACGGGGCGTCCTGCGACAAATGCGGCTACGTCCAATACCCACCCCAAAGGGTTTGCGTCGATTGCCAGGCACGGGATGAATCGACCCCTATAAGGCTCAGCGACCGGCCGGGCACCGTTTTCACCTATTCTTTGGACTACATCGCTGGTACAACTGACATCCCTCTGGTAATCGTTGCGGTGGACTTTGAGGGAGGCGGCCGGATCTTGTGCATGATGACCGACCGGGCCCTGGAAGAAGTGGCCATCGACATGCCGGTGGAGATGAGCTTTCGCAAGCTACGGGTGGTAAACGGCATCCATAACTACTACTGGAAAGCTATTCCCAAACGGTCCACACTCTGATCTATAAGAGGAAGAGGCGAGCATGAGCGGAATAAAAGACCGGGTGGCCATCATTGGAATGGGATGCTCCAAGTTTGGAGAGCGTTGGGACGTGGACTCCGCGGACCTTATGGTGGAAGCCGCCTACGAGGCTTTTGCCGATGCCGGGATCGAGAGCAAGGACGTTCAGGCAGCCTGGTTGGGGACCGTTAGTTCCTTTCGCACCGGACAGCCCTTGGCCGCGGCACTGAAACTGGACTACATACCCATCAGCCGGTTGGAAAACGCCTGCGCCACCGCCACCGATGCCTTCCGGAACGCTTGCTACGCGGTGGCCGCCGGTATCTACGATATTGTCCTGGTCATGGGAGTGGAGAAGCTGAAAGATTCGGGCTTTTCCGGCTTGGCCATCGCCGAGGCCCCGGGTTCCGACGTCGCTCCTCCGGCGCCGCCTCCGGCCCAGTTCGCCATGGCGGCCACCCGCTATTTCCACCACTACGACATCCCTTACGACGAGGGGCGTCAGACCTTGGCCGAGATCGCGGTTAAGAACCACCACAACGGCACCATGAGCCCCAAGGCCCACTTCCAACGGGAAGTGAGCGTCGAGCAGGTCATCAACGCGCCGATGATCGCTTGGCCCCTGGGACTTTATGACTGCTGCGGCGTTAGCGACGGTGCGGCGGCGGCGATCATTACGACCCCGGAGATTGCCCGCAGTTTCCGGGACGACTACGTCTTGGTAAAGGGTCTGGGTCTAGCCGTGGGGGCATTTGGAATGCTGCGCAACGACTGGGATTTCGTCCATTTTCCCGAAAGCGTTAGGGCCAGCCAGGCCTGCTACCAGGAGGCCGGAATCACCGATCCTCGTAAAGAGCTGGACCTGGCGATGGTCCACGACTGTTTCACTATCACCGAGCTCATTATTTACGAAGACCTAGGGTTCAGCCCCCGGGGCAAGGCCAGCGAGGACGTGGCGGCGGGGACATTCTCGCTGGAAGGTGAGCTGCCGGTGAACACCGACGGCGGCCTCAAGTGTTTTGGTCACCCCATCGGCGCCAGCGGTATACGCATGATTTACGAGGTGTACAAGCAGATTCAAGGGAAGGCTGGAGCCCGCCAACTAGCTAAGGCCGACCTGGGCATCACCCACAATCTGGGTGGGCGTCCCGGCTCCTTCACTTGCTCGGTGGCTGCCTTCGGAGCACGAGATTAGCCGGGTTATTAAGGAAAACTCAACACCGGGAGGTTGCCATGGATTCCAATCCAAAGACCACCGTGTTGCGAATAATCGAATCTATGTCAGATGACGCCTCGCTGGAAGATATAATGTACGAGCTTTTCTTCCGCCAGCGGATTGACCTGGGACTAGAAGAACTGCGCCAAGGGCTAACCGTCTCCCAAGACGATGTAAAACGGAGCTTACCCCAATGGCTTCAGTCCGTTGGACACTAGGTGCGAGGTAAGACCTACGAGGGACAGTCGATTTCGTAAGCCGCTACTCTAAAATGTATGGCGCGGCATTAACTGCCCGGATCGTCTCTTCCGTCGATAGGCTCGAGACTTTCCCGATGCTTGGTAGGATGGTACCCGAGTATAGTGACGAGAATCTCCGTGAAATCATCGTCGGAAACTACCGCGTCGTATATCTGTTCGATGGGTCTGATATCGGAATCGTCGCTGTCGTCCACGGCAGCCGCAACATGGTTGGGCGATTAGGTATAGAACCTTGGGTCATTCGATAAATTTCTTATCCCGGTAGGCATTGTCCTTAGACAAAACACCGATAACATTACGCCCCTCTCCAACACCCTCTCATCGAGAGGGTGTTTCCATTTTAGGCTCAATCATTGTATTAAAAACAATATTAATTTCAAAAATTGACCAAACTCGAACCCCAAACCCTTGAATCTCCAAGAGTCCGGCTGATATAACCGAGATTACATAATCGGGAACGGATCATGTTTCTTGGCTTGCCAGCCGGGACCGACTTCCCGGCAAC
Organism: uncultured Dehalococcoidia bacterium; assembly: GCA_950072105.1. GTDB lineage: Bacteria > Chloroflexota > Dehalococcoidia > Lucifugimonadales > UBA3495 > UBA11650. The sequence continues at coordinate 21,368 of CATMOE010000034.1, forward strand.
TAACTCACCCGGCCACCGGGAGATTATTGGATGACTCAAAACTCGACAAAAAACTCTGTAGTGCAGGTATCGGGTAGAGGCACCAACGTCGAATTTATCATCGACGATGTGTCTCCCTTCGACCAGATCATCAAAGGTCTCCGGGACTATCTGGTGGAAAACCGGGGAATGTGGTCAGGCGGCGCGATCGCCGTCAATGTTGGCAACCGGTTGACTTCCCGGGACCAACTCAACGAGATAAAAAAGATAATCGAATACGGGTCCGGTCTCACCGTGATCCGGTTCTCATGCTCTCCGGAAACCATGGCCACACCGCCCAGCGACCCCGGCCCCGTCCGGCCGCTGCAGCACAATGAAGTCATAATCCCTGCCCGGAAGCCTACCGTGGCGCCTCCGCCCCCGGTGAGGCCGGCCGCCGCGCCCGCTGCCCCATCGGTCGTTGAGGCTTCTCGAATCGTACAGCCCCCCAAGACATATCCCCAACATAATGAAGTGATCATTCCGGAACGGAAACCCACCGTCGTACCGCCGCTGCCAGTTGATCCGGTCGCCACTCCGGCTGCCTCAAACGAGGCGACTAGGCAGACTGGCATGCCGATCAAAGAGGCTGCTCAGGTTGTCTCGCCCACCCAAACCCATCGACAGGATAACGCCGCGACGCCGGAGCCGATTCGTGTGCAACACGAGCCTTCGGACGTCGTAGAAGCCGAGCAACCCCTGTTGATGGACGAGGAACTGGGCAACTCGCCGCGGCCCAGCTATCTCCAGAGCCAGCGGGACACGGCCCTGCTGGTGAAATCCACGTGCCGCTCCGGTGAGATTATCCGGCATCAGGGTGACGTGGTGGTGCTGGGAGACGTCAATCCGGGGGCCGAAGTGGTGGCCAGCGGCGACATTGCGGTATTTGGATGCCTGCGTGGCTTTGCCCACGCCGGCAGCGAGGGAGATACCAAGGCGACCATCGTGGCGCTGAGTCTGGGGTCGCCGAGGCTTCAGATCGGACCTCACGTTGGGATCTCCAGCGGCAACAAGGTAGAACCTAAATATACCGATTCCGGTCCCGTGATCGCTTACGCGCGGCGGCGGTCGATACACGTCGCCCTATTCAAGGGCCGGTTCTTCAAATACGGCAAAGGAGAGTTGTATGACGGGTAGAACTATAGTTATCACATCGGGCAAGGGGGGTGTCGGCAAGACCACTGCCACGGCCAACCTGGGCACCGCTCTGGCCATGCGCGGCCACAAGGTCGTGGTCATCGACACCGACATCGGCCTCCGCAATCTTGACGTAATAATGGGTTTGGAGAACCGGATCGTTTACGATCTAGTCAACGTTATCGAAGGCAAGTGCAAGATGCACCAGGCCATGATCCGGGACAAGCATCAGCTTGAGCTATTCTTGATTCCAGCAGCCCAAACCAGGGATAAGGACTCCATCGGACCGGAGCAACTTAGGGAACTGTGCGAGAAGCTGGAGAGTGAATTCGACTACGTGCTGATGGACTGCCCCGCCGGTATAGAAGGCGGTTTCAAGAACGCGGTCGCCGCTGCCAAAGAGGCCATTCTGGTGACCACGCCGGAGGTATCCGCCATCCGCGACGCCGATCGGGTGATAGGTCTGTTGGAGGCGTCCGAGCTGCACCGGCCCAAGCTGATTATCAATCGGATCGACACCAACATGGTCAAGCATGGCGACATGATGAACAAGGACGATATCGTAGAGCTTCTGTCGGTTGAGGTCTTGGGATTGGTGCCCGCGGACGAACACACGATCACTGCCGCCAACCGGGGCATTCCGGTGGTTTACGACAAGAAGGCGCCTTCAGGGTCCGCGTTCCTTAGGATCGCCGCCAGGGTCGATGGGGACGAAGTGCCTTTCATGGACTTGGAGCCTAGACTCAGCATAATGGACCGGGTCAAAGGTTTGGTAGGACTTAACGGGAGGGCGTATTCCCATGCGTGAATTCATTAGATGGTTAGTGAACCAGCTCGCGGCTGCCGAGGCGGAGGAGCCCAGCGGCGTCACCGCCAAGCAGCGGTTACAATTGGTCTTGATCCAGGACCGTCTGGATCTGCCCTCCGATAAGATGGAGGCCATGAAAAAGGAGATATGGGAGGTCGTGTCCCGCTACCTAGCCGTGGCCGAGGACTTCCTAGAGTTCGAGATCAAGAAGCTGGACGAGCTGGTGGTGCTCGTATCCAACATACAGGTCAACGACGCCAGCGAACTGATCCCCGTCCCCGCCCCCGCCGGCTGAACGCGAAATCCTAAGCACAACCCCCGCCGATCACCGGCGGGCAATACCTATTTAAAAGCCCCACCCCCGATTCGGCAATAAGGGTGGGGCTTAATCTATTTTCTGAGATTGGCCATTCAGGCCTGTTCGCCGTTGAACCACTCCCGCGGCAGGGCGTATAGTAATGCCAATCTTTGGGAGTAGATATGGCAGAAGCGGAAGTATTGGTTATCGGAGGAGGAATCGCCGGGGCGTCTACAGCGTACCACCTGGCCTTGGATGGGCATGACGTTGTTTTGTTGGAGCGCGGGGAGATCGCTTCTGAAGCATCCGGGGTCAATGCCGGTAACATCGGCGCCCTGGGCTGGGGGAATGTGCCCAACCTCCAGTCCCATCTGACCATGGGAAGCTTGGAGATGTTCAAGAGTCTCCAGCTTGATCAGGGTTTCGACATCGAATTCCGGAATTCGGCCAACATTCAAACGATCCACACCGAGCAGCAGTACGACTTTATTCGGGACCGGGTGCTGGCCCTCCAGTCTCAGGGATATTCAGCGGAACTCCTGACCAACCGGGAGATGCGCAGCATCGAGCCTGAAGCCAGCCCCCGACTCCTAGGGTGCATGTATACACCCTTACGCGCTCAAGCCGACCCTGGGAAAGCTACCACGGCCTTCGCCACCGCCGCCGCCCAGCAAGGCGCCCGGATCCTGACCCACCACGAGGTAACCAACATAACTGCTTTGGGCGACGGTACCTACCGGGTCGCCGCCGCGGGAGAGGATTTTCATGCCGAAAATGTCGTACTGGCAACCGGAGCCTGGTGTGGTCCTCTGGGAGCGATGCTGAGGATACGGATACCCATTATTGCCGTGCGTGGCCAGATGTGGGCCACGCCTGTCCTTCCCCTTAGAGTATTCCATACCCTATCGTCGTCCGAGTCGGCCCTCCAATGGAACACCGAACAGGGCAACGATTCCGAAACGCCACCCGACTTGACTCACCATGGAAAAACCCGGACCACCCGGCACCTGTACGGCCGGCAGACCCAGGCCGGGGAGGTCATCTTCGGGGGCGACCGCCAGGTGTCCGGCTACGACCTGAATATAGACGCCGAAGGTATCGAAGTTAACCGGGGACATGCCACCGAGTTGATGCCATTTCTGAAGGATATTCCCATCAGCCGCACTTGGGCCGGGACCATGCCCTTCTCCCTGGACGGATCGCCTATTATCGGTAAGATTCCCCAGCGGGCGAATCTGTACATCGTGAGCGGAATGGCGTCGTCGGGATTCGGGCGGGGACCGATGGCCGGCAAGCTATTGGCGGACTACATCCACACCGGACACCGCCCCCAAGTCCTAGCTGAGTCCGACCCGGCCCGATGCGTCACGGAAGATGATTAGGCTGATCTGAGGATCGTTGCCACTAAGCCCGGAATACTTGACACCCATTTTCCGCAATCAGAGGTATTTATGCGCCTGGTCCTGACCAATGCCACGTTGATCGACTGCCTGAACCCTGATCCGATTCCTCAAGCCAGCGTCTCGGTAGAAGAAGGCCGCATTGTTGAGGTCACCGATGGTAGCCGGTCCCCGGACACCCGTGATGCTCAGGTGATCGATCTGGACGGGGCTTTTTTGCTGCCCGGACTTTGGGACGTCCATATCCACCCGGAACACGTCTCCCATCCAATCCTAACCGTCGCCCAACAAACCGCCCGGTTTGGCCGCAACTTGATTCATGGGATGACCGAGGCCGGGGTGCTGGGGGTCCGCTGCGGCGGCGCCGCCAACTTCATGGACGTGGCCTGGCGGGATGTGTTTGCATCGGGGCAGCCCGACGGACCCCGTGTGTTTGCCTGCGGGAACTTCCTTACCACTACCGGTGGTCACTTCCTCACTTCGGGTCACGCCCGGGAGTGTGACGGCCCCTACGGCTTCGTGCAGGCCATCCGGGAGCAGATCAAGAACGCGGTGAACCATATCAAGGTTAACCTGTCCGGCGGCGTGATGGGTCCCTTCTGGGACCGGCACACCCACTCGTTTTGGCTTCAAGAAGAGCTTGAGTCCGCCTTCGAGATTTGCCAACAGCGCGGCTACGATGTCATGGCCCACGCCACCAATCCCGATGCGGTCAAAGCGGCGGTGCGGCTAGGCGCTCGTAGCGTGGAGCATGGCTACATCATGGACGAAGATTGCATCCAGTTGCTTCAGGAACGGGACACCTGGTACGTCCCAACCCTGGCAATCACCCATCTGACTCCGTCACAGGCCAGTTCGGAACGGGAGAAGCGTTGGGTGGAGCAGCGGGCCATGGCTCCGGACCTGGTTGAGCGCGCCGATGCCGCGTCGGATACTCACCGCACGTGGTTCCTACAGGCCCTTCGCTCGGGTGTTAACATGGCCCTGGGGTCCGACATTTTGCCGCTGCGGGAGTCGGCCCTGCTGGAGATGGGGCTGTGGGTCAAGGACGGTGCGACGCCGTGGCAGACCTTGCTGGCGGCCACCAGGAACGCCGCCCAGCTTTGCGGCCGGGGCGACGATCTGGGGACCGTGGAGACGGGCAAGATCGCCGATCTGATCGTTGTTGCCGGCAACCCGCTGCAGGACATAGCGTATATCGGCAATCTTCTTCTCGTTATCAAAGAGGGCCGGGTGGTCTCCGACCACCGTTAATATCATTCTTTCCCTTCGGTTTAACCCCAAAGTCTGGTGGATGTATAAGGAGAAATAATGCCGGCAGCGAAAATCAACATCGGTAACGTGGAGATCACGTCTTTGTCCGACGGGATCTTGGAATTTGACCTCTGCAACTTTTTCCCGGAGATTCCGGCGGAAAGTTGGGATGGTTACCGGCAGCACCTTACCGAGGAACAGCATGTCAGGTTCAATCTAGCCTGTTTTCTTATTAGATCCGACGGACACACCATTATCGTCGATACCGGCCTGGGTCCCAAGCCGGCGGACGCACCGGAGACTCCGTGGGGTGAACTCCTGAACGATCTCACTGCCCAAGGGCTCCGTCCCGAGGACATCGATATGGTCGTAATGACCCACTTGCACCGGGACCATGTGGGCTGGAACCTGCAATACCAGGGCGGCAAGTACGTCCCCACCTTCCCCAATGCCCGGTACTACATGAGCGGGATCGATTGGGAGGCCTGCCATGATCCTGAATTGATCGAGTCACGGTTTCCCAATGCCCCAGAGTGCGTTTGGCCGCTGGAGGAGCTTGGCCTAACGGTGTTGATGGACGGAGAGTTTTCCATAACCAGTGAGCTGACCACTTTGCCCACACCGGGCCACACTCCGGGTCACATGAGCATCATGATCTCTTCCCAGGGCCAACGAGGGTTGGTCCTGGGGGACGTGTTACACAACGTCGTCCAGGCCCACGAAACCGACTGGGTTTCCCGGGCCGACATCGACCCGGAACAAACCCGTATCACCCGTCGTTCCTTGATGGAGCAACTGGAGCGCGATGGGACCACGGTGGCGGCGGTTCACCTCCCGGCGCCGGGTTTCGGCAAGATCCTGAAGGCCGAGGGCCGCCGGTACTGGCAGGCCCTGGACCTCTAGGCGGGAATAGATGGCGCAAGACTTGAAGTGGTGGGCCGAAGGGGACCTGCTGGACGCATGCAACTGCGATCTTCTCTGCCCTTGCCACGTTTCGTTTCACCAGAAGGCGACCAACGATACTTGCGAGGCGATCTGGGGTGTGAACATCCAACGCGGCGAGTGGGGGCAGACACCCCTGGACGGCCTCAGAGCTGTGATCGTCGCATTAGCCCCAGGACTCATGATCGAAGGCGGCTGGACCTCCCTGCTGTACATCGACGATAAAGCCACGCCCGCCCAAGAAAAGGCATTGACCAGCATATTCTCCGGGACATCGGGCGGTCCTTGGTCGAGGCTTGCCGTGTTTTTCACCGATGGGAAATATAAAGCCGTCAGTCGGGCGACGATTGCATTTTCTAAGCAGCAGCGGACTCGTCACATCGAGGTACCGGGGATAGCCAAATTGGATATCGAGGCCATACGCAGCGTGAACCCGGATGAGGAGGTCAAACTTATAAACCTCCGCAACGTGATTCACGGCAATGAGCATGTGCTCGCCAACTCCACCCACACCGTCGACGACCAGGGCATCAAGTGGGAGAACGTGGGCAAGAACGGCCTTTACAGCACCTTTCGTTGGGACGGTCCCTAGCACGTCGGCAAATTCATTGGGATGGACTGAACCTGCAGGTGGCTGAGCTAGGCTTCCGCCGGGAATACCGTGTCTAGCTTGGCCGAGCTGTCGAAGAAGTGCTGGAGGCTTTGGTTCACCCGGAAGAAGATGTCCGCCCGTAACTGGTCACCGGTGGCGTTTTGTGACAACCCGTCCTCGGCCATCAGATCCAGGGTGTTTAGCGTGTGGCTAAGGTCGGCGCCGCCGTTCTCTTTCGTGTTCTGAATCAGGTCGTTCCACTTTTCCTCGTTCATTTCTAGGAAAAAGTCCAGGTCGATCAGGTCGAACTCGGTGCCTTCCCTAACGTTGGAGCACTCGAAGGCTTCGAAAGTGACCACGAAAACCTTGGGGCCGATCTTAACTCCCATGGTGGCGTCGATGCTGCCCAGCCGCCGGAATTCAGGGTCATTGTTAACCAGTTCTTGTATCGCCTGAAACCACTCAAGGGAAGGGAAAACTAGGGCTCCGCTGGTGCTGGATGCCATCAAACGTCTCCTGGCTTTAACGTCACGATTAAGCTTGGCGGGCTACTCTTTGAAGTATGGATCTCCGGCCGACTTGGCCTTGCTGAAGGGCACCATCTTGCGCATGTGGTAATCTGGGTCGGTATCTCTGGGGGCCTTGGTCAAGGCCTGGTCCACCATCTTGTGATACTTGGGGTCTAGCTCCGCCCGTTTAGTGGCCTCCGACTTTACATAAGTAAAGGCGGAAATGATTCTGTTGAGTCCCTCGCTGCCGCAGTACCGGCAATTGGACGGCGCCGGCGACCCGTAAGAGCGCAGGAAGAAGCTGTCCGTGTTGTCGCAATCTTGACAGCGATACTCGTAGATAGGCATGGTCATCCCTAGGCGGGACTGGACTCCCTTTGGCCCAGATAAACCGCCAGGTCCTGATCCAGGTTGTCCGCGGTTTTGTCCACGCCGATCCACTTCATCCGGGTGAGATATTCCTCCATGTACCGCCGCTGTAGATTCTTCACCTCGGCCATGCCCTCGGCGATGTGGTCGACACTACCGGCGATATAGATGGCCAAGGCCTCCCAGAGCACCGGGTCCTTCATCTCGGACGCCAAGTCCCGCTCCACGCCTCCCATGAGCCGTCTTAGCCCTAACGCGTAGTCCGGGCCTTTCTCATCGACAGCGTACTTAAGGTGGGCCATTCCGTAGGCCATGTGCCGGGCTTTATCTTGCATGCAGCTCCGGAAAAGCTGCTTTTCGGCTGGGTAATGGGCGTAGGCTTCGCCGTAGCGGTAGAGCAGCAGAGTCAACGTTCCACGGAGAATGTATAGGTACAGGGCCGTTTCGGTCCATCCTGATCTGCTTTCCAGGATGCGGCGGTTGATGTGCCCGGGACTTTCCAGGCCGAGGCGGCCGCCGTTGGCCAGAGCCCTTTGACGAAACGCGGAGTAATGCCGTCCGGAGTCGAACAGCTCGGTGGCCAGGAAAGTCTTGACCTCGTGATAGGCGTAGTTCATGTGGTGGAGCCACTGCCCTATCACGTCGGTTTCGATGGAAGCCTGTTGGGCCAATTCCGTGCAGAACTGGCGGGTGGCCAACTCAACTTCCTCGGGCAATGGTTCGAGAATATCGCCTATAGATTCCCCAAGCGTCTCCCAGGGTATGTCTATATGGGCCATCCACCGCCGCTGGATAGCTTCCTCGTACAAGTCCACCGCATTGTCGGCCCAGAGTTCCACCTTATGGTTAAGGGTGTACAGGTCGGTGCGGGGCACACCGGGAACGGGGAAGGCTCCCCTTGGTTTGCGGCTCATGTCCCGGCTCTCTTCGGGCACGTCTCCGTAGATGCCGACGTTGATGTCCCGCATCGTCAGTCCGTGCTTTCCAGGCCGGGCTTTAACGCCCCACTCCAATGTGTCTTGCATCCAAGTCAGCCGTTCGGGAGAGGAATCTTGACCCTCTGTCTCGGTCGACTCCGGTTCTTGGCCGTCGGACGGTTTTTCTTCTGGGGTTTCAGGTGTGGACATGATTATCTGACCTATTTCGGGTGGGTTTAGTACAGAAACAAGAAGACCTCCCGGGTGGAACCAGGGAGGCCTTGGCTTGCCGGATAGGTTTGGCTAATTGGGGTTGTACACCTCTAACAAAGCGGGGTTCACCCGCCCGTTGGTGATCCGGTCGTCGAAACCGGCGGACTTGAGTCTTTGGAAGTACTCTTTGGTCTGGCGTTGACGGATGGCCATCAAAATCTTCTGGCCCTCGTCGGTCTTGTCTTTGCCGCCGCCTAGCAGCACGGCCAGCGCTTCGCTGGTCAGGATATTGCGGGCCGCCGGGTTCTCACCACCGGCCCCGGACGACTGGCGGCTCTCGCCTTCATCCAGGTAGGAGTGAATCTCTTCCCGGCGTTCGGGGTTACATTCGTTCATGTAGCGTAGGTGCAACACGCCGATAGCCACGTGTCTGGCCTCGTCTTGGGCGCACCGGCGGTAGATGGCCTTTTCCGCTTCGTTGTAGGCCATCAACTCTCCCAGGCGAAACAGGGTCAACACGTTCCCTTCGCCGGTGATGTGCAACCGGGAGGACAGCTCGGTAAACTCCCGGGCGTTGTCGGTGCTGCCGCCAACAACGTCGCTGACGGTGTCAATCATGCGCATCAGCCCGCCGCCGTTGGCCAGGGCCCGCTTACGGAACACGTCCAGATGGCGGGACTCATCCATCACCTGCGCCAGCAACACCAACCGGACTTCGTGGTAATCCGGGGACATGGTGGAGATGAACCGTCCGGGTACATCCGAGGCAACGAATTCGACTTGGGCGAAGAACGTGGCAAGCTGGCACTCGGCGGCCTCGATCTCGTCGGGAAGGGGCTCTATGGTTTCCCAGGGAATATCGGTGGCCGAACTCCACTGGCGGGTGACAAACTCTTGGTACAGCTTGGTAAGGTTGTGGGCCCAAACGTCCTTCTTTGTCCGGAAGGTATAGGCGCCAAACTGGGGGACGTTGCCGCGAGGGATGGAACCCTCTACCCGGCCGGTATTGTTCTCGGAGAATTCGTTGGTTGTCTCGCCCTGGATATTTTCCTTGAGTTGTTCCAGCCAGGACAGATCGAAGCCGCTCTCCCGGGCTTTCTCCCAATAATCGGCGCGATTGGTGACAGTCGCCATCAGATCGACCTCCCCGTTGATACCCAACTACCGTGGAACTGACGACCGGAGACTCGAACGCCGAGTTTCCCATCGTTCTAGATATGCAAATGCTAATTGGCACACACGGGTTTGTCAACGGTTCTCGGATACTCCGGGTTGCGAATGTGGCGTTTTTGCCGGAGATTTCCGGCCGGCGGAGGGCTGGGGCAGGTGTGCTATGAGGGGTACTTGGTTCGTCCTTCGGGTGGAAAAAATATTGGGGAGCCTGGCCACTCCCCAATATGCGGCCTGCCGAGCAATAAAGCACGGGCAGATCACAGTCGTACCATGGAGCATAATCTCGCAGTTGTAAATGCGTACATCTACGTAGTTTGTTACCCTATTTTTTTGCCTGGTGCGCCGTAATTGTGCTTATTCTGGAACATTTTGGGTGTATTCTGGCTTTGGGAATTGGTCCTTGACAGCCTATGGCATGCTGGACTTATCTGGTAGAATCGGCGATGGTGCGAGTTAAGGTTTCTGTTACATCGGATGACCTCGACTGGACCAATACAACACAAATGGAGGCCATCCCGATGGCGATCTCAGACAAAGACCTGACCTGTAGAGACTGTGGCGCGGTATTCACCTTCACGGCAGGTGAACAGGAATTCTTCGCTTCCAAGGGGTTCACCAATGAGCCCAGCCGGTGCCCAGCTTGCCGGTCAGCCCGCCGGAACCAGGGCGGAGGATACGGCGGTGGCGGTGGCGGTGGCGGTGGCGGTGGCGGCTACGGCGGTGGCCAGCGGGAGATGCACCCCGCGGTGTGTGCCCAGTGTGGAATCGACACCGAGGTGCCTTTCTTGCCTCGGGGCGATAAGCCGGTTTACTGCAGCGATTGCTTCAGTGCCATGAGGCGCTAGCGTCTGATTTAAATATTTGGCAACGGTCCGCTCGCCCTTGAATAATTCGGGGCGGGCGGATATCCGAGTCCTCTCGGTCGTTGCTGGAATAATTGGCCCACTTCTAAGACAGCTTCTTTATAGGTCTGGTTGCCGAAGAGTGTTTGTGCGCCTTCCCCTCTCCTAGCCCCGATCCGGTCCACATGATTCGTGCGATCTGGAGTCACATTCCCCGGTCTGTTTGCCGCAACCAAACTGGATTTTTGCCAACACGGTTCGTTCTGGGCAGCTAGAAGCGTGTGGACCGGCGGCGCCACGTCCAAGCCTCTAGAGAAGAAAGTTAAACGGCCCGGCGAAAAAGCGCCACACGAACTCCCACTGGCCCGTTGGGAAGGCATCGGTTTCCGTGAAGAAGTACATCAGGGTAAAAAACAGCTAAACCGTTGAGCGGGGAACTCTCACTCAAGCAACCACAACCCGGTCTGCCGCCCAGGATCTTCGCTCCGCCACGCGAGAAGTGATACCTGGATGTCTCCGCCAACCCGAGTTACTCCTCGCTGGCCACCGGCTGGTATTCGATGACGACGATGATTCCCAGATCGGCCGCACGTTGCCTCAACTGGGCCAGATGACGGTCCCACTCGACGATCATGTCCGAGGCGGCGGCCAGCCGCTCCTCTCCCGTCTCCGCTCCTTCAGTGTTCCGGTGGTATCGGTAGTGCAGGTCCAACATAGCCGCCCGGCAGTCCACTCCCAGGCGGTTGAGCCCGCTGGACCTGTCATCGAATCTGAAAGCCGTGGATAACGCCACGACCGCCGCGATCGCCACGCCCAGTAATGTGTAGGCGACCAGCGCGATCTGGTTCTCACCCCCGAACAAAATCTGGGCCGCCCCGCTGGTGGCAATAAACGCGCCGATCACGATGGTTATGACTTTGGAGGATGCGGCGAAGCGTCCGGCGCGGGCCGCGTTGATGACTGACGTATTCAATATCGCGCCAATCTCCCGTTGCCGGTGTTCCACGGTCGTCAGGATCCTGCGCGTTCTCCTTTCGTACTCTTCCGTTCGTTCGTTAGTAAGCTGTGCCACTTCTCGTATACCTTACGTGTTGATTCGGCAGTCAAGCCGCAACAAAATCTAGCCGGCTAGGGCGATTATCCCGGTTGATTTATGGCGATTGCGAAATACAATTTTATCAGTGTATACACTGGGCTGTATTTGACAAATCAAGGGCTTCGCGCTGGATGTATCCGAGGGCAAGTATGGATGCCCTTCGCCTCTCAGAGCGGATCACCGGCGGACACAACTCAGGAAGAGCGATGCGTCAGGCGAAAATGCAGAGGCTGGCAACAGAGACTTGGGATCGCTTTACATAACGCAGAGAGGTTAGGACCCCGCGGTTAATCGGTCAAAAAGAAATCTCTGATCGCGGCGTGGGCTTCTTCAGGCATCTCTTCAGCGATGTGGTGGCCGCAGGGCATCGAGTGGCCGCGAACGTCGGTCGCATAATCCCGCCACACCTGCAGAACGTCTTGCGTGCGTCCTACGTAGCCGGTAGCGCTCCACAGAGCCAGAAGAGGACAATCGACCTTATTGGCGAAGTCGGCTTCATCGTGCACCAAGTCGATGCTGGCGCCGGCGCGGTAGTCTTCGCACATGGCGTGGATCGCTTCCGGCTGGGTGGCGCAGCGCACGTATTCGGCCACTGCCTCCGGTGGGAAGACCTGGGCGGCATTGGCCCCGCGTTCGAAGCTCCGGCGGATGAATTGGTCGGCCGCGGCCCCAATCACCCGCTCGGGGAAGTCGTAGGGTTGGATCAGGAAGAACCAGTGGTAGGTGTTGGTCGCCATCTCTTTGTTGACGATCTGGAACATCCGGTGGGTTGGGATGATATCCAGCAGGGCCAGTTTCCGTACCCGCTGGGGATGGTCCTTGGTCAGGCGGTGGGAAACCCGGGCGCCCCGGTCATGGGCGGCCAGCAGGAAAGAATCGAACCCCAATTGTTCCATAACCTCAACCTGGTCCTGGGCCATGGCGCGCTTGGAGTAATTCAAATGTTCCGAGCCGCCCTCAGGTTTGCCGCTATCGCCGTAACCCCGGAGGTCCGCCGCGACCACCGTGAAGTCCCTTGCCAGAAGGGGGGCTACTTTGTGCCACATGGTGTGGGTTTGAGGGTATCCGTGAAGCAGTAACAATGGAGGGCCATCGCCGCCCTTCACCAGATTGATGGTGGTCCCACTGGTCTGGATCTGCAGCTGTTCAAATCCTTCGAACATGGCGTTCACCTTCTTGTCACGGCTCTAGCGGCTGAGGCCGTTCTTGGCTGCCCAGTCTAGGCGGATCTTCCAGCATTCTTCAGTGAGGATTCCCGATACAACTTCTATTTTGCTTCCCCAGCCGGATTCTTGGAACAGCTTTTCCACGGAGAAATCGCCGTACTGGCTTTCCCCAGGGTTGGGACGGGCGCCCATCACCACAGTGGAAATGCCGCTGACCATGATGGCCCCAGAGCACATGGGACAGGGCTGGAAAGTTGTGTAAAGGGCGCAGCCGGAGAAGTCGGAACGGCCTAAAGCCGCGGCCGTTTCTCTCAGGGCTACCGTCTCCGCGTGGGCGGTTGGGTCGTTGCTGGCGCCGACGAGGTTTCTACCTACTCCTATAACCGTGTTGTTCTCAACGATGATCGACCCAACCGCGGAGTTCCCCTCGGCCCCACCTTTATCCGCTTCATCGATAGCCAACCGTATGAACCGCTCGTGGTCTGCGGGCATGGGTATACCTCCTTAGCGCTTTGACGATTTCTAGCCGGGAAGCAGCTATCTTTGGGCGTCTTAGGCCAGCGCTGCCGCCGTAACGTCATTCTCTCTTAATGCTTTGAAGTATGGTGTTAGGCCGCCCGTCAGTACCGACCCGTGATGGCAAGCAACGGTCTTGATTCCCGGCGTCTCGCTTAACAGCGGTTCCAGCTTGTCCAGGGCCGAGTGCAAGTGTCTCATGGAGGGCATCAAACCGCCAAGCCTGTATGACTCAACCATCTGGTCCGACAGGTCTTGATCGGTCGTCGGCGGACCTTCGCCCGGCTGCATAAACAGGTCAGAACTGTATAAGACCCCCTGAGTCTCTTCATATACCACCAGGCTATCCCATAAGTGGACATAAGGCGTCAGGATAAAGCGCAGCCGGCGAGAGCCGATGCACAGAACCTCTCCATCAACCACGGTCTGGGGGTCCTGTTCCGCGAAATCGCCAACCGAACTGGCGCCGGTGGGGCTGCACACGGGCACGGCGTTGGGCGCGATATCCAGGAACTTCTTGAGGGCGCCGCACTCGTCCCCTTCAAAGTGGGGCACTATGATGTGCCTTAGCTCCCTGGGATCCAGGACTTTCCCCACGGCTTCCTTCACTTCATCGAACACGCGGCCAAAACTGGTTTCCACCAGAGTGGGCAGATCGTCATTGATGAGAAACAGGCTAAACGTCACCCGCCGCCCCGGCAGAACCACGTTGATGCGGTATACGTCCTCGGCAATCTCCGTAACGGTGGCCATGGCGATACCTCCGGGAAGTTTGGCTGATTAGTTTGGCTGATTAGTTTGGCTGATTATAGAGGCAATGGAGTTGGGGCGCTAGCATGGAATCCTCGGAAGGATTGCCGCAGAACGGCCGGGTCAGAATTCAGACCCTACACGACTACCGATGCCGTTGCTTCTATCGGTTGGCCGGTCAGAAATGGTCTATACTGACTCCATTCCAAGTCCGCCGCTGGATCCGCGTCCCTTGGCAAAATATTGGCGATACAAAAGAGTTGAGAATGACACGAGTATATGTGGACATGGTGGCCGATCTGTTTCATTACGGCCATGTTGAGCTCCTCAGACAGGCCCGTGCCCTCGGCGATTACCTATTGGTTGGTATTCACGCCGACGAGGTCGTCCTTGCTCACAAGCGCAAACCCATACTGACGATGGAGGAGCGAGTGGCCTGCGTGGCTGGGTGCCGCTACGTGGACGAAGTGCTACCCAACGCCCCCTGGGCCACCGGCCGCGATTGGATAGAAAGCCACGACATTCACCTGGTGGCGCACGGCAGCGATTATTCCCAGGAAGACCTTACCGCCACGCATGCGGTACCAATCGAGATGGGGATATTCCGTATCGTCGACTATACGACGGAGATTTCAACCACCGAAATCATCCGCAGGATACTGGAGGGAAACCGCTGATCCGAGTTCAGGCAAAATATAGTAGGCAGATAGAACAGCGATGGAACGTGAATCTTCGTTAGATAAGCAGATAGATGACGCTGCCGTCCAGCGCTATTTCGATGGCGCAAACGGTACGGCCCCCGCCGCTATGAGCATGATGGCCCATGAATACAATCTGCCATCAAACGCGGTAGCGTACAGATTAGGCAAGGAGCTAAGAACGATTAACCCCTGGCTCAATGCGGTAAGCAAATCCGGCCGAGTGCTTGATGTCGGGTGTGGCGCCGGGGCCTGGGTCGAGATTTTTGCCCGTCGTTACCAGTCTGTGATCGGCGTAGAGCGCAGCCATGCGATGGTGGAGGATGCGAAAAAGCGCGTGTCCCAGTTATCTAACGCTCAGATCTTACAGGGGGATGGCAGGCAGGACTTACCTGCGGGGCCGTTCGACTTGATCTTCCTGGGTGGTCTTTGCATGTATCTGGGCGACAACGATGTGGTAGCGCTACTTAATAGTTTGAAATCACGCCTTAGCGAAGGGGGCACGATTATCCTGCGAGAGTCCACTGTGCGGGAGGGTGTGCAATTTGCCGAAGGCGAGTACCAAGCGGTTTACCGAAGCGTTGAATCGTACCAAAAGCTTTTTGGTGAGGCCGAAATCTCCAACGTAGAGGTTCGGCGAAACGCCGGTTATACCAGCATGGAGATCGCGGAAGAAGCGGTTGTGTATCGCCGCAAGTGGTTACCCTTTCTGCCAAAGGATTCGAATTTGTTCGGCTATTTAACCTGGTGGCTGTTAAGACTGGCCTCTCCGATCACTTTCTGGGCATTGCCGAGGGCACTTTCGGGCCTCAATGTTGCCTGGCCGAGACTACAAAATCATTTTTTCAAGCTGAATCCAACCGGCTAGAGATCAATGGCCCCGCGCCTGTCCGAAGTCCAAGTGGCATTTGTACCCGTGGCCATAAGAGGGCCGGTGGCGCCATCGATCTGGCCGGCGAGTTCGGGTTATCACGACCAAAGAATGAAAGAGTAAACGCCGGTCATCGCCACCACGTAGACGGTAAATATGTAGTTCCAAACCTTGCCCAACTTCCCCGTACGAAAGGGGGCCACATGTAAAAGCGCCATTAAGACGACGGTGGCGTAGAGAACCGCTACGAAGGTGGTCTGGCTTAGGAAGCTCTGTAACAAGAAAATCACCGAAAGGACGATCGGTGAATTGTCTATCGTGATGCCGGCGTAGGAGCCGTTTTTATCAACCCCGAACACATCGAAGTAGGCGAGACGCAGGACCCCCGCCATGATGATCGCCAATGCCCCCGGATAAGACCAGGCGCTGAAATCCGAAACGCTGATCAGGAGAACGGCCGGGCCCACTGCCGAGGTGACGAGGTCCACCAGGGAGTCCATGTGGGCGCCAACTGATCTGTGCGACTCGCTTCTTCTAGGCATTGCGCGAGCGACGATGCCGTCATACCAGTCAAAAAGCACGGCCCAAAGTATCGCGATCATCGCTGCCGGGTAGTTCTGCGCCAGGGCGAAATATATCGCTAAAACCCCGCTGCATAGCCCCAGCAGAGTAACGATGTTGGGCCAATCCACAACGAAAGACAGAATGATGGGCGGTTGGGGTTCGGGTAACGGCGGCGCGCCCTTTGATTCAGGCCCGCCCCGGTCCTCCCGCGTGGGTTGATCAGTGCTGTCGGTCACCTAGCTGTCTCCGATGGGGGATATCGCCGGGGAGTTTGGCTGATTATAGAGGCAATGGGGGTTGGGCGCTAGAGAGCGCATCGTGAGAGAACATCCCGCCCCTCACGTGTCGGGCAAGGTTTGAGCAGTTAAAAAGTGGTGGGCAGTGCAGGACTCGAACCTGCGGCCTCCTGCGTGTAAAGCAGGCGCTCTAACCAGCTGAGCTAACCGCCCCCGTCATTTGACAAGTAGATGCACTTTTGTAAAGCTATAGGCAGCTTAGTGGGGAGGGCTGCCATGGTCACCAAAAGGTCTAGTTCGGATATTAGTGCACCTAATTTTCACGGAAAGCCCATCACCGACAACGAACTTATTCGTGGATTCATTTTAGCCCTGGGAGCCGGTGGGCGCAAGGAAAAAACCCTCTACATCTATGAAGAAAGCATCCGCATGCTTTCAGACTTCGCCCAGGGCCTTGGACTCCCAGGTCTGGCCACGATGGACCGAAATGTCATCCGCCATTGGCTGACCAGCCTTCACCAGAGGGGTAACAAGCCTGCCACCGTTAGTGTCCGATACCGGTCTTTGAACCGTTTTTTCAACTGGGTCGTAACGGAAGAAGAGCGCACCGACAACCCGATGGACAAGGTGGAGCCACCAAAGATACCTAGCACGATTCAAGCTTACTACTCGCCTCATGACGTGGAGACCGTCATCAAGGGCATTGGAGGTGCTACGCCACATAACCTCCGAGACACCGCCATGATCATGACCCTGTACGACACAGGGGTCAGGGCAGCAGAACTGTGCGGGATGAAAGAAGAGGATCTGGATTGGCGAGACCGCACCATTCTAGTGACCGGGAAGGCCGGCAAGCAAAGGCGGGTGGCCATAGGCAGCAAGACGGCGATGGGTATCGAACGATACCTTCGTAAGCGGAGGACTAAGTCGGAGTCCCTATGGCTCGGCTCGGCCAACAAACCCTTGGCGTTGAATGGTCTTCGTATGATGCTTCAACGGCGCTTTCAAGAAGCTGGGGTGAAGTTTCGGGGTGCCCATGCCTTCCGAAGGGGTTTCGCCATGGAATATCTGGCATCCGGTGGACAGGAGGGCGACCTGAAAGAACTTGGAGGCTGGGAGAACTACGCCATGGTAACCCGGTATGCCAAGGCTAACGCTGGAGAGCGGGCCATCGCCGCCCACAGGAAGCTCAGCCCCGGGGACCGACTGAACGTGAGGTGAATGAGGAAGTGTGTTACGAAATTTTGGAACCAAGTGTACCTGAACATTCTTCGGATACTTTGGATGAGTTGATCGATGTACTTGCCCAAAGTGTCGATGATTGGAGAATAGAGACCCTACCTGAACGCGATAACCTGAGGGGCAACTCACAAGGGGACAATGAGCGGCATGTGATAGTTCGCGGGGTGTTCCTGGACTTGTTTTTTCGCGACGAGCGAACAAATGCCTTCATAGACACATTGATCAACCGTTCGCCACCGTTGAAGGAAAGGCTCTCGGAGATTGCTAAAATCTCAGACCGACTCGCTGCGATGTCAGAACCTCAGGAGGTGGAGATCTCTTGGGATTATGAGAATGGATTTAAGGGATGCAGCGATAGCGACGATGAGAT
>CATMOE010000035.1:0-37978 GCA_950072105.1 uncultured Dehalococcoidia bacterium
CCCTGAGCCTGTCGAAGGGCTGTGACTTCTGCTCCCAACAGGGTCCTATCGAGGACCGTCCTCCGGAATAGCTAAACTATGTACTTGCCGCCTACCACGTTAATCCGGTCACCGGTGATGTAGCCCGATTCGTCGGAAGCGAAGAACAAAACGGCGTTGGCAATGTCCTCCACTGTCCCCTGCCGGTGCATGGGAATCTCCTTAAATGGGTCATCGGCGCCCCCGGACGTTCCGGGATGCTGGGGATACCATTCGGGCGACCGCCGCTCCGTATCGGTTGATCCCGGATTGACCATGTTGGCCCGAACGTTGTACTCGGCCATTTCCGCGGCGATGGCCCTGATCAGTCCCAACAGGCCGGTCTTTGCCGCAGTGACCAGGGCGGTTCCCGGACGTCCGGTGATTGCTGCCTGCCCGCCCAGAGCGACGATGCTGCCCGAACGACGCTCGATCATCCCCGGCAGAACCGCCCGGCACAGGTAGAAGGCCGAATCCAGGTTAACTCCCATAACGTGATGCCATTCTTCATCGGTGATTTCAAGGATGGGCCGGTGGGGCCGGATGGCCACGTTGCTAACCAGGATATCCACCTTGCCTAAAGCCTCGATACCCTCTGCCACCATGGACGAGACTCGCGCCGAATCGGAAACATCACCAAGAACGGTGTGAGTTTTGACCCCCAATTCCCGGCACTCGGCGGCCACGGCATCCAATTCTTGCTGGTTAGTGCGGGTGTTCAAGATCACGTCGGCGCCCTCCCGGGCAAAGGTCAACGCGATCTCTTTTCCAATGTTACGGCTGGCCCCGGTGATGAGGGCCGTCTTATTTTCCAGTCTCATGAGTCGTCCTCCGGATGAATCGGATTAAGCCTAGGAGAGACTAGCACAGACGAGAGATCCGAACAAACGGATGCTTCAGATGCGGAGGCTATTCGCGAGAGGTAATAAACGACGCGACAGCGGTCCGGAAGGCGTCTGCTAAGGTCACTAGTGCGTGGGGATGGCTCTGGGGGCCGGCTGTATCGTTCGTGGCCAAGTCCGCCAAAACAGCCAGGGTATCCGCGACGTCTCGCAAGCTCGACGATAATTCCGATGGCAAGTTCCGGACGGATCGAGGTAGGTCGGATCGTCCTCCAGGATGATCAGGGAGCTGAGGTACGGCTTGCCTTGTAGACGGATGACCTTCGGGTGCCGGGAAAATTCTTTCCATGCCGTGTTGAGCTGATTCAAGGCTTTGGAGAGCCTTGATAGAGTTTTTCGCCCATTGCCATTGAACCAAGTCGTCAGCTTTGCGAAAGACCCCGATGGTGCCCAGTTCACCCAGCGGTTCTTGGGTTACCACCGCATCCAGGGCTACGTACAGCACCCGCGCATCCTTACGTCTAAGCCGGTATGAGGAGCTGTGAACCCGGCCTGATTCCCAGAACAAGGGGAGGGTGTCTGACAGTGATTGGATCCGGCACTCTTCGGTTAGGAAGCCGATGAACCGCTGTCCCACAACCTCTTGGATCTCGTATCCCATGGCCGACAGCCATCGAGGGTTTACCTTGAGGATCACTCCCTCTTCGTCCACCGTGTACATCATCACGGGCACGATGTTGAAGATAACGTCAGCACTCTCGTTGATCAGTTTGGAGAAACTATCGGCTGCTGATATCCCTAATTGAGTGACTGTGTTCATAAACTAACCTGCATGTCCAGGCTGGGGTAACCGGCGGTGCATGGCCGAGACTTGCTCTAGCAACCCTCTGCTGAGGCGCTGGCAAGGCCTCAGTGACGGCATTCAAGCAGGCCATCGGCTCCCTTCACCAACCCTGGGTCCTTGTCGCCAAAGACCCCGCCCATACCATGCCGCACCAACTATTCCATTCAAGCCGGCATCTTCCCAGTGCCAGAGTGGCCGTTTTGGACAGCGAGTTAGGCCGCCTGGATGGCCCATTTGGGCCATCCGGAAGCGCAAGCTTGACCGGTGGTGACTCCGGTGTGAGAATTGGGGCGCAACGACGATCTAAATCAATTGTTGAGGAGCTTCGGTCATGAAATGGTGCAGATTCAGCACTGGAGACGGTATTTCTTACGGCATTATTGAAGGGGACAATGTCGTCGAAGTTGAGGGCAATCCCTTCGACGGTTACAACAAAACTTCCAAGAACCAACCTCTGGCATCGGTTAAGCTGGAAGTGCCGGTTATTCCACCTACCTTCTACGCCGCAGGGATCAACTACCCGGAGCACGTGACGTGGGCGGCCAAGATGCGCGGTGAAGAGCCGGTTCTTCCGGAGAAAGCGGATATCGGCTACCGCGCGATAAACGCTCTCGTTCCCAACGAACACCCGATCATCGTCCCCAAGGACGCCACCGAATTGGTCCAATACGAAGGAGAGTTGGTGGTCGTGATCGGCAAAGAATGCAAGAACGTTACCCAGGCGCAGGCATTGGACTACGTCCTGGGATATACCATCGGGAACGACGTTAGCGAGCGCACCTGGCAGCGGGGCGACCGTACCATGTGGCGGGCGAAGAACACGGACACTTTCAAGCCCATGGGTCCCTGGATCGTTACCGACTTGGAACCCGACGATTTCCACGTAACCATCACCCTCAGCGATCGGGTGGTGGGGGAGTACGATGTGAAAACCGCGATCTTTGGGGTGCGGGAATACATCAGCGAGATGAGCCGGTACCTGACATTGGTGCCCGGCGATATCATATGGATGGGAACCGACGGCGCGACCGAGAACATGGTGGACGGCGATCTGGTTGAGGTGGAGATCAGCGACATTGGCGTGCTTAGAAACAAAGTGGTCTGGGAGAAATAGCCTGGCTGTGCAGCGGCTGGGCTCAATCCGACGAATCAACGGTACGGTATCGGTATTAAGGGGCGGCTCGAAGCCGCCCCTTAATGATTTATCGACGAGACGCGGCCGGACTAAGGACCGGGCAGATCGGTCCTTAGAGCTTAAGCTTCTCCCGGGTCTTGGAATCCGGTTTCCGCGGCCCAAGCCTGGAGTCCACGGCGAAAGGCCAGGGCTCCCATGGGCGCGATGACCGCCTGAAGTGCTTCCAGTATCTCCCTGGGCGTGGCCCCCACGTCCAGCGCTACTCGCACGTGGGCTTGGATCTGCTCAACGTCGGCCTTCAAAGCCGCCTCCACTACTATCTGGAGCAACTCCTTGGTCTTGCGGTCCAGCAGCCGCTGCCCAGTGTAGGTGGCCTGGATAAATTCGTTGTACTTAACGGCCCATTCCCGATCAACTTCCGCCATGATCCGGTGCATCTCCAGGGTGTAACCCCGGGTCTGCTCGGCGTTTTCAAGAAAAGAACGGCTATCGTCTGTGGACATGATTGGTTCTCCCAAGTAGAGCATTCAGCTAGCAGCGCTGGGTCCGCATTCCCATCTGGTCTAAAAATACGGTTGTTAGGTTGCTAGATTGTAGACCTAGGCGGCAAGCTCTTCTATAGGCTTGGTGGCCGGTAGCCGACCGGCCGAGGGGAAAATGCCTCCATGATACAATCTAGCGAAACGGGGTTGGGACACGAAAGTCCTACCCAGATCCTGATTTTTCGAGAGGTGCGACACGGCGATTTCGTATCCTGAGGAGTCTTTCCAGCGAGAGGACGATAGCGACGACCGGCTTTTTTACGTAAATCCCCGGCTGGTGGTGCATATCGACGATCAGGCTATCGCCACGGTGAGCCGGATCTTTCAGTCGTTTTTGCCAGAGGACTCGACAGTGCTGGATTTGATGAGCAGTTGGCGATCCCACTGGCCTCAGGGGCATCCCAAGGAAAAACTGGTGGGCCTGGGTCTCAATGCCCAGGAGATGGCGGACAATCCAGACTTGGACGAGTTCGTGGTCCACGACGTTAATCTTGAGCCCGCCCTTCCCTTCGAAGACGAGAGTTTCGACGGAGTGGTTATCACGGTGTCGGCCCAATACCTTACCAGCCCGGTGGAGACCTTCCGGGAGGTCAACCGGATCCTCAAGCCGGGCGGTGTATTCATCGTAACTTTCTCAAACCGGATGTTTCCCACCAAGGCCGTTCGCATCTGGCGTATGGCAAGCGACCAAGGCCGGATGGACATCGTCATATCCTACATGGAGTCGGCGGGCGGCTTTGAAGAGATCCGTAGCGGGTTCGTTAACTCGGACGAGAGCCCCCCTGACGACCCCATCTTTTCGGTCGTAAGCAACAAGTCCGGCGGTCCAGAATGACCTGTCCTACTTCTATGGGGATCTCGGTTCTAGGACCGTCGAGGTAGTCATGACGCGCATGTTTCGCCTGGCTCTGGCCCAGATGAACCCCACGGTGGGAGACATAAAGGGCAACACGGCCAAGATCATGCAGTATCTGGAACAGGCGCGGGAATCCCAGGCAGACCTGGTTGCCTTTCCTGAGTTGGCTATCACCGGCTACCCTCCGGAAGACCTTCTCTTCAAGACCTCTTTTTTGAGGGATAACGTTGCCGCCATGGAGCAGGTGGTTGCCGCGTCCCAGGGCATCGCCGTGGTGGTGGGTTACGTGAAGATGGGGGCGGACATCTCCAACGCCGCCGCCCTAGGCTACGACGGAAAGCTGATCGATGTTTACGAGAAGATTTACCTGCCCAACTATGGAGTGTTTGACGAAGACCGGTATTTCCGTCCTGGAACGGTCTGCCCGATGTACGTGGTGAACGGCGTTTCTGTGGGACTGGGCATCTGCGAGGACATCTGGTCCCCGGTAGGGCCCATCACGGTCCAGAGGCAAGCGGGGGCTGAGCTGATCGTCAACATCAACGCTTCGCCATTTCATGCCGGCAAAAACCTTCAACGAGAAAAGATGATCGCTACACGGGCTTCAGACAACGAGTTGTTCGTCGCTTACCTGAACTGTGTTGGCGGACAGGACGAGCTGGTCTTCGATGGCGACAGCATGGTGATTGGCGCAAACGGAGATATGGTAGTCCGGGGCCCGGCCTTTGAAGAGGAGCTGTTGATCGTGGACCTGGATATTGAGGAGGTCTTTCGGTCTCGATTGCGTGACTTTAGTCTTAGAAAGGAAACCCCGACTATCTTGGAAGAGACCTGGGAATCGAAAACCATTCACGTATCCGATTACGTTCCCCCAGACCGAAAACCGTTGGAGGTTACAGGCCTGACTCAGTGCTTGGATCCGGTGGAGGAGGTGTACCGTGCCCTGGTGCTGGGCACCAAGGATTATCTGGGCAAAACCGGGTTTTCCAAGGCTTTGATCGGGCTATCGGGAGGGGTTGACTCGGCCCTCACCGCCACCATCGCCGTAGATGCCCTGGGCCCGGAAAACGTGGTGGGCATCGCCATGCCTTCCCGGTATTCCTCGGAGGGCAGCATCAGCGATGCCAAGGTGTTGGTGGACAATCTAGGCATGGAATTGTGGGAGGTTCCCATCGAGCGGGCGCACATAGCTTTCGCCGAAATGCTGGAGTCCAGTTTCCGCGACACCCAGCCCAACGTGGCGGAAGAGAACGTTCAGGCCAGGATACGTGGCAACGTCCTGATGACGATCTCCAACAAGTTCGGCTGGATGGTGTTGACCACCGGCAATAAGAGCGAGATGGCCATGGGATACGCCACGCTGTACGGCGATATGGCCGGGGGCTTCGCGGTAATCAAAGACGTGCCCAAGACTCTGGTATATCAGCTATGCGAATGGCGCAACCGGCATGGGGATCCCCCTTCGGTGATACCCCAGGCCATTCTCGACAAGCCGCCCAGCGCCGAGCTGAAAGAGGACCAGTTGGACCAAGATACGTTGCCGGTCTACGAAGTTCTTGACCCGGTGATTAAGGCCTACGTGGAAGACGACTGCGGCTACCAGGACATGGTGGACATGGGGTTTGATCCCGCGGTGGTGCGGCAGGTCATGTCCTTCGTCGACCGCAACGAATACAAACGGCGCCAGGCCCCGCCGGGGGTTAAAATCACCCACAGGGCTTTTGGAAAAGACCGGAGATTGCCCATAGTCAATCGTTACCGGCAGGAACAATAGCGGTCCGCAGTTAGCTTTTCCCTCTAGCTTAGATGCCTTTCGGATTAATCCAACTCCGCCACAATCTTGCCCATGTCTTCGGTGTGGTAGCCGCCCATGGCCTCAACTTCCTGCTTAAAGGCGGTGTCGTGTAATAGGGCTAACAAGGGCTGTAGCAGGTCACTTTTGTAGTGGATGCGAGGGATGACTAGGTCGTAACGCTCGTCCATCAGTGGTACAAAGTCCAGATCCAGTGCCCGGGCCGCGCTTAAGATGCCTAATCCGGTATCGGCCGAGCCTGCCTTTACCGCCGCCGCCACCGCCAAATGGCTGTATTCCTCTCGCTGATAACCCGAAACCTGCTCCGGTGCGACGTTCAACCCTTTCAATTTGTAGTCCAGGAGCACTCGGGTGCCTGAGCCTCTTTGCCGGTTGACGAAACGAATCTCGGGACGAGTTAGGTCTTCCAGGGCGTGGATGGCTTTGGGGTTCCCCGGTGGGACCATCAGTCCCTGGACCCGGCCTACCAAGTTGACCAGCACCACCGGAACTCCGGGTAGGTAGCGGCGTATATATGAGAGGTTGTATTCCCCAGTGGCTTCATCCAACAGGTGGGAACCGGCCAGGTGGGCCTCGCCCCGCTGCAAAGCGATGAGTCCTCCCAGGCTGCCGATGTGGGAGGAGGCCAGGCGCAGGCCTGGATCTGTCTTGCCCAAATGGCTGGCCAACAGGTCGAGCGTGAGGTCGTGGCTACCGATGGCCACGATGGTGTTCTCAATCTTTTCCAGTGGTTGCAGCAGTTGCACTTGCACATTGGCTCCGGCGTCCAATCCTTCGGAGAACCGGGGAATGACCACCATGCCATCGGCCCGAACCAGGGACATGATTATTCCCGCGCCCCGCTGCAAGGGAGTCGCTACCATTTTTTCGCCTACTCGGCCAAGCTTGACCCGGAGGTATTCGTCCTCACCCAAAGGGGACAGTACTTTTCTAGTGATGCTGGCTCCGACCGTCGGCCGGGCTTGCGGTGCTTGACCCAGCCATCTCTCCAACAAAGGCTTAACGAAAAGTTCGGCGGTCAAGACTGCCGATACGGGGTAGCCCGGCAGACCGATGACCGGTTTGCCCTGGACCACTCCCAGAACGACGGGATGTCCCGGCCGAACCGCGACGCCGTGCACCAATAACTGGCCCAAATCTTCCACCACGGACGCCGTGTAGTCTTCCGATCCGGCGGATGAGCCGGCGTTGATTATCACCAGGTCGTGGCCGTCCAGAGCGCCCAGGGCTGCATCGCGGATGTCCGGGAAATCGTCGGGAACCGGTGGAAACCGTTGGCCGTCGCCGCCCCAATCCTGGATCAATCCGGCCAGCATGAGGGAGTTGAACTCCACGATGTCGCCGGGTTTCAAAGGGGAGACTTCTGGTGGGACCAGCTCGTTGCCGGTGGGAATGATGGCAACTTTGGGCCGCCGCCTTACCGGGATCTGGGTGACTCCCGCCGCGGCGCAGGCCCCCAGGTCCACGGGGGTGAGCCGGTGATTCTCCGGCAACACTAGTTCGGTGGCCACCAGGTCCTCCCCAAGCGTACGAACGTGCTGCCAAGGAGCCACCGGAGCCATGACCTGCACGGTTTGTTCGTCGATACGGTGAACGTGCTCGATCATGACCACGGCGTCGTATCCCGGTGGCATGGGGTCGCCGGTGTCCACCCAGACAACTTGCGAGCCGACCGCCAGGTTCACCGGCGCGGTTTCGGTGGCTCCGTTGGTGTCCTCGGCCCGAACAGCGATTCCGTCCATGGCCGAGGCGTCGTAATGGGGTGATGACCTGGCAGCCCAAATGGGGCTGGCGGTGATTCTCCCCTGGGCCTGGTCCAAGGAGACCGTCTCCCCCGGCATGGGCGACAAGGAGCCGGCCTGCTCCAGCGCGTGGTAAAACCTCCGGCGCGCTTCATCTAACGGAATGTCGCTCAAGTAGTACCGGCGGCGGTCCTTGGCACCTGCGGGAGAGTCGCTGTCGCGGGACCGGGGCATGTTCAATACAACCTAACCGAAACGTCTTCACCGGCGTACAACCCGCCCCGGTCCAAAGGCACGTGGACCAGGCCGTCGGAACGTATCAACGTGTAGATGAGGTTGGACTTTCCGAACACCGGATGAGCGACGCGACGCCCTTGATCTTCTTTCAGCCGGACTGGCACAAAGTCTTCCCTTCCCGAGGTGGAAGCGATATCTTGGGCCAAGTTGGCGGAGACGGTGGGATGCTCGGGAGGGTTGGCGCAGCCGGACAGATGGTAAAGGATGGGGCGTACCACTAAGTCGAAAACGACCATGGCGGAAACCGGGTTGCCCGGCAAGCCGAAGGCGGGTTTGCCGTTAACCAACCCGATGACGGTGGGCTTACCAGGTCTGATGGCCAGCCCGTGGACCAGCACCCCGGGTTGACCCAGGTTATCGATTATCTGGGCGGTCATGTCCCGGGAACTGACCGAGCTTCCGGCGGAGATCACCAGCACGTCGGCCATATCTAGTCCGCGCATGGCGGCGCCGGTTTGCTCTTCGTAGTTGTCCTTGACGATGCCCAAAGGCAACGGGACGCCGCCCGCCTGTTCTACCAGGGCGGAGATGGTGTAGGTGTTGATGTCCCGGATCTGCCCCTCGGACGGGGTGGCTTCGGGGGCAACTACCTCGTCGCCTAAAGACAATATGGCGACTCGGGGCTTGGCGGCCACGGAGACGGCGGTAATGCCCATGGCGGTCAGCCCGCCCAGGTCTTGGGGCCGCAGGTAGTGGCCCGCTGGAAGGATGACTTCGCCTCGCTTGACGTCCTCGCCCGGCTGTACCACGTTCTCGCCGTGGGCTACCGGCCGGATCACTTCTATAGTAGTAGCGTCAACCTGTTGGGTGTTTTCCACCATGATTACGGCGTCGGCCCCGCGGGCCAGCATGCCGCCGGTATAGGCCAGGGCCGCGTTGCCTGTCCCCACGGAAACTCCCGCGGGCTTGCCCATGGGGACATCGCCCGCGATAGTGAAATAGGCCGGCGTCCCTTCAGACGCGCCGAAGGTGTCGGCGGCGCGTAGGGAGTAGCCGTCCATGGTCGAGCGAGGGAAAGATGGTAGGTCTTCCGTAGCGTGGGTTACCTGGGCGGTAACGCGGCCTAAAGCTTCGGTGATCGGGACATCCATCGCCGGGGAGACTGGCCGTGGTTCTAAGCGGTCCAGTAGGACTTTTAGCGCCTGGGCTGGGGGAAGGACGTTAAAAAACTCTGGCATAAGACGCGGACCTAGGGGGCTATAAACAACGCTCAAGTCATGCGGGATAGTGCCGGTGGGATGGATTCGGCCAAAAGTATTATACCTGGTGCCGATGGGGTCTATTCATCGCGGTTTGGCGGGCGGTGCGACCAACCAGGTCCGGCGCCGGGGCAAAGTCTCCTGGGTTCCCCTCCTGCCGAAGGGCCGAAATGACGGGACGCGGTCGATGAATCGCTGGCTGGTGGGTCTTTTGGATAGTAAGTATGACGAAGCCGTGGATGAGAGAATGTTGACATTGTTATGTAAGCAACGCAGAATTACCTCTTGGACTATCGGGGCTACCCAAGCCCGTTTTTACCTGGCGGCGTAGCGCCGAACCCACGATAAGATTCCATCTAGCGAGCGGTGGCATAGCATTGGTTGATAACACCCTCTCCCCACACGGTGGGGTCCTGGTCGAGCGGGTTGCTTCTCCTGATGAAGCGGCGCGGATGATTCATGGTCTTAAACGGTTGCCTGTCAGAGAGCAGATCGCCAGAGAGTGCGTGAATATCGCGTATGGGTTCTTCTCTCCCCTGGTAGGGTTCATGGGGCAGGCTGACGTGGACTCGGTGGTCCGGGACATGACCTTGACCAGCGGTTACGTGTGGAGCATTCCGATCGTCTTGGATGTTTCTCAGGAGCAACTGACTGCTCTTGGTGTTGAGGTTGGGGACACGGTTTTGCTCACCCACCAGGAACAACCATTGGCGGTGCTCCAGGTGGAAGAGATCTTCTCTTACGACAAAGAATTTATGGCCGGTCAGGTCTACGGTACCACCGACCTGGCCCACCCGGGAGTTCTGCGGACCCATGCGCTGGAGGACAGCTTTATAGGCGGGCCGGTGACGTTGGTCAATCCGCCGGTGATAAATCCTCCTTTCGACGAGTTCTGGAAAACTCCACGCCAGCTCCGGGAGCTCTTCGCCCAGCGGGGATGGACTAGGGTGGTAGCTCACCAGACCCGCAACGTCCCCCATTCCGGACACGAGTGGCTGATGAAGGGCGCTTACCTGGCGGCTGAGGCAGATGGGATACTGGTCAGCGCCGTCGTGGGGGAGAAGAAGCTGGGCGACTACATCGACGAGGCGATAGTACTGGGCCACAACCGGTTGCGGGACGGCGGGTTTTTCCGCGAGGACGTCCACCAGACTTCCACCTTGCTGTGGGATATGCGCTACGCCGGTCCGCGGGAGGCGGTGTTCCACGCTTTGGTGCGCAAGAACCTGGGCTGCACCCATCACATGTTTGGGCGGGACCATGCCGGCGTCGGTGATTACTACGACACCTACGCCGCCCACAACATATTCAGCGAGCTTCCCGATCTGGGGATCAAGTCCGTTTTGACTTTAGAATGGTGGTACTGTCCAGTGTGCGCCGGAGTCGCTTATGAGGGGCTTTGCGGTCACCGGGACCAGAAGCAGGATCTTTCCGGGACTTTCATCCGCAACATCATTCAAGGAGGGACGAAGCCCGAACCGTTGACGCTAAGAGCGGAGGTATTGGAGATAACCGGCCAGTGCGCGGAGAAGTACGGGTTCGGTTCACCATTTGTCACGGAAGCCTACCAGGAAAACCGTACTCCGGTCATGTCCCTGGCCGCCATGGACTGTACTTGTCGCTGTGAAACTTAAGATTTAATGTTTAATGGCCCCCGTGCAAACAAAGCGGGGGCTTTTTATTTAGGTTGGGCCGTGGCCCGCCGAGCAATAAAAGATAAGCCATCAAATAACACCAAGTATTGGAGGGAAAATGCCAACGTTTGTTGAACCCAATGCCTGCAACGCCTGTGCGGGCGAGCACCTGGGACCGCTGTGCGTGTATATCTGTCCCAACGACCTGATGGTGCTGGACCCCGGAATGAACAAGGGCGCCAACCAAGAGCCGGAGATGTGCTCCGAATGTTACGCCTGCGTCAAACTTTGTCCCACAGAAGCGATCCATATTCGAGGCTACGCCGACTTCGTTCCGTTAGGGGCTTCGGTCCAACCGAAGCGAGTGGACGGCGGCTTCACTTGGACGGTGAAATTCAGGGATGGAAGGGAACTTCAGTTCACCTACCCGTCCAGAACCACCCCGGTGGGATCATCCGACCCCTATAAGGATTTCACGGAGGACCGTGTTAACGACCTGGGAGGCCAGGGGCTTGCGGGAGAATCTAAATGGCTTGGCGTGGATAGATTGCCCACCTTACAAGCCGGTAATTAGAAGGAGATTTTCGATGGCTTTACCTGCGGTTGAGACAGTTGAATGCGACATACTAGTCATAGGCGGCGGTATGTCCGGATGCGGAGCGGCATTCGAGTCAAAGTATTGGGGCGAAGACCTCAAAGTTGTGATTGTTGAAAAAGCGGTGATAGAGCGTAGTGGGGCGACCGGAGAAGGACTCTCCGCCATCAACTGCTACATGGGGCAACGGTATGGGTGGAACACGCCGGAAGACTTCGTCAAGTATGTAGTCAATGACATGATGGGCCTGGCACGAGAGGACCTGGTTTACGATGTCGGCCGGCATGTTGACTCGTCGGTTCACCTTCTGGAAGAGTGGGGCCTGCCCGTTTGGAAAAAGGACAACGGAGAATACGAGCGGATTGGGCGTTGGCAGATTCCTATACACGGTGAGTCGATCAAGCCGGTCACCGCCGAACCCGCTCGGAAGGCAGTGGGTCCGGAGAATATTTACGAGAGGATATCGATCACGCATCTCTTGACGGACGCTAACGATTCTGGCCGCATTGCCGGCGCCATCGGGTTCGGTGTCCGAGAGAACAAGATCTGGGTGTTCAAAGCCAAGGCAGTTATCGTCACTTGTGGCGGCGCCTCCAACGTGTTCCGGCCCAGGTCGGTGAACGAAGGTATAGGACGTACTTGGTACTCGGTGTTCGCTACCGGTTCCGCCTACGGACTGATGATTCCCATCGGCACTGAGATGACTCAGATGGAGCACCGGTTCGTGCCCACCCGATTCAAGGACGGCTATGGCCCAGTCGGCATGTGGTTCCAGTATTTCCACGCCCATATTGAGAACTCTCTGGGTGAAGACTACACGGTGACCCGCGACAGCGAGCTGAGAAAATACGAACCTTATGGTTCAGCCATACCCACCCCCACCCCCCTCCGTAACCATCAGATGTTCCTGGACATCAAGGAAGGGAAGGGTCCGATGTACATGCGGACCGATTTGGCCATGCAGGAAATCGCCGGTGGAGACCCGGCGAAGATGGATAAGGTCAGAGAAGAAGCTTGGGAAGATTTCTTGGACATGACGATCGCCCAAGCGCTGACGTGGGCCTCACAGAATATCGCCCCTGAAGATACCCCGTCGGAAGTTGTTTTAGCTGAGCCTTACATAATGGGGTCTCACTCCGGAGAAGCCGGGGCTTGGGTAAGCGGACCGGAAGACTTGGCTCCCCCGGAATACTACTGGGGATATAACAAGATGACGACGATCAATGGTTTGTTTGCCGCCGGAGATGGGGTTGGAGCAGCCCCGCACAAATTCTCATCGGGTTCTTTTACCGAAGGCAGATTAGCCGCTAAGTCAGCGGTCAGGTTCGTTAGAGATAACCCTGGAGCGGTTACGGTCAGCGGCGACCAGATCAGACAACTGTCCGAAGCCATCTGGGCACCTCTGGAGACCTTTGACAAACATAAAGGGGCCTCGACCGCTGAGGAGATCAACCCAAATTACATCACCCCTAAACAGGCTTTGGTCCGGTTGCAGAAAATAATGGATGAATATGGCGGCGGTACGTCTACTTGGTATACGGTCAACCAGGCTGGATTGGAGAGAGGTATCGTACTCATTGAGATGCTGCGGGAAGACTTGGCCCACCAAGCAGCTCGTAGCCGTCATGAATTGTTGCGTTCGTGGGAAGTGGTTCATCGGACGTGGACCGGGGAAGCTCATCTGCGCCATCTGCTTCATCGCAAGGAGACGAGGTGGCCGGGCTATTACTACCGGTCCGATTATCCGGACCTGGACGATCAGAACTGGAGAGTCTTCGTAAACTCCCGCTACGATGCGGCCAGCGATAAATGGAGCTTATCCACTAAACCTTACATTAATATATTCAAGTAGGCCGGTTGCCGGTCCGGAGGAGTTGTTGACTCTGGACCGGCAACGGTAAGCCCGGCGCCAGTTTGCTCAATTCTGGCGGTTCAGTTGAGGCATCGGTATCTGCCCTCCTCTTCGTTATAAACGCATCCACTCCCTAAATCGCCGATTGACCGTCGGTTGAGCGTCTTCGAACGGGGCGGTACAATTGGGAGGTATGTCTCTATATCGGAGATTCGGCCCAACCTACCCAACCAGGCCAGGAGGCGATCATGCCCAGCGGCAGTAAAGAGGAGTGGACCAGGGAAACGCTGGGTCCCGCCATCGGACGGTACCCTGAACGTCAAGAAAAATTCGTTACCGATAGCGGGCTGGACATCCAGCCCTTGTACACCCCGGAAGACCTGGCGGGAAACGGACGGGAATACCATCGGGATGTGGGCTATCCTGGGGAATATCCGTACACCCGCGGGGTACAGCCCAACTCCTATCGCGGCCGGATGTGGACGATGCGGCAGTACTCGGGCTACTCCACCGCAGAGGAGACAAACCGGAGGTTCCGTTACCTGTTGGAGCAGGGTCAGACCGGGCTTTCCGTGGCGTTTGACCTGCCCACCCAGATCGGCTACGACTCGGACCATCCTAGGGCCTTGGGCGAGACCGGCAAAGTGGGTGTTCCTATCTGCAGTCTAGAGGATATGGAAGTTCTGTTGCAGGGGATCCCTCTGGACCGGGTCAGCACTTCGATGACCATCAACGCCACCGCCTCCATCTTGCTGTGTCTGTACATCGCGGCAGCCAAAAAGCAGGGAGTCGGCCAAGATAAGATCAGCGGTACCATCCAGAACGACATATTAAAGGAATACATCGCCCGGGGGACCTACGCCTATCCACCGCGCCCTTCGATGCGTTTGGTGGTGGACGTGTTCAAGTTTTGCTCCGAAAGCGTCCCTCGCTGGAACACCATCAGCGTCAGCGGATACCACATGCGAGAGGCCGGAGCCTCGGCAGTGCAGGAGTTGGCTTTCACCTTCGCCAACGCGATCGCTTACGTGGAGGCGGCGATCGGGGCCGGGCTTCCGGTGGACGATTTCGCTCCTCGGGTCTCCTTCTTTTTCGTCGCCCAGAACAACCTCTTCGAGGAAGTAGCCAAGTTCCGCGCCGCCCGGCGCATGTGGGCAAAGATCATGAAGGAACGTTTTGGGGCTCAGGACCCTAGGTCGATGATGCTGCGATTCCATACTCAGACGGCCGGGGTGTCCCTCACCGCCCAGCAACCGGACAACAACCTGATCCGGTGCACCGTTCAGGCCCTGGCGGCAGTGCTGGGAGGCTCCCAGTCCCTGCACGTCAACTCTCGGGACGAAGCCCTGGCTCTGCCCACCGAGGAGTCGGCCCAGCTCTCCCTGCGTACCCAGCAGATATTGGCTTTCGAGAGCGGCGCCGCCGACGTGGTTGACCCGCTGGGCGGCTCATATTACGTGGAGAGTTTGACCGACCAATTGGAAGACGCCGCCTTCAAATATCTGGAGCGTATCGAAGAGATGGGTGGCACGGTGGGTGCCATTGAGCAGGGATTCCAGATGCGGGAGATTGGGGAGTCGGCATATCAGCACCGCCGGGAAGTGGAGGCCGGGGACCGGACCATAGTGGGGGTTAACCAGTACGTCACCGACGAGCCGCCGTTCGAAGGACTGTTGCAGTTGGACCCGGAAGCGGCTCAACAACAGATACAGCGGGTGCAGCGGCTGCGTAAAGAGCGCGACGATTCCCAGGTTCAGGCAGCCCTCAAACGTCTAACCGTTGTCGCCCAGGGCTCAGATAATACGGTTCCGGCCATCTTGGAATGCGTGGAAAGCTACTGCACCCTGGGCGAGATCAGCCAGGTGTTCCGGGATGTTTTTGGCGAACAGGAACAGATGGCGAGTTTTTGACGGCCGACTTTGGTGACCTTTACGAATCATGCCAGGGCTCAGATGGCGGCTCGGGAAATCTCAGAGGCAGAAGTTCTAGAGGTATTGAGTAACACTTAACAGACGATAACCATGGGTCGCATTAGAAGAATCATCCAGAATAGATATTTCGATAGCAATCAGGCGAAAGAGATGATTATACGGATGGTTGTCGATTCGTCGGATGTTGGTCAGATGATTGTTAGTGTCTATCGGACATCAAGGATCAGCAAATACCGGTTAGGGGAGTCCTATTCGTGAAAATCACGTATGACCAAGAAACCGATACTATAACCATAAGATTTAAGGACGTTCTTGTCTCTGAAAGTGACGAACTTCAGGAAGGTATGGTTGCAGATTTTGACGGCGAGGGAAACATTGTTGGACTGGAAATATTCGAGGCATCGAAGCGAGTGACGCAACCGCAAAATTTGATCTTCGAATCCAAAGGCCATCCGGTTTCCGGATCTGCCGCTGCTTGAACCGACTGACCGCCCATAGAAGAATTTGATTGACCTAAGATACCCTAGGAGGGCCGGATGCCAGACCTGATACTTTCTGAAGATGAACAGATGCTCCAAACCATGGTCCGGGACTTTGCCGACCGGGAGTTGATCCCCAGAGCTCGCGAGGCCGATGAGCGGCAAGAGTTCTCCTGGGAGAACTGGAAAGGAATGGCCGATCTTGGCCTGACCGGCGTGGGTATCGACACGAAGTATGGCGGCAGCGGACAGGCGGGTTATCGAAAAGTAGCCATCGTCGCCGAAGAGGTTGCCCGGGGAGATGCCGGGGCCAGTGTCAGCGTGCTGGCCCACCTGTCGCTAGGCACCACCACTATATACCGGTTCGGTAATGAAGAGCAGAAAGCCCGGTTGGTGCCCTCGTTGGCTTCCGGTAAGGGCATCGCCGCCTGGGCGTTGACCGAGCCCGGCAGCGGATCCGACGCGGCGGCGCTGCAGACCACGGCAACGGAGCGGGATGGGACCTACTTCTTGAACGGCAGCAAGATGTTTATCACCAATGCCTCGGTGGCTGAATCCATCGTGGTATTTGCCACGCAAGACAGGTCTCTTGGTTACAAAGGAATAAGCGCGTTTGTGGTTAACCGGGACTCCCCCGGCCTAACGATCAACCCTCTCCACGGCAAGATGGGGATGCGAAGCTCCACCACCGACGAGGTAGTTTTTCAAGATACACCGGTACCATTGGAGAACCGGTTGGGCGAAGAAGGCCGGGGGTTCAACTATGCGATGGAGATACTAGACTCCAGCCGGATAATCATCGCTGCGCAGTGCGTGGGTATCGGCCAATCGGCCCTGGAAGCCGCCGTGCGTTACGCTCAGCAAAGAGAGACGTTTGGCAAGCCAATCGCCCAGCACCAGGCGATTCAGTTCATGTTGGCGGATATGGCTACCGCGGTACATGGCGCGCGGGTGGCTACCATGAACGCGGCCACATTGAAGGATGAGGGGCTACCCTTTGTCAATGAAGCCTCCATGGCCAAGCTGATCGCTTCGGAGATGTGCGTCGACGTTTCATCCAAGGCGATGCAGGTTCATGGCGGTATAGGTTACTTCCAAGACGCCGGAGTCGAGCGCATCTTTCGGGATGCCCGGGTCACCACCATTTACGAAGGAACGTCTGAAGTACAAAGATTGATCATTGCCCGCCAGGTTCTCGCCCAGTACCAGTTGTGATGACATTTCCTCTCGGCGGGCATCCCTTAGGGCGGCGTGTTCGCCGATCGGCGAGTCATAGATCTGAGGAGGTGCTTTACCGGTGACCACAAAATCCGTTTGCAGCGTGAACCATATAGACCACGTGGGCGTGGCGGTTAAGGATATAGACGAAGCCCTGAAGTTCTTCCAAGAAGTGTTCGGCGCTCCGGCGGCGGAGATACAATCCTTGCCAGACCAAGGGGTCCGGGCCACTCTGATCGAAGTGGGCCAGACCCGGCTGGAATTATTAGAGCCTTTGTCGGATGATAGTCCAGTCGGCCGATTTATCGAACGGCGCGGAGAAGGTTTGCACCACCTGGCCCTCAACGTCTCCGGCTTAGCGGGAAATCTGAAAAAACTGGAAGAACACGGAGTTGGATTGGTGGACCGGGAGCCCAGAGAAGGCTTGTCCGGTATGATAGCTTTCCTCCATCCACGATCGACGTTCGGTATTCTCACCGAGTTGGTGGAGAACTGAATTTCAGGGACGCCGATCCGAGAGGCATACGGGTTAAACAGTTATGACGCAGTCTAGAAATCCGATTCGCGTACTTGTCGCCAAGCCTGGTCTTGATGGGCACGACCGGGGGGCCAAGGTGATCGCCCGGGCTCTCCGGGACTCCGGTATGGAAGTGATCTACACCGGCATCCGGCAGACGCCGCAAATGATTGTCCAAGCGGCGATCCAAGAGGATGTTGACGTGCTTGGGATGAGCATATTGTCGGGAGCGCATCTAGAGATCCTGCCGGGAATAATGGAACTTCTACGGGAAGAAGGGCTGAACGATATCGTGGTGATCGTAGGTGGCATAATCCCGGAGTCGGACCGCCAGCCCTTGTTGGACCTGGGCATCAGCGGCGTATTTGGCCCAGGGACCTCCACGAGCGCGATAGCGGAATTTATCGAGACCAAGATAGAAGAACGCGGCGTTAGATAGAGCAACTCCTGCCGTTCAAAGGACAGGATCCGAGGCTTCAAAGTCGAGCGGCCTTTAGATCCTCCGCCTTGACATCTGTTCTGTTATGGCGAGTATAATTACGCCGGTTCTCAAATACAGGTTCTCTTACATTTATGCAATATAATGTTGCAAAGTTGCTAATGGGTCCGACTGGGACGTCTAGCAGCTACAATATTGAAGAAATCTTTACAGAGGCATCACGAATCACGGACCAGGTTAACGGATCAGTACACATGGTCCGTACCCATCAAGGTGTCCTGGTCTACGCCGTATTAGACATTCAAACCACGCTTACGTGTGGGCGATGCCTCGGAGAATTTGTCTGGCCTTCTACCCTTGATATTGAAGAAGAATTTTTCCCGACGGTGGACCTTCATACCGGGGAGCAATCACCGCCAATAACCGATGATGAAGTAGACCAGAGAATTGATACCGATCATGTGTTAGACTTGACCGAGATATTGAGGCAATATGCGATTGCCGACATGCCAATGAAGCCATTATGTACGGCGAATTGTGTTGGTCTTTGCCGGGTATGTGGGACCAACCTTAACCAGGGGGAATGTAATTGCAGCGGCACTGAGGTGGACCCACGGTGGGGAGCCTTGGCTGGTTTGCTGAAATCACAGAAGGGGTAGTGATGGGTGGTGGAAGAAGAGCGATTCTCTTTCTTCACGGTCGAGTTTGGACCGGCTGAGGCCTCCTCGAAGTCGACGTGAGGATAATCTGATTCCTTAAAGCCGAGCCAAAAGGTCGGGCCGGTTCGGCGGTTTGGAGTCGAGCGACAAGTAGAAAAAGGATAGACCGGTCATCGGCGACCGAGTGACCGGTTTCAGTGGTGATTAGCAATGGGTGCAGTACCTAACAAGAAAGTGACCAGGGCGCAGCGGGGGAGGCGCTTCAGCTCATATAGGCTGAAGGCCGTAAATCACTCCTACTGTCCCCGATGCCGAAGTGCTAAAATGCCGCACACGGTTTGCCCGCAATGCGGCTTCTATCGTGGGCGGCAAGTGGTTGGAGCCGAAGGATAACCGGAGTAGGCCTAAGATGTGTGTGCACGATACACTGCAACGATGGTTTTACGGAATCCGGCTTCTGGAATGTTCTGGCCAACCCACTACCTTTATCGGTCGCCCGTTTCTCATGCCCGGCGTCATTAAACTTGATTAAGACGTTGAAATTAGGGCTAGACGCATGCAGATAACTGCCGATAATCAAACTGAAACAAAAAGAGCCTTTGTTTTCCCGGGCCAGGGATCGCAAAGTGTTGGCATGGGGCAAGAGCTCTATGACTCATCCCGGGCGGCTCGTGCGGTCTTCCAAGAGGCCGACGATATCCTGGGAGTTCGACTCTCAAAACTGATTTTTCAAGGCCCTTCCCGTAAGCTACAAGACACGGTTAATTCCCAGCCGGCTATCATGACGGTTAGCATCGCGGCTTGGAAGGCGTGGGAAGAGTTCACTGGCTCCGAACTAGAGCCTCCGGCAGCCTTGGCCGGGCACAGCCTGGGAGAATACACGTCAATGGTGGTGGCCGGGGTGGTGAGTTTCGCCGATGGTGTGACTCTGGTTCGGCAACGAGGCCGATTGATGCAGCAGGCATCCAAAGGCCGACCCGGAGGTATGGCGGCGATCTTAGGACTAGACGAGTTGGCGGCGTCGCAGATATGCTCCGAAACTGGCGTTGAATTGGCTAATATCAACTCCGACGATCAGATTGTGATCAGCGGAGATAAAATCGCCGTGGCGCAAGCCATGGACCTGGCTTCGGCTCGCGGCGCCAGGAAGACGATCCCACTCACGGTCAGCGGCGCCTTTCACTCCTCGCTGATGCAAGCGGCGAAGGAAGGTCTGTCTGAGGCGTTGGTGTCGATGGATTTCCAAGACCCAGTGGCTCCAATCATAGCTAACTCCGATTGTGCCGAGTTGCGAACCGGAGAACAGGTGCGAGAGGAGTTGGTCCGCGGGCTTTGCCAGTGCGTCCAATGGCGGAATACGGTCCGGTGTATGGTGGACTCTGGAATCACCCAGTTCGTTGAGTTGGGACCGGCCAGCGTGTTGGCAGGCCTGATCAAGCGGATCGACCGGGGCGTTCAAGCTGTGGCATTATCCAACCCTGAATCTATTCGAAAGTTGGCCGGCGCGACCGCTTAAACCGGTACACGCCAGCTTATCGGTGTTCCATGCCAAAGGATAAATTTACTGACTTGAGACGGAAGGGAAGGGCGGCGGCTCTCCAGAGCCTCTATGCAGCCGACGTTCGCGGCGGCTTGGCCGAATCTTCTCTAGAGTGGCTTGTCGAGGAAGATCAGTTGCCCGAAAGAGCGATATCTCTCGCTCAAAAATTGATTCAAGGTGTGGAGGCTCGAGGCCAGGCTCTTGATAGCATAATTCAGCAATATGCACCAGCATGGCCCGTAGCCCAGTTAGCGCCGGTGGACCGGAACATCCTGCGGATAGCTCTGCTGGAGTTGTTACATAGCCCTGATACGCCGGACAAAACCGCAATCAACGAAGCTGTAGAGTTAGCAAAGGTGTTTGGCAGCGATAGCTCCAGCAAGTTTGTAAATGGTGTTCTAGGATCTGTGATAGCTGACCGTGAGGTTGCCCACCTGGCTACGGTTGGATCCCAAATCTAGGGAGATGACCTTTTGGCGACCGTTTATGATCGCGTAAAAACCATAGTAATTGATAAATTAGGGATGGACGAATCAGAGGTAGGAGAAGACTCATCCTTCGTTGATAACCTCAATGCGGACTCCCTTGACCTAGTCGAATTAATCATGGCCTTCGAAGAGGAGTTCTCCACCGATGAAAAGCAGGTGGAAATCTCCGATGATGAAGCTGGGAACATCGGCACCATCAAAGATGCCGTCGATTACTTGAAAGGCCACGGAATCGCAGACGACTAGTGTCGCGCTGGGGCAGGTTATCGCACCTGTTGTGGCGAGCCGATTCGGATGCCGGCTCTTTTGGATGTTGCTTGCTCGCAGGCCGTCGAAGAACAGCTTGCCCTACGCCGGGAGGCCTGCTTTCCCGGCCGTAATAATCACGATGAATCCAGTTGACAACACTGACCCTACCCTGCCACGGAGTTCTGTGACCCCCTCGATCTTGAGCACTCTTCGTTATCCGTTGCAGTTCGGGCAGACGGCTGAAGTCATTACATTATGGTAAGTACCTTAATACATTTATACTGTAAAATTGCCTGATCCGTATCTAGACTGGGAGTTGAATCCTAATGAACAGCCTGGATGAAATCGCTCGACTGGTTAGACAATGTTCCGATTGTGAACTTGGCCGGGGGCGCAAAAACGCTGTTCCCGGGGAGGGTTCGCCGGATGCCGACCTGATGATTATCGGCGAAGGACCGGGTGCTCAAGAAGACCTTCTGGGCCGTCCTTTTGTGGGCCGGGCCGGGCAATTTTTGGACGAGTTGTTAGGGTACATCGGCTTGAAGCGGGAAGATGTATTTATCGCCAACATGGTGAAATGCCGTCCTCCGGAAAACCGGGACCCATTGCCCGCCGAGGTATCGGCATGCGATAAGTATCTGGAACGGCAGATAGAGTTGTTAGATCCTTTGCTGATAGTTACCTTGGGCCGGGTGTCGCTGGCCCGGTTTTTCCCCGGGGAAAGTATGACCCGGGCCAGAGGGAAAGTTCGAGAGAAGGACGGCCGGTTTATCTATCCAGTGATGCATCCAGCCGCCGCCCTGTACCGTCAGGAAGTTAGGCCGGGAATCATCGAAGATTTCAAAGCCATCCCGAAGGTTTTGGACAATATCCGGAACTCCTCTGCCGCGCCGACCCTGGCGCCAGCGGCGGAGTCGCCGCCTGCACAGCAACTTAGTCTGTTTGAGTAAATACTTTGAGTAACGTGACGCAACCTTTGCGAATCATTCCCCTGGGCGGACTGGGGGAGATCGGTAAGAACATGATGGCCGTGGAGTACGGTGACGAAATCGTCGTTGTCGACTGCGGGGTCCAATTTCCGGACGACGATATGCCGGGGGTCGATCTGATTATCCCCGACGTTTCCTACCTTGTGGAGCGGGCCGACCGGGTCAAGGCGATCTTGATCACCCA
Organism: uncultured Dehalococcoidia bacterium; assembly: GCA_950072105.1. Classification (GTDB taxonomy): domain Bacteria; phylum Chloroflexota; class Dehalococcoidia; order Lucifugimonadales; family UBA3495; genus UBA11650. The sequence continues at coordinate 22,063 of CATMOE010000035.1, forward strand.
CGGACATGAGGATCATATCGGAGCCCTCTCTTTTATACTGCCTCAGATAAATGTTCCGGTATACGCCCCGAGATTGGCCCATGGACTTATCTCGGTTAAGCTGAACGATCGACGTCCCACCCGGGGCGCGGTCGTGGAAGCCATTGAACCGGGAATCGGTTACCAATTTGGTGACAACTTTCGGGCAACTTGGTTCCGGGTATGCCATAGCATTCCCGATGCCATGGGCATCGCTATTGAAACCCCGCGAGGTTTGGTGATTCACACCGGCGACTTCAAGATTGATCACACTCCCGTAGACGGCCGCACTATAGATCTTACGACTCTGGCCCGGCATGGGGCAGAGGGTGTGCTGCTGCTGCTTTCAGATTCCACCTATGCCGAGGTTCCCGGTTATACCCAATCGGAACGGGTAGTGGGCGAGGCCTTAGATCGCGCCATCGCTGATGCTCCCGGCCGGGTGATGGTTGCCACATTCGCTTCTCTTATCTCCAGGGTGCAGCAAGTAGTGGACGCGGCGGAGCGTGCCCACCGCAAGGTTGGTATCGTTGGCCGCAGCATGGAAGACAATGTGGCCGTGGCGACGGAAATGGGATATCTGAAGATGCCCCCGGGAATCCTCCAGAATCTAAGTGAACTGCGTCAATTGCCTCCCCATGAGGTGGTGCTGATAACCACCGGCAGCCAGGGGGAGCCAACTTCAGCCTTGGTCCGCATATCCAACAAAGACCACCGGGACATCAGCGTGATAGAGGGAGACACGGTGATAATCTCCGCGACCCCAATCCCAGGCAACGAATTGGGTGTTGGCCGGACCATAGATAACCTGATGCGCCAGGGAGCAACTGTGCTTTACGACCGCATCTCCACCGTTCATGTACACGGCCATGCCAGTCAGGAAGAGTTGAAGATGATGCTCAACCTGGTCCGGCCCCGGTACTTCGTTCCAGTGCATGGAGAATACCGGCACCTGATGGCCCACGCCCAACTGGCTCAGGACGTGGGTGTGGCGCAGTCGGGGATATTTGTGATCGAAGACGGAGATGTGCTGGAGTTATCCGAAGATGGGGCCCGCGTGGAGGAGAAGGTATCCGCCAGGCGGATCTACGTCGACGGGGCGAACCGGCGCGATCATCGCAGCCAGGTGTTCCGTCAGCGGCGAACGCTGTCGAAGGATGGAGTTGTCGTGGTGGTCGTCTCGACTGATAAAGAGTCGGGCCGGTTGGTGGGCGAACCCAAGGCCGTGGCCAGCGGGTTCATGGAAGATTCGGAAACAGATGAACTGTTCCAAGACCTGGCTGTAACGCTGTCCCGGACCCTGGCCGGCGATCCTGCCTTGGCGGACCAACCAGACCGTTTGAAATCAAAAATGCGTGAAACTGCCCGCGAGTTCCTAGCTAGCGAAACCAACAGACGCCCTATCATTATTCCAGTGGTTTTGGAAGTGTGATTGGTTTCCTGACCACTTATTTTTGTTTCGTGGTCAGAATGGGAGGACTCGATGGCACGATCCGCTGCCAAAGGTAGGCGCACGCCTCCGCCATCTTTCAGAGACTTTATAAAAGCCAGACCCGCCGCCGCTATCGACGGCCTGGTAATGTTGATAGGCGGCTTGAGTGCCGGCCTGGTTTTTGGATTTAACGCGGACCTCCGCTACGGAGTTATACAAACCCTAGGTTACGGTTTGGTCCCGGCCGGTCTTTGGTTTGGGGCCGCCCTCCTCACTTTAAGATATCGTCATCGGTCGCTGGCTAGATTTTGGCGGCGATGGGTTTCCGCCGCCGCTATCGTGGTCATCGCCATCGGAGTGCTTTCGCTATTCGATCCCGGCGATGGAGTGCTGTCCGGTTTCGGTCTTAGCGGGCGTTGGGGTGACGCGGTGGGAGGAGTCCCCATAGCGTTGGCATTGGTTAAATTGGCCTCCATCGCCATTTTCGTTCCTCTATTTATCTACCCTTATAAAGTAGGGGGGATCTATCTAAAGGGACTGAAGAAGTCAGGTACTGGGCTGCAGTACGGGATTTCCTACCTATATATGGGCTCGTCTTGGGTCACCGGATTCTTGAGCCGATGGCTGTTGACGGCCATATTCGCGGCGCGTTCGAGTCGATTCCTGGCGTGGTTCCGCGGTCTCTTTCAGAGTTCAAAGCCTATGGCGCCACAACCGCCCGCTGAACTGGTCAGCTTTGACGATTCGGAGAATGAAGTAGATGAGTCGCCGGATGACTCCGATTCCTGGCCTCTTAGCAGTGCAGGGGAAGTCCCGGAGTGGACGGCGGCTCACCCACCACAGAATGACAAACCCCGCGTCGAAGTCGCGAAGGTAAAAACGGCGGGTTCTAAATGGTCCTTACCATCCATCGAATGCCTGGCAGCTCCCACACCCCGGGAGCAATCTGAGGGGCCATTGCAGGAGATGGCCCGCCACGTAGAGACCTCGCTGGCCGAGCATGGCGTGATCGTGGAGGTAAAAGATATTAGAGCGGGACCTAGGATCGTTCGCTTCGGTCTGGTTCCTGGCTGGAATAACAGGAAAGGCGAAGGCGGTAAAGACGACGGCCGGGTCGAAAGCAGGGTGAAGGTACAGAGCATTTTGACCCGGGAAAAGGACCTGGCGCTGGCGTTGAAGACACCCTACCTGCGCATCGAAGCGCCGGTACCCGGTGAGGCCTTGGTGGGTTTGGAGGTGCCGGCGCCAAACCCCAATAAGGTTCATCTGAGAGAAGTCATGGAGTCGCCCGAGTTTCGTAAAATCGCGAGCAAAGGAGGGCTCCCCGTTGCCTTGGGTCAAGACACCGGAGGGTCTTCGGTGGTTACGGATCTGGCGGGATTGCCACATCTGCTGATAGCCGGGGCCACCGGTAGCGGCAAGAGCGTGTGCCTCAACTCCGTGGTAGCTTCCCTGCTCTTGACCAAACCACCGGACCAGTTGCGCATGCTGATGGTGGACCCCAAGCGGGTGGAGCTAACCCCGTTTAATGGCATCCCTCATCTGGTTGCTCCGGTCATCGTGGATGTCGACCAAGTGAATTCGGCCCTCCGGGGCCTGATGCGGGAGATGTTCCGCCGCTACAAACAGATGGAAGAAGCAGGGGTCCGCAATATCGATGGTTTCAATTCTAAATCGAAAGAGCGGATGCCCTTCTTGGTGTTGATCGTCGACGAATTGGCCGACCTGATGATCACCGGCGGGTTTGAGGTGGAACAGAACTTGGTCCGCTTGGCCCAACTGGGACGAGCCACGGGGATACACCTGGTATTGGCAACCCAACGACCGTCGGTGAACGTCGTCACCGGGCTGCTCAAGGCCAACATCCCGGGCCGGATCGCGTTTGCCGTGGCATCCCAGGTGGATTCTAGGGTCATCTTAGACATGGCCGGAGCCGAGCGGCTGTTGGGCAAAGGCGACATGCTGATCCTCAATTCAGATTCGCCCAAACCCCGCCGGGTTCAGGGGACACTGGTGTACGACCATGAGATCGAACAATTGCAGCAGTTCTGGTCCAATCAGAAAGGCGGTCCTTTGCCAGACATACTGATAGATGAAGATGAAGACGGAGAAAATGAGGAAGCCAACGAGAGAGTGTTGTCCCAGGCCAGAGAGTTGGCGCTCCGCAGTCCCCGGATGTCTACTTCTTTCATCGAGCGGCGTTTTAAGGTGGGGCAGCAGCGGGCGGAGGAGATAATGGAGCACCTGGAAGAGGAAGGCCTGGTTATACCCCGGTAGCCGGTTCAGGTAGCTCTACGATTTGGTTCAACTAGGCCCAGCCGGTTAATACGGTTGGGCCTTCCCATTTACCTCAGGGCGGCTCCTTTGCTATGATAGTTTGGCTATGTTGACTAGGCTATCCCTGGAACTCAACTCCAGCCCATGGTACGACGACATCATTGTTAATTGACCTCCACACCCATAGCTATCCAAAGTCCGATGACAGTTTCGCTGCTGTCGACGACCTCATTGAAAGAGCTAAAGAAGCAAAGCTAGACGGTATCTGCCTCACCGACCACGATTTTTTCTGGTCTAAGGAGGAGGTCGATGATCTTGCCAAGAGACACAGCTTTTTGGTGTTACCTGGCTGCGAGATCAACACCGATAATGGACACGTCTTGATCTTCGGCTTGGATCGCTATGTTTTTGGACTGCACAAGCCGGATTTTTTGGTAGACGCCGTGCGGCAAAGGGACGGCGCTATAATCGCGGCTCATCCCTATCGCCGCCGGTTCTTGGAAGACCCCGGTCATCTGCTGGAGGCCCGGCGGGAAATGCTGGAACGGGCCAGCGGGGATGCTTTTTTCGGGTCTTGCGATGCGATCGAAGGAATCAATGGCCGGGGTAACGAGGCGCAGAATCAGTTCTCGCAAGACCTGGGGAACCGGCTGGAGATAAAAATGACCGGGGGCAGCGACGCCCACCGGGTAGAACAGATAGGGACCGCGGCAACATTGTTCGAGCGGAAAATCACCGGTGTGGATGACTTGATCCGGGAACTCAAGGCGGGCAGGTTCAGGGCCGAGCAGCTCATCCGCCCGCAAGCGGCAAGCCGCAATGCCTGAACGCGCTGAAAAATCGGAGAGTAATTGATAGCGCCAGCAACATACCACCGCTTCATCGCCCGATATGGAACGGCGTTGGGGCACCCGAGGGTCATCCATGGCTGAAGCATTACGAGTAGAAGATCTTCATGTCCGGTTCGGCACACCGGCGGGACCAGTTAAGGCCTTGAACGGCGTCAACTTCGTCCTGGAAGAGGGTGAGATCTACTGCCTTGTTGGGGAGAGCGGCGCGGGCAAGAGTACTTTGGCGTTGGCGATCATGGGTTTACTCCCCGTGTCGGCAACCGTGCCGTCGGGCCGGGTTATCTTTGACGGAGTGGACCTGCTAAGGATCGGCCAAGAGCAACTGAGAAAGATTCGGGGTAACCAGGTATCGATGATTTTCCAGGATGCCCAATCCGCCCTGAACCCGGTTCAGTTGGTTGGACCACAATTGGAAGAAGTCATTCTGGCCCACACCAATGTCGGATCCCGTGTTGCCAATGGTATGGCTCAGGATATGTTGCGGGAGATGGGATTGCCCGATCCCAAGCGAATCATGGGGCAATATCCCTTCAGTCTCAGCGGAGGTATGTGCCAGAGGATTATGCTGGCCATAGCTCTGGTGCTACGGCCGCGGGTACTGATCGCCGACGAACCGACGTCGGGGCTAGATGTAACGCTTCAAGCGGAGATCCTGGAACGATTGAAAGCCCTTTGCCGGGAGCAAGGGTCCTCGATTCTCCTGATCACCCATGACATGGGAATCGTGGCTAGCATGGCTCAAAAGGTCGGCGTCATCTACGCGGGTACCGTGGTGGAAACATCGAAAGTGATTCCCCTATTCAAAGAGCCGCAGCATCCCTACACCTGGTCTCTGCTGAAGACCCTGCCCCGGTTGGATGACGTTGACCGGAGGCTGGAACCCCTAAGGGGAGTGCCGCCGGACATGATTGACTTGCCGGAGGAATGTCCCTTCCTGCCGCGGTGCCACAAAGCGCTTTCCCGGTGCCGAGTGGAACACCGCCCGCGCCTGGAAGAGGTCGCCTCTGAGCATATGGTGGCCTGCTACAATCCCATGCTTCCGGGGACTTAGCCGGGTTCTGAAACGTGGTTGGCACAATCCTATCGGGGTCACCGTGATCTGGGAAAGCCGGATCGCCGTGAAACTATTGAAGGGCCGGGACTTCCTTACTACTTAGTATTGGAATAGACGTCCAGAAAAATCTCCCAGCCTCCGTTATTCCAGGGGTTCGGCAGGCGGGTCGTCATCGCCATCGGAACTCTGGGAGCCTACGGGAATCCGGACTGCCAATCCGGGCCGGATCAGGAACTCGTAGACTGCCGCACCCAAAGGCCCTCCCACCAGAGGGCCGATGATGTAAGCCCAGAACCCGCCGGACGGTCCCGGTATGGCAATGCTTTCCCAACCGGCAAAGTAGGCAACCAGCCGGGGGCCGAAGTCCCGGGCCGGGTTCCACCCTGCCTGGGTTAACGGAGCGAATAGGCTGATCAGGACCGCCACGGTGAACCCGATGAAGAAGGGACTGAGGTATTTGGTCGGTAAGCTGGCGTTCCGGCGGTCCACCAGCGCGAAGATAACCAGTAGCAGGATGGCCGTGCCGAAGCCTTCGACCACGGCGGCGCCCAGGGGGCTTATCAGACTCTGAGCATCGGGGCCGGTGCCGAAAAGGGCGGGATTCGGGAAGTACTCGCCGAATACCATGGCCGAATGCTGACTGCCGGGAGCGCCGCGTACCAGGCCCATTTCGGACTCGAACCGAGCGATGAAGGGACCGTACAGCCACAAGACGGTCAAAGCGGCCAGGACGGCGCCCGTAAGCTGAGAAGTCCAATAGGGCAGCAAACGGGTATAAGGAAACTCGCGCCGGCGGAAGATGGCGAAGGTCAGGCTTACCGCCGGATTCAGGTGCGCCCCGGACACCGCCGCCGTCACATAGATGGCGATGGTGATGCCGAAACCCCACACCACCGCCACCTGCCATATACCCGACTGGGCTCCGGTAAGCACGGCGGCCGCCACGGCTCCGGTGCCGAAGACAACCAGCAGATAAGTTCCAACAACCTCGGCGCCGCAAGCGCGGAGCATCGGCAAGATAGACGACCCTTTAAGCATAGGCAAACTTATAGCTTTCAGCAGCATCGGTTGGGACCGGAACCAGAGGGAACCGGAATCTGCCGATCATTCGAAGAATATTCAGGATAAGGACAACTAGCGCCGGCTCCGGTCCGCCTGGTCTGCCGCCAGGAGTTCCAGCGCCAGGTCCGGCTCCAACTTTCCTTGCTTTATGGCCAGGTCCGCTTCCAGCAGGCGCTGGTAGCGCCACATGATGTCGCTCCATGAATGGCGGCGGGCCTGCTCCATTGTTTTTCTAATCACGAATTGGGAGGTAGTTCCCAGGTGGCTCCCCAATTCCCCCTGGGGTATCCCACGGTCGACAGCGTCTCTGGCAAGGGCCATTAGGCGGAGTTGCCTTTCCACCATGGAGATGATGTAGGGAGCTTCTTTCCCCTCCTCGCGTAGTTCGTGTAGCAAGCTCAAGGCCATCGATTGGCGGCCGTCAATCATGGCGTCCACCGCGGCGAACACGTTGGACTCCCGGGCCAGGTGCACCAATTCGTTGACGTGGGATTCTTCTATGCGGCCGCCGGCGGCGAAGAGGGAAAGCTTCTCTAACTCATTATCCAGGGACCAGAGATCTCCGCCTGCCATTTCGGTCAATGAGCCTATGGCCGACGGGCTGATGCTGGCGCCCTTCTCCTCCACGGTAGCCTTGATCCAGCGGGCCAGGGCCTCACCGGAAGGTGTGGGCGATCCATGGATCTCGGCGGCTTCACGCAAATGCCGAAGCATTGGATTGGTGTCCGGCAGAGTCGCGTCGAGGAAGATCAGCAGAGTGGTATCGGGCATGCCGGCGATGACCTGGTCCAGTCCTTCCCATCCGCCCAGCGCCCCGCCGCTTGCCTGGTTATCGCTACTCCGGCGCCGGCCTCTTCCTGGGCGGCGTTCAAACGTGGCGAGCAGTCCTTCCACCACCACCAGTCGATGGGAGTCAATGAACGGCAGGGCGTTGCAGATGGCAACCAGTTCGTTGATGTTGGTCTGGAGTCCCATGAGGCGGTGGCGGTTGGCGTCCAGAACGTCTTCGGCCCCGGCTTCCGCTTCCAGGCGGGACAGTCGCCGTTGCACCAAGTAGGTATCGCCGTGCAGGACGTGAGCAGGCAATGGTCCACAACCTAAGGGTCTGAGTCAAAGGGGAACGAACGGCGAAGCGAAGGCCGCAAATCAGGACACAAGGCCCGCCGCCCACGGATTATACCATCCGATTTGATTAGTTCGACCGCGCGTGGTCACTGCGGCCTGGAATGGTTGACCCCTGCCGAGCACGGTTAATTTTTACCATTGTGATTCCTCCGAAAATAGAATTGCCAACATTCGGTCGCGCACTTCGTCATTCCGACACCAGCCCTTCGGCGGAAGGGCGGCGAGGAATCTTGGGAAGTGTGGAGCGGCCCCATCCCAGATGCCTCGTCCTTCCCACGAAGGACTCGGCATGACATGGTCATCCGGCAAAGATTGGTAGCTGTCAGATTTATATGGAATAATAGGGCGGGTTCCGGACCTGACGCGATTCTGGAGCGGAGCCAACGGGAGGACTAAGAATGAAGTTCGGAATCTTCACCCACGTTCCCTGGCCCGAAGGGATCGATACACGGCAGGTATTTCGCAACACGATTCAAGAGGTTCAATACGCCGAGGAACTGGGCTTCCACAGCGCTTGGCTGGCCGAGCACCACTTCTCCCGCTATGGGATTGGCTCTTCGTGTTTAGTATTGGCGGGCAATCTCGCTGCTAGGACAACAAGAATCCGTATCGGCACCGCTGTGCTGGTGCCACCGCTGCACAACCCGATCCGCCTGGCCGAGGACACCGCCACCGTGGATGCCCTTAGCGATGGCCGATTGGACGTTGGCTTTGGACGGGGGACGGCTAACTACGAATACCGGGGCTATAACGTCGATCGTGAAGAGAGCCAGGGAAGATTCCAAGAGAGCATCAAAGTGATCAAAGGTCTTTGGACGACGCCGGAGTTCTCGCATCAAGGGGAACACTACCAGGTCAACCGGGCCACTCTGGTGCCGCCGCCCGTGCAGCAGCCCCATCCACCGGTTTACTTGGCAGCCACCCGGACCGAGGCCACCTTGGATTTCGTCGCCGGTACCGGCTTTCCTCTAATCGTGGGGGTAGTGCAGGACACTCCCGAAGCTCTGGCGCTATGCCACCGGTTCGTGGAGTTATCCGGAGACGCTGGGCATAACGTCCCGATGTCCGAAATACCTTTTTTCCGCTACTTCCATGTGGGAAAGACCGAAGAGGAAGCCCGGCGGGATAGCCGGGAGGCCGTGAACTGGGTTCAGGACATGACTCAATGGCGCCGTCAATTTCCTGAGGGTAGCGAGGTCCACCATCACTTGGAGGACTGGCGCCGGACCCGAACCGAACTGCCTCCCACCTACGATTATATTTACGAGAACCGTGCGATTATCGGCAGCCCGGAGAAGTGTATCGCTAAGATTAAAGCGCTTCAGAAGGAAGGGATAGAGTACCTCGGTTGCACCTTTTCCATGGGTGGCATGGAGCATGGCAAGTTGATGCGGTCGATGGAGTTGTTCGCCAAAGAGGTCATGCCCCACTTCGCCTAAGTCCGCCTTGGTTGCCCTTATTCTGCCTGGAGGGACCATAGTAACCAACATTGCCGAGCGGTTAAGTTCCTACGCTACGTCCCTACGATACGAGGACTTGCCTACAGATGTCGTCCATCTGGCCAAGCGGATGATTATCGATACACTGGGATGTGCCCTGGGGGGATATGACGGCGAGCCCAGCCGGATCGCCCGGGAAACCGCCGCGACGGTGACCAGCAGTTCGCCCGCCACGATCCTTGGCAGCGGACTGGCGACCAGCCCGGATATGGCCACCTTTGCCAATGGGGTGATGATCCGTTATCTGGACTACAACGACGGCTACACCAGTAAAGAGTCGGGTCATCCCAGCGATAGCATCGCCGCGACCCTGACTTGCAGCGAAGTAGGCCGGGCCGGGGGCAAGGGAATGATTGTCGCCACCGTGCTGGCTTATGAAGCATTTTGCCGGATCTGCGATGCCGTGGACATCAAGCCCGGCGGGTTTGACCACGTAACCGTAGGCGGTATCGCCAGCGTTCTGGGGGCTGCCCGTTGCCTGGGGCTGACTGAGGACCAAACTCTGCAGGCATTGAATTTGGGAATCGCCCCTAACTTGGCCCTGTACCAAACCCGCATCGGCGATGTGTCCATGTGGAAGGGATGCGCTTACGCCAACGCCAGCCGCAACGCCGTTTTCGCCGCCATGCTGGCCCAAAGAGGGCTTACCGGCCCTTCGCCGATCTTCGAGGGAGAAGGCGGCTACTTTAAGGCGGTGTCCCGCCAGCCCTTTGAGTTGGAGCCCTTTGGCGGCGGGGACCAGCCCTTCAAGATTGGGGAGTGCAGCATCAAGCGCTTTCCGTTGGGCCAGTATTCGCAAACGGTGGTGCAGGCCGCTCTGGAGGTTCGGGAGAAGCTACCTTCTGTAGAGGACATCGCCCAGGTAGAGGTGCGGACTTTGCAAACCGCCATCAACATCATGGCAGGGGACGCGGAAAAGTGGCGGCCTACCAACCGGGAAACCGCCGACCACAGCATGCCCTATACCGTGGCCGTGGCGTTGATGTACGGGGCGGTGGACCAGAGTCACTTTGGCGACGAGTACCTGCAAAACCAGAGCCTGCTGGACCTGACGAGCCGGGTCAAGGTTAGCGTCTCCGAGGAAGCGAACCAGCGGGCGCCGGAAGCCATGCTGTGCGACTTGGAGGTGTTAACCGGGGCCGGTCTGCGGTTTTCATCCCAAGTGGCCTATCACAACGGGCACTTCAAGAACCCGCTGTCCGACGCCGAACTGGAGGACAAGTTCCGCTCGTTGGCATGCGGTCCGCTGTCCCAGGCCCAGGCAGACGCCTTATTGGACCGGCTCTGGAACATGGAGAGGTTGGCCGACGTGGGAGAGTTGATCCGGTTGACCAAATTCTAAGCCGTCGCCGGCTCTAGCTGCGAACCTGCTCCGGGTAGTAGCCGGAGTGGTCTTCATAAGCTCCGGTTAACGGGTATATTTGCTTGTATAAGCCTCGGGCGCGTTGGGTGATGTACTGGTTTGCCCGGTCTCTTATCTCGCTGGGGCGGGCCCGTTGGGCTTTATACATGTCACTCTCGAGCGGGCTGGCGTCCTCCAATTCCCAGATGCACAGGTACTTTAAAACCCCTTCTCCTTCCTCCAGCTTGAAGCGGCGGGCGCTGACGTAGCCCGGTATCTCCAGGCGCTCCGGCAGGTGTTCGTCGTTATACCATCGCTCGAAGGCTTCTTCCCCTTCCGGTTCCACTTCCATCATCACCACCAGGATGGTATTGCCGATGTGCTGGACAGATTGTTCATTGTCCTCGTTGGGCATTTTGATACCTCGCTTTAATATCAGACCGATAGGAGATCCGTTGGGGAAGGCCGTGCCCCTTCACGACTGGGCCGCAATCTCTTGTCACGCGATGACGCGTAGTATAACATTGGGTGGTTTCGCCAAATCGGGCATTTCTCAGATACGGGAAGGATGGAAAATGGATCATCGTATTAAGTTTAAAGTAAACGGCACAGATCATGATTTGGAGGTGCCGGCGCGCCGCATGCTGGTGGACTGCTTGCGCTACGATCTGGGCCTGACCGGAACCAAGGAAGGTTGCAGCGTGGGAGTATGCGGTGCCTGCACCGTGCTGGTGGATGGGCAAATGGTGGCATCGTGCATCACTCTGGCGGTTACCGCCGACGGCGCCGACATAACCACCGTTGAGGGATTGGCGCAAGATGGGAAGCTGCACCCGGTGCAGCAAGCGTTCATCGACCATGGCGGTTTCCAGTGCGGCATCTGCACTCCGGGTCAAGTGATTGCCGCCAAGGCCCTGCTGGACGTTAATCCCGACCCAACCGAGGAAGAAATCAAGGACTGGATGATGGGGAACCTGTGCCGGTGCACCGGATACTACGGCATCTTAGAATCGGTGAAAAACGCGGCCCGTGTGTCCCAGGAGGCCGGGCGATGATCGACTTTGAGTTTCACAGCCCTACCAGCCTGGATGAAGCTTTCGGACTGCTGGACCAGTACGGCGACGATGCTCGAGTGATGTCCGGCGGTACGGCCTTGGTGCTTATGATGAAGCAGCGTCTGGCCCAGCCGGGCCACGTTATCGGACTGCGCCGCATTCCCGGCTTGGCCTCTGTGGCCTCAGACGGCAACGGCGCGGTGCGGGTGGGCGCCCTGTGCACCCAGCGCCAGATGGAAACCGACCCATTGATCCGCCAAAGCTTGCCCCTAGTCGCCGATACGTACCGGAAGGTGGCAACTCCTAGGATCCGCAACATGAGCACGGTCGGGGGTGGTCTGGTTCACGGCGACCCCAACCAGGACCCGCCTCCCTCGTTGATAGCTTTGGGGGCCTCGGTGGTCCTCTCTTCCAAGGGCGGTGAAAGAATCGTCCCAGTGGAAGACCTGTTCATCGACTATTTCGAAACCGACGTCCAACCCGGTGAGATTTTGACCAGCGTGTTGATTCCCCAGGCGCCCGCCGGTTCCGGAGCTGTCTACCTGAAGTTTTTGCCACGCACCGCCGACGATTACGCCACCGTCTCCGTGGCGGCCATCGTCGACGCCGACGAGAGCAACAACTGCCGGGACGTGCGTATCGTATTGGGCGCGTCGGGCGTTACCCCGATACGGGCGAAGGCAGCCGAAGATTTGCTGCGGCAACGCCCCCTGACCGAGGAGAACATCCGGGCCAGCGCGGCGGCGGTTATAGGGGAAGTTGACCCTCTGGACGATTTCCGCGGATCGGCCGATTACAAACGGCAGATGGCGGAGGTCTTCACCCGCCGCGCCGTTACCCAATCCCTAGCCGCGGGTCGCTAAGGGTAGCCGAATGAAGCTGGAAAACCGCTGTCTAGTGCCTGCATCGGTGGATAAAACATGGGCGTTGTTACTGGACATCCCCCAAGTAGCTCCCTGTATCCCAGGTGTACAGGACGTCATTTCCGACGGAGAGAACCGGTTTAAGGCCGTTATGCAAGTCCGGATCGGGCCCGTCCGCCTGAACTTCTCCGGTACGATAAGTGTTGTGGAGCAAGACAAGGAGAAGGGCGAAGCTCGTTTCCACATCGAAGCGGCCGACCGTAGGGTGGGAGGATCCATCAGGGCCGATCTGACCATGCAGATCACCTCCATTTCTCCGGAGGAGACTGAGATGCTCATCGTCTCCGACACCGTGTTTATGGGCAAGATCGGCGAGTTGGGTCAGCCGATCATTCGCCGTAAAGCCAATTCAACCCTGCAAGACTTTGCTCGGAACCTAGCCAAACAGGCCCAGAGCTAGCTCTCCACCCTCCGGTCCCCCCTGGTTTAGATTCGTTCTAGAACTGCGCCCACTTGAATGTGATGGATCGATTGATTGAGCCGGCGTGTAATTCCTTCGAGCATGTCATGTTGAGTTCTTCGCGGGAAGGACGAATCATCTAGGCCGAGGCGTCCCCTCCGCCTCCCTAGATTCCCCCCTACAGTCGGAATGACGATGCACATTTTTGCTTCGTTAGAATACTAACCGTCCGGTTCATCAGTCCACGTTACCCTCCGCAATCATCGGTAATTGGGCCGCCTTTTGGTGGTGGATAGTGACGTCTCTTCCTGTTTGATCGGCTCCGATTTCCTGATTTGTCCACACTTAGCTACCGGTCTGCCCAGACCGATGGGTGCTGGCACCCCGTTGCCTGGGTGAAACTGCCTCTTTACTGGGTTTTCCACCTTCGATCAGTGTTACCCCTTTTCCTTTGCACACAGGCGGCCGGCGGAGATGCCGCCGCCGAACCCGCAGAAGAAGAAAATCTACCTGATGTCCAAGTTGTTCGTCTAGAAGGCGTCCCCGACGTACGTGTGGTGAATGACTCAAGTGGAGGCTCCGCGCCTGCCGGGCCTCAACCCGGTAACGCGCCTTCGGCCGGCGGCGGCACCGGCGCTTCCGCTGGAGGGTCTGCCCCGGCCCAAGGCGGGGCGAATGCGGGTCAGCCGGCTCAGAATCAGAATGAGACCAAGAGCGAGCCTACTGGGAGCAATGAAGGCACGGGACTCTCGTTGAAAGACATATTCGAAGAAGAAGTGGAGATCGACGAGGCGCTAAGGGATCTTCCTGAGAGCATGGAAGATATCCCCGCCCAAGAAATAGCCGACGACCTGAGAGCATTTTTCGAAGAGTTGGAAGCCAGCATGCGGTAGCCCAGGTCACTTCTGGTAAAATATACCGGAGCAATCTTGCCGTTAGCCCGGAAGTTTGCTAGTTGACCAAGGGCATCACGGTTTGGGCCGTGGCTCCCGGCGCCCAAGCCGGTGGCGAGTGCTTTGGGAGGGAACGTGTGCGGCATAGTTGGTTATGTGGGGGACCGCGAAGCCTGGCCGATCATTCTTGAGGGATTGCAGCGGCTAGAATACCGCGGCTATGACAGCGCCGGTATCGCCATTGTCGATCAATCGGGCCAGCTCCAGTTCCGAAAGACCGTAGGGAAAGTTAACGGCCTCACGTCTTCCGGGCAGGAAGACGTGCCTCAAGGCTGCCTGGGCCTGGGGCACACCCGTTGGGCGACCCATGGTAAGCCCACTTACGCTAACGCGCATCCACACACCGACTGCCACCAGCGCATCGCCGTGGTCCATAACGGCATCGTCGAAAACTTCCTTGCTTTGAAGCAAGAATTGTTGTCTAACGGCCACAAGTTTGTATCCGAGACCGACACCGAAGTAATCACCCATCTCATTGAAGAGGGGATCGACCAGGGAAACAGCTTTGAAGATGCCTTCCTTCGCATGGGTAGGATAGTCGAAGGCTCCCAGACTGTCACCGCGACATTCCTGGGGGAAGCCGGTAAGATTTGCGCCTTGCGCTTGGGCCATGCGGGCGGCATCGTGGTTGCCCATAGGGACGGCCAAGGCATCATTGGCAGCGACCTGCCCGCCATGCTGCCTCTGCTGCGCCAAGAACCCCAGGCCGGTCAAGTAGGCTTCCTAGATTCGGGGGAAATGGCCTCGGTAACCACCGAAGGGGTCGTTTACCGGGACATCGACGGCAAGGAGATCGACAAGCAACTGCGTTCGGTTTCACCTGTAGACGTGCAGATCGACAAGGGCGGCTACCGGCACTTCATGCTTAAAGAGATCATGGAGCAGCCACAGGCCGTGGCCAGCGTTCTGCGGAGCCGGGTAGACTTCCAGGAAGGCCTGATCGACTTGCCCGAACTTGGCTATTCGCTGCAAGAGTTAAAGGATATTAAGAGGGTCATCCTGATCGGTTGTGGAACAAGCCTGCACGCCGCCCAGGTGGGACGATATCTATTTGAACAGTTGGCGGGTCTACCCGCCGAGGCCGAGGCCGCCTCGGAGTTTCGATACAGGGATCCGATTATCGATAGCGATACGCTGGTTGTAGCCATCGCCCAGTCCGGTGAAACCGCGGATACTGTGGCGGCGATGCAGATGGTGCGCGAGAAAGGCGGTAGGCTGGTTACCATTTGCAACGTCGAGGGGAGTCAAACTACCCGCCTGGCTGAGGCGACTCTGTACATGGGTTCAGGTACCGAGATTGGCGTAGCCTCAACGAAGACCTATACCGCCGCTCTGACGTTGCTCAGCTTGTTCGCCGGCTACCTGGGGCAGTCCAGGGGTTTTCTATCCAGCGAGGACACGAGGCGGTTGGTGGACCAACTGGCGAAGTGCCCCCGGTTAATGGGGGATATGCTGGCCGACACTTCGGTCTATCAACGGTTGGCCCGCCGGTTCTCGTCGTACAACTACTTTCTCTTTCTGGGACGTGGAATCAATGCCCCCATCGCCTTGGAGGGAGCACTGAAGCTAAAAGAAATCAGCTACATCCACGCCGAAGGCTATCCCGCCGGTGAGATGAAGCACGGCCCTATAGCATTGATAGATCACGAAATGGCGACCTTGGCGTTAGCTCCGAACGGTAGCCTCTACGATAAGATGGTGAACAATATCCTGGAAGTCAAAGCTAGGGATGGCGTGGTTGTGGCGGTAGTTACCGAAGGCAACCAAGAGCTCGTGGATCAGGTGGACGAATTGTTGTTCATACCTGAGATCGACGAGCTCTTGACCCCGATCCTGGCCACGGTGCCCCTGCAATTGCTGGCTTACCACATCGCGGTGCTGCGAGGCTGCGACGTGGATCAGCCCCGGAACTTAGCCAAGTCCGT
>CATMOE010000036.1:0-37615 GCA_950072105.1 uncultured Dehalococcoidia bacterium
TCATCTTGGGCCGCCTAGTGGGAACAGTGGCGAGGTCACTTTTTATTCAGTGCGGCAAGCACTTTCTCCGACGTGATGGGCAGGTCTAGGATCCGAACCCCCACGGCGTCGAAGATGGCGTTAGCGATGGCCGGCGCCACCGGTGGCAGGGGTTGCTCTCCGATGGTTTTCGCCCCAAAGGGGCCATTGCCCCCCGGAGAATCTACCAGAACCGTTACCAGTTCAGGTATGTCCTGAATATTTGGTGTCTTCACGTCGCCCATGCTGAGGGTCGAGATATGTCCTTTTTCTGACAGCAATTCCTCCATCAGGGCAAATCCCACCCCCTGGATCACCGCCCCGTCGATCTGTCCTTGATGCGTGATCGGGTTGTGGATAGTTCCTACATCGTGGGCCGTCACGAACTTTTGCAGCTTTACCTCTCCGGTTTCCGGGTCTACCGTAACCTCGGCCACCTGGGCGCAGAAGCAAGTCACGTCCGGTTCTTTGGCCTCCGTGGTCTTAGAGAATGAGATGTGCTCTCCGGTTCCGGCGACGACTTTGGAGGCCAACTCCTGGATCGAAATCCCACGTTCAGCGTCGCCCTCAACGAAAACCCGGCCTCCCCGGAATTTGATCCGTTCTTCGGGCCATCCGTAGAATTCGGCAGCCATGAGGGTGAGGTGGTTGCGAACACCTTCGGCGGCTCCCAGGGCAGCGCCGGTCCCGCCCACGCTGCTGCCGCTTCCAGACCCGCTGTCGGTGGGCCCGCCGTCCGTGTCCATCTGAACGGCCCTCACATGTTCTACCGGGATACCCAGGTCCTCCGCCACTACCTGCCGGCCGACGGTGTGAATACCCGTGCCCGTTTCTGGCACCAACGTGTGGTAGGTTACTTGGGCATTCTCGTCCATCGTCACCTTCGCCGAGTAGACGCTTTGGCCCTGGGGGCGTTGGCCCAAGGATATGCCCCGCCCAACATATGGCCCTGATTTTGCAGAACCCCAATCGGCAGCCTCGGCAACCGCCTTCAATGTCTCCTCTCCCCGCACGTTGTTGTAATGGGCTCCGGTAGCACACATCTGGCCGTCGCGAACCACATTCTTAAGCCGCATTTCGTACGGGTCTATGCCCATCTCCCGGGCGATCATATCGGTGTGAGATTCCACCGCGAACGCCACCTGGGGTTGTCCCGGCGCCCGATAGGAACCGCAGGGCACGTTGTTGGTGTAGATCATATAGCTGTCGATCTTAAAATTAGGTATGTGGTACTGTCCCCCGGCAGCATCGCGGCTGCCTGCCAGACCGGGGCGGCCTCTGAAGCCGCAGTAAGCTCCCCCGTTGTACACTACCCGGCTTTCCCGCGCCACGAATGTTCCGTCGTTCTTTACGCCGGTCTTGATGGTGATCACGGAAGGATGCCTTGGGTTGCCGGCCACCAGCTCTTCGATATAACTCATAATCATCTTTACCGGCCGGCCGCTGCTCCGGGACAGGAAATAGGCCAACGGAACGTTCATCGCCGGGGACTTACCACCGAAGTCGCCGCCGATACCACATGGGTTGACTAGTATCTGGTCCTCGGATAATCCCAGCGCGTCAGCCAACTGTCTTCTCAAGGTGTAGGGAACTTTGTTGTTCGCCCAGACCTGGACACGCCCGGCATCGTCGATGTCCACCACGCAAGAATACGGTTCCATGTAACCTTGGTGTACCCATGTGGTGGAAAAGGTATGTTCGAAGATCTGGTCCGACTCACTGAATCCCTGTTCCACGTCCCCACTAGACCATGTTGAATGGTTCAGGATATTGCCTTGGGGCTGGACGGGACCCGATGTGCTCTCAAAAACCGGCGAGCCGGCGTGGACGTGGGGCGCTCCGGGTTCCATGGCTTCAACCGGGTCGAATACAGCGGGCAGAGGCTCATATTCTACGTCGATCATTAGGAGGGCTTCTTCCGCTAGGTCGGGGTCGTCGGCTGCCACGGCCGCTACCTTCTCTCCCACGAATCGGACCTCACCCTCGGCTAGCAGCGGTACGTCGCGCACACTCCTTCCTATCCGCATGCCAAGGGTGTCTTGACCCGTGATGACGGCGTGGACTCCCGGCATCGCCAGCGCTTTCGAGGCGTCAATCTTGACTAATCTGGCGTGAGGAAAAGGACTTCTCAACACCTTGCCCCAGATCATTCCGGGCAACGTAACGTCAGCGGAGTATTGAAAATTGCCCGACACTTTGTCGGGACCTTCCTGCCTGGTAACCGGTTTCCCCACGACTTCATATGTCGTCATCTCGCAATTTCCTCGCCATTGAGCTTTGGCCCAGTATAGCAGTAGAAACTGAGGCCGTCACAATGCTGCCGGCGGGATGTTTGCCGCGGCGTCTTTCGGTGGGTATCATTGCTGTTGTCTAAGATAGTTTCCCCCAGAGGAGCAGCAGGCCGTGGTAGAGAAAAAGGGCACAGCGTTGTTGATGGTCTTTGTTGACATCGACTCCGAGCACGACGCGGACTTTAACGCCTGGTATAACGATGAGCATGTCGGTGATCTGATGAAGTTTCCGGGTTTTCTGAACTTCGCCAGGTATCAGGCTCTGAAGGGCAGCCCCCGCTATCTGGCTATGTACGAACTGGAGTCGGTGGGAGCACTTGAATCGGAGGAGTACCTGAACTTCCGCCGCAACCCTTCGGAGTGGACCCAGCGAATCGCGCTTTCGACCAAGGGCCGCAACTATTCCCGCATCGTCTGCACCCAGATATACCCTAAGGAAAACGATTCCCACGTGCTGGGACGGGGCATGGCTCCGGCTATCCAGGTAGGCCGGATGGAGGTCCCCGCGGAGATCGAGGCCAAGTACAACGAGTATTACGACAATGTACGGACGCCGGCCAACCTGGAACTTCCAGGGTGCATCGCTGTCCGACGTTACCACGCGGTGGAAGGTGGCCCCAAGTATACGACGGTGTATGAATTCGAACACGAGACCGTGCCCGAGAGTCAGGCTTGGCGGAACCGTAGCGCCCAGGACGGGATGCACGATTACATCGGCGGCGTCTACGGCCACGCACCGGGATCGCCTGGGGTATACCGCCGCATATTTCCAAGTAGGACTTTCTAAAAAGGCGCGAACGAGATCTTATAAATGATCGATGGAGGTAGTCAGCCCATGACGACTGTAGGGAACGGGGAATACACTTACGAATTGATTGAAAGCTGGGCCAAGTTGCCCGCGGGCGAAACCTTTGGCATGGTGAGCGCCGTGGCAACCGATTCTCAGGACCGGGTATACGCCTTTCAGCGAAAAGATCCGCCGATAGTGGTCTTTAATCGCGACGGTAGTTACGTGGGTTCATGGGGCCTGGGCGCGATCACCAATCCCCATGGAATATTCATCAAAGACGACATCGTTTACGTTACCGATCGCGAGGACTCGGTTTGCCTGCGTTTTACGTTGGACGGCAAGCCTTTGCAAGTTATTGGAGAGCGGGGCGTTCACTCGGACACCGGCTGCGAAGTGCCAGGCACATTGGTGCCCAGGGCTGCCGGTCCCTTCAACTATCCGGCGGAGTTGGTGCCCTCGCCGTGGGGCGACATGTACGTGGCTGACGGATACCGGAACGCCCGGGTACACCGGTTCGCGGCCAACGGTCAGCTCAAGGCGTCTTGGGGAGAACCCGGCAAAGGCGGCGCGAACCAGTTCCACTTGGTCCATAGCATGATGGTCGGCGCTGACGATCTGCTGTACGTCTGTGACCGGGAGAACAACCGCATTCAGATCTTCGACCGGGATGGGGAGTTCGTTGGAATGTGGACCGATCTGCTGAGGCCCATGGACATTTCTCAGAGTCCGGATGGTGTCTTCTGTATCAGTGAAGGCGGCAACGACGCCCGTCAGGGTCACACCGAGGACACCGACTCGCGGATCAGCCTGATGAATAAAGAAGGTACTCTGTTGGCCCGATGGATAATTCGAGGTGGCCACGGCAGTTGGATAGACGCCAACGGAGACATCTACGTGGGCGTGCCGGATGGTGTAGGAGTTGATAAGTTCGTGCGCCAAGGTTAATCAATCATAAATCAATGTCGTAGACCGTTGAACGGATCAATCGCATGAGCCAAACCCTATTTATCGACGACCAGCAAAGCTGGGACCGCGTCGCTGAGGCGTTGGCGTCGGAGCCTTTGCTGGCCCTGGACACCGAATCCAACAGCTTGCATGCCTACCGAGAGAAAGTTTGCCTGATCCAGATCTCGGCCGGTGAGGACATTTTCTTGCTGGACCCATTGGCCGTCGCCGACCTGTCCGCCTTGGGAAATCTGTTGGCCAACCCTTCGATAACTATAGTTGCCCATGGCTCTGACTACGACGTGCGGTGTCTGCATCGGGACTATGGGTTCACGATTAGGTCCCTATTCGACACTGAGTTGGCGGCGAGATTGCTGGGGATACCCAGGACGAACCTGTCCTCGGTGCTCGAGGGCATCCTGGGAGTGGGGATCCCCAAGAGCCGGGCTTTACAAACCTCGGACTGGGGCCGCCGGCCTCTGAGCCAGCCGGCGGTGGAGTACGCGGCGGGTGACGTGCAGTACCTGCCGAAATTGGCCGGTGATCTGCAGGGGCGTCTGGCAACACTTCGGCGTCTGGATTGGGTTACGGAGGAATGTCAAAGGCTGGAACAGGTCCGCCAGTCACCTCCCGATCCGCCGGAGACGGCGATGTTGCGCGTCAAGGGGAGCAGCCGGTTAGGGCCCCGGGACCTGGCGGTGCTCAAAGAGCTATTCCTATTTCGAGAGGAGGAGGCGAGGCGGATGGACTGTCCGCCCTTCCGGGTGTTGACCAACGAGGCGTTGCTCACCCTGGCCGGCTCACCGGATATGGAACTTCATCAGGTCCGTGGCCTACCCGGCGGGATAGCGAGACGGTCGGGAGGCCTGATCCGGGAAGCGATCCAGCGAGGAACAACCGGACCAGAAGTGCAGCGGCCTTGGCGTCCCAGGGACAATCCCTGGGGACCAGAATCTAACGCCAGGTTGCGATCGCTCAAAGCGTGGCGAATCCGGCAGGGGGATTCTCTGGGCCTGGACCCGTCTTTGCTCTGGCCCGCCGTTAGCCTGGAGCGTTTGGCCCTTCACTGGAATGGATCGGCTGCCCAATATATAGACGGTGGTGCGCACGAGGTGCGTGATTGGCAACGCCGGGAGTTTTCTGAAGAACTCCGAACAGCCCTGGTTCAGGCCTACGAAGCGGAAGATGCCGGTCCGGCTTGATTCCCTGACTCACTTGCGCTCTGAGGCTGCTCAGCCGCCGAGGACCGTCATCCTCACGCGGGGCTGGCGCTCATCGCTGGCTTACCAAACTCAGATCAAAGAACAGCTGTTTGTCCTCGGTATTTGTTTGCTTGATCTTTGGCAGATATCAGCGGACGCAACCGATCTAGTCGAAGGGTGCATTCGAGAGTTCGCAGAGAACGCTCTTTGAAATAATCCTGATCGGGCAACCGGTAGAGTAAGGTCGTATTTCATGAAATTCGGGATATATAGCTCCATTGCCAACCCGCCTCGCGGAGAGGATTTGCCCAGATGCGTGGACGAAGTTATAGAAGAGGCGCGCTTGGCCGAACAAGCCGGATTCGACTCGTGCTTTTTTGGGGAACATCATCAGGACAGGGATGGGTTCCTCCCGTCACCGTTGATCGTGTGTACCGCCGTGGCGGCATCCACCACCACATTGAGGGTGGGTACATCGGTGATTCTGTTGCCATTGCACCATCCCGTCCGCCTGGCCGAAGATGTGGTCACCTTGGACATCATCTCCAAGGGCCGGGTCACCGTTGGGGTTGGCTTGGGCTACCAACCGGCGGATTTTCAGGCGTTTGGCATCACGATGTCGGACCGGGTGGAGCTGTTTGAGGAAAAGATCGAGATTCTGCGGAACTGCTGGTCGGGCCAGGAATTTTCGTATGAAGGCAAACACCACAGCATTAAAAACCTCAGGGTACGACCGGACACGGTGCAGTCACCCCATCCTCCCCTTTGGATCGGCGGAGGGGCGCCGGTGAGCGCGCGGCGAGCCGGTACTTTGGGGGATGCGTTTGTTTCTACGCCCAGCACCACACTGCAAAACACTTGCCGGTTGATAGACCAGTACCGCCGGTCAGCCGATGCCGCGGGCAAAAAGCCGGAAGTCGTCATCATGCGGGACGCTTGGGTGGCGGGATCCAGAAAGGAAGCTGAAGAAGTTTACGGGCCAGAGGTTTTGGCGGCGTACCGGTACTATTGGCGGAACGGGCTATCCGAATTCAAGTCCATAAAAGATGAATCCGAATTGACCCTCGATCGAATCGCCAAAGACCGCTTGATCCTAGGTGACCCCGAAGAATGCCTGACTGAATTTCAAAGATGGCAGGAAGCGACCGGCGCCGAAACCTGTCTGCTGCGGCTGCGACACGCCCATTCGGGAGGACCGTCCCACGGCCAGATCATGAAAACCATCGACCTGATCGGAGATCGAATAATCCCGTATTGCGATTGATGAGGCGAATGGCCGTCTCGGCGGAATTCTGCGGCTCTCAGCCGCGGGCCAGGTATGAAGAAAGCCCCGGTTTACCGGGGCTTTCTTTTATCATTCTGCCTAGAGTATGGTTCGTCTGCCCTAGACGCGGGTTCGGGATTGCTGGTGGGTATCGGGGTTCTTTAACCGAGCTGCTTGGCGATGAAATCCGTAACCACCTTTACAAACTCGTCTACCTCCGGGCCTGCCTCCCTAGCCCAGCCGTGGCCTTTACCCTGCCAGGGCACCAGTTGGGCCTGTCCTCCGGCGGCGTTGTAAGCGGCGACGAATCTCTCGGACGCCTCGATCGGCATCACGTCGTCCGCAGTGCCGTGCATGACCAAGGCTGGAGATAACGTTATCTTCTCGCCACTTTCGATGACGTTCAAAGGGGTGGACTCGTGCATCGCTTCGTCGCCCTGGAAGAACATGTGATGCTTTTCCATCAACTCTGTGTTGCCATTTGCCTTGGCGATCTCGTACCTGAAGAATGGTTCGATGACCGGCCAGCACGAGATCGTGAAGGCCAATTTAGCGTCGGCCGGAGACGATCCTTCCAGGGGCAGGGCCGAGTATCTGGGATCATTGATGCGCATGGCGGCTAGGGGTAGAGTGTGTCCGCCGCTGGAGTAGCCGATCCCGCCCACTGCATCCGGGTCACCGTTGAAATCGCCGGCATGGGCTTTAAGCCAACGGACGCCATAATGAATGTCCTGGAGTTGCAAGGGGTAAGGGAACCCGGCGCCGACCCGCTGGCCGATGGAGGCGACAACCAGGCCGGTGGCGGCAAGTGGTTTGCTGGTGGATGCGTAATCGGTGTGGTCTTTGTCGGTCCAGGCCCCACCGTGGATGCTCAAAAGCAAAGGGAAAGGCCCAGGGCCTTCGGGCTGGTAGATCCGGACCTGACGGGTTACGCCGCCGACGTTGAGGTACTCCAAGTCATGCTCTCGTACTTCGTAGGACGCCGAAGGGTCGTACCGGTATGCCTTTTTGGTAGTCAAGGGCTATCTCCTCATAAGATGTGTACTTCCTAGATCGATCCGGTTTGCTCGAATTTGTGCCGCATCGGGTTGACGCGAACCATAAGATTGTGTTCTGGGCGCGGCCTCCTCAGGAAAAGGCCGGAATCACTTCCCCCAACTCCACGGAACTCTTACGCGGTCATCACTTCCAAAAGATGGCCGTTGAGCTCCCGGAAATATAGGGCCTTGCCATGAGAGGCCTCATTTTAGCCTAAATCGATTACGTCCCGTTCTTGGCCCAAAGAGCTTCCAGAACGTTGCCTGGAGACATGGGCAGTACGTCCATGCGGACGCCTATGGCGTTGTAGATGGCGTTGGCCATCGCGCCCATGGGAGGCACGATGCACACTTCGCCCACTCCCCGTAGCCCGAACGGATGGCCCGGATTCGCGATCTCCACGATCACCGTGTCGATCATCGGCAGGTCCAAACTGGTGGGCATGCGATAGTCCAAAAAGGACGAGTTGTCCATAACACCCGACTTGTTGTAGACGTACTCTTCGTTAAGGGCCCAACCTATGCCCTGAACTACTCCGCCCTGGATCTGCCCTTCCACGTAACTGGGATGAATCGCCTTTCCCACGTCCTGTAGAGCAGTGTAGCGGAGGACAGCAACCTTGCCGGTTTCGGGGTCTACTTCCACGTCTACGATGTGCACGGCGAAGGAGTTACCCACGCCCGCCGGGTTCACGTTGCCCCGGCCCACCACCGGACCACCGGTGCCGATCAGCCGGCCCGCAAGCTGTTTGAAAGTCAGTTTCAGCTCTGAATCGGATTTGTGGGAAGCCACGCCATCGGTGTACTCCACGTCGTCGGGACTGACGTCCCATATCCGCGCGGCCCGCTGGATGAGTTGATGTTTGATATCGGTCGCCGCTTCATAGCAAGCCCAGCCGGATTTGAAGGTCGCGCCGCTGCCGGCGCTCAAGGATGTGTACCCAACGGAGTCAGTGTCGCCGATGGTAGGATGGACGTCCTCGGCGGGAAGTCCCAGGACCTCGGCCACTTGCATAGCCATGGACGCCCGGCTTCCGCCGATGTCCGGTGAACCTTCAATCAGGCTCACGGTTCCGTCGGCATTGACGCTGGCGGTGGCGCAAGCCGGCCCGGTTCCGTTGAACCAGAACCCGGCGGCGACGCCCCGTCCCCGGTTGGGCCCCTCGAGGGGTGTCTTGTAATGCTCGGTATCCATGGCTGCAGCCAAAGTCTCCAGATACCCTACCTTCTGCAACACCGGGCCGGGTATGCGGCGGCTCCCTTCTTTGGAAGCGTTCTTCGTCCGAAATTCCAGCGGGTCTATCCCTAGCTTTTCGCAGATCTCGTCGATGACCGATTCGGCGGCGAAGGCGGCAGCGGGCACGCCGGGGGCGCGGTAGGCGGCGGCTTTGGGTTTGTTGACCACCACGTCGTATCCTTCGATCCTCCCGTTGGCGATGTTGTAGGGCGTCATGACGCACTGGCAAGCCTGGTTGATGGGAGACCCGGGGAACCCGCCGGCTTCGTACATCATGGTGATGTCAGCGGCGGTAATCATCCCTTCTTTGTTGGCCCCAATCTTCACTCTGATGTAACTGCCTGAGGTCGGTCCCGTCGCTTCGAACACTTCCGCGCGGCCCATGGAGACCTTCACCGGGCGGCCGGTTTTCTTGGAAAGCACCGCGGCCACCGGCTCTAGGTAGATGACCGTCTTGCCCCCGAAACCTCCGCCGATCTCCATGGGAATCACTTTGATCTGGGAGACCGGGACGCCCAGAACCAAGCCCGTAAGGTCTCGTATCTGAAAGTGGCCTTGGCTGCTGCACCAGATGGTCAGTTTGCCGTCTTCTCCCCACATAGCGGTGGCGGAGTGGGGCTCGATGTAACCCTGGTGCACGGTGGCGGTACGGAATTCCCGTTCCACGACTATGTCGGCATCTTTGAACCCCTGATCGGTGTCTCCCAACTCGAAGAAGAAGTGGTTGGAGATGTTGGTGGCTTTTTCTGTATCGTCGTCGTCGCGTAGCCCGCCGGGACGGATGTTGGCGTTTTCCAGATTGGCCAGCCGCTCGTGCAATACCGGGGCATCATCCTTCATGGCTTCCAACACGTCGGTCACGCCCTGAAGCACTTCGTAGTCCACGTCTATGAGAGAGATTGCGTGTTCGGCCAGATGTAGGCTGGTCGCCGCAATGGCGGCTACCGCGTGCCCCTTGTACAGGGCTTTTTCGCTGGCCAAGCAATTGTTGCTTATCCACTTGGGGTTGGCCATGGCGCCTTCGCCCAAGTCGGCTATTCTCCCCCTGGGCTGGGAGAAATCCGCGGCGGTGACCACGGCCTCGACGCCCGGCAGAGCCAAGGCCCGGCTGGCGTCGATGGACTTGATCCGGGCGTGAGCGTGGGGACTGCGTAGAATCTTCCCGTGGAGCAGTCTGGGAAGAGTGATGTCAGCGCTGTAGCGCGCCCGTCCGGTTACTTTGTCGTTGCCGTCGTGGCGTATGGGCCTGGTGCCCACCACGTTGAATTCCTGGTTGGAAAGTACCACCATATCCTTCACCTCTTACGAGAGTAATATTTTCTGGGACCTAGAGATTTGACTCAGGCCGAGCCTGAAAAACCGTTGTGGCGAATTTGTCCGCCCCATTTACCTCGGATATTGAACCAGTTCTAGCTTGCCGTCGAATCAGGGGGGCTGATAATCCGGGTTGAGGTACGCTTCCTCGGGCATCAGACTAGTTTTTCCTTTTTTGGCCAACTCTTCCTCGAACCGCTGCCGGATAGACGGGTCCTCGTCGGGAAACTCGATCTGGTCACGGACCCTATCCTCGACCTTTTCCGCCCAACCCTCGAATTGTACCGGCGGATGAAATGCCAGGTACCGCGCCGATCCTTCCCCAACGTTGAAGTGTTGGTGGAACCAACGGTTTGGCGGCACGAACAGGCTTGCCTCTTGCCAGGGAAACACTATCTTCTCCTTCTCCTCCTCCCACATTATGGAATACCCATCCCCATCCGGGATCACGATGACGAAAGCCGGCCCGTGCCGGTGGGCTTTTTTGTAGGTGCGTTCGCCGAAGACCGACATGTGGGCGGCCATCTCTGAACCGGGAAATTGAACGTAGACCGCCCTGGTACCGATGCCGCGCATGGTATGCGCGGCGAGCTTATCCCACGCCCGCATGTCTGGGAAGAAGTTGCCGAACCAGATGTCCCTGACGCCCCAAGTGAGCTTGGGATCAGGAATCTGGGCGGCGATGGCCGCGGAGTAAAACTCCTTCTCACCCGTGTTGAGGCGATCGGCCACTTCGTCTGACTTGGTGAAATAGAACTCCGGGTCAGCCAGAGTGGCCATCACCATAGGAAGGCAGTTGTAGTGCAAGAGCCGTGCCGGCCGATCACCTTGTACGTTGGTGAACTGATGAGTATGCCCTCGTGGGATGAGGAACATACTGTGCTTCTGCCACTCGAAGGTTTTCTTGGGGCCGCTTCCGGCGATCGTGGTAAGTCCTCTTCCCTCAACGACGTATACTACTTCGTCTAGAGCAAAGGTCATCGCCGGGAGTGTTTTGCCCGGAGGGATCTCGGTTACCCGGATCTCCGACATTCCTTCCGACCCCATCATTTCCAGAAAGGCCGCGTTGCATTCGCGCTCCGGCCACCAGCCCAACTCTATGGTCCGCAGATCTTCGATGAAATATCCTTTATGGATCGGGATCCCGATGGATGACATCCATCGCCGATAGGGCCAAGGCCGCGACCTAACGTAGTTGGACGCTATATCGGCAATGGCCGCCGGGATGGTCTCTCGTGTTTCTACCATCAGCCCTGTTCCTTTCTCTATCTTGCCTATACCTGGCTCGGCGAAGTTACTTCACCGGGAATCAGATCGGTTGACATAAAACGATCAGAAAATCAATGTGAACGGTCCTAGTCGTGCCTGGTAGTTACTGCCAGCGGGCGAACGCCCAGCCGCCTCCGGTGCCGGCGGGGCTCCGGTACACGGGAACATAGTCCAGAATCTCCATATCCAGGTGCTCAGTGGCCCCTGAGGCAACTATCCAATTTCGAATCTCCGACGCCGCCGAATTGAGCCGGTGGCGCGGCAGGTTGTAGAGCTGTTCCGGGTCCTTCTCTTGCATACCTTTCAAGGCCATTTGGTCTAGCTCTTCGTCCACCACGAAGTGGCTCAAGCCGCCTGACGCGATAACGGCAACCCGCTTGCCGGTGTCCCAGGACTCGATGGCCCCACGCAGGGCGCGGCCGATGTTGAATGCCCGCTTGGTGGTAGGCTGGTTGGGCGGGTAGATGTTCTGGAACAAGGGCACGATGGGTATTGGGTTGTTTTTCATGATTCGTTTGATGACGAAGGAGAACCCGTGGGGCATGGTAAAGGGTCTTGGAGGAGTTTCTTTGACGAAGCTGCTCTCACCGCCGTGGACCGAAGGATACAGTCTGGCTACTGAACCGCCATAGTCCTCGCGGAACCGGCGGAACTGGGCGACGTCAACTTCTGCCTCCATCATGTACTCGATGATGTGGCGGCCCAGGCCTGAATCTACCGGTACATCCTTTTCTACGTCGCCCCAGCCCGCAGCCAGCGCCTGGGCTATGGGAGAATCCGACCCTTCTCGGTTGTACGGCATCAGAGGATAGTTATCTCCCCAAAAAATGGAGTACGTGGGCATGTTATCTTCGAACAGAAGCTCATCTTGGTCGTCGCTGATGATAACCGCCACGTCGGGAGCGGCCTCTTCTAAAGTCTGGGTTAACGTTGCGATGGCCTTCTGGATGGCCTTGTGCTTGGCTTCGAACTTCTCCAGGGAAATGTGCTTAGGAATGTTGGGGTCGGCGCGCTCCAGTAGCTCCTCGTAGGAACACAACTCGCCACCGGGCACTGAAACCAGCTCAGGATTGTTCTTGTCCGCTTCTCCCATCAGATGCCAGTACTGAGGGTCCAAGCTTAGCATCGGAGTGTGTGAAGTGCCCAAACCTAGCACTAATTCCGCCATGTTTCAGCCTCCCGTACAGACCGCTGTATTTCAGCCATGATTCCTTAGAGCGGACCATTTCCACATCGTGGCGTCTGGTCCCTTGCAGTTTACCAGTAACGGCGCTGGGTGCGAAGGGCCGGCGGCGCCGATCTCTGTCGAGCCGGAATGTGCTGCAAAGCTCATTTGAAGGCCGGCATCACTTTTTCGGTCAGAAGCCGCATGGAGTTAAGCTCTAACTCTTGAGGTATCTGACCGCCGAAGTTCAAGTCGAGCAGAAAGCCGGTTACCCCCATACGGTCCCGAAACTCTCCCAGCCGGTCAATCATTTCTTCGGGAGAGCCGTACGCCATCCGGGTCTCCCTCACCTGGGCTCAGATCAGCTTGAGCGAGGCCAGAGCTGCTCGGACGCCAACCGCGCTCCTTCGGCCATGGCGCGGAATTTGGCCCAGACGATCTCAGGTTCCACCTGATAGTTTGTCCTGGCGAAGGTGCCGAACCCGCAGTCGGACCCGGCGATGACGTTTTCCTTGCCTACTAGCTCGGCGTAGCGGACGATGCTTTGGGCCACCAGTTTGGGATGCTCGATGTAGTTGGTGGTGGAGTCCAGCACACCGGGGATGATGATCTTGCCATCGGGAAGCTTGACGTTCTTGAACACTTCCCATTCGTGCTCGTGGCGCGGGTTCGCCCTTCGAAAGAGAAAGCTTGAGGACGGGCTTTGAGTACGGCGCCGAGGATTTCCTCAATGGGGATGTCCCGATGATGGGGTCCTTCGTAGTTGCCCCAACACAGGTGCATCCTGACCGCTTCAGGCGGTATGTCCGACAATGCGTGGTTAAGGACCTCAATGTTGGCCTCGGCGATTTTCACGAAATCCTGGTTGCTGATGTCAGGAAACATCAGATGGCGGGCCATCGCCAAGTCCGGGCAGTCCACCTGAAGCAGAAAGCCGGCTTGGTGGATGGCGTTGTACTCTTCCTTCATCACGTCGGCCAACCGCGCCAGGTAGGCTTCCCGGGTCGGGTAGTACCGATTCAGCAAGAAATGGGCTATTACCCCGGGCGACGCTGCGGTCATGAATGCTTCCGCTGGGGGAGACGCCGACACGGCAGCTTTGAAATTGGCGACGTCTTTCTGCACCGCCTCCCGGTCTTTCCAGTCGATGGGACCGTCACAGGCGGGACGGATCACTGTGGACGGCCTGGGTATGCGGGCGACGGCCTCGGGAAAGTCGGCCCAGTCCGACCGGGCGGTTGCCGATCCTTCGCCATCGAACCCAGTCAGCCGGTGCCTGACGTAGGTTGAGTATCCGACTTTACCCTGTTCGCCGTCGCTAACCACGTCCACCCCGGCATCCACCTGTATCTTGACTACCTCGGCTACCGCTTCTCGGACACGGCTCTCAAACTTCTCCCCGTCAGGCAGCTCACCAGAGTCGAATTCCTCCAGCATGGCCGACAGATCCATCGGCCGGGGCAGGCTGCCGGTATGCGTGGTGAGAATGCGGTCGATGCTGCGTTTCATAGTTGTACTCCAGGGAGAAGGCTTCACCAAGCTGATCCGGTTGAGCGCAGATTGTACCACGGCTGTTTTTCCAGCCCCTGGAGATGCAGCGTCAGGCGGGGATGGATGTCTTCACCGATGGCGAGTACCGGCGTACTGAGTTCCGTAGCGTTTTCGCCGACGCGGTTGGGGGCATGGTGGAGATCGCTCCGGCGGAGCAAGCGGACGCGCCCCTTGGCGGGGTTAACTCGGTCACGTTGATAGCGGACAAAGTAGAAAGGCTCCGGCGGCTAACGGCTCACGAGTCCGGCTTCTTGAACCAACACGCGGAAACCCCGTTCAAGATTACCTTGCCGTCGGTCAGCCAGACCGTGAGTTCATTCTACCGGCACGGGGTAGGCGAAACGGCGTATCCAGATACCGCGGCCTTGTATCCGGATATTATTGGTATCCTGCGCCAAGAGATAGAGGACCTGGTGACTGAAGGTGTCTCTTACATCCAGATCGACGCGCCCCGCTACACCTATTTTGTGGATGAACGTTGGCGGCAGCGGTTCAGAGATCAGGGTGAAGACCCGGATCTGATCATCGATGAGGGGATCTATGCGGACAATGCTTCGTTATCCGGAATCGATTTACAGGGGACGATCCTGGCGATGCACCTTTGCCGGGGCAATAACCGGGGTGCTTGGTTTGGCGAGGGTGACTACTCTCCGATAGCCGACAAGATTTTCAACGCCATAAACATCGATCGATTTCTCCTGGAATTCGACAGCGATCGCTCCGGAGGATTCGAGCCCTTAAGGTTTGTGCCCAGAGACAAAACCGTGGTCCTGGGATTGATAACCACCAAGACCGGACCACCGGAGGAGATCGACGAACTGCTCCGCCGCATAGAGGAAGCGTCATAGGACTTTCCCATGGAGAACCTGGCGATCAGCCCCCAGTGCGGTTTCGCCACATTCTTTGAAAGCAACCCCCTGTCGTGGGAGCAGCAACGCCGCAAGCTGGAACTGGTGGTAGAGACGGCGCGGCGGGCGTGGGGATGACCGGTTGTTTCTGAGACAGGTCCAGTCTGCAAAACCGAGCCTGGCTTATCGGACTAGATGAGCCGCCTTCGACCCCCACCCCCCCTCCGATTTTTTACTGGCCGGGGCCGATATTTAGCAACGCCTGCCGTAAGATGCTCATGGTGACCGGCTTGCCCAATACCAAGTCCACTCCTTGGGGAGTATCAACGGTTCCCATCATGTCGCCAAGTCCGGTCAACATGATTACCCGTTGGCTGGCGGAGAGTTCCTTCATGGCAGATGTCATTTGGTCTCCGTTCATGTCGGGCATCGCCCGGTCAGTCACAACCAGGTCATAATTCCCTTCACGGAACTTCTCCAAGCCCTGGATCCCGCCGGTTGCCAGATCAACTGTGTGGCCCAGGGTGCGTAACATACGGCCCAGAGTTCCTAGAGCCGCGGAATTATCGTCTACCGCTAAAATGTGTAACGGGCTAGACGTTGTGTTCTGGGCAAGCTCAGATTCCGTGGACGCGTTGGTTTCCGATCGAAGGCGGATAGAGAACGTCGTCCCCTTGCCTAGCTCGCTATCAACGTCGATGGTGCGCTGGCTCCGCAGGATGATTCCATAGGCCATCGCCAACCCTAATCCCGTCCCACGCCCTTAGTGGTGAAAAATGGGTCCAGGCACCGCTGGCGGACCTCGTCTGTCATCCCAATACCCGTGTCACTCACCTCGATAGCGACCATTTCGCCTTCGGTTCGCGTGCGAAAGGTTATGGTTCCACCTTCGGGCATCGCATCCGCCGCGTTCATGATCATGTTGGTCAAAACTTCCCGCAGTTCAGACTCATTTATGGAGACAGTTGGGACTTCCTGCAAAACGGTATCGATATCGATCGCTCGGCCTTCCGCCTGGGCCTGAACCCTCCAATGGGGCCGGGTCAGATCGATACTGCTCTTTATCACCTCGTTTACGTCAACGATTTCGACGACATCTTCGGCTTGTGCCCCACGGTAGAACCCCCGCAATCGCCGGACCACGCTGGCCGCGTCTAGGGCTGAGGTACGAATCGTCTGGAGGGAATCGATCAATTCCTCCCTGTCGTCCAAGATCGTCGGCGCCTCAAGCAACAGTTCAACGCTTCCCAGGATCGGCGATAGGGCGTTGTTGAAATCGTGGGCTACGCCGCTGGCCATTTGCCCCATCGCTTGCATTCTTTCCTGCTGCACCAATTGCTGTTGCATATCCCTCAGTTCTTAGAGGGTTTCCGCGAGACGAACTTCCGCCGATCTTCGCTCATCGATCTCCGTCGTAAGCCTGAGGTTGGTTTCCCTTAGCTCCTCGACTCTTTCCACCACTCTGGATTCGAGCCCGGTATTGGCCAGCTTTAGCTCACCCTGTTGTTGAGATATAGTCTTCGATCCGTTCAATAAAATGACGATCAGCGCGAAAGACAGTACTAGGAAGCCAACTCCAGGAGAGACATCAAGTCTTGCGCGAATCATTAAGCCAAGTACTAACACGATGGTAAATATTATGACAAAGCAGGCGACTGAAAACTGGAAGAGTAGATTTTTCGACAATTCTCTCATGTGTTTAACTCCAGGTCCCATTGTCAACGAGTTCCCAGTGAACCCGCGCCGGCACTAACAATCGCGGATGCTGTCGCCGATATCCGGTAAGCCGGTTAGGTGCTGGGGCTTGGCTGGTTGGATTTAACATAGCTGAGTTAACCAAAATGTTTGTCAGCCTAATCCGTCCGGTGGGCATTTGGGGCATCGTTTATGAATCCCGTGGCAAGATCGGCCAGGCTGTTGAGTCCGGAATCGATATCCGACACTGCTCTCTGCAGTCCCACATATGCTTGCGGAATCTCTTGCTCTCGCGCCATGAGGGACTGGACAACGGTGTTCAAAGCGGCGAGTACGCCTCTGCTCTGTTCAAGCCGCAGGTTCAACTCGCTGACCATGTGTTCCAGGTGCTGGCGGTACGCCTTATTCTCTACAAGGATGGCACGGCGCGATAATGCCTTTTCTATCCGGTAGACCAATAGAGATACGCCCACCGGCTTGGAGAGAAAATCATCGGCGCCTTGCCGCATCGCGTAAACCGCGGTACCTAATTCTTCATTGCCGGATACCATGATGACCGCCATATCCGGATAGTTTTCGACAAGCGCAGCTAGCAGGAACAACCCGGTCTCTCCGGGCATGGCGATGTCCAGGAGGATGAGATCAAACCCCTCCTGTTGTAGGATTTGATTGGCCTCGTCGGCGTTCCCGGCTGTAGCGCAATGATAGCCGTGTAAACGCAATCCTTTCGCGAAAACTTCCCGTATTGGCGCCTCGTCGTCCACTACTAAAATACGCTGGTTGCCCTGAGGCATGATCCACCTCTAAAGAGATTATCGCGATTGGCGTCACGAGAAGCGGGAAGTTATGCCGATGAATTTCCGGCCATTGGCTTACATCGCCCGATACGAGTCTTCGCAATAGTACACCTATATTCTCAAATGATATGTTTTGTCATTTCGTAGAACTACTGGGAAATCACACTGGATGGGGAAGGCTCGTCCGTACCTAACTCCAGAGGCCAGCTTTGATTCGCGGTATTAAAGCCGCCAGGTCTTGAAGCGATTCAGAAACAAGGCCCGGGGCTCGACATGCTCACCACGAACGTAAGAAAACTCGCTCGTCCCGAGCCTGTCCCAGGACTCGTCTAACCCGCTTCAAGCGATATGAGATTTCGGCCCTACATCACCGAATAGCCACCGTCCACGGTGATCACGGCTCCGGTCACGTAGTCCGAGGCGCGGCTGCATAGGAAGACTACCGTGCCTTGCAGTTCCTCCGGCTCTCCCCAACGCCCGTAGGGGATGCGGCGGCTGATCAGGTCGTACCGTTCCGGCTGGTTTGCCGGCACTGCGGCGGTCAGATCGGTCATGAACCAGCCGGGCAAGATCGCGTTGGACTGGATCTTGTCCTTGGCCCAGGCGACGGCCAGGCTCTTGGAAAGCTGCACTAGACCTCCCTTGCTGGAGGAATAGGGGGCCCCGCTGCCGCCGCCCCCGAACAGGGAAAACATGGAGCCGATGTTGATTATCTTTCCCCCGCCCTGGCTTTTCATGTGGGGGTAAACGGCCTTTGCGGCTAGGAATCCGGCCCGCAGGTTCACGTCCATCACTTGGTCCCACTCGTCCGCCGCCAGATCTTGGGGTTCCTTGCGGAAGGTCATGCCGGCGTTGTTCACCAGGATATCAACCCGGCCATAGGCTTCGATCGTTTGAGCCACCATGTTGCCGATATCGGCTTCCTGGCTA
The DNA here is from genome assembly GCA_950072105.1 of uncultured Dehalococcoidia bacterium. Lineage (GTDB taxonomy): Bacteria > Chloroflexota > Dehalococcoidia > Lucifugimonadales > UBA3495 > UBA11650. Next base: position 18,354 of record CATMOE010000036.1, read on the forward strand.
ACATCGGTGTTCACGCCGGTGGCTTGCACCCCCAATCCTTGGATCTGGCTCAGCGCCTCCGACGTCTTGTCGGTGTTGCGGGCGGCCACGACAATGTTTGCGCCCGCGCCGGCAAGCCCCAGGGCCATGGCCAAGCCCAACCCACCGTTGCCCCCGGTGACGATGGCCACTTTGCCGCTTAGGTCAAACAGGTCCGATGGTTTCATTTAAACCTCTTGATCCTGGTCAGGATATGTCCAGCGCGTATTGTGACATTGGGAGACTCTTAGATGTCTCGAAGATATCTACTCATGCTTTCGTGAAGCTGGTAGCCGGCCGAGTTCCAAAATCCGGTGGCCCAGGGATGGTCCTTCTCCACCAGGGCGGTGATTCGGTGGCAGCCTTGCTCCCCCATCCATTTCTCGGCGCCGTCCACCAGCATTCGGGCCACGCCACGGCGGCGAACTGCGGGCGAAACTGCAAGCCGATAAACCTCGCCGCGCCAACCGTCGAAAGTCCCGATGATGGTGTCGACGATGTTTCCCTTAGATTCCGCCACCAAAAACAAGGCGGCGCTGTGATTAATGGCGACTTTTACTTGCTCTAACGAGTCGGTGGGGCTGGCGACAACGTCGCCAGCCTGCCGCCATAGATCCAAGACCGCCTGACCCTCATCCTCGCGGCATTCCCTGAGATGTATTTCGTCGGCCATGCCTGACAGTCTCCAGCCTTTCAACGATGCTTGGAATCTATCGAGCCGGCGGTGTCAACTCCTAGGGCTCTCGCAGATTATATATGAACTCCAGGTCGCCGATTCTATTCCTCACTGTGTTTTCACGGGCGTTGACTTCTCCCAGCATGGCGTTGGCTTGTTGCAGGGTGGCGGAGTTTCTGAAACCGGCGTTGATGCCCTGCACCAAGAGACTTTCCATGTCTGCGATCTCGCCGAGCATATTGTTGGCCTCGTTCTGATTGGGCTGAGCCCTTTGTTCCGTTGAGACACCAGACCTGAATTCATTCCCACGGGTGTTGATCTCAGCGATCATGGCGTTGCCTTGATCGAGCTTAGCGGAATCGTTGGTCTGGGCAAATTCCAGCTCAATGGTTAGCCACTGAACGTACTTTTTCAGGTAGGTTGTACCCTGGAGTTGCAGGGCTTGAAGCCGGGAGGGCGGTGTGAAAGTGTCCATCTGACTCAGCAGCGATTCAGAGTCGGATACGAGACCTTCAGCTGCAGAGATCCGCTGGGATGAAGAACCTGTGCTCTGAATGGATTTCGAGCGGCGGGAGGAGATTCCATCTACCTCGGTGATGATACCGGTCAGGAGACGCAGATATACTTCCTCCCGCTGCTGCTCTAGTTCGAGGTTCAGGAATTGGATGTATCTGTCCAGGAAGGCAAGCTCCTGAAGTTGAAGCGCGTTCAGGCTTGGTGGCGGCGGCGCGTCTAGTAATTGCCGCACCAACGTTTCAGCGTCTGCCACCAAGCCCGGTTTGGCCGTCACCCGCTGCCCGGGAGGCGCTCCACCCTGAATGTCCTCGGACCTGAGCCGGGAGATCGAATCTACCGAGCTGATGATGTCTCCGAGAAATACCAGGTATTCCTGGTCCAACAGGTGCTCTAATTCAAGGGTGAGTAACCTGACGAACCGTTCCATGAAGCGCGCGGCATCATCGTGCAGTGGGCGCAGTTCCGGCGGTGGGGACAGGTTTCCTATTCGGGCCAACAGGTCCTCCGCGTCGGCCACCAAGACTCTCTTGGTTGCCACCCGTTCCGAGGGAGGCGCGTCACTCGCTAGATCTACCGAACGGAGGTCTCCGATCGACGCTTTGCCCGACATGATATCGTTCAGGCTTCGGGTGTATTCGGCGATCCGAGTTCGCTCCGGATCTTCCCAACTCTTCAACCATAGGGCGAATTGCCGCTCAAAAGCCGGGTATTCGACGCCAACGATCTCGGAAAAAACCTCGGACAAAGTAGCGCCTTGCCCCATCCGCGTCATCATGTCTATCGGGGTGGATTTTCCATAAGTTTCGGCAAGGTATCGCACCGCCATGTGTGACTGGGCGTACTGTAAGTCGATTCGGTCATCTTCGGTTTGGCTGTTCCAGGCGTCTTGATCTTCCAGGTTGGTCAGGACCAGCAGATCGCCTGACTGGGCTGCGTTTTTGGCTAGCGTGGCACTGCGGTACAACGGGTGCTTGGTGGCGATAGCCCGATCTCCGGAGACGTTGATAAGGTACTCGTAGTACGTGGCGGTGCCTTCGTTAAGCCACGATGGCAAGTCCACCGGGCCGACTGTCTCGGAAAGGGCCAAGTGAATATATTCGTGGGTGAGCAATCGCTGGATGCCGGTGAGCAGAGAGTCGGTGTGCATGTAAACACCCGAGTCTTCACCGGCGCTACGGTAGTATCCATCGGCAAAACCCAACGTCGACCCGGTGCTCTCGCTTACCTGTTTTAGAAGCTCCAGATCGGCAACCAGGTAGATGGTTGGTGTCTGGTCACTCTGAAGACCCGAAAGGCCGCGCAGACTATCGGTCACCAGCTTCAGGTGGTCTTGAAGGTCAACGGTAAGGGCTCCGGGCACGTTGCCTGTGTAATAGGTGTTTGACAGTGGACCTTGGTAAAGACGAAATTCGAGGCCTAGCGTCTTGGAGCCGATGGGCGTCAGGGTTAGCTGGTTCATCGGATAGGTCAATGTCGTGGTCGTGTCTTCTTGAGTCAGACGGACGGTCCATTCTCCCGCCTGGTCCCTGGTGCCGATGCGGCGCCAACTGGCGCGGCCCTGGGCATCGGCGTACAAGCGGCGCTCCGTTACCGGATTACCGTTGGCATCGGTGAGATAGCTTTCGTACTCGGTGACCCACTCCGCCGGCTTCCCGGCTGGGTCGAAGAACTGGACCGTCACCCTTTCCCACGGGTCAAGCCCTTGCAAGGTGAAAAAGGCATCACGCCCGGAATAAGGTTCAGCTGGTTCGATGGCGAGTGAAAATTCCTGGGGCTCAAGAGTGCCGCCGGGTTCGGTTGGTGTGGGTCCTGGGCCTGCTTCCAGAGGTACTCTCGTAGGAGTAGGCGTGGGAACGAGGGTCGGAACCTGGACGTGAACGGGTGTGGCGGTGGGCATGGGTGCCGGCGTAGGCAGGGGAAGGGGCGCAGCTGGAGGCGCGAGTGTTGCCGTAGGCAAGGGGAGGGGCGTAGGGGGAGGCACGGTGGTGGCCGTGGGCTGCGGTGTGACCGTCGCCTGGGGTAGGGACGCTGTGGTGGGGTTGATCTGCGCCGGGGGGATAGATTGGGACGTAAGTGTGGACGCCGGAGCCGGGACCGCCGTCGTTGCCGCAGCGGTTGGAACAGCCTGTTGGGTAGTCGATTCAGGTGTTGGACTTGGCTGGGAGCACCCCGTCGACGCGAAAAGCGCCACGGCGGTCAGGGTGGCGGTCAGGCCCAATCTCAAGGCTTACTCCTGATCAGACTGAACAACCAGTGCCGCTCAGTTGGTGGGAATGAAGGCGGAGCCTATAGGTGCCAGTGTATGGGGAGTCCTTTGTCTATGTCAAAGACGTGGCGAGTGGTCTATCGCCTGTGGCCCTTGGGAAGGTCCCGTGATAGGATAGGCGCGGCCGGTCTCGGAAGTTTAGGAGGAATGGCAATGGCATCGGAAAAGATCCGCTTGGGAGTTATCGGAGCCAATATAAGCGTAGGATGGGCCCACCGGTCCCACCTGCCGGCGCTGCTGGCCAGTCCGGAATTTGAACTGACCGCGGTTTGCACCACGAAGCGGGAGAGTTCGGAAGAGTCGGCGGCCAAATTTGGCGCGCGCATGGCGTTCCATGACCATAACGAGATGCTGGCAAGCCCCGAGATAGACGCCGTGGCCGTCGTTGTGAGGGTGCCTAACCATTACGATTTAACCAAGGACGTATTGAACGCCGGGAAGCACGTTTACACCGAGTGGCCTTTGGGAGCCACCCTGGACGAAGCCAAAGAACTGGCTGAATTGGCCCGGTCCAAAGGACTGCAGGCCATGGTCGGGCTTCAGGCGCGGGCGGCCCCGGCCATGTTGTACATGAAGGAGTTGGTGGAGTCGGGTTACGTCGGAGAGGTGATGTCCTGTCATGTGAGCCTGATCCGCGGCGGCGTCCTGGAACGCACGTCGGGACGTACCTGGCAGCGGGACGATAGCTTGGGAGCGACGACCCTGACCATTGCCTGCGGACATACCATTGATGCTCTCAGGTTTGTGGTGGGGGATTTCAGCGACGTTTCTACGGTCGTGTCCACCCAGGCCCCACAATGGTATGAGACGGACACCCAACGGATGGTGGATGTTACCGCCCCGGACAACATCCTGGTCAGTGGAAAGTTGGACAACGGCGGCGTGGCTTCGGTCCACGTGGCCGTAGTGCCGATGAGCGACAGCGGATTGCGCATGGAAGTCTACGGCCGTGAAGGGACGTTGGTGGCCGACTCGGACGACTCGCCCCAGTTGGGCGACGTGCGGCTGAGGGGAGCCAAGACAGGTGACGCCGGCCTGCAGGACCTGGAGATTCCGTCGCGACACGTTTACGTGCTTGAGGGGATGCCTAAGGGAGAGCCCTACAACGTGGGGCAGATGTACTACCAGTTCGGCCAGGCCATCAAGTCCGGTACTCCCTGCGAACCCAACTTCGACACGGCGGTTGAGCTGCACCGGTTCCTTGACGCCATCCGTGAATCGTCGGACCAGGGACGTCAGGCCGCGGTTCCGACCGCGTAGGCGTACGTCGGTTACTGGCGGCGGGGCCGGTTCCGCCTGCTCATCGTCCGGTGCCGGGTCGTCGTTCTGTCCCGAAAGTGGGTGATTACCGGGAGGATGACCTCGGCATAGAGATGGGCCTTGCCCCTGATTTGGTAACCCAGCCATTGGGTATATGCCGCGATGCCGGTGGCCTTAGGCTGCCATTCAACCGTCCACAACGTGCTGTCGTCCGCCGATTCGAATAGATCGTTACGGTCGGCCCATTTGGACTCATAAGCCCTCATGACGCGCCGGCTCGGATGTTCGTACTCGCAGCGCCAGGTGGGGTCATCCTCGCTGGCCCCCTTGAAGATGTAGATTTCCCCTTCTTGCTCAACCAGTTCGCCGTGTTTTTCTTCTAGAGATTTGAGGTTAGCCGGTCCGCCGTCGGTGAAACCTGTGACGTGCTCGTATACCTGTTCAAGGGGTCCGGTAACGGTGATGTGGAATTTGTATGTAGGCATGTGGGTCTTCGGTCACTCCCGCTAACGCTGCGTTTGGCCCATTTTACGCCAATATGCGCTAGATACAATCCCCATTCCCAATCTTTAGATTCCCCGCCCAGCATGCCGCGTGGTAGAATCCGGGCGTAACTCGGACAGGAGCAGCAACTCGGATTCACCACCGCCCCGGACGGGGTCAGTATCTGCTATGCCACGGTGGGCGAGGGGCCGCCGCTGGTCAAAGCGCCCAACTGGCTCAGCCACTTGGAGTACGACTGGCGCAGCCCGGTATGGCGGCACTGGTGGGAAGAATTGGCCCAGAACCACCGCCTCATCAGGTTCGATCAACGGGGCATCGGATTATCGGATTGGAACGTGGAAGATATGTCCTTCGACGCTCGAGTCAGCGACTTGGAGACCGTGGTCGACGCCCTGGGCCTGGAAACGTTTGCTCTCTTGGGTATTTCTCAAGGCGGAGCGGCCGCGGCCGAATACTCGGTGAGGCATCCTGAAAGAGTTAATAAACTGATAATCTACGGAAGTTTTGCCGTTGGGAGTTCTAGTCGCAACGAGACACCGGAGCAAGCCGAAGAGAGGGAAGCTCTTGTTACGCTGATGAGGGTTGGTTGGGGAAGGAAAAATCCCGCTTACCGCCAGGTTTTCGCCACCAATTTCATGCCAGATGCAACTGCCGAGGACATGGACTCGTTCAACGAGTTGCAGCGAGCGTCTGCTTCTCCGGAAAACGCGGTTAGGACAACTCGTGAGACAGCGCAGATCGACCTGAGGAACCGGATGCCCCAGATAACTGTTCCGACTCTGGTATTGCATGCTCGGGAAGACGGCCAGGTCCCCTTCGAGTTGGGACGTCAAGTGGCCGCTCTTATACCCGGAGTGCGGTTCGTCCCATTAGCCAGCAAAAACCATATTTTGCGGGAAGATGAGCCTGAATGGCCGGTTTTTCTATCCGAAGTTCGGGGTTTTCTCGGCGTCGGAGAGTCTGGCGCCCAGTCTGCTGTTGCCACCGGCCCGTCACAACTCGCCAGCGTCTCGGTATCAACCGAGACCGGTGATGAAGTGGAAGCTCTTTCGCTTATCTCAGGAATGGACGACGTGTCCCTCGGGCGCTTCAGCGTGGTTCCCGGCTATGCCAAGTTTGACGAGGTTACCCGCAATGTGTTGAAGGATGCCCGTCAAAAGATCGCCGAGGGTATCGGCCGACCCACGGGCAAGCGGGAAAACCACCTTTTTTGGGCAGCGCCGGGCAGTGGGAAGACCTATTTCGCCGTACAGACCGTCGCGTCCCTCCCCGGCAACGTTCTCTACCACGAGTTGAACCTGGCCAAGCTGACCGAGCCGGAGCTCCTTGCCGGGCTTCGTGACATGGATGATTTCACCGACCCGTGCCTCTGCTTGATCGATGAAGTCGACGCCAAGCCCGAAGAGGTGTGGCCGTATGAAGTCTTGCTGCCGTATCTGGACGCCGCTGTGGAGCGGAACGCCCGGTTCGTGTTCGTTATGGCGGGCAGTTCCGGCTCCAGCGTCAGCGAGATGAAACAGAGGATCGCCGCCAGGCCCAAAGGGACCGACATGTTGAGCCGCATCCCCGGCGGCAATGAGTACCAGATCCCCGCCATGGGGGTGGGCGACCGGGTGCTGGTGGCGCTCAGCCAGTTCCTGCAGGCGGGAAAAGAAGCCGGCAAAGAAGTGCAGTCTGTGGAGAAGCTGGGGCTCTACTTTGTGGCCACCACACCCCGCCTGGCCAACGCCCGCCAACTACGGGAGTTCGCGGTACGTGCGGTGGAACGCATGCCTCTTGGAGAAGACCGGATAAAGTACGATCACCTGTTCGGGGCCGGAGACCCAGAGAACAAGACCTTTTGGGCTCAATCTTCGCCGGTGGCAGGGGACCTGGCAAACCGCTATGTGGCAGTGCGGGAGTAGGCCGGTTCACCAGGCTACAGCCTGCCCAACTCCTCAACTGTCCCGTCCACGTAGAGGATACCCAGGGCGGCCAGTGCGGTTTGCCGTATCTGATCGGCCTGGGACTCGTCTCCTAGAGAACTTAATCCGTCCAGCAATTGGGCCACGGTTTTCTCACCGTCAATCTTGGATACCAGGGCGGCGATCAGCCCGCTGCACGGTGTGCCCTCGGGCTGGCTTACCGTAGTCAGGACCGTCCCCCAGACGAACTCTCCCGCGCCCAGGACCGGCTTTCGCTGGGTTAGCGTTCCAGGGGCAAGCCGTGGGATGGCGGTCATTACTGGGTCTCCGGTATCGGTTCCGGAGCGCGCTGCTTCCCATCTCAACCGCCGCCGTTCCCGCTCCGACTCCACCTGGCGAACGCTGGAGGCGAATTCTAGGGGAGTTTCCCCTTGCTCCAGGACCGCCCGTTCGTACCCTCGAGGCGGTTGGCCGGCCACGGCCTGAATAAATGCCTGGCGGGGCGTGAAGTTTCCAGCGTCTTCCAGCAAGCGGCGTGCCTCCCAAAAATAAGAGTCCGATGTAAGGTTGCTTGAGTAAAACAACCGGGCCATCTCCCGAAAGTGCCCGTACTCTTTCAGGTATAGTTCATGGTAGGCAGCGGCGGCGGGCTCGGCTATCTCGGCATCTTTCAGCGCCGAGGTTACATAAGCCGCGGCTAGGATGCCGGACATCAATGCCAGGTGGACGCCCGAGGAAAACAGGGGGTCCACGAAGCAGGCTGCGTCCCCCGCCAGCACATAGCCGTCCCCGGCCACCCGTTTGCATACGTAGGACCAGTCCTTAACGATGAACGGTCCGGACTCCAAGTGGGCGTCCCGAAGCATTTCGGAAGTGTGCGACGCTTGGGCCACTTGGGCTTCGAGGAATTCGCCTAAGCCCCCTTTGCTGATCTCCGACTGGCCGGTGGAGCTATCCACCACCGCTCCCACGCTGGTCCAGCCGGTGTGCAGCGGTATGCTCCAGAGCCAGCCGTTGGGATAGGCCTCGATGAATATGTTTGTCTCGTCGGGAGAAGGCAGGCGCTGCGCACCGGAGAAATAGCCGTACACGGCCAGGTTCTGGAAGAAAGAGTCCAATTGGCGCAGGTTCAGGTCCCTGGCCAGGACGCCGGCCTGACCGCTGGCATCCACTACGTACCGGCAGCGGACCGTGGCGGTTTCGCCGGTGTCAGATCGGTAGCGGACGCCGGTAGCTTTCCCACTCTCCCACAGCACCTCCACCACCCGGTGACCTTCGCGAACGTCCACTCCATGGGCGCGGCTGTTCTCTAGTAGCAGTTGATCGAACTGGGGACGCCAGACCTGGTAGGAGTGAGGATTGCGTTGGTTGGTTTCCTTGAAGTACCAACTCCAAGGAGTGGGGTCCGTCCCCCACACCATGGTAGCCCCCCACTTTTTCAGAAAACCGGCGGCTTCCACGGCGGGCAGCACGCCCAACTCTTCAAGCACTGGGATACTGGCCGGCAACAGCGACTCGCCGACGTGCTCCCGGGGAAATCTTTCCCTCTCCAACAGAAGCACGCTGACGCCCTGCCGGGCCAACATGGTGGCCGACGTGCTTCCCGCCGGCCCGCCGCCTATGACAACAACTTCACATGACTGGTCAGCTGTTGTCATTTAGCTTCTTCAGAATCGTTCGATGTCCACCGGCGCGAGTCTGACTTATTTAGACGCCTCGTCCGGCGCCGGGTCGATGGGCTTGTTTGTGGCCGGGTCGACTTCGAAGGGGCCGGGCAGCTCCAGTTCCTTGGCTATCTCGCGCACCGCTGGAATGACTTCCTCTCCCATCAGGCGCAGGCTGCGCATGGCGTCGTCGTGGGTCATAGCACCGTCGCCGTCCCAGAAGAAGATGCTGCCGGGGCGGAGGTACTCCAGGACGTGGCGAATCTTGGGTATGACGGTTTTGGGCGTTCCGCAGATGATGGTGTAATCTTCAATCTGCTGCTCGTAGGGCCGGCCCAGCACTCCGGCGACTCCGCCGCCACCGCCTCGGGCGGCGGTGGCCACGGCTTGGGTCGGCAGGACTCTTCTTCGCGATGTTAAGCCGGGCAGATTGACCAGCGCCGGGTTAACGGTGCCTTCGTTGCCCGCCAGGAAGGGGTTACTGGGGCCTTGAACGTACTTCCTTCCGGTCGCCTCGGCCAGTTCCTCGGTCTCGTCCACGTGGACCTTCCACAGGTACCCCAGATTCTGAGGACCTGATTCGTAGCCGTGTTCGGCGGCGGTGTCGCGGTAAAGCTGGAAGGCTTGCTTGGTGGGGTCCATCTCCGTGGCCAGCATGATGTAAGGGATGCGCTTCTCCGCCGCCCACATTAGGGAGTCCCTGCTCACCACGCCGGGAAGCCAGATGGGGGGATGGGGTTTCTGGTACGGTTTGGCCCACGGATTGACATGCCGGTAGTTGTAGTGCTTGCCCTCCCAGCGGAAGGGACCGGGAGTGGTCCAGGCCTTTACGATAAACTCATGGGCTTCTTGGAACCGCTCCCAGTTGTAGTGGGGTTCAATGTTGTGGGACACGCTTTCCCGTCCGGTGCCGCGCACCCAACCGGAAACCAGCCGGCCATGGGAAATCATGTCGATCATCGACAGTTGCTCCACCAGCAATAGTGGGTCGTCCCAAATCGGAATGATGTTTCCCAGGAGAACGATCTTGGCCCGCTTGGTGATTCGGGCCAGGATGGATGCTTCGACGTTCATGGCGCCGCCCATGCAGAAGGCGGTGTTGTGATGCTCGTTGAGCATCAACCCGTCGAAACCCATTTCCTCGGCGTAGATCTTCTCGTCCAAGTACCGGTTGAAAAGGCCGGCCGCCAAGATTGGATCAAACATTTCGTTGCTGACGGTAAGATCCATGATGGGTTTTCCCGTCGCCCCAAAGAACCCGGTTCGTTCGTCTTGGTAGGGCCTTTCGGTGAAATAGCCTATGAACATCTTCCTCTCCTTCCGGTCTCACCGGAGAGCCAAGTCAGCGCGATTATATCACTGTAGATTTCAGGTAAGACCGGCCGATCAGGCCGCTAGAAACTCCTTGACCAACTGAAGGAATTCCTCGGTTTTCTCGATCTCCGGATGGTGGCCGCAGTTGTCTATGACGGCCAGCCTCGAACCTTGGATATTCTCATGGTAAACCTGTCCGGCGCTCAACGGCACAATGGCATCTTCCTTGCCCCACACCACCAAAGTTGGGAGAGTTTTAAGGCGGTGCAGCAGATGGGAGAGTCCGGGATAGTGCATGTAGGGCCGCCAACTCATCCGGGAGGCCTCCTCCCTAGCAACTTCCCATCTTTCGACCAATTCGGGTGTGGGCTCGTCGGGGCAGATGGTGGAGAATTCGGATGTAGTGTCCGGGTCAAGAATCCCCTTTAAGATGAACTCTTTGGCCACCACCAAGAACATGTCGAAAATCTCTCCGGTGGGAGGCCGAATGCCGGCGGGGCCCACCAGGATCAACTTTTTAAACGTTTGCGGGCTCATGGTCGCCATTTCGGCCGCCAGCCATCCTCCCAAGGAGATGCCCATAAGGTTAACCCGGTCTAACCCCAAGTCGTCCAGCACTTCCAGATACCAACCCGCCATGTCCCGCATGTTCATGATCCACTCTTGCCGCACGGTATCGCCGAAGCCGGAGTGGGACGGGATATAGAGGGTGTAGTCTTGGGCCAGAGCCTGGTGGTAATTCAACCAGCCGGGATGCCCCAACTCGTCGTGGAGGATGAGCAAGGGTTCACCGTCTCCCCCCTTTACCAGTTGAACGGCGCCGCCGGCCGCTTCCACGATCTTTTCGCTCCAGATCTGAGCACTCGTGGCCATATCAGTGTTTCCTCCTGAAAGTAGGTGTTCCAGCAGCCCTATTGCCCGAGGCTGCCTGGAGCGGAGAAACGCTGGTGCAGCGCCTCGCTTACCACCCCAAGCATGATAGCACGAGCGGCGTGATATTTGTGGGGAAGTAGCCGAAATGTTCGGCTTGAATCGATTGGTCCGATTTAAGCATCCCATGATTAACCTGGGGTCAAAAGAAACTCGGCTTGCCGAAAGAGGCGTCGCCGGATGGCTGGAATGTTGTTAAGGGAAATATGTTGGGCGTGGCACAGGCGTGCCGGCCTGGCACTTGCCGGCTCGGCTTTGATAATCGCGTGCGGTGGCTCCGCGCAGCCGGGTGACTCCGCCGCGACCCCGGCGGAGTCACCCGCCGCCGCAACGGGTGTGCCTTTCGTTAGCACGTCATCACCCGCCGCCACAAAAGGCTCGAGCCCGGCTGCGGACACGACCCCCTTGAATCCCCGGTCGCCAACAGCGCGGGCATCCGCGCCATCTCTTCAGGACACTCCAACCGCAACTCCTCCTAAACGGGGCCGCGTGGTGATTCCAGTAGGGGAATTCCCTTTGGTCGATTCCAGCCTCCATAGCGTGTCTCTGTCCGACATATTGTTCGACACGTTTGGCGGGTCGCCGCGCTTTCTGCCATTGGATCGGGCTAAAGAAGATAGGATCCTGGCTCTCCGGGACGCGATCGTGCCCATTCTCCATCCGGAATACGGGGCGGCGGGAGATCTGTCTTGGATGAAGGACGATAGCTTGGTCATGGGTTACGTCTCGGGAGAAGACACGTACGCTTATCCCATCAACGTGTTGAACATGCACGAGATAGTCAACGACGTGATTAACGGTGTCCCCGTGCTTATTACTTACTGCCCTCTGTGCTTCAGCGGCGCGGTCTACGACCGGGAGCTGGACGGGAAGCTGTTGACCTTCGGCAATACTAGCGCCCTGTACCAGTCTGACTTAGTGATGTACGACCATCAAACGGGCTCTTACTGGTTCCAGGCTGCGGGAGAGGCCGTGGTTGGCGAGTTGACGGGCTCCCGCCTGAATCTGTTGTCGCCTTTCACGATGGCCTGGGGGGAGTGGAAGCGCTTGTACCCTCAGACCCAACTGCTGACAGGAATACAAGGTTCGCCGACAATGTTCAGCAGCAGGCGATATTCCAGGGGTTTCGGCGGAGATTATCAGAGCCGGATCAACGATGAGAAGTTCATTTTTCCGGTGAATGAAAAGAAACTGGATCCACGTCTGTCCGCCGGGGAGATAGTTTTGACGGTGGAAGTGGGCGGCGAGGTCACCGCATTTCCATTGGAAATAATCGGCGACGGTGTCGTGAATCACCAAGTGGGCGCCGAGCCGATGGCGGTCTTTATCCGGGCTGATGGCGGGGCCGTGGGCGCGTTTTCTCGAGTGATCGACGGCAAAACACTGACCTTCGAGTATCGGCAGGACCGTCAAGTTTTCGTTGACCGGGAGACGTCCAGTATCTGGGGCGGGGCGGGCTACCGGCGGTCCGATGTCCGGCGTCCAATTAACCAGGTTGAACACACGGCGGTCATTCTGGTTTTCCATCGCCATCGCCCTTCCCGGTGTTGATGTTTACACCCACCGGCAAAGCGGATTTTAGGCTGTCTCGGGCCCCTGGCGCCATTGGATTTTCTTGACACCCCCTAGGGATTGTGATAAGTTTCGCACGCCTAAATCCTGGGATTTTGTGGGTGTAGAGGAACGATTTATGGTGCCGATAATTCTGGCAATCGCGGCGGGTTGCGTAGCTCTCCTGTTTGCTGCCTTCACCGCTATACGAGTACTCAGGGCCGACCAGGGTAACGAGCAGGTACGAGCTATTGGCGACGCTATCCGTGAAGGATCCAACGCCTTTTTGCGCCGGGAATATATGGCCTTGGTCCCCTTCGTGGTCGTCGTCGCCATTGTTCTGGGCGTATTGATCGATTGGCTGACCCTGGGACAAGTGATTCCCAGAACAGCTATATCCTACCTTGCGGGTACGATCTGCTCGGCGGTGGCCGGATTAGTGGGCATGAGCGTAGCCGTGCGAGCAAACGTAAGGACGGCAACTGCCGCTATCCAGGGTCTGAACCCGGCCTTGCGGATAGCCTTCTCCAGCGGCACGGTGATGGGCGTGACGGTGGTTGGAATCGGCCTTCTGGGTGTGACCATCCTGTACGTCATCTTCCAGGACATCACGGTGGTGGCGGGATTCGGCTTCGGCGCCAGCTCCATAGCCCTGTTCGCTAGGGTTGGAGGGGGCATCTTCACCAAGGCCGCCGACGTGGGGACAGACCTGGTGGGCAAGATTGAGGCCGGCATACCCGAGGACGACCCCCGGAATCCTGGCGTGATCGCCGACAACGTGGGTGACAACGTGGGCGACGTGGCAGGCATGGGCGCCGATCTATTTGAATCCTACGTGGGTTCGATCATCGCCGCCATCGCCTTGGCGGGCGTAACTTCCTACAATGCCGGAACCGCGATGTTGCCGCTTCTTCTCGCCGCCGCGGGCATATTGGCGGCCATCTTGGGAACCTTTGTCGTGAGAAGCGGGGAGCGTGCTGATTTCGGCCAGTTGCTTTGGGCCCTACGACGGGGGATCTTTGCCTCAGCGATACTGGTGGCGATCTTCGCCCTGATCATCGTTCTGGTAATGGATAGTCTGGAACTGAAACTGTTCTGGATCATCCTCGTTGGCTTGGTGGCCGGAATAGTGATTGGGTTATCCACCGAATACTACACTTCTTACGACTACGGACCGGTCAAACAGATCGCGGAGAGCACTCAGACAGGAGCCGCCACGGTCATAATCAGCGGTATCGCCATCGGGATGGTCAGCACCATCATTCCGTTGATAGCGATCGGGGTGACGATATTAGTAGCCTTTGAGTTGGCTGGCTTCTATGGAGTGGCCCTGGCAGGGGTTGGGTTGCTGTCCACCCTTGGCATCACCCTGGCCACCGACGCGTATGGCCCGGTAGCGGATAACGCCGGGGGTATCGCCGAACAGGCCGGGTTGCCCCCGGAGGTGCGGGAGCGGACCGACGCCTTGGACGCTCTGGGCAACACCACTGCGGCCACCGGCAAGGGGTTTGCAATCGGTTCCGCTGCTCTTACATCATTGGCGCTGCTGGCCGCGTATGCGGTGGCGGCAGGCCTCAGCGAGGACGGAATCAATCTGCTAACCCACACCACGCTGGTTGGTCTGTTGATCGGCGCCATGCTGCCCTTCGTGTTTTCGGCCCTCACCATGAAAGCGGTGGGGAGAGCCGCGATGGCGATCGTGAACGAGGTGCGCCGCCAGTTCCGGGAGATTCCCGGGATAATGGACGGCACGGGCAAGCCCGACTACGCCCGATGCGTGGATATCAGCACCACCGGCGCCCTTAAAGAGATGATTGTCCCCGGATTGATGGCCGTTGTGGTACCCATCGCCACCGGCTTTATCTTGGGCCGGGAAGCTCTGGGTGGGCTGTTGATCGGCGCGGTGGGGTCCGGGTTCATGCTGGCGATTATGATGGCCACCGCCGGCGGCGCCTGGGACAACGCCAAGAAGTACGTGGAGTTGGGAAACTTCGGGGGAAAGGGCTCCGATGCCCACAAAGCCGCCGTCGAAGGAGACGTCGTGGGAGACCCGTTCAAGGATACCTCCGGACCGTCCTTAAACATACTTCTCAAGTTGATGGCCATCGTTTCTCTGGTGTTTGCTCCGGTGTTCCTAAAGGTCACTCCCCTGATCGACCTGATATAGCCGGCCCACCGGGGTTTATCTCAACATCAAGCGGCGTAGTTCGCCCCGATTATATCGGGGATACCACGAATGCGAGAATTTCGCTTGGTCTGGGTTGAGCGATGACCAGCTGCGCCGCCATTACAACCCCCGCCACCGCACGTTGACTAGGCCGGGGTGATGGTGACAGCCATCCCGGCTGTCACCATCACCCATTGGCCGCTTGATCCTTACGACTATGCGATCCACGTCCGCACCTTTGCCCACATTGCCGGTTGCATGATATTTTCAGCTATCCGGGTCAGGCGTTGGAAAACCTCGGGCGGTGCATTCGCCTTTATGTTCTTGAGGACCATGGAAATCTCATCGGGGTTGTAGCTGGCGCACATCTCGGGTAAAAATTCGCCCCTCGTGCGTCCCGGAGGAATGTCCCTGGCGATCGCCGCGCGAATCTCGATCAACTCTGAGTCGGTAAAATTGTCCCAGAGGACCATTTGCAGCTCGGTTTCCTCACGGTACAGGTGGCCTAGATACATCCCAACGTACGCGTTGAATCGCTCATGCAACTCTATTCCCAGCGCCACCCGTTGGGCCTCGCCGGCGTTTTTGATCCGGGCTCCGAGTTGCTCGATCTCCGCGATCAACGGTTCGTCCTCTTCATGGTCTTCGGCGAATCCGGCCGTGACGCCTGGCAGTTTTCTCTCCAGGGCTCGGTGTATGTGGGTATCCTCGTAACCTCTGTGTTCCCGTAGAAATCCGATGGTCCGGTCCAGATCGGCCAAGCATTCTTGGGTTACGTCTTCATCGGTGAAGTCTGCTAGACCAACCTGGCGGGATGTCGAAAACAAGATGTGGCGAATGGCCTTATGGATGGGTCGGTAGATCGGATATCGCTGTTCAGTCAAAGTGATGTCCTCCTCGTTGCTAGGTAGAGTCTCAGTAAAGGCTTGATCCGGAATTCCGCAGATCAAGCAGATTTCCCTGAACATTTCTACAGCGTTTTGGCTTGTTCCAAACGCTCGTACCACACGGACCGCGCCTTGGCGAGGTCCTCGTTAACCCGGTCCCGATGGGTCATTCCTGGGCCAGACAGCCAGTCATCGAATGCCAGAAAGCCCCGTGCTATTCTGGCCGGAAGGGCCTCCTTGCGTGGGGCGGCCCAAACTTCGGCCGGATCCTCTATCGTGGTAATGCGCTCTTCTTGTAATTGGGCTTTGGTAACTTCCTCTGGGCTGAGCAGGGCGCTCCGGCTCTCTTCGATCTCCGAATAGGCCGTGATGGATGCTGTGTGGTATGGATTTGTCATGACCATGATGTCTCCTTTCGGCTCGTTCTGGTTAAATTTGGTCTGAGTTGCCATCGTGCTACCTCCTTCTTGCTTGGCCATAGGTTAGCTGTCGGGACTGACACCACACATCGAGAGAGTTCGGTATTTTTGCGCCCGGACCCAAAACCAGGATGGCGAGCGGCTATACCTAGAATTAGGTATTGGTAGGGCATAATGGTTACGGCGGGGTATCTAAGTGCTTTGGGATCGCGGATCACCGCGAGGGAATGATGAGGCTGAAGCCGGAGAGCTTAGGGGTATTCGGGTGTGGGAGGACGTAGATACTAGATCAGATTAAGCCGGGCGGCGTACGCCGTGGCCTCGGTTCGGTTTACCACGTTGGTCTTATTCAGTATATTTCGCACGTGCGTGCTCGCTGTCGACACACTGATGGACAGCTCCTCGCCGATCTCCCGGTCGGTCTTGCCGGCGGCAACGAGGCGCAGCACCTCGACCTCCCGCTGGGTCAGGCCGTCGGGATAGGACGGGGCCGTCGACGGCCGGGCCTGAATCCGCTCCAGCCACTCGGTTACTCGCTCCATCAAGGGCCGCATGCCCAGCTCGCTGGAGATGGCCAAGGACTCGTCCAACAGGGATATGGCCTCGGCACGATCCCCCTCAGCATTGCGCTCTCTTAGCAAGTCGGCGTAGTCGCAGCAGCTCCAGGCCAGTTCCGGCCGGTAACCGGCTTTCCGGCAGAAGGTCAGGGCTTCCTCGAAATGGGCCATGGCTTGGTCCAGGTTGCCCATAGTCTGTGACAGGAGGCCGAGAAGGCGGTCCACCGATGATACGGTCTCAATCATCGTGCCTCGGTGCCCCTGAAGATAAGCATAATGCTCCGCCGCCGCAGATTGGTCGTTCTTACTCACGGCCAGCAGGGCCAACCCCACCTTGGCGTCCATTGCATCACGAGGGGTAACAGACCGTGCTGAGAGAACCTCCTCTGCCGTTGCCTCGGCTATTTCCAACCGGTCTTGGACACCAGTGATGCGGGCTATTGCGGGTATCGCGATAGACGCCTTTACAGACGCGCTTAATTGGCCTGGCCCTGGTCGGTACATCGCCTCGAGGAGCCCATGTAGGTAGACTTCTCCTTGGGCGGACTCCCCCGTCTCATTTTCCAGCATGACTCGAGCCAGTAGGAGTGAAATGTGTAGTGGTGACACTTCCATGGCCCGGTCGCTGTATTCGCGGCCTGCTCGCCAGTCGCCCTCAAGGCACGACAGGGACGCGATATGGGACAAGCCGACAGCAAAGCTTCGCGGGGTGCTTCGCCTCTCCACCATGTCCCGCAGGACCAAAGCTTGCGGGCGGGCCGCATCAAGTTCACCCATACGTAGTAAACTCGACACGATCGAGAATCTAGGAGCCAGTGCAGAAAAGGGGCTTTCATCACCTATGGCCAGTTCGATGGCCCGCAGCCCGTGATCTACGCTATCTTGCCAGTGGAGGTGTCGCCCGCTCACACCAGCGGCATCGGCCAAGGCTTGCGCCTCTAAAGGCAGGTCCCCCTCACGCCTGGCGATGGCGATTGCTCGCCCCAGGGCCTGTTCAGCGCCTTCATAGTCATTTTCCGCACCGCCAAGGACCCCCCGTAGCGAGAGAGGAGGCGCCCTGCCTCGTGGGATTCGGCCGGGACCAGAGTAAGGGCACGAGCAATAAGCTGAGCTACCCCTGGAATCTGAAAAAATGAGGGCGCGAACGGAAACTCCGCAGCGGCCACCGCTAGGGCGACATTCCCCGCCTCGGCATAGTACTCGAAGGCGCGGCTTATGGTAGCGAAGACTTCACCAAGCTGACGTCCCTCGAATGTGGCGGACTGGCCCCGCGCCAGTCCGAACAGCAGGGCCGCCGCCTCTTCATCGGATGCCGCCTCCGTTCCGGACAGGCTTATGTCCCGCGCAACCAGGCCACTTTCAAAATGAGCAAGGGCATCTTCGTAGGCATAGGCGGCCAGCGCTCGCTCTCCAGCCATTAGGGAGTAGCGCGCCAGCTTATCGGCTCCCAGTTCGGTCTGGGCCTCGGAAAAATGGTGGGCCAGCTCGGCGGCATGAATCTTGGCGCCATCTCCGTAAAGCTCTTCCAGCGCCAGGGAGATCCGGGCGTGGAGCCGTACCCGCCGTGTGGTGGATAGCTCCTCCAAGAGAGTTTCTCGTATCAAAGCGTGGGTAAACTGGTAACGGCCCACAGATCGAGGCAATTCCTCGATCAAATGAGCGCCCACCGCCTCGTCCATCGCAGCCAGGAGTTGGTCCTCAGCGGTATCGCCCATCAATGAATTCAGCAACCTGAACTCGCACTCTTGGCCAATGACTGCGGCGGTAGTCAACATCTGATTGCATCTATCCGACAGTCGGTTGAGACGCCTGCCGATGGCATCGCGAACACCTTCGGGGATGACGCTGGACCAGCCTTGGTCTCCAGTTATATGGTCCAGCGTGACCTGGCGTGTTATCTCACCGATAAAAAACGGATTGCCATCGGTGCGCTTATGTATGACTTCCGCAGCTTCGAGAGGTAGGGTGATTCCCGCGCTGCCTTCGACCAGTTCCCCGACCTCTTGCTGGGTCAGGCCATCCAGTTGCACCCTGTGGAAAATCTGCTCTCGAACGAGGGTTCCAAGGGTCTGGGACAACGGATGGCGCCGGGAAACCTCGACGTCGCGGTAAGAGCAGACCAGCAACAATCTGCTGGTCCCAATCTCCCGGGCCAGAAACTCCAGAAGTAGCAGGGACGACCGATCGGCCCAGTGCAGGTCATCCAGCACCAGCATGAGGGGTTGACGTTGAGCCGCGTTCTTCAGGAAGGTGGTGATGGAGTCGAAAAGACGGAAACGGGCCTGCTCCGGATCCAGGACCGGAGGCGTTCCCAGGACCGGTAGTTTACCCCGAATCTCGGTTACGATCTCGGCGATGTTGGTGGCGCCGGATCCCATCTCCCCGGTAAGTTGTTCCGCAGTGGCTTCCTGAACGTAGGCCCGCATGAGCTGGACCCAGGGCCAGTGGACACAATCGAACCACCGATTTAGCTTCGCGGTACACCGGTAAAATAACACCCTGAGGAGGTTCCCGGGCGACGGGCTAGGTCCTCATGGCGCGAATCTCGTGCAGGTACTTGGCGACCAACGGAGATGCCGCGGCGGGCTGCCACTGCCTCCGCCAGTAGGATTCATCTCCGGGCCAGGAG
>CATMOE010000037.1:0-36845 GCA_950072105.1 uncultured Dehalococcoidia bacterium
AAGAATGCAGACAAGGCCACCTTGGCTTTGAAGGCTGGGCTGTGTTTCTTCCGTATCTGTTTCATGTCCTGCTCCTTCTTTGCAATTCTAGGAGCGGGACTCTCTCTTAGCTACCTGTTCAAATTTCCCAGACCACCTCAGTGCGTGGGTGTTGACAGGTACAGGTACCAATGTGGGTTGTTGGGTGGGTGAGGGATTCGGCGCCGGAGTAGGCGAAGGAGCCGCCGCGTCTATTGAAGCCGGTGTTGCCGGAGGCTGGGCCGGCTGCACAGATTGTGTAGGCGTGGGCGTGGGACCTGATGATGTCGCTGAGGACCCTTCTGGTTTATCCGGTGCGGGAACTTGCGTGGCCACAAGCGTCGGCTCGATCGCCGCTTGCGTCGTCGCTGGGACGGGCACGGCGGTGGCGGTCCGTTCCGGCTCCGGGTCTTGCCCGCATCCAGCCAACGCCAATACGCTGAACGACAGCACCAACACGAGCCTTCAATGTGCCCCGAGCATTCTTGCCAAGATGATATTCATTCAGACCGATTCCTTTGTTCGAAAGTTGTTTCCTATTCGATAGTACGTCCGGGCGGTGATCCAGGTTTGGTTTATGCGGTAACGACGTTCGCATGGGAGATCGCGCCGGCATTTTCAGTATTTATTATTCCATCTCTTCCGCGTAAACATCAATGACGCTAAGGCGGGATTGATGTACCAAAATGGTCCTTTTGTCCGCGCCGGTAGGGCCACTCCAAGTGCGGGCTAAGGGTAGGCCGGTGATATACTTCTGGACGCGGGCCGCCGTACCCGGCTGGACTTTACAGATCTTGATACCCGATCGGCGTCTGTGGGTTGGGACCTTATATGGATTCTAACGTTGGAGTATGAAATGGTTCAATCACCGGCGCTATCTTATGATCCGAAGCAGATCATCGGACTGGATGTTACCGAAGTCGATTACCGGCGTGATCAGGATGTGTCCTGGATGGTGCGAGTATATCAACCTAAGGGGACCGGCCCGTTTCCGGTTATGTTGGATGTACATGGCGGAAGGTGGAGCCGGGGCACCAGGACCAACTCCGAGGTGATGGATCGGGCACTGGCCGAGAGCGGTATCGTGGTGGCGGCTATCGAATTCAGACTGGCTCCCGACCACCCCTATCCGGCCCAAGTGGCCGACATCAATTACGGTACGCGCTGGCTAAAGGCCCATGCCAGGGATTTCAATGGCGACCCCGGCGCGATAGGCGCGATAGGTTCGTCCAGCGGTGGGCACGGCGTCTTCCTCAGCGCCATGCGTCCCAACGATCCTCGCTACGCCGCATTCCCATTGGACGAGGCTCCGAAATTTGATGCCACGCTCAATTTCATCGTGGCTTGTTGGCCGGTAGTGGACCCCCAAGCCCGCATCCAATATGCCCACGACACCAACAACGAGGGGCTGATTACCGCGACCGAAGCCTACTTCACCAGCAGCGACGGCGCCACGGAGGGCAACCCTCACATGATTCTGCAACGGGGCGAAACAGTGATTTTGCCTCCCGCTATCATTATTCAGGGCACCGAGGACGACAATATTCCGGTGCCGGCGACAAAGGAGTTTGCCGAGGCTTATCGCCGTTGCGGTGGCGAGATACAGCTAGAGATTTTCGATGGTATGCCCCACGGATTTGGCTATCGCCCCGGGCCGGAAACCGACCGCGCCGTTGACTTGATCAAAGCTTTCATCGCCCGTCAATTGTCCGCGCCCGCCCGAGCTGGTTCTTAGTTCGGTGGAAGGACTCTTTGTCAAACTCCGGGCTATCGGTTGACGTTATAAGGATCAGTTCTTAGGGTTTCTAGCCGCGCGAAAAAAAGCCGCCCCAACGGCGGCTTATCTGATGCTCAAACACGGTGGGCAAAAAAATCGCCTCAACAAATTGTTGAGACTGCCGAGAATTGTAGCATATTACGGATAAGGCCGTCAAGCTTTTGAGCCTAGATCGATAAAAAGGTCGTCACCGTGTTTGGCCGGCGACGCCAAGGAAAGCAAGCCTTGATGGCCAAACACGGTTTGATTGGGAGAACGCGGTAGAGACGGGCATTGGTACGGGCGGGCGCTGCGCAAAAAAAGCCGCCCCAAACGGTGGCTATATTGATGCTCAAATACGGTGGGCAAAAAAATCGCCTCAACAATTTGTTGAGACTGTCGAGCATACTAGGGATAAGGCCGTCAAGCTTTCCTTCCTAGATCGATAAAAAGGTCCCACGCTAGTAACCGGCGAAAAAAATAGCTGCCCAAGGAGCCACGGTCCTTGGCCGAGTCTTCCATGCGGCATAGGATAAGGTAGAATAGCGTCGCACCAACTCAGAATCACCTTCGCTTCTATCAGGAGGACCACATGCCAGACCTATCTTCAATGGCCGCGTCGGTAGGAGCGCTGCTCAAAGAGTCAGATCAGACTCTGGCTGTGAGCGAATCATCCTGCGGCGGCTTGCTCTCAGCGTGTCTGGTTGCCATACCTGGGGCATCAGCCTATTACCGGGGCGGCGCTGTGGTTTACACTCGCTTCGCTCAGCGAGGCCTGCTTCAAGTCCCCGACTCCGCCATGACCGGAATACGGGCCAGCTCCGAGCCCTATGCCTTGCTGAACGCCCGGACCGTGCGAGAGTCCTTGGACACGACCTGGGCTCTTAGCGAAACAGGCGCCAGCGGCCCCACGGGAAATAGTTACGGCGATTCCGCTGGCCACGCCTGTTTCGCTGTGACCGGGCCTGTAGAACGGGCTATAACCATGGAAACCGGAGACGCCAACCGGGAGGCCAACATGTGGGTCTTTGCCAAGGCGGCTTTCGACTTGTTGGAGCAGTGTGTTCGGGAATCCCGGTAACCCGGACCTATTCGTCTAGCGCGTGAGCGAGTCAGTTGACGCTGAACCGGTTGTACAACGATCTGGCATGGCTCTGGCCGGTTATCAGTCCTCCCGAAGAATACGCCGATGAGTCCGCCTATTGGCGCCGGGCGCTATGGGACAAACTCGGGGTTGGCCGTCACCGCATCCTGGAATTGGGAGCCGGCGGGGGACATAATCTTTCCCATCTAACCCGGCACTTCCAGGCCACCGCGGTGGATCTCTCACCGCAAATGTTCCGTCTTTCGACCGGTCTGAATCCGGGTGTGGATCACCACCTGGGGGACATGCGGTCAGTGCGGTTGAGCCGGACATTCGATGCAGTGCTTATCCATGACGCCGTTTCCTACCTGCTGACCGAAGACGACTTGAAAGCTACGTTGGAAACCGCCAGGGTTCACCTGCGTCCCGAAGGGATGTTGTTGATTGGACCGGATTGGGTTCGCGAGGATTTTGATGGGTCCACTCCCAAGGAATTCCGCTGGGTCAGAAAAAAAGGAAGCGTCGAGGTCACCATCGAAGAATATCTCCACGATCCCGACCCGGATGATACTCAGATAGAGTCGGTTTACACTTATACGATCAAAGAGGCTGGACAGGACCGCGTTGAGAAGGACATTCATATCACTGGGCTGTTCCCGATAGCCACGTGGACCAGGCTTATGGAAGAGGCCGGGTTCGGGGTGGAGACGACCCGGCTGCCGCCCAACCGTGGCGGTTATGGCAGCTTGATGTTTTCTGGAGTATTGCTGCCTCAAGCGTCCGCCGGCGGCTAGAAGCGCCGATAGCGATGCGTGTCGAGCATGGACCATCTAGATCTGGAGTGTAGGTATGGCCTACAACGCTGAGATTGCCGATAGAGTGTTAAAAATGATGGTAGGGCGGGAAGGTCTCACCGAAAGGAAAATGTTCGGCGGAATCGCCTTTATGCTGAATGGTAACATGTGCTGCGGCGTGACCAACGACGACTTGATGGTCCGGGTGGGCGCCGACGGTCTCGAAGACGCTCTGGACCAGCCCCACGCCCGCCCCATGGACTTTACCGGCCGTCCGATGAAGGGATTCGTCTTCGTGGACGCCGGCGCCGTGGGGGACAGGGTGCTTCGGCAATGGATACAGCGGGGCGTGACTTTTGCCGAATCGCTTCCGGCTAAGTGATCCCATACGCCAAAAGAGCCTGACAAGATCAAGGAGAAATAAAGATGACAGACAATGTGATTCCCTTGGCGCGAGAGATAGGGCGGGTACCGTCGATGACGGTGGCGCTTGACCAGGAAGAGGAGCTGCGGTTCCAGCGCCTGATGGAAGACATAATAATGATCGACGTGCACCAGCACCCATTTGTTTGCCCAGAGGACATGGAACGGTTGGTGGAACTGCTGCGGGGCAACAAGTACAAATGGGGGTATGAAGCGGTGAAGCAGGGCGGCTGGACTGCGGTTGCTACGTCCAACGCTTTTCGTGGGTTTATCAATACCCACGACATGTCCTTTACCCGGTTCCAGGACCTCCAGGCCGAAGTGGGATTGATGCTGTCGGACTTGAACCTCAGCGGCCAGGCAGTCCTGGTGGGCAACGCTGACGAGATCGAGGCGTGCAAGCAGCAAGGTACTGTTGGATTCTTGCCCACCTTGGAGCACTTGGCCATCGGTAACGAGATCGACCGGTTGGACATCTACCACGGCATGGGCATTCGTCTGGCGGGCCTCACCTACACCCGCAAGAACTACATCGGCGATGGACAGAACGAGCGCAACGGCGGCGGTCTCAGCGACTTCGGCATTGAGGTTGTGAACCGTATGAACTCGCTGGGTATGGCCATCGACATCTCCCACGCGTCTTTCAATACCGCCTTGGACGCCGTCAAGTTCTCCAAGACGCCGGTGACCTTTAGCCACAATGCTTCTTACACCCTGAGGCCCACCGCCAGGACCCGCAACGACGAAGAGTTGGCCGCCTGCGCCAAGGAAGGCGGCCTGATCGCCATCACCGCCGTTCCCAACTCCCTGAGCGACGACCCGAACCAAGATATCGGCTGTGTCTTGGACCATTACGACTACATGGTGAAGCTGGTGGGAGTCGACCACGTGGCCATCGGCACCGACACAAATATCGGAGACCACGTGGCATTTCACCGGGTAATGCTGGGCCGGAACGCGGATGAACTGCCCGCGCCCTATCTGGACGGCCTGGAATCGCCCGAAGACGGTAAGAACATCATCCGGGGACTGATCAGCCGGGGATACTCGGACGCCGACGTCACCAAGCTGGCCGGCGGCAACGCTCTACAGTTCTTCCGAAGGGTGATGGCTTAGGAGAGACCGGTCGGACAGTCCTACTTAGGCTCAGGCCAGTTCACCACGGACGAACCTTAGTCGTAGAAGTGGCGGCACCGGACTGAACCTTGATTTTCGATCGTCGGAGGATGTTGGAACGTCATGCCAAGTCAAGTAATAGAAAACTCTGTGATGGCCTATCTCGATAATGAAGATAGCGCCGACATAAGCAACCCCATCCACTCCACTGAGGTTGCCAAATCATACGGTTTCGCAGGTCCGTTAGTGGGCGGCGTAACGGTTTGGGGATGGGCAACGGATACTATCCTAGAAGCGTTGGGAGAAGATTGGCTGGAGAAGGGCTGGGCAGAATACTCTTTTCGCCATCCAACATTTCCCGGTGACCGCCTGACCGTCAGAGCGTCGCTCGATGGGGAATCTCCATCCGGTTCCTGGAAAGTAGAGATGATTAATCAAGATGACGAAGTGTGTGTTGTTGGTCGGGTAGGTTCAGGAATGGCGGAATGGTCCAGCGAGTTAGTTCGTCCGGCGTCCATGCGTACGACAGACGAGGTCTATCCGAAGGGACCGTTAACTCTGGAGAACGCAGAGGCTGGAAAGGACTGGTTGGCGATGAGCCTCAAATTCTCTCGGGAAGCCGCGCAGGAATTCATTACAGTTAAGCAGCGGACTGACAACCCCTTGTTCACCGGCGAAAAGGCAATCGCTCACCCTTCATGGACTGCGGGATGGGCGGAGAAACTCCTCAGGCACAATTTTGCCATCCCAACTTCGATGCATACTAGAAGCCGAGCGCAACATCACCGCAGACTACCCGTTGGATCCACCGTCACCGGCGGCGCCCACCTTATCCAAGCCTACGAACGCAAGGCCCACCACTTCGCCAATTTCGATGTCCTTTTACAAGATGAGCAAGGCTTTGACATAGCCCAACTTAGGCATTGGACGATATTCAAAATAGCGACCGTCGAGGAACGGGAAGCCCTAGGCCATATTGGCTAGCCAGTCGAGTCAATCCTCGACGCCGAGCCTACACGTCTATCTTATAAACCCTCGCCGCGGTGTCGTGGAACATGGCGGCCCGCTCGGTGGCCGAGTAGTCCTTGGACAGCCGCTTGAAGGCGTTGTACATGATGTTGTAGGAGAAGGACACCTTGTCCACGGGGAAGTTGCTTTCGAACATGCATCGTTCGGGGCCGAACTGCTCGATGCAGTAGTTCATGAACGGGGCCATGGATTCGGCCAACTCTTCAGAGCCGATGGGTTGAGTCCGGGTGTGCCAGTCGAAACCGTTGGCGGGCATACCCATTCCGCCCAGCTTGATGACGACGTTGGGGCAGGCGGCAACGGCGGCTATGCCGCTGCGCCAGATGGGCAGAATTTCATCGTCCCGGTTGGCGTAGATCCCTTCCCGTATCAGGCCGCCGACGTGGTTGAGGATGATAGTCAGGTCGGGTACGGCCTTGGCAAAGTCCGCCAGTTCGGTCAACTGCCGGAAGTAGAGCCAACCCTCCAGCGACAGGCCCATCTTCGCCAGCAGCCGCGCTCCCGCCCGGAAATTGTCGGCGCCCAATTGGCCCTGGGCGTTGTGCGCGGCGGTATTCGCCACCTCGGCGTCCCAGGTGACCGAGTGGCGGATACCGCGGAATCGATTGGGGCTGGCGGCTTGCAAGGCTTGCAACACCGGCTCCACTTGGTCGCCTAGGTTCAGGTTGGCGTGGCCGATGATGGTTGCCGCTGCCCGGCCGGGTCCGTACAGTCCGTTGGCGCTGGCGGCGGCCAGACCCTGAACGAACTCGACCTCGCCAACGGGACGCATCTCCTCCGGACCATCGGCGCGATACATCGACCGGGCTTCCACGAACACCGTTGAACGCACGTTGTGGCCGCTGGTGATGTCGGCGGCTAACTCGTGGAGTAGATACCGTTGGTAGGGAATCCGAGCCGCCCGGAAGTCCCAGAAGTGATGATGCGGGTCGCAGATGGGAAGGTCCGGCTCCAGCGAGGATTCTTGGGTCAAAGCGTGCCAGTCATTGCCGCCGAATGGCATGATTGGGCCTCCATAACAGAATATCTAGGCCCAATAGTATCACAGCCTCGGAGCGGGTTTCCCCGCGTTGCTAGGAAGGCTCTCTTTGGCGAATGGCCCCAACTATCAAGGAAGTCCATGCTGCCATGAGGCTAAGGCCCCCCAGGGGCGCGATCGCCCCGAACACGCCGATCCCCGTGATCGCAAGTATATACAGGCTCCCGCTGAACAGAACGACTCCAGCGGTAAATAGGACACCGGACAATTTTACAAACCCCGTTTTCCACCGGCCGGCCAGCGACCCCACGGCCAACAGCGCCAGAGCGTGGTACATCTGGAACCGCACCCCGGTTTCGAAAGTGTTTAACGCCTTGGCATCCAAAACATCTCGCAGAGCGTGTACTCCCATCGCGCCGGCCACAACGCCCAGAAGTCCCAAGATACCTCCCGCCATTATCAAAACCCGGCTTGTGGACATCATGCTTCCTTTGTCATCTGTTTCATCACAATACTGTAAGTCACGGCCACCCCGAAGAAAAGACTGGTCCGGGTTTGACTACCGCCACCCAGCCCGTTACCATCCCGAATGGCGCATAATCCGTTCCTGGCGGCGATATCGAAGATTAAGGAGATACTTTGAAGTTTAGCAACTTCCTATTCCCGGAGAGCAAATCTCCGGATGACGATTTCAGTGTCATCGAGGAGTCTTTGGACGAAGCGGTCCTGACCGACGAGCTGGGTTTTGACGCCGTTTGGTTGGCGGAGCACCACTTCGACGGCGGCTGTGTGTACGTGGACCCGGTGACCTTCGCCGCGGCCATCGCCGCCAGAACCAAGAAGGTCAAGATCGGCTTCGCCGTGGCTCAGATGGCCTTGCATCACCCGATCAGATTTGCCGAGCAGATAGCCCTCATCGACAACATCAGCCGGGGGCGGATGATCGTCGGCGTGGGCCGGGGAACGGCTTACAACTTCTACGAGTTCCGTGGCTATGGCATCGACCCTGACGAGGCCCACGAACGGCTTCTGGAAGTGGAAGACATTCTCATCGAAGCCTGGACCACCGAGAATTACAAGCATGAAGGCAAATACTGGCAGGTCGAGCTCCCCGTGCTGCGCCCGCAGGTATACCAGAAGCCGCACCCGCCCATTATAAGGGCCTGCTCCGGCCTGGAATCCACCTTAGAGATGGCCCGGGAGGGAAGGCCGTTCTTAATGAATCTGCAGAGCGACCAGACCACCAAGGAACGGATGGATCTGTACCGGAGCACCATGTTCGAGGCCGGTTTCGACGAGGAAGCGGTGGCCCGCTGCGTGGACGACTCCTGGGTGTGGCGCAACATTTTCGTCGCCGACACCGACGCTGAGGCTGAAGCCATCGCTGTGCCCCACTTTCGGGCCATGCGCGCCTATCTCTCGGGTAACCGGGCCCGGATGAACACGGAAGAAGAGCGGGCCGCCCAAGCCGCCGCCGTCACCGGCGCGGCCCGGGACTCTATCGATCACGGACTGATCTTCGGCTCGCCGGAAACGGTCCGCCAGCGCCTTGAAGAGGTAGACAATATCGGCGTCGGCGGCATCATCATCCACTTCCGCCTGGGCTCCATGCCCTACGCCGACACCGAACACAGCCTGCGGTTGTTCGCCGAGAAGGTGGCGCCGCATTTTAAGAGACCGGATAATGAACACGATTAAATTTGTGTCCAATTTCCAAACCGGAGAATAAGTTTTGCTACAACGAATGATTGGCGCGGCTATGCTGCGCACGGGGACATACGAAGAGGTTGAGGCCGACACGTCAGCCACGAAACAAGCAATGTTGGTGGTTGTGTTAGTGTCTCTGGCTTCGGGCATCGGGAACGTTGGCGTGGGCGGTGTCCCTGCCCGGGTATTCGGACTGCTGGCGGCGTTGGCCGGCTGGTCGTTTTGGGCGTGAATCACCTACGTCGTGGGTACAAAGATACTTCCGACTCCGGAAACTCACGCGAACTGGGGGCAGTTGGCGCGAACTTTGGGTTATGCCCAAACGCCGGGTCTGTTCAAGGTTTTTGGGTTTTTGCCCGGGATCGGCCCTATTATCTTCTTCATCGCGACCATTTGGCAGTTGATCGCCGCGATTATCGCGATCAGGCAGGCCCTGGATTACACGTCCACCCGGCGGGCAATCGCGGTTGCGGTTATCGGGTTCATCGGCTACGCCGTCGTGACCGGAATAGTGATGGCGATATTCGTGTCCCCGATTATACCCGGCTAATCACGACTGATTAAGTCTACAGCCTAGCCGTAGTTGGCCCTCCGCCGCTCGGCGAAGGCGGTGACTCCTTCCCGGCTGGTATCAGAGTCCCGAAGTGGGGCTGACAGGGCCCTGGCATACGCCTCCGATTGTTCAGTTGCCATGTCCCGGCCGGTGAACGCCGCCTTTTTAGTTGCCTTCAAGACCTCTATCGGATACTCCGCCATTCGTTGGGCAAGGGCCTCCACGGTGGACATCAACTCGGACGGCGGGACGACTTTGGTCACCAACCCGAATCGCAGAGCCTCCTGGGCGTCAAAGATGTCTCCGCTGAGCAGCATGTGCAGAGCCGGTCCGAAGCCAATCAGGCGGATGAGAGGGTCCGGCGGGTTGGGCAGGCCCCGGCGAATCTCGAAACAACCGAATTGGGCGTTT
The DNA here is from genome assembly GCA_950072105.1 of uncultured Dehalococcoidia bacterium. Taxonomy (GTDB): domain Bacteria; phylum Chloroflexota; class Dehalococcoidia; order Lucifugimonadales; family UBA3495; genus UBA11650. The sequence continues at coordinate 9,871 of CATMOE010000037.1, forward strand.
TCCGACGCGATGCGGATGTCGCAAGCCAAGGACCGCTCCAGACCTCCCGCCACCGCGTAGCCGTTGACCGCGGCGATGGTTATCTTATCAGTCTTCATGTAGGGAGGCACCACGTTGCTTACTGGGCCGCCCTCGGCGATACGGGCCGCCGCCGCCTTGAGGTCCATCCCGGTACAGAAAGCGCGTTCGCCGGCGCCGGTCAGGATCAGCACCTTCAAGTCCGGATCTTGGTCGAAGTTCTGCTCGCACTCGTAGATGTAGTCGGTGGTGGGCGGGTCGCAAGCGTTCATGACATGGGGACGGTTAATCGTGATCGAGGCTATGGGCGTTCGCTTTTCGTATATGACAGTGTCCATTATTGTTCCTTCTTTTGCTAGGTATCGCCGGTTACGCGCTTACTCTATGACCAGGAGGTCCGATCCCAACAGTACCTCGCCCTGGTAATGCTGGCGCACATCCGCCAACGCCTCTGTCTCATTGACGGACGGGCTCAAGTGGGTCAGCACTAGGCGCTTCACTCCGGCTTCCGCTGCGATCTGGCCCGCCTGGGTGGTGGTCGGCAGGACAGATTCGGTGAGAATCTGGACGGTGGGGTTGGTCAGGGCACTTTCGGGCCACATGCAGCACTGCACTAGCAGGTCGGCGTCACGGGCTAACCCGATGACTCCGGGGCAGGGGACGGTGTCGCCGCTGATCGTGATGACCTCGGCCCCTGACTCGATACGATAACCCAGGCAGCGCCAGTCAAAATCGGGGGCGTCGGGGAAATCGCCGTGCCGGACGTAATCGGCAATCACTCGCCACCCATCTCCGACCGCTGCGACTCCTGAACCGATCTCATGGACCGCGACATCGCTGATTGCTTCCCGCCGTTGGTGTCCACCTTGCGTCCGGCGGAGAACTTCCCGGTTTTCCTCTATGCGGAACCGGATGTCAGGTCCATAGACGCCGTTGAGAAGAGCATCGACTATCTGGCGTGTGCCGGCCGGCCCGTAGATGTGCAGAGCATCAATCCTCCCAAATGTCGCCGTCGCAAAGATGACTGGGTACAAATCATTTATGTGGTCATAGTGGTGATGGGTGATGGGTGATGAAGATGGGGCCGAGCCGGCTCAGGTCGACTCCCGAATTTAGCAACTGGTGGAGAGCGCCCCCTCCAGCATCAAACAACAGCAGATCCGAACCAACCTCCACCAGCGCTGAAAACTGGAACCGGTTCGGGTTGACGGGTGTACCTGTCCCGAGCAGCGTAACTTTCATCGATACTTCTTCTACTCCGTCCCGCCGCGCTCGATTCCCAACCGCTTCTTGTAATCCCTATCATACTCGGCCAGAAATCCCATGCGCAGCAGGGCTTCCGGGTCGGGCGGAGGCGTTACCCCTTGGTTGTCCGGGATATGTCCGATAACTCGGGCTTCTTCCAACTCTTGGTACTCTTCATTGCTGTACCCAAGAATGTCGCACAATACGTGACGGTTGTGCTGTCCCAGAGTGGGGGCCAACCGGTCGGGGGGCAACTGAACGCCCATCAGGTTGAACAGCGGAGCCGCGTGCGGGCGGGGTCCGATAGGCCCAGGGTGGTTGGAGATTCGGAAGAAATCCCGGTCGCTTAAGTGAGGGTCGGTCGTAATCTCCCGAGTGTTGTTCACGGCGCCGCAGGCCACGCCGGCTGTCTGAAGTTGGCGCATCACTTCATGCTTGTCTCTGGAAGAGGTCCACTTTCCGATATCTGCATCAAGCTTCTCGCGGTGGTGGAGGCGGCCTTCCGTAGTCTCCAACTCCGCATCGTCAACCCACTTTCCCCCCACCGCTCTTTTGAAGTTCATCCACTCGGCATCGGACGTGATGGTGATGGCGACCCAGGAGTCATCCCCCGAGCAGGGGTAGATGCCGTAGGGGGAGAAGTTGGGATGGCTATTGCCCCGGCGGGTGGGGATCCTTTCGTTCATGGTGTAGTCCATGAACGCTTCTCCCAACTGCACCACACCCGCTTGGTACTGGGAAAGGTCGATCCACTGCCCCTCTCCAGTCCGCTCCCGGTGGGCGATGGCCAGCAGGATCGCATAAGTTGCCGTGAGCGCGCCTAATATATCGTTGTAGAGGATGCCTCCCTGTACCGGCCCGCCATCTTCGTAACCGGTGAGGTAGGTGAGGCCGGTTACCGCCTGGATGCTAGAGCCGTAGCCGATGTAGTTCTGCCAGGGACCGGTGCTGCCGTAGGCCGTGGAGTCCAATACGATGATGTCTGGCTTGACCTTTTTTAGCTCCGGATAATCCAGGCCGAAGTTGCGCATCACCCGGGGCGGGAAGTTCTGAGCCACGACGTCGCTAACGCTGACCAATTCCTTGAAGAGGTCCTTGCCCCGCTGGGTGTTCAGGTTCAAGGCTATGCCCAGCTTGTTGCGGTTCACCTCGTGATAGGCCCCGCCGTGGTTCCAGGCGTCGCCCTCCACCTGGTTGTCTGGCTGGGGGCCGCCGCGGGACGAATCGGGGCGTACCGTGGACTCGACCTTGATGACCTCGGCCCCGTACATGGCCAAAGGAGCGATGGCGTAGGGCAGCGCCCAGACCTGGCCCGGCTCGATTATGCGGATGCCGCTGAGGGGTAAAGTTTCCACTAGGCCCCCATCCTAACCTTCCCCCGAAATGGGGGAAGGGACTTGGTTTTGGCTGCAAAGTTCTGCCACGTCTTGGGGCGAGTATCCCAGGCTGCTGAATACTTCTTCGTTGTGTTCGCCCAGTAAGGGTGCGGCCCTCACTTGTTGACCGTTGCGCCCCGGGCTTTCCGACATCTGGAACGGCGCTCCCGGATATTTTAGAGCGCCGACGGCGGGATGGGGAAACTCGACGAAGAAGCCTCGCTCCCGCAACTGGGGCGACTCGGCGATGTCCGCCATGGTCTGCACCGGAGCGAAGGGGAATCGCCACTCTTGGGCATGGTGGAACCACTCCTGGGCCGTCTGTTCCAGCCACTTACTCTTGAGCAACGAGTCCACTTCATCGGAATGGACCTGCCGGCCCGCCGGAGTGTCGAACTTGGGGTCGTGCAATTCCGGTACCCCGGCCATCTCGGCATAGGTTTCCCAGTCGCCCATGACACCGGGTGTTGGCAGGATGTAGCCTTCTTTGGTCTGGACCGGGTAGCGCAGGCTGCTCCCCTCCATCGGTTGCCTCCGGTTGACCATGCCGGCGTAGGTATAGTCCAGGACCGAACTGAAGAGGGTACTGGTAACACATTCCATGATCGACACGTCCACCTGCTGCCCAACGCCGCCGCGCCAACGCTGCAGCAGCGCCGCTACTGTTCCCGAGGCCGCCGCCATGCCTCCCAGGTATTGGGCCTGGTTGTACCCGTGCTTGACCGGCTCGCGGTGGTACTCGCCGGTGACGTAGGCCATGCCGCCCAAGGCGTAGAGCACCAACTCGGAGGCGCGGTAGTCCCGGTATCGGCCGGATTGCCCGAAGCTGGATATGGAGGTCATTACCAGGCCGGGGTTGATCTGTTTTAGGGTTTGGTAGTCCAATCCCAGGGAAGGCATCACCCGGGGTGAGAAGCTCTCCACCAGAATGTCCGCGTCCCGCACCAGGTCCAGCAGGGCGGCCCGGCCCTTGGGGTCTTTTAGGTTCAGAGTGATGCCGCGTTTGTTGGTGTTTAGGTAGAGAAAAAGGCCGCTCTTCTCCGGGTGAGGGACGTCTTCGGGGAAGGGACCCAACCGCCGGCCGGAGTCACCGCCATCGGGCCGCTCCACCTTGATGACGTCGGCGCCGAAGTCCGCCAACAGCTTGGTGCAGTAGGGACCGGCAATGTGGTGGGTTAAATCGATTACTTTGACGTCTTGGAGGACTGATCCGCTCATAGGCGTTACTATACGGGCCTTTCGTGAATCTGGTCAATCAAGACGCGAACCCGGTCAATCTAAAATCGAAGAGTCCCGTTGCCATTGGAGATAGTCGGTGAGGCCGGTGTTCAAGTCGAACTTCGGTGTCCAGCCCAGGTCATGGAACAGGCGGTGGCCGGAAAGGGGACCCCGGTCAGCCCCTTCGCTGGAGGGTTCCCTGTTCCCCGAGGCTGTCTCCGCTACTTGGATTTTTGGGACAAGCCCGGTTAAAGCGTCCAGAATTTCCCGGTAGGTGACCCATATTCCAGTCGTCAAGTTGTACAAACCGTGGGGCAAGGTGGGGGCATCTAGGACGGCCTGGATCCCGCCGGCGATGTCGGTAACGTATATGTAGTCCCGGCCACCATCCATGTTATCGGCTTGAATGATTTCGCCCCGTAGCGCCTGTCCCGTCCACTGGTAGAACACCGACATCACCGCCCGGTGTCCAGTCACCCGCTCCATTGGTCCGTAGGGAGTGCTGAGCCTGACGCTGGCCGTGGAGATACCGTGTAACTCCCCGTAACGCCGGGTCAAAAGCTCGCTGGAGTATTTGGTGATGCCATACAGGTTGGGAGGTACTGGCGGCGCGTCCTCGTTCAGCGTTTGGTCTGCGGTCGCGGACGGTCCGTAAACCGCTCCGGAGCTTACGTACACGAAGCGGTTAACGTGCAAAGTGCGGGCCAGTTCCAACAGGTTGGCCGTTCCCTCGATGTTTATGGCAACGACGTCCCGGCTACGTTGGGTCTCCAACTCGACCCGGTTCACCGTGAATACGGCGGCGTGAACGATCTTGTCTATGGAATGCCCGGTCCCTAATCGTTCGACGATGCCCCGGTCCAACATGTCGCCCTGAACGAAGCTGACTTTGGATGACGCTTCGCTCATGAACTTCTCGGTGAGTTGGTCAGGACCGTTCAAGTCGAAACATACGACATCATGACCCGCCTGAGCCAACCCCTTCACGATGTTAGACCCGACGAACCCGGTGCCGCCGGTTACCAGTGTGGCCATGCTGCTAACTCCTTATTTCGAGGACCAAGGCTAAACTGACACGGAAACGTAACCGGGCGCTAACGAATGTCGCCCACCCAGGCCCGGTCGGGTAGACCGCGTTGTTCCCAATACCCCAGGGGTGAACCGGAAGCCAACTCTATCCTTACCACCCATTTGGTCCACTTGTAGCCGTATTTGTTTGGAGAAACGAGCCGCAGCGGGAAGCCGTGTACGGGCGTGTCTTGGCCGTTTATCTGGTAGGCCAGGAAAGCCTCGGTCTCCGCTAGGTCCGCCAGGGGGTGAGTGGTGAAGTAACCGTCGGCGCAATGGAAGACGGCAGTGTCCGCATCATGCATCGGTTCGGCGCTCTCCAGCAACGACGCCAAGGACACTCCACGCATCGCCATGATGTTTCGGAGGCCCCCGACGCAGTCGAGGGTAACCTGCCGGTTGACGACGGGATAGCTCTTCAAGTCGTCGAAGGAGAGGCTTAACGGATGGGCTACCTGACCGTCCACCGTCAAACTGAATTGCTCCGGGTCCAAGCGGGGAACGCCCCAGAAAGAAAGGGTGAAGATCTTCTTTGGTGGCGTTAGATCGGCTTGCCGGTATATCCCCATGACGCGCTTCAGATATAGCAGGGTTCGAATACCATCGGTCGTAACTCGCTTTCGCACCGGGTAGGGCAGGATGATCCAGAGAACCCAGATGGCCTTGAGCAGCATCCGGTTTGTGAGCAAGCTGGTTAACAGGCCCATCTCTTCATCCACCGCCGGTTTGGATACCGTAATACCCCGGAAAACCGCACGCGGTTATCAATCTGGATCGTCGTGAATCATAACATTCCTTCTCCTGTAGGATGCGGCGTATTGAAGCGCGATCCGCATCGACAGCAAGGAGGCTTGGCGGTAATATAACTTCAAAATCAACTCGGCATCGGAGTGATCGTGTTTCAAAAGATTCAACACATCGGATACCTTACGCCCGACTTGGACGAGACGGTGGCCTGGTTCGAGAAGTCCTTCGGCGCGGTTAACGGCGGAGGCGGCCCCCTCAACGCGAGCTACGCCGTACCCAGCGGCGGCCGTAACGCATATATGCGGTTCGGCCGGGTTGAGGCCGAGCTCATCGAGCCCACCGATAAGCACGGGCTAACCAGTGGCCGCGTGGCCATGCACCATGTCGGGTACGTGGTGGCCGACATTGAGCAGGCCATGACGGAGTTGACCGCTAAAGGATTCAAGTTCGCCGGGCCCGGCGCATTCACCAATATCATTGGGCAGCAACTACGATACTTCGACTCCTCTACCACCAACGGAGTTCTTGTCCACCTTACCCAGTTGCCATCGGGGAGCGATGACCCAGCGCCCGGAGACGGGACGGAGATCCAGCGCATCGTTCACGCCGGATACCGGGTGAAGGATCTAGACAAGGCCGTCGCCTGGTACGTGGACAACTTCCAGGGTGAGCTCATTGGCGGCGGCCCGTCCCGCACCGGAGGGCGCAACGCATTCGTGAACTTCGCTCAGGTCCAGGTAGAGCTTATCCAGCCGCCCGACACCTCCAGTATGTCCGACGACGTCCACGACATGGACCACGTAGGGTACGTGGTTGGAGACATCCCGTCGTGTATGGGAGGTTGCCAGGAAAGGGGACTGCAGTTCGTGGCCGACACGCCCATTACCAATTCGGTCCGCCAGCAGGTGCTGTACTTCGAAACAGAAACCACCCTGGGTTCCCGCATGCACTTAACGATGCTGCCCGATTAACAACCCATTCAAACCACTGAACGAAAATCGACCCGAAATGCCGATAAGCATCCCGGGTCTTTTGTTTTAGCTAGCCTGGAATTCAGCGGGAACAGCGCGTTGTTAATCGCCGGACTGGGCGACGGCTGCCCGGCCGATGCCCAATTCGTTCAACCTTTTCTGCATCATGGTGCGCTGCTCCGGGGTGATGGGCTGACCGGGCGGGCGCGGGGCGCCGCAATCAATGCCAAGTCTCTCGCTTAAGATTGCCTTGGTGCCGGCGTGCAGGCCGATGCTCCGGACCAGATCGGTGACCTGGCTGGCTTTCTCTTGGGCTGCCTCCGCCCGGTGGATATCACCGTCGTTGTAGGCGTTCCAGATCTCGACCCAAAGCTCGGGAGCCACGTTGGGAGGACCGTCCACGCATCCCGACGCGCCGATAGTTAGCGCCGGCAGCATGAGCATGGCGTTCCCGACGAGGCATTGCAGTCCCATGTTGGAGAAGGCGCGAACGTTGGCGAAGGTCACGGCCGAGTGCTTCAGCCCCTTCAGTTGGGGCACGCCGTCCTGAATCTTCTGCATCATCTCCGGCGTGATCTCCACACCGGTGGCCTGGGGCAGGTTGTACACGAACAGCGGTAGGTTGGCGGCGGCGCCCACGGCTTTGTAGTGCTCCACGATGGCTTCGTCGCTCTGCCGGTAGAAGAAGGGAGGCACGCAGCAGATCGCCTCAACACCGGACTTGGCGGCGTGTTCGGCCAACTTGACGGCCCGCGCCGTCGTGGCCGCGCCGACGTGCATTATGTTCTCGATCCTGCCTCGCGACTGGTCGGACGCGATCTCGGCGATGCGCATGTTTTCTTCGTCCTCCAGAAGCACGCTCTCACCGGTGCCTCCGGCTACCCAGAATCCATGCACTCCGGCCTGGATGTTGAACTCGATGACCTCCCGAAGCGCCGCCTCATTGAGCTCGCCACCAGCGGTCATGGGAGTGATTAACGCGGGATATACGCCCCTGAAACCAGCCATTGTTTTCCTCCTGAACGGTTTGCGTAGAGTGTATCACGCCGGTGCGATGGTACGAGCGTAAATCGTTTAGCGTAGAGCAAGGTGCTAGAATGGAGCCCGGAGAACTTAAAAAACTCAGTACTCAGTATGGGAGTGATGAGAATGCCTGATCCTAAAGTGTATTTCCGCCCTGGTTGATTCACCTGCGGCCGCACGAAAGAGTTTCTTTCGTCCCAAGGTATCGAGTACGTAGACGGCGATGTCGAACACGATCCGGAATCCATGGAAGAACTGCTGAAGCTGGGTATCAAAGCGGTCCCGGTGACGATCTGGGGAGACGAGGTAATAATCGGGTTCAACCCCAAGGAGCTCGCTCGCGTATTCAAGCTGAATAGTGAAGTATCTCAGGTGTCCCCGCCCGCCATGATCGAGAAATACGAGACGGTGTTGGTGGCGGCCGGCCGCGCGGCGCGTCAACTCCCGGACGAGTATCTGGGATGGAATTGTCCCGAGCGCAAGCGTACGCTCGGCCAATTTACTTTCCACATCTTCGATAGGCCGGACAGAGCCCTGAACGCTTACGAAACTGGCCACTACAACCTCGATGACCGAGGCCGCCACGCTGAAGATGTACTGGACAAGGTAAGATTCGAGGAGATCGCAGTCTACGGCGAGGATGTTCTCAGCCGGGTGAAACACGGCTTAACGGGTCCGGCCCAGATGGACTTGGAAAAGGTCCTCGAGACCTACATGGGACGGAAGACCACTGCTGAGTTGATGGACTTGGCCCTGGGGCACTCCGTGCACCACCTGAAGCAACTGTACGAGTACATGTCGCAGGCAGGGATGGAGCCGGTGGACAAGTTGGAAGACGCTGACTTCCAAGGGGTGGCGGTTCCGACTGAGTTGTTCTAATAATCTTCGAACCGAACCGAGTCAATCCGAGCAGTAGACGGGTCGGACTATGACTTCGAATGCAGACGGTCAGTCCGCATCGAATGACGCGTCTGAAATCTCTTGGGAGAAACTGGGCATCACGCCGTTGATGCGGGCTGCCCGTGCGGGCGATCTGGGGCCGTGCGGTCAGCTCTTGAACTCGGGCGATTCAGTGGATACCGCCGACGAGGCTGGTTGGACCGCGCGTATGGGCGCCGCGGCAGAAGGGCACGAGCAGATCGTTCAACTCTTGATCGACCACGGCGAGAACGTAGACGCTGAATCTTTCGATACCGCCACGGCACTGCATGCGGCTACCGCCAATGGCGTGCCGGTATAGTGCGCCTGCTTTTGGGCGCAGAGGCTGAATGTAGATCCGGCATGAGCGGGATAGGTCCCTTCGGCGGGGGCGGCTGGTGGGACTCGATAAAATTGGCCGCCAATAACGGTGATGGGGAGATCTTGCAGTTGTTGGCCGACGCCGGGGCCAAGCTGGTGGACCACGATGCTGCCTTGTATCTCTACCGGGCGTACGCCGTGATGGGCCGGGATGTCAAATTGTTCCACCGCGGTAAGACCGAGACCTACCAAAGCCACGATGACGCATTCTATCATCCCGACATCTTCACCGTAGGTGAGCCATTCCAGATTCCGGATGGAACACCGCCATGCGTACTACGATTGATCAACGCATACAGCGGTGGCTGTGGTGTCCCAGTCACCGGTGACCGGGACACCACGGCGCCCGTCGCCTTTTTTGGTACCAGGCCTGCCGACGGCAGCATCGCTTCATTCGAGGCCAAGGGTCAGGGTAAACCGGATGAAGACCCGAATGGATACGGGGCTGATCGGGCCGAGCACGTGAGCCTGGGAGGCTGGAGGGTCCACGGTTATACCTTGGCCTTGGAAGAACTGCTACACCAGGACACCCCCGGATCTCAAGAACCCCCGGCTCCGTTGGAACGCCTCCTCCAAGTTGCTGCCGGTGTGGGCAAGTTGGAGATTGTGCGGGAGTTGCTCCGGCGGGGCGCCGTACCACCAAGAGGTTTTCAGGACCTCATAGAAACGGTTGTGGACCCGCACTGGAAGATTCCAGATGCGACCAGTATCAAACGCCTGCTGTTAACAAGAATCGCCGGTCCAGAAATTTTTCTGGAGCCAGTTGAACGGTTGGAGCTATCTCCTAGAACCCTGAACTGTTTGAAGAGGGGTCAGGTTACCGACTTGGGTCAAGTTTTTGACATGTCTGACGAAGAACTACTCCAGATTCGCAACTTTGGGGAACAGTCGTTGGAGGAGTTGAAAATTCAACTGGAACGTCTGATTTATGCAAACGACGAGATACCTGCTAACAACTGACGGCTCAACGGCGATGCGCCCCGCGGATGCAGCAGCGCCACCCCGGCGTTGGATACCGGCCCAAGCCCTGCGCCCGCCCGCCCCTGTTTCCCCTAGCTAGCGGCCCTTCCAGACGGGGGGGCGTTTTTCGGAGAAAGCGAGAGGTCCCTCTTTGGCGTCCTCGGAATTCAGGACGCGCTGAGACACCCAGGCGTTCAGCTGCAACGATTCCTCCAACCCGAAGCGATGCCAAAACTGAGCTACCGACTTGGTTCCTTGGACTGCCAATGGCGCGTTGGCGCCGATGGTCTCGGCTATTTCCACCGCCCGGGACATCAGTTGGTTCGGTTCCAGAACCTCGTGAACGAAGCCAAGCCGGTGGGCTTCTTCCACACTCAGCGTATTGCCCGTCAGCATCAGGTACATCGCTTCACCGAATGGCATCACCCGAGCCAGATTGTTCATGGCGTAGTTGGCCAGAATACCGCGCTTGACCTCAAACAGCGCGAAATAAGCTTCGGTGGAGGCGATGCGGATGTCACAGTCGGCCGCGCGTTCCATGCCCGCCGCTATGGCCAGTCCGTTGACCGCCGCGATGAAGGGTTTGGGGTTTCTGGAGAAGGGTTGGCCCTGGCGCAGTCCTTCCATCCGCACTTCCGGTGGCATCTCCGCTAGCCGGGCTTGATCCTCTTGGTTGCCCGCCGCGTCTCTTTCGGCCATCTCCCGCAGGTCGGCCCCGGCGGAGAACGCCCTGCCCGCTCCAGTGACGATACCAACCCTCATTTCGGGGTCGCGGGTGAACTCGGCGAGAGCGGATGTCAACTCTTCTCGCATCACCGCGCCCTGGGCGTTCAGGCGGTCCGGACGGTTCATGGTGAAAATGGCGTAGTGACCCGCAGGGTATCTTTCATAGAGCATGTACGGCATGACCGGCCTCCAATCTTTGAAGCGGAACTACGAAGTTATGCGGCAGACGCCCCTTTCAGGTTGGCCGCGAAGAATTCCAGGGTACGGCTCCACGCAAGCTCGTCAGCCGCTTTTTGGTAGTTGGTAAACGTGAAGTCCGCGAAGCGGTGATCGGCGTCCGGGTAGGTGTAAAACTGGTGGGGCTTGCCCAACCGGGTCAACTGTTCGTCAAATTTGGCCATGTCTTCCAGGGATGGATTACGGTCGATCTCGCCGAAGTGATACATGATGGGGCAATTAATGCCATCGCTTAGATCGAAGGGACTTTGGGTACCCTCGCCCCAGCAATCCATCATGAATCCGCCGTAATAAGGCACCGCGGCCTTGAATTTGGGATTGGTGGCCGCCGCCAGCCAGACCACCCGGCCTCCCATGCAGAAGCCGGTGACCCCGATCCTGTCGCGGTCTACCGAAGGGTGTTGCCGCAGAAATTCCACGGCGGCGTTTACGTCGGCGATTATTTCCGGGTCGTCAAGCAATTGGCGGCGGGTTTTGCCCTTGGCTTTCTCGATCTCTGCAGTCGTCCGGTGATAGAGGGAGGGGGCGACCGCGGCGTAGCCTTCGTCAGCCAGCCGGCCGGCGATGGTTTGGATGAACTCATCTACGCCATCGGCGGCTTGGATGACGACAACGGCGGGAAAAGGACCGTCCCCATCGGGCACCGTCATGTAAACTGGCATCTCGGATCCGTTTACTTCAAGTTTCTCCCAGGAAAATGCCATCGTAAATCTCCTGCATATATTGCGATTGCTGTATTTAACAGTGATTAGGAGGTCTCGGCAAGGCCCGATGACGCGAAGGCGCCGTCCCCCATTCAAGTTCTTTCGCCTCCCCTTCATGGGAAACCAGGCATTGAATGATGGGGGTTAGCTACGGCCCTAGACCGGCCGGGACCCCACACGGTATGTATACATAAAGAGGGCCGGCCTTGGTGGGGCCGGCCCTCTCTTCTTAGCTGGACTCGAGGATTACTCTTCGTCTTCCCCGTGGGCCTGGTGGTTACCCTGGTTCAGGACACCACTGATGTCCGGGCTTTCTCCACCTGGGAAGGTGATGGTAAATGTGTCCCTTCGGCCTGGTTCGCCGTCGTCGGTGATCACTGCCGTGAACGCGATACCTTCGACGCCATTGAGTTTGCCAGTGCCTGATATATGGGCCGTGTCGAACTTGGCCTCAGGATTGCCGGGGTCCAGCGCCGGATCGTCGGTGAAGACGATGGACGTGAAGTCCTTCACGTGGAACTTGTCGCCGGTCCCATGGTGGTTGTACTCCAGGTTGCCACTGAAGGAGCCGTCTGAGTTGACGACCTGATTAAAGCCGTGGCTGGTGTGAATAGCCTTTGGCTTGCCCTTACCCTTGCCTTTGGGTTCCTCCACTTCGCCGGTGTCGACCCTGCCGCCACCGGTCATTTTACCCGCCGCCTTTATGATTACTTCCACAGTCGCGGTGTCAACGCCACCGTCGTCGTCGGTAACCGTGACGGTGATGGTGGTCACGCCCTGAGCGACAATGTAGGTATGGCCGGCACTGAATGGGCTAGTCGCGGCCGTGGGGCCAGAGGTGGTTGTGTCACCCCAATCCACGGCCACCGTGTGGGAGTCGAGAACGCCCACGTCAGTGAAGGTGCCGTTGAGCACCAATGGCTGGTCAACGAAGACCATCATCGGTGCATCCAGCCCGGTTATCACCGGGTCGACGTTCAGAACTGTGACTTTGATCGTTGTTTCGTCAGTAGCCCCGAAGGGTTGGTCGGTTACGATCAGTGTCGCCGGCTCGTTGCTCAGGTCGTCCTGGATGATTAGACTTCCGGCCGACAGAATATTGACGGTCAGTCCGGCGAGAGTATCGCCATCGAAGTCCCACTCGCCGGCTATAGAATCGCCATCAGGATCGCTCGAACCACTTCCATCCAGCGTCAGGTCATCGCCTTCATTGATGGTGACGTTTGTCGCGACCGCATCGGGGTCCCGGTTCGGAATCTCAAAGTGCAGTATGGTGCCGGCTTTGCAGGTTACGTGTACGGGTTCGATGTTGCTTGCCAACAGAGGCGAGTCTGGAATCACCTGCACCGAGTAGCTGCCTACTGGGAGAACTATGCTGAACGCATCCCCGGAGAAGTTTCCGGTGGGCGGCTCGGTAGTCACGCCACCGGTTGCCAGGTTGGTGATTTTCACCGTGAAGTTCCCGGTGAACGGTAGTCCTCCTCGCTGCACCGTGCCGTCAACCTTGCCCGCGCCGAAGGTGAGCCAGGTGGCGTATATGCCATTGTCAGATCCGGAAAGCTTTTCGACCACGTAATGGTGGTCCATCCCGGATACTTCCACCGACCAGAGACCCGCCCCCGGAACAGAACCTTGGACCAGGATATCGATGCCTAAGCCGGTGTCGGACTGGGTGTCGACCACGTTCCCATCCGGGTCCCTGAGGGTCACGGTCCCTGTCGTCGCCGGAGAGACGGGGAGTCCAACACTGGACACTCGGACCTCGACGTTCTCAGACGCGCCACCTTATACGTACCATCGTGCCGGTGGGGCGACGATATTGACGGTTACGCTCCAGTTGTCTATGCCAGTGCTTCTTGTGGAGGTGCTGGCGCCGGTGTGGGAAGATGCGCGTGCATGTCCGAACTCGATCGTGGTGCCGCTGGCCGTAAAGTTCGGTTTTTCACCGCAATCCTGTCCCCCACAATCACTCTGCAGAATAGACCCTGCGTTAGACCTGCAGCGCTGATGGTAGTTCAGGGAGTGGCAGGCGGCGCCGGGAGTATGGTACCGGGCAGCCCCGAGCAGTCGGGCTGAGTACAGGCGAGGAAGCGGGCGTAAATCTTGCTATCTTGGCGAAGGGCGACCCCGGGGACTGCTCCAAAAGTATTAAATTCGGTGGAGTCGGTCCGTGCCCGCTCAGAATAGTCGATCGACGCGATAGCACCATCCGTTCCCGGATCGTGGGTGGCGCTTGGATTGATGTGCACTGAGTGTACGGCCCCAACACCAGCCATAACATGGGTGATCTGTTGGTAATCACCCGGGTCTCCCCCGCTATTCACTTGGGTGCGGGAAGCGGAGCTAGCTGTTACGGTCTTGAATATCGTTATGTCCCAATCGGCGTTGGCGAACGTTCCATCGCTAAACGGACCCGCGGCATGTGTGGCAGGAACGTGGGAGCCGGTGGCAGACGCCACCAGAACCACCAATATTGCCAGAACCAATACTTTGGTAGAAGCGGCCAGGCTATCTATTCCAAACATAACGGCAAGACCTCAGTGCATAAAATACTTGAACTTCCACGACTCGTCCCCAGCGGACGCCATGAACGAATCATGGGTTGGGCAGGCCAATGATATTTGGCACCCCGGCAGAGCGCGGTCAATCGCCGGGAGTTCATAATGCTTAACAATACCTAACCGATTCTGAGGGATTTCTTGTATTATTTTGCGTGATATCCCGATTGTCCGCACAATGCCAGGTTGATACTGTTTGGGTTGAGGCAACCCGGTGCAAAGCTTGATGTCTGGAGGGGGGGCGAATGGTAAGATCAGCAGTAGGGATCAACCTGGGGACCTATAATCATGCGAACGATCGGGCCAGCTTAATGACCGTGGCTCAGGTCGCCCGGCGGCTAAGCGCCCATCCGCACTCAGTTCGCCGATGGGCTGATTCGGGGCTGCTTAGTTGCTACCGCATCGGGTTCAGGGGATACCGCCGGTTCAAACAAGAGGATGTTGAAGCATTTTTGGTGACCCGGAAGAACGGTTCCGTTACCGAGTAGCCGGCTAAATCAGATACTAGAAGCCCCTGGGAACTTCTCAGGGGCTTTTTTGATGCCTGCGGTTGGGCGCGCAGGAACGGCGGTAACAAGCCGAGCGTATATCGCGATCGGGAAGCCTTTGCATTTTCCGGATGCTCGCGCGCCGTTCAAGGACCACCGCGACGTTAGCCGATACGATTCCAACTAAGCACTGGACACGCCGTGCCGGACGGCGCAAAATTCGCCCAGAGTATAAGCAAGTTTCGGGAGGGCCACATGACTACCCGGCAGATCCCTTCGGAAGAACAAGTCATCGGTTGGATGGACTCGCTCAGCAATTGGGGCCGTTGGGGCGCCGACGACCAGATGGGCACCCTGAACTTGATCACCGACGCCAAGCGGGCCCAGGCCGCCGGACTGGTGAAGGAAGGCATCAGCGTCACCTGCTCACGGCTCATCGTGCCGGAGATGGCGGCCGATGTTACCAGCATCCCTCCGCTGCATTACATGGTCCGAGCCGGGGATTCTGTCCCGGCGGAAGGCTCGGGCGGTACCTCGGACTTCATCGGTTTTTCTTTTCACGGTCTGACTATCACCCACTTGGACGCCCTTTGCCACCAGGTTTGGAACGGCAAGATGTACAACGGCCGTCCCGCGTCCGAAGTTGGTTCAGACACCAAGGCGACCAGCCTGAACATCGATGCTGCTCAGAACGGAATCGTAACCCGGGGTGTATTACTGGACATCGCCAAGCTCAAGGGTAAGAAGTGGCTGGATGCCGGAGAGCCGGTGTTCGTTGAAGACTTGGAAGCCGCCGAAAAGGCGGCCGGAGTGCGGATAGAGGAAGGCGACGCCCTGATGTTGCGCCTAGGTTGGTACAAGCGCCGGTTGGAGGAAGGGCCGCCAACCTCCGGGCGTCCGGGTCTGCATGCGGAGACCCTGCCCTGGCTCAGGGAAAGAGGCGTTTCCATAGTCAGCGGTGACGCCTCCCAAGACGTTGACCCCAGCGGCTATCCCAAGCTGGGACTGCCGGTGCATAAGGTGGGCATAGTTGGGATGGGGTTGTGGCTGATAGACGCGGCCAACTGCGAAGAGCTGGTGCAGGTCTGCGAACGCTTGAACCGTTGGGAGTTCATGTTCAACGTGGCGCCCCTGCGTTTCAAGAACGCCACCGGTTCCCCCGTAAATCCCTTGGCCCTTTTCTAAGCGGTTCTCCCGCATCAGAACCATAACGAATGGACCGCTCGATAAAGAGCGGTCCATTTTGTCTATCCGGTGTTGTTATTGGCGACCTAAACCACTCCCGCTTCCGCCAGGTAAGCCAACTCCGTCCGTTGCAGCCCTAGCTCCTGGCAATAGATCTCCACGTTGTGCTCTCCGATAAGAGGGGCCCGGCTGGATATCCGCCAGGGGGAGCCGTTGTAGATGCCGGCCGCGCCGGGGTATCTGAAGCTTCGGCCCAGTTCGGGATGGTCCACGTCCACCCAAAATCCTCGATCGTTCAGGTGTCCTTCATCCAGCAGCTCATCGGGAGTCCGCACCGCTCCCCAGTTGAACCCCCGTTCCTGGCCGCCATGGGCCACCTCATCCCTGGTTAAGTTGCTGACGAAATTAATCAACAATTCGTTGATGTGGGCGGAGCT
Source organism: uncultured Dehalococcoidia bacterium (assembly GCA_950072105.1). Taxonomy (GTDB): domain Bacteria; phylum Chloroflexota; class Dehalococcoidia; order Lucifugimonadales; family UBA3495; genus UBA11650. Next base: position 26,131 of record CATMOE010000037.1, read on the forward strand.
ATCTGAGAACACTTTGGGGTCCTTGTAGCGTTCGTCCAGGAGGTCTCCCGCCAAGCCATGGCTGTCCATCCATTCGGTCAGAACCGAAAACTGGCGGAACGAAACCCGGGCAGCGCCGGCGTTCACGTACTTACCGTCTTTGCAGCGGAATTGGGTGGGAACAGTCCGGGTGGCCCCCGCGTGGCGGCCGGTTAGGCGTTGTACTACCTCGCCTCGATAAATGTAGGTGTTTACGTGCATCTCGGTGGTGAGGGCGCAGGCGTCGTGCACCGAAGCGTCGATGTACTGGCCTCGCCTGGAGCCGGTGCGGGATACCAGGGCGGCGATTATCGCCATGTAGGCATAGTGGCTACCGGTATGCCAGGCGTTGCCGCCGCCGGGAGCGATGGGAATATCGCCCGCAACCTCGCCGGTATCATAACCGCAGCAGCCCATTTGCCCGCCCGCCGCCATGTGAAGCAAATCACTGCTCAAAAAGTCCCGCCATGGCCCGGTTTGGCCGAAGGGGGTTAGCGAGCACATGATCAGCCGAGGGTTCGATTCGGCGAGCTTCTCGTATCCAAGGTCCAGTGAAGACATGTAACCTGGAGCAGACGTCTCTACGATGACGTCGGCCGTGGCGGCCAGTCGCCGGAACAGGTCCCGTCCATCCTCGGTCTCCAGGTTGAGGGTGATTCCCAGTTTCGACGTGTTGTAGTGCCAGAACGAAAGGCTGCGCTCCCGGTGGGGAATATCGTCCAAGAACGGCCCGACGATCCGGGTGGATTCGCCTCCCGTGGGCTCAATCTTGATGACATTGGCCCCAAGATCGGCCATCAACTTGCCGCAGAACTGCCCCTTTTCATCGGCCAACTCCAGAACCCGCAAGCCGGATAAGGGGCCGGGTTGAGGATCAGCGTCGATGGTCTCTTTCGGCTTTTCGCCATTTTGGAATGCGGCGCCCGGGCCCGTAAATGGGATAGGCCCGGCGTTAATCATGTCGTCCATGTACGGATAGCGGTCCATGGTCTTCGGCCAGAAGGTGCCGTCTTCGTACCCGGATACGAACGCCTCGTGGTTGAGACCCAACATGCCCTCGTAGATCTCCTGGTTGTGCTGGCCGATGAGGGGAGCGGCATGGAAGATCTGAGCCGGAGTCTCGGACAGCTTGAAGGGAGCATTTTGGAACTTGCGCAGCCCCAGTTCCGGGTGGTCCAACTCCTTATATATCTCCCGGTGGCGGAGTTGCGGGTCGTGCTCCACCCTATTCTCGGTACTTTGCACCGGCATCGCGGGAACGCCCGCCGCCTGGCACTTCTCCATCAAGTCGTATTTCTCAAGGGTTTGGGCCCACTCTTGGATACCCTGATCCAGTTCTTCTTGGTGTTCGAGCCGTCCCCCAAGGGTGGCGAACTTGGGCGAAGCCGCCCACTGGGGAGAACCCATCACCCCCACCAAGCGCCGCCATTCCTCCTCGGAGAAGCAGGTGATGGCGCACCAGTCGTTGTAGCCGCCGCCACTTGTCCGGTAGGCGTTGTGTGGGGCCGTCGTGGGTCCACGGTAATTGTTGAGCATGGGAGTTCCGGGCCAATGGGCGCGGTTGCCCGGTGGAAATCCTTCCCGTTGCGATGGCCGCCCATTGACCGAAGCGTCCAGCATCGCTGATCCGTTCAGGGTAGCGCCCATGATCATCTGGGAAAGGTCTACGTGCTGGCCCTGGCCGGTCATGTTGCGCCGGTATAGAGAAGTCATGGTGGAAAATGCGATGTACATGCCGCCGGTGTCGTCCAAGTAGGACCAGCCCCAGCCCGCCGGGGGCTCGCCGGGCAGTCCCGATAGGAAGGTTAAACCGCAGAATGCCTGGGCGATGGGTCCCATGGTGAGGTAGTTGCTGTGCCGCCCGGTATGGCCGAACCCGGATTGGGAGACGTAGACGATGTCCGGCTTGAGCTTGCACATCTCGTCGTAACCCAGGCCCCAACTCTTCAGTGCCCGGGCGCTGAAGTTCTCGACAACTACGTCGGATACCGAGATGAGCCTTTTAATTAAGTCCAGGCCCCGTTCGGAGCGCAGATTGACGGTGATTGCCTTCTTGTTGGCGTTGGTATCGTTGAAGTTGGACGAGGTGTTGAGGGTTTGAGTAACGCCGGGCGGTGTCGGGCCGCTGGTCCGGCCCCGCTCGTTCAGCGGCCACTCCACCTTTATGACCTCGGCTCCCAGAGCGCCCAGCCAGCGCGTGGCCCAAGGGCCTGCCCTTACCCAAGTAAAATCCACGACCCGTATGCCCGCTAAGGCCTTCGGTGTGGCCGCGATCTGCTCTTGGGTTAGGGCCATTGTTCCCTCCTTTGGGTTCAGCTTCCGTGTACTAGTAACATTTATAGATGACTTGGATGCATGAACCAGCACCCCTTCTCTAACTCTCCCCCGTAAAGGGGCGAGGCCAAATCCCTTCCCCCTTGACGGGGGAAGGTTAGAGCCTGCCCTGAGCGCAGACGAAGGGATGGGGGTGATTCGCATCCATCACAATTAACAGGGTGCTGTACTAGGCTATGTTCATGACAGCCCGGCGTGAGCTTGAATATACCCATGGCGTGCCGGGACGTCAATCTTCCCTTCCCCTTTTCACGCCGCCGTTGACGGAGTGGCTTCAAAACATATAATGGGCGTGAAGATCGACGGGAAGATCGACGGAGGGATCCCATGAAATTCGGCCTTTTCTATCAGATCCAAGTGCCCAAACCCTGGACCGAGGAGAGCGAAGCCAGGCGCATCTGGGAGGCCTTGGACCAGATCGCGTATGCCGAGGAAGTCGGCTACGACAGCGTGTGGTTCTCGGAGCATCATTTCCGGCCCGAATGGTCCCACAACAGCGCCCCGGACTTGACCTTGGCCGCGGTCAGTCAGCGGACCAGCCGCATCCGCATGGGCGTGGGCGTGGTCCTGGCTCCGATTCATCATCCCCTGCACACCGCGTCTCGGATGGCTACCCTGGATATATTGAGCCATGGCCGGGTCGACGTTGGTATCGGCCGCACCGGCTACCCCTACCAGTTGACCCCCTACGGCTCGGGATTAAAAGACACTCGGGGTATGTGGGAGGAATACGCTCAGGTATTGCCCAAGATCTGGACCGAAGAGGTCGTTTCCTACGAAGGGCAGTACTTCCAGATTCCCCCTAGAGAAGTCTTGCCCAAACCGTTGCAAAAACCCCACCCACCCCTATGGTCGGCCTGCGCCAGTGAGGAAACAACCAGATTGACCGGCGAAATGGGACTGGGCGCTCTGGTGGGCAGCGAGGGCGGACCGGAGAAGGTTGCCGAGGTTCTAGAACTGTATAACAAGACGGTCAAGGCTTCCACGCACGAGGGCATCCACGTCAACCACCAGAACGCCCTGATGACCGCCGGCTACTGCCACGAAAGCAGTAAGGTGGTGGAAGAGCGCGGTACCGAGTTGGTGGCCTGGTACCTGAATCAGCAGAGAGAACGGGCCCGGCTGGTATGGCGGGGGGTTGATCCGGCATCGGTACCGCCGGATTACCAAGGTTATTATGAGCGGGATCAACACTTGGCCGCCGGGCCGCACCCCGGAGATCCCACACCCGCCGACGTGGTCCGGCAGGGCACGAAATTTTGCGTTGGTACTCCCGACGACTGCATTAAGTTTTATGAATCCTATGAGGCCATGGGAGTAGAGCAGGTGTTTCTTCTCTCCGCCATCGGCCCTGCCGCCAACGAAGAAGTGATGAACACCATACGGCTGTTCGGAAAGTACGTGATTCCCCACTTCAAGGAAAAAGAGAAGGCCCAGGCCGCCGTCGTATAAAGCCAATTAGGAGTTGTACCCATGTCCCAAGTATCCACCCAGCTAGAGGGATCCACGGCGATCCTGAGTCTGGAAGGACGCACCGATCTGAATCTGCTGGGGTTGAAGCTTTTTCAAAGTCTGATCGACGGGCTGGATGAGGTTGCCGTCGACGCTAACGTCACGACGGTGGTGCTGCGGGGCGGTGGGGAGCGGGCGTTTTCCGCGGGGGTCGACCTCCATGATATGCGAGACCTGACGCCGCAATCGGCCGAGGAATTCATCCGTACCCTGCATCGGGCGATCCGCAAGGTGCTTACCTTGCCGATGCCCGTCATCGCCGCCATCACCGGCCCGTGCCTGGGAGGCGCTCTTGAGTTGGTCTTGGCTTGCGACATACGCATCGCCTCGGAGGACGCCATATTCGGCTTGCCCGAGGTGCTGGTGGGTCTGCCCTCGGTTATCGAGGCGTCGTTGCTGCCCAAAACCATCGGTCTGGGGCGTGCACGGCGGCTCATCATGACGGGAGACTCCGTAACGTCTCAAGAAGCTCTGGAGATGGGACTGGTGGATCAAGTCGTCGCCAAAGACGCTGTGCATGACGCCGCTATGGAGACCACCGAAAAATTCCGTAATATCAGCCCGAAAGTTATGGCGGCCCAGAAGGACATCATCGTCAAATGGCTGGAGATGGGGGACGAGCAATCCGCTGAATATAGCATCAAGGCCTTTGCCCTGGGGTTCACCACCGGCCATCCCCAAGAAGCCATGACCGCGTTTCTGGAGAAACGGGAGCCGAGATTCAAGTCGTGACCTAAACATCTAGACGGCGATAGGACCACCAACATGGACCCAAACCAAGCCAAAGTGATTGACCAAGTCGACGAGAAAGCCATTGTCGATCTGGCTAGTGAGCTAATCAAGATACCCAGTTTCAAGCTGGAAGAGACCCCAGTGGCCACCTTCCTGGCCGATTTCTTCGGGAGCCGGGGGTACAAGGTGGACCTTCAGGAGGTGGAGCCGGGGCGGTTCCAAACCATCGCCACCCTGGAGGGGACCGGCGGGGGAACCAGCCTGATGCTGAACGGCCACACCGACATCAACTCCCTGACCCGCCGCTGGCGCCGCGATCCCTGGGTTCCCGTCGTGGAAGGAGACCGTCTGTACGGCCACGGCGTCCAGAACATGAAGGGCGGCCTAGCCAGCATCATCAAGGCGGCGGAAGCGGTGCGGCGATCGGGTGTACGGTTGAAGGGCGACCTGGTGGTTGCCTGCGTGGTGGGAGAGACCCAGGGGGGCGAAGGCACCCATTTCTTGATGGAAAGCGGATTTCGTACCGACATGGCGGTGGTGGCCGAACCCTTCGGCGTGGGCAACTTGGTCACCGTCCATTCCGGCATCGTGCACATGGCGATCCACACCTACGGCGTGACCGGACATATCCGCCAGCCCTATGGCACCGTGAATGCCGTGGAAAAGATGACGAAGGTGATCGACGCCCTGGGGCGCGTTGAGTTTACCTACCAGCCTCGGGCAGACATGCCGGACCTCCCCAAGCTGAACGTGGGAAGCGTTATCGGCGGACTGGGCCAGGACTACATCCTGGTGGAGCCGCCCTACATACCCGACCTGTGCACCATCATCGTGGACGTGCATTTCGTGCCGGGCCAAAGGGTGGAGGGCATCGTCGCCGACATCCGGCGGGTCCTGGACCCATTGGGCGCTGAGGACCCGGAGCTATCATATGAGATCGAGATTCCACCTCCGGAATCCTTTAAGGGCCGGCGCCGTCTGGTCATGGACCCGTTGGACGTGCCCAAGGACGCGGAGATCGTGCAAGCCGTGACCCGCAGCCACCGCGAAGTCACCGGAGAGCCGCCCAAAGCGATCGGGGCGGTATTGCCCTTCTCTTACACCGCCAACGACACCTGCCACCTGTGGAACGCCGGCATACCCTGTCTGCTTTACGGCCCAGCCGTGGTCCGGGGTGGCGATGGCGAGGATGACAGCTGCGTCATTATCAGCGAGATGGTCCAGTGCACCAAGGTACTCGCCCTCACCGCTCTGGACGTGTGTGGTACGGAGGAGTAGCATCGGCGGCCCGCATCGCTAGCTTTTGGTCTAGACCATCAGGAGGTTAGCCATGGGAGTTATCCCAGGCATTGAGTTCAATACCTTTTCCATAATAGGCCGGTGCGCCCGAACCGGGATGTTGGGGATTGCCATTACCACTAGTGACATCACGGTGGGGTCCCGGTGCCCCTACGTGAAGCCGATGGTGGGAGCGATCTCCACCCAAGCGTCAACCGACCCCGGCCTGGGTCCGTTCGCTTTGAGGCTGATGGAGTTGGGTTATCCTGCCAAAGGCGCGCTCCAGCAGTTGGAGACCAGCGACCCCCACATCGAACGTCGCCAACTGGGATTGGTAGACCGCCATGGCAATTCCGCCGCCCGGACCGGGGCCATGAACAATCCTTGGGCTGGACATACCACCGGGCGGGACCACGTCGCCATGGGCAACGGACTGGTGGGAGAAGGAGTGGTCCAGGCGATGGCGGCGGTGTTCCTGGAAGCGCCACAATTGGATCTGGAGGAGCGTTTGCTCCGGGCGCTGGAAGCCGGGCAAGAGGCCGGCGGGGAGGCTCAAGACTCTACCCCCTACCACTCGGCGGCTTTGCTGGTTTACGCCTCGGACGCCTTCTGCAGGGTCGATCTGCGGGTTGACGAGCACGCCACGCCGGTGGCGGAATTGCGGCGGCTGCTGGATATATTCGCGCCCAAGATCGACTATTTTGCCCTTAGAGCGAGCGACCCAGAGGCAGCCCAAGCAGCCAAGGACGCGGGGATCTAAGCTGGGGAGACGAGCTTAACGCTGGGCTGAAGATGGACGGGATGCCCGGCTGATCCCGCTAGTCGCCGGCGGGGATGGGACGGGGCGGTTCCGTAGAGATATTGGGCGAAAGGGCGTCTTCCCAATTGGGAATCAACAGTTTGGCGGTGGGCGGCATGGTTAGGATCAACGCGGCCCCGGCCACGCTGGCCAGCACCGACAAGATGACGGTAACGTCGTAAGACCCGGAAATCACGTAGAGCACCCCGCCGATCCAACCGCCAACCGCCATTCCCGTACCCGCTCCGGCCTGCTGCCATCCGAAAGAGCGGCCCATGGGCCCCCGGCCGAAGTATTGCCGGTTAATGATGGGAAACGCCGACCCTTCGCCGCCATATCCGATACCGAAGATCACGGCGAACAAGTAGAACTGCCACAGTTCTTGGGTCCAAAACAGCATCAGCACCGGCAGTCCTTGGAGCACGAACATGGTCGCCATGGCTCGTTTCGCACCCAAGTAGTCGGCGACCACCGGGGTCAGGAACCGGGTCAACACGCTGACGCCCATCAGGGCGCTTAATATCCCAGCGGCCGACACCACGTTGACGCCTGCCTCCACTGCGATGGGAATTATGTAGATGATGACGATGGCGTGGCCCACGCATCCCAGGAAGTGTACTCCCACCAACTGCCGAAACGCATTGGTCCCTTGCATACTCATCAGGTACGCTTTGGCTCGCAGCTTTTCCGCGGCCACGTCTAAACTTTTCCCCACGGGATCGGTGAGGGAAGCGCCGTAAGGCCGGAGACCCACGTCCGACGGCGCATTGCGGAAAAATACCATAAGACCGACCATCACGGCGCTGGCGACCACTCCGATTAGCCAGAACGCCGTCTGCCATGTCAGCGCCGCGATCAGGGCGCTGAGGAGAATGGCCATCACCGCCGGACCCAGCCCGTGGGCCGCTTGCATCAACCCGACGCCTAATCCCAGACGGGTGCGGAACCAAGAGTTCGCCGCGGTGAGGATGGGGACGCTGAAGCAGGCTTGGGCCACTCCCAGGAAGATTCCGTAGGATATCCAGAGGTGCCACACTTGGTCGGCCACGCCGGTGATGATCGCGCCGAAAAAGAAGAAAAATATCCCGGCTAGGATGACCTTTCGGGCGCCATACCGGTCGGTCGCTATGCCGCTGAGAGGGGCCAGAGCCGCGCCAACAATGCTGCCCAGGGCGTAACCCAGGGAGATGGACGCGGGACTCCAGCCCATGTCCTGCTGCAGAGGGACTACCAGCACGCCGAAGGCTTGACGTACCGAGCCCCCGGCCATGTGCATGATGCCTGCGATGACGATGATGATCCAGGCGTAGTGGATGCCTGGGAATAATTTGGTGATGCGGTGGACTTGGGGGCTTAACATCAGATAATGTAATGTCTCACAAGGGCTAATATTGGACTTAATGGGGGTTGGTGTCAACACATACGAGCGGGTAGCTCTCTCGAAGTTGACTCCATTTAACCTGCCCGGTACCATCCAAATGATCGTTATATCAATGTCCAGGAAGTGCTGTAATGTCCACGATACCCATGAAGAGCGAAGTCGAAACCCTGAGGAGCGGGAGCGTTTCCGGCGGTCCGCTGGAACGCGGGAACGCCGTGATATTCCGGGGCGATGGCGAACCGCAATCGGCCGATCTGCTCTTGGGGCGGTTGGCGGAGATACAGTCGGAATCCGGACTGTCCCCGGATAATTACTCTCTGGGCGGCAGTGTGGCGGACCTGGAAAACCACTTCGCCGCGGCCCTGGGCAAAGAGTCCGCCATCTACATGCCCACCGGAACTCTGGCCAATCATCTGGCCATCAGGGCGCTGTGTGGCGGCAAGCCCAGAGCGATCGTTCAAGAGCAAAGCCATCTCTACCACGATTGTGGTGACTGCGTGACTCAGCTCAGCGGTATCAACCTCGTTCCATTGGCTAAAGGTGAATGCTGCTTCACCCTGGAAGAACTGAAGGATGCGGTTACCGAGTCAACTTCAGGAAGGGTTTTGAGTTCCATCGGTGCGGTGATGATCGAAAGCCCGGTTCGCCGGCAGATGGGTCAGGTTGTTTCGTTCCAAGAAATGAAAGCGATGACCGAATATTGCAGAGACCAAGTAATAGGCACGCATCTAGATGGGGCCAGGCTCTACATGATGTCGGCGGCGTCTGGGATAAGTCCTCGGGAATACTCCGCCTTGTTCGACACGGTCTACGTGTCGCTGTACAAATATTTCGGCGCTCCTTACGGCGCGATCTTGGCGGGAGATTCCCAGCTGATCGAAGGTATGTTTCATACTAGAAGGATGTTCGGCGGTGGGCTGGCGTCGTCCTATTTTGCCGCCGGCTTGGCGCTGAAGGGGACCAAGGGATTTGAAGAGCGGTTCGGCGAGGCGATGCGACAAGGTCGAGATTTGGTCCAGCGGCTTAACACATTAGCTGGGCTAGAGATCAAGGAATTCGAGCATGGCTCCAATATTTTCCCTCTGACATTTGCTTCAGGTGTTGACACGGAAATCGTGCTCGAGAACCTGCGCCGCAACCAAGTATTCCTCTATCCCGACGAAGGGACTGACCGGATATCAAGGCTCACGGTGAACACCACCATCTTGAGACAAGCAAACGACGAGATCTTCGAAGCCTTTGAAGCAGCCTTGAGGGCCGCCTGAAATGGTAACCATCGCTTCGTTCTGCCCAACCGAATTGAATCTTGCATCCTTTCCGGCACACGGCAAAGGACAATCCCGGTGATTTACTCTTGGGCGCCCTCCTTAGAGGTCGAACTATTCTTCGAAGATCGGACCTTCACGCTGGGGAATACGATCGATGTCAGGGTGGCACTCAACGCTAAACGTGATGTAATCGTGAGGCAAGGCCGCGTTGACCTTGTCTACGAAGTGCGGTGGGTTGCGCTGGACACCGTGCATCAGCCGATGGTCCGGTTGAGCCGCCCCGGTCCGGGTGGGCACATGATGAGTTCATACGCGTTGAGGGTCCCTACAAAGAAGATAGTGGAGCACAAACACTCTTACGTTCTGGGCAGCGCCGGATTCCTTGAGCGCACGCGTCTGGAGGCTCATATGGACGGCGGCTATAATGTTCAGATAACGATTCATAACGATGATCCGCCGTATGCCTTTATAAAAGGGGCGTCAATAACATGGAGTCTTGTCGCTATATTTGACGTTGCCCGGGCCGTCGACGTCAAAATGAGTAGGGGCTTGAAAGTAGCATTCACTCCGACTGGAGCCTGAAGACCGGACCACGCCAGCCGGATAAAAGACCTAAATGCCGGGAAGACGCCTGCTTGGTGACGACCGGAGATACAGATGAGTGGAGAGAGGCCGATGTCCGATGCTATCGAACAAGCAAAGGCGTCCTTCAACCGATGGAATACCGCGTTTAACGCCCGGGATATGGACGCGATGGTCGCGGAGATGCACTTCCCGCATAGAAGACTGTCCGGGGATAATGAGTTCCAGGTGTGGCGGACCGAGGACGATTTTCGCGCTACCCGTGGCGACAATACGACCGCATCCCTTAACGCTCAGGCATGGGACCACACCGCGACAACTTCCATTGAGGCCGCGCAATCAGGGGCGGACAAAGTGCATCTAGTGATAAATCAGTCGAGGCACCGGGCTGATGGCTCCGAGTACAACGCATTCCCGACGCTTTGGATCTTCACCAAGATCAACGAACGCTGGGGAGTTCAGTTCCGCTCGTCGTTTCTCGCAGAACCCGTGCCCCCAGCCGGAAACGTTTCGGAATAACGCTGGCTTATTACCCATGGCTTCCCTGTTAGGCGATAGCTCAGACGCTGTGGACCTCTATCCGTGAGACCTTCCCCGCTTCTCCTTTGCCCTTGTGTATCTGAACTTCAACTTCGCCGTCCGAGGAGTCGACGTTGAAATAAGGGACGCACTTGTCTTCCACATAAGCCCGGACGATTATCTCCGTGTACCCTTCGTCCTGGCTGGGAGTCGGGGAGTTGAACAGTTTTATCTTGGTGCCGGGCTGCACTTCCAGCAACGTGCACGACAGGGCTTCTCCATCGGGTATGGG
>CATMOE010000038.1:0-36359 GCA_950072105.1 uncultured Dehalococcoidia bacterium
TAGTAGATATCCTTCAGGCCGATGGGAACCCCGTGCAGGGGACCGATGCTGCCGCCCTTCTCAAGTTCCTCTTGCTTTTGCTGGGCGTCGGCCAATACCGCTTCCCGGTCCAGGTACACCCACGCGCTGAGGCCGGGCTCCAAAGCGTCATATTGGCTGAGCAGCGATTCCACCAACTCAACCGGCGACAGATCCCGGTTTTTGATACGTTTTGCCGCCTCGTTGGCTGTTAAATTGAAGTGCTCGGTCATGTATTCCCCCTTGTGTCTGATTCATTGGGTTATTAGTTACCGGTTACCTCGTCTCAAAAGTCACGGCTTATAAGGCGATATGTCGAATGTGATATTGGGACCGCAGATTGTCCCTCTAGGAACCAGAGATTCCTCTTCGCTTCGCTCATCGGAATGACAGGAGTCGTCACTCGTCGGAACGACAGTTATTGTGGCTTCGGTGTCCCATTTGTCACCCCGAGCGCAGCGAGGGGTCTCAGGTTTGGGTTCAACTGGAGTACCAACGAAGGGCCACGTCCTCCCACAGCGGATTAACTGACTCTACGAGAGCAACCTTTTTGCTCCTGCGCCAAGGTTTCAACTGCTTTTCCCTGGCAATCGCGGCTTGAACGTCCGAATTATCCTCATGGTATACCAGCTTCGTGACTTTGTATTTCGATATGAAGCCAGCAATTAACCCAGACTTGTGCTCGAACACTCTACGTTCCAGATTGTGAGTGACCCCCACGTACAGCGTTTTGCCACGGCTTGCCATGATGTAAACGTAGTACCGATGTGTCAGAGGGTCGATTCGGATTTCAAAACTAGATCGGTGGCCTGCGGGTATGCCAATCGGTGGCCTGCTCGTAGGCGTGGGCCACCCGGAACAAAGTACCTTCGTCAAATGGCTTGCCCGCTATCTGGAATCCGACCGGCAGATTCTGGCTGGTAAAGCCGCAGTTTATGGACAGAGCCGGGGTGTTGGCCACGTTGAAAGGGGCGGTAAAGCTGCGGCGGCCGGCCAATCCGTCCAGCACCTCCTGTTTGCTGCCGATTCCAGCTTTAGTTGGTATCGGAGAGGCTGGTATGGAGGATGTGGGCATGACCAGCACGTCTACTTTCTCCAGCGCGTCCAGAATCTGCTGCCGCAAAACTTGCCGTAACTTGACCGCTTTTTGGTGCGCTTGGGCGGGTATGATGCTTCCGACCAGCAGCCGAATTTGAATGTTATGGTCGTACTCTCCAAGATGTTCGTCGATGCCTTGCCGGTGTACTCCGGCGGCGTCGGTCAGGATGATGGTATTGGATATGGCCGCGGAATGGACGATGAGGGGTATGGAGACTTCTTGGATGTCCGCGCCCAACTCGCCCAGGACCGCTATCGCCTGGACCACGTTATCTCGTACCTCCGGATCCACGGCTTCAGTGTCGACCCGTTCCTGGATAACGCCTACCTTCAGTCCGCGAATCTCGCCGGTTAGCATGGACAGATAATCGGGCACCGGCACATCCCAGGTGGACGGGTCTTTCGGGTCGTATCCGGCGATGGCCCCCAGTGTCATGGCGCAATCGGCGGTGGTGCGGGAGATAGGTCCGACTGTATCCATGGACCAGGAAGCTCCCAACACTCCGTAGCGGCTGACCCGGCCCCAACTTGGCCGGATGCCCACTAAGCCGCAGAAAGAGGCGGGACCCCGGATGGACCCGCCAGTGTCCTCACCCAAAGAAGTGGCGCAAAGGAAAGCGGCGGTGGCGGCCCCGGAACCACTGCTGGACGTCCCCGGGTTTCGCGATAGGTCCCAGGGATTATGGGGAGTGCCGAAGGGATGAAAGAAGGCATCGCCCATGGCGTATTCACTCATGTTCAGCTTTCCCAGCAATACCGAGCCGGCGGCTTTCAGGTTGGCCACCACGGTTGCGTCCTCGTTGGGGACCAAGTCTTTGAGGATGGCCGAACCACCGGTGGTGCGAATGCCTTTGGTGTAGAACTGGTCCTTCACCGCGACCGGCAGTCCGTGCATGGGTCCTCGATAGTTGCCGGCGGCTATCTCTTTCTCGGCTTGCTGGGCCTCGGCCAAGGCTTCGTCCCGGCACACAGTGATGTAAGAGTTCAGCTTGCCGTCTATCTGTCCGATGCGGTCCAGATACGCCTCGGCTGCCTCAACCGGCGAAACGTCACCGGATCTTATCAGCGCCGACAATTCGGTGGCTGGTAGAAACGGAATCTCGGTCGAATCCATCGTGGGATCACTCCTTTATGGTCTGGCGCCAAAAATCGATGTGCTGGAAGATTGGGAGGTTGGGGAATCACGCCCATTGTGCCCATGCGCGTTGAGCTTGTCAAATATAGGTTACTGATATAATTGGCATTGAATCGGCGACGAATCATTAGCCGGAAATCTTGAGTAGATTTGTCCGAATCGAGGCTTGGCGTACCGGAAGAGGTGACGATATGGACCAATGGGCCGGAGTGGTATTAGCGGCGGGTGATGGCGTAAGGATGAGATCGCGGCTCGCCAAGGTTTTGCACCGGGTGTGCGGCAAGGAGCTTATCCGTTACCCGGTGGATCTGATGAACCAACTGGGAATCGGCAAGGTGGTGGTAGTAGTATCTCCCGGTAACAATGAGGCCGTTCGTGGTCTCTTGGGAGATAGTGTTGAGTACGTCATCCAACCGGACGTCAAAGGTACCGGCGATGCCCTCGGCAGGGCCGAAGGCCTTTTAAAGGGCCGGGCGCACAACGTCATGGTGTTGACGGCGGATGCCCCGTTAGTGCGGCCCGAATCGGTCAAGCCACTGATGGCAGCCCACGTCGATTCATCACGTAACATGACGTTCCTTACCTGTAGATCCGGCTCGGCTAAGGATTTTGGCCGGGTGGTGCGGGACGAAAACGGGCAGGTGGTCGAGATTATCGAGGCCGCCGATAATACGGATACCGATAACGAGATTGCCGAGGTCAACGGCAGCGTTTATTGCTTCCGGGATAGATGGCTATGGGAAAGTGTCGAAAGCATCGGCGCCGCGCCGAACGGGGAAAAGTACATAACTTCCCTGGTGCGGATCGGTTCTTCCGGAAATTCCACCGTTCAAGCAATTTCCACCGAAGATCCAGATGAGTTGATGGGAGTGAACGACCGGTTGCAACTCGCCCACGTAGAGGCGGTTCTTCGCCAGAGGATACGGGAACGATGGATGCTTTCCGGTGTCACGATGCCTGACCCTTCTACCGTTTACATCGACGCCGAGGCTACGATTGGACAAGATACGGTGATTTTGCCTAATACATCTATCATCGGACGCTCGGTCATAGGGGAAGATTGCGAGATCGGTCCTAACTCGGTTATCCGAGATTCCAAGTTAGGCCGCGGCTGCCGGGCTACCGCCTCCGTGCTGGAGGAATCTACAATGGAAGATGGAGCGAACATCGGTCCCTTCAGCCACCTTCGTCCCGGCGCTTACCTGGAATCCGGGGTGCATCTGGGGAATTTCGTAGAGGTCAAAGAGAGCCGCTTTGCCGCCGGCGCCATGATGGGCCATTTCGGCTACGTGGGAGACGCATCGATAGGCGCTGGAACTAACTTGGGAGCCGGCATGGTCACTTGCAACTACGACGGCAAGGACAAGCACCGGACCGACATCGGCGAAAATGCGTTCATAGGCTGCGACACCATGCTGGTCGCTCCGGTGACCTTGGGCGCCGGAGCGATCACCGGGGCTGGAGCTGTTGTGACCAAAGACGTTCCGGCGGGTAGACTGGCGGTGGGAGTTCCTGCTAAAATAAGAAGCAGGAATCCTGAGACCAACTGACCTCCTGGTAGGCAACATATACGAATCCCGATGGCGGCTCGTAGGCACCCAGGAGGGTGAGGGTTTTGGACACAGACAACGTACCATTAGCATTAATTCTCGCCGCATCCCTTCCGCTATTCTTCTTCTTCAGCCTGGCTCAGTACTCCGCTGACACACCGGGTAACGTCTTTAAAAGCCGGGCGTCTATTCGGCAGGCAGAGTTCATCCTCCGTTGGTGTGGATATGCCTGTGTCGTTGCTATGGCAGTATCGGGGCTGGCATTGGCCACCGGTTTCTTATCTGGTGTTTGGTGGCCGGTGTCCATCTTGTCTCTATCTCTCTTGGTTATTCTCCCGGCTATTGACTGGACCGCTTCTTATGTCGTGCTCCGGATTCCCTCGCAGGCTGACACGATCTGCCAACCCTTGATACGGTTATTGTCTGGCCGTAGACAATCGAGCCCGGCGGGCAATGGGCACGCTTCTAATGGCGCTGAGGGCCTTCGAGACGGTCAAAACGAAGACTTCCCTGAAAATCAGGAGCCGGTCATCACGGAGGCGGATCTGGACAGCCTTGATCACCGGGACCGGGCGATGCTGCGGTCCATTCTTCGACTGGACGTCACCACGGCCCGGGAGATTATGGTGCCACGTTTGGATATGGTGGCCGTGGACATCGAGTCATCTCTGAAGCACGTAGCACAGCAGATGGTCGAAGGCGGACACAGCCGTCTTCCTGTCTTTGAGGAGTCTATCGACCACATATTGGGAATCGTACACTCTCGGGAAATCCTAGCCGCCATGGCTATAACTGATTCTGAGCAAAGCTTGCGGAACCTCGTTAATCCGGCATTTTTCATACCGGAAACGAAACGCTTGGATGACCTGTTGGAAGAGTTACAGGATATGGGCGTCCAGATGGCCATAGTGGTCGACGAGTACGGTGGAACCGAAGGCTTGCTGACCATGGAGGACTTGTTAGAGGAGATCGTCGGGGAGATCGAAGATGAATTCTCCCGGACTCGGGAGTTAGAACTGATTCGTCTACCCGACGGCGATGTTCTGGTCCACGCGGGAGTGCCCACCGAAGATATCGAGGAGTTGTTCTCCACAACCATTGACAGCGATGATGTGGATACGGTGGGTGGTTACGTTTATCAAGTTCTTGGGAAGATCCCATCCACCGGCGACGTGGTGGAAACGGAGCATCTGAGAATCGAAGTTGTTTCAATTTTAGGACGCCGGATACGCAAACTTCGAATCGGCCGTATCGGCGTGGACGCTTCGACTCCCTCCGGTTAGTTAGTCCACTGTGTTCTTAGATCCCCGTTTAGCTCGTTAGAAAATAGTGAGGGCGGGTTTTATACCCGCCCTCACTATCTTATTGGTTGCTGTCTAGGTGGCCTACTTTTCGCCGATCAACTCCCCGCTAACGATCAGCCGATGGTCGTAGACCAGTCTTGGCACGCATGAAACTAGATGTAGGGTAGCTTTGCCGGTGTCGTGAAGCGCCATTTCCTCTTGAGGTACTACCCGTGACGACGTGATGCGGTACAGGTATTGACGCTCCCCGTTCGACGTTACTACAAATACGTCTTCGCCGTTCTGCAGCATTCCAGGAATCTTGCTCAGGTTTAGGAACACCGAGCCCTCTCCCTGGATAGGGCTTTCCGTATGTCCGAAGAACCATCCGCTTCCGGCTTCGCCAGCATTGGCGGTTTCCGGAATATGGCCCACGGTGTTGGCGGGGGTTTCGTAGGCACGGCTTCCCCCCAGGTTCAGTATGGCCAGCTCATCGACCCCTGAATCCACATCGATGGATGGGATAATAAGCCTGGTAGCCGGAGACCCGCTGCCCAAGGGCGATCCTTGGTTAAGATTCACCGCGTTGAACCCCTGGAGTAAGATCCGCTCCCTGTACGAGGCAGACTCGTAAGACAGGGGATTGCTCCAGAATGAAGCTTGCAGCGACTCCCCCGGGAAAAGCTGCTGATTGCTTATGGCCGAGAAGGGCATCACCAGGAGCGGGTTGGATGACCCGCTCGCCGATACAGGATCTTCTCCCGGATCACCGGATGCGCCTCCGATAGCCACTTTAGGAGCCCCGGACCCCTCGGTCGACCCGCCATCCGTCCCGGTTCCTTGGACCGCTGGAGCTACCGCCTGACTAGACGATTGCCCTTCCGATTGTACCGGGCTCGAATGCGGGTACACGCCTTCTTGCGCTTGGTCGATTTGGGATTCGGTTAACGAGCCTTGGCTACCTGGACCGACGCTTGTTTTGGCGTTGGGGTTTGGGAGCGTGACATTTAGGCTATCCAGGTCGGCATGGGCCTTGGCCGCATAGCCGTAGTAGGCTCCGCTGGTCGCCAGCAGTATTGCGCCAAAGACAAAAACAAATATTCCTGACACGTTGAAGAACCGGCGCTGCAGCCGTCCGCGGAGTAGTAGGTAATCGTATCCTGCTTCCATTTCACCTCCTTTGTTTGGAATGCGACCCGTCTACACATTTACCCATCGCATAACCTTCGTGATGACTGATAGAAAAATAAAGTCACGAAGGCCAGAGGGGGCTGTGCGCAGTTGGGGATTGCGGGGAGGGATCTACCGGACCCGGGGAACGTGATTCGCGCCGGGAGTGATGGGCTCGTTCAGGTAGATGTCGCCGTTCCGGATCTTAACGTTGAATCCACATTCGGGGTTTGTGCAGACCCAGGCTTTGTAATGTACCGCCGCTCCTTGTCCACCATAGTCGGATAACGGTACCAGTTGGCCCACGTTACACTTTAGACATTTGGGTATAACGCCCGCTTCCACTTTTACCACCTCCCATATCGGATTAAGGCCGAGTATATCATCGCCTTTCGGATGATACCAAGCAAAACGGAGACGGTGATTGACCATTTTGTTCAGATATCGTCCGCTTATCGGCCAGAAGCCTATGGGTTATTGAGGTAATTCATTACGTTATGTTCACTCCAGGAAGTCCTTTAGTTTACGAGAACGGGAAGGGTGGCGCAGTTTCCGAAGCGCCTTGGCTTCGATCTGACGAATCCTTTCGCGCGTCACGCCGAATTCCCGTCCGACTTCCTCCAAAGTCCGGCTGCGTCCGTCCTGCAATCCGAACCTCAGCTGCAATACCCTGCCTTCCCGCTCGGTGAGGGTGTGAAGCACCTCGTCTACCTGCTCTTTCAACAGTTGGAAAGACGCTGCGTCCGCAGGCGCGGGAGCGTTGCGGTCCTCGATGAAGTCTCCCAGGTGGGAGTCCTCTTCTTCACCGATGGGAGTCTCCAGAGAAACCGGCTCCTGGGAAATCTTCAGTATCTCCTCGACCTTCTCCGGGCCGATCTCCATGGCCTCGCCGATTTCCTCAGGAGTCGGTTCCCGGCCGTACTCCTGTAGCAGTCTGCGGTGTTGGCGCATGAGTTTGTTGATGGTTTCCACCATGTGCACCGGGATCCGTATTGTCCGGGCTTGGTCGGCTATCGCCCGGGTGATCGCCTGGCGGATCCACCAAGTCGCGTAGGTGCTGAACTTGTACCCCTTCCGGTAGTCGAATTTCTCGACCGCGCGGATGAGACCGATGTTGCCCTCTTGGATCATGTCCAGAAGCGCCATACCCCGGCCAATGTACTTCTTGGCAACGCTGACCACCAAGCGCAAGTTAGCCTCGGTTAGGTGGGCCTGGGCCCGGGACATCTCCGCGTGGATCCGATTGAAATAGGCTCTAAACAGAGGGTCTAACCGCTGGAGTTCGGCGTAGATACCCGGCTGCCTCAGGGTGGCATCCAGGTCGCTCAACTGGCAGTCTTCCAGCACGTCGATGGCGTCGGGAGGCAGCAGCCAACTGTTCAAAGACAGATGCACCACTTGGATGTACAGACCTTCCAGTTCCTCACCCATCGATTCAGCGGCAATGGCCAGCATCTCAGGAGACACCTCGGCGTCGATGGCCGCCCGCAGCTTTGGGTGGTCTGTAACCTGGGACAATGTAAGATTAGCCGGCAAACCCAACTGCTCGCCGAGGGCTGCCAAGAGTTGAGAAGACGCGATCAAACGGCGCAACAGGCCACAGGTGATTTCCCAAGGACGCGGTTGCCGGCTCTCAAGGCTGGTCAGTTCATTTTGCAGGGCTGTTAGATGCTTCCCGCCCTCAATCTTCCGGGCGAGGGAGCGTTCGTCTTTAGAGGTAAGCAGCCGGACCCGTCCGATCTCGCGCAAGTACATCCGTACCGGATCGTCCAGTACCTCTACGGTTTCTGTTTCCGGTTCCCAGTCCGAGTCCTCTTTATCGGACTCCTTCGAGGAATCGTCGGAAGCGTCGTCGGACGACTCCTTGGTCTTCTCGTCCGTAGCTGTCCCGTCCCACTGATCTTCTTGATTCTGGGCAACGAGGGTCGAGGGCAGATTAGCCAAGCCATTGGACTCACTGTTTGATTCGTCTTCCTGGCGGGCTTTCACACCGCGGAATATCTCCACGATCGCGTCGCCGTCGCCGTCGCGGGGCTCTTCGCTACCTTCCAGAAACTCTTCGGGGTTGAGACTGCTGTCACTCTTACGTCTTGGCATTATTTACCTCTGGCTATACTTTCTTGATATACGGAATTACGCGCGCTCTGGTTCAATCTTATCCGCTGGTTAACTTCAAGGACATCTAAATGAGGGTCCTCCATTATATCTGTCGAGGATTCCGAAAACCTGATCTCCTCTTCCGCTTTCAGATCTACTAGATACCGGGACTCCAGCCGGCCTACCACGTCCTGGAAAGCGACTAGACGGCGGTAAGGCTCCAGGGGAGGCATGTTTTTGTTCAAAAGTGTGTCCAGCCGGGCGGTCAATTCCTCATCTACCAACCCAGAAAGTGATGCCGCCGCCTCTTCCTGGCGGCCTTGGCACACTTTGACCCATTGATTGAATATTTCCCGGTTTTCCAACTGGCGGAAATACTCGGGGAGTAGGCCCTCGGCCGTCTCTTCTAACTCGGGATCGTTGAGCAGAAGGGTGAGGCAGTATTCCTCCAGAGGGTCGCCATCGGGCGTTCCAAAAGCCGGCGTGGCAGCTTGGCTGGGCCGAGGTCGCGTTCTTCGAGTTTGCCGGGCCGCGGCGGGCCGGTCTATAGTGGCCTGCAACGTCTCCCTGGTGACTCCCAATTGGTCCGCCAACAACTGGAAATAGTGGTCCTGCTGGAAGGGCTCCGGCACTGCTTGGATGGAAGGCAAGACCACGCTCACAATTTGGGCTTTTCCTTGGGGTGTTGAAGCGTCCAATTGAACCGGCAACACCTTGAGCAGATATTCTATATAGGAAGGGCCTTCCTTGATGAGCTGGGTCCACTCATCCGGAGACCGGTGGATCAAGTCGTCCGGGTCCATTCCTTCCGGCATTACGGCGATCTTTAGGTTCAACATCTCGGGGCGCTGGAACAATGTTGTGCCCCGAGACCGGCCGGCTATCTGGGTTTGGAGCACCCGCCATGAAGACTCCAAACTACGAAGGGTGGCCTGCTGTCCTGCCACGTCGGCGTCCAGGGCCATCGTAACGTCGTTCGTCAAGCGGCGTATCTCCGCCACCTGGTTTTCGGTTAATGCGGTGCCCATGGACGCCACCACGTTATTGAAGCCCTCCTGATGGGCGGCGACGGCATCCATATACCCTTCTACAATCACTATGCCTTGCTGGCGAGCCGATTCCTTGGCCAAGTGAAGACCATAAAGGATGTGGCCCTTGTCGAAAACCGGTGTCCGCGGCGAGTTCAAGTATTTGGGTTGGGAGTCGTCCAAAGCGCGGGCGCCAAACCCTCCCAATCCACCTTGGCCATTCCGGATGGGGAACATCAATCGGCTGCGAAACAGGTCGTGGTTCCAACCGTTTTGGGAGGTGCGTACGATCCCGGCTTGGTTCAGTTGCTGGAGAGAAAATCCGTGTTTGACCAGATGGTTCTTCAGCGATTCGCCATCGGAGGGGCTGAGTCCAATCTCAAACTTTTCTATGGCCGGGGCGGATACCCCTCGCTTATCCAGATAGGCCCTGGTTTCAGCGCCCCTCGGGGATGCCAGCAACTCTTGAAAATAGGTCCGGGCCGACTCGTTGATGTCGTAGATGCTCTGGTTCTGGTTTCGCTTCTCCGGATTGGGCAGCTCTACGCCCGACTGCTGGGCAAGGTGTTTCAGGGCATCGCCGAACTCCATGTTTTCGGCCTTCATTACAAAGGAAAAGACGTCGCCCCCAGTGGCGCAGGCGCCGAAGCATCGCCAAGACTGACGCTCGGGAAAAACAAAGAACGAAG
This sequence comes from uncultured Dehalococcoidia bacterium, assembly GCA_950072105.1. GTDB lineage: Bacteria > Chloroflexota > Dehalococcoidia > Lucifugimonadales > UBA3495 > UBA11650. The sequence continues at coordinate 10,069 of CATMOE010000038.1, forward strand.
GCGTTTTCTCTTCATGAAACGGGCAAGGAGCCTTATGGCTACGGCCGGAGCGTTGCAGCGTAGCGTAGCGGGACACGACTTCTAGGATGTCCAGGCGGCCTTTAATGTCGTCTACGACGGTCATACTATGAAAGAGAAACTCCAGAGAGAACGATGATTAGAAATCCTACTGCCATGAAAGTTGCCGTTAAGAAAGATACGGGGGCGGAGGATCTGAGCATTGAGAAGGGCAAGATGTTGCTGAGGCGAAATATCCCCTGCCACCCCACCGGCTGGTTGCCGGTTTTCCCAGTGCGATACCCGATTGATATATGCCGTTCTTGCCAACCTGCCGCATTAAAATGGGCAAAATGCGGCTAACTTATAGTCTACCACTATCGCGGTAGTTAAATCAAATTTTTGCCCGGTTCAGCCTGTTAAGTGCGCCGTAGGAAGTCTCGCACTTGCTCTTTCAAAGGGTCCGGATCGAATCGGCTCCACAAGATGCTGGCGTTGCGCATCCAGTCTCCTTGGAAGTACCGTTCGTAAAGGACCTGACGGGATCCAAATGCGCTTCCGGATAGGTCCCAGGCCAGGCGAAACAGTTGCACCCGCTCCCGGGCGGTGGCGGTGTCCGTATCCATGTATTGCTCAATCTCCGCGCCCAGAGGTCCGTTGAAGTCCACCTCCGATGGCAAAGCCATCAAGCTGCTGGAACCAAGGAGTTGGATGATTTCCACCATCCTTGGGTACATGCGGATGAACATGTTCCGCGCCACGGTGATTGGTATCGTCGCCGGGCACATTACCCCCCATTCATCCAAGAAGGCGTCGATCTCGGCGGTGCAGAGTAGAGCTTTCATGACTTCCAGGTTCTCGATCAACTCGGCCAGCAAAGCATGCACCTGGCCGATGCTCTCCGACCCCAAGATCTCTACCATCATCGCGGCCACACCCAACACAAACTCGCACTTCGCCACGTTTTTGGTGACGACCTGGTGGCCGGAATGGTTGTATTGGTGCGTCCTGGGACTGAGATTGTTGGCCAGGTCCACGTCCCGGTATAGGAACACTCTCTCCCAAGGGACGAACACATCGTCCATGAAAATTATGGCGTCCATCTCTTCAAACCTGGACCCCAACGGATGATCGAAGCTGGACCGGTCCAGGTCAAAGCTCTCCCGGCAGAGGAATCTGAGGCCCGGGGTGCCACACGGAATAGCGAAAGCAAAGGCATACCGCCAGGCGTCCTCAGTGCCTTCTAGCTGGGCGTTTCTTACTGGGTAAACCGCTATCTCGTCGGATAGGGGGCCCAGGGTAGCCAGAACTCGGGGACCGCGGACGACTATGCCGGCATCGGTTTCCTTGACCACCGCCAACGCGACGTCTGTGCTGTAATTCTGGGTACTGGCAGCCGGGCGGCGATTCCTCTGTAGATTCACCAGGGTATGGGTTAAGGTCAGGTCGTTCTCTCGGATGTAGTCGTAGTAATTGATGATGTTCTGTTTGAACTCGGGGCGTGACTGGGCAAAATAATCTCCTGCCTGGGCCATGGCCATGATGCTGACGTTTAGGAAGTCCGGCGTACGCCCCATCATGCCGTAACTGGTATGGGCCCAGTGGGACATCATGGTCCGGCGCCTTTGCAAGTCTTCCAGATTCCTGGGAGCGATGAAAGAAAGGCCGACCGGATCACCCGTGGTGGGCGAGGTATAAGTCATCTCGTCGCGTATTTTCGGGTCGTGCTGCATGTCGTAAAGTCCGGCGATGGAACGAGCACCATTGGCCAGACCGGGAAAGGTAGTCACGTCCTCCACCTTCTGGCCTCGGTGGTGTATCTCTCTCGGTTGGTCCCGCAGTCCCGCTAGGTACTGTTCTCCGGTGCGCACTGGCATCTGTATCACTCCTGAGGGGTCGGCGCCGGCCACCGGCCGACGCCAAATCGTTCCGTGACGGCTAGGTCTCGCATCATCTTACTATACCCAGCAAAGGCACAACCCACGAGGCTGTTTATATCCGGTTTATGCGCCCAGATAGCGGCGCAGCCAACTCATGGCATGAGCGTTGAAGTCGGTGCACGGAGAGTGGGTCAACTCGGGATAAACGTGGAGCGCCTTGGGACCTGGGATGCGCTCAAAGACGGGTATTATCGTATCGTAAGGACAAGTTTGGTCTTTCTTTCCAATGTCCACCAAAGTTGGGCACGTTATGCGGTCGACCAAGTTTAGGCAATCGAAGTAAGAAAGCGTCTCTAAAACTTCGGTTCTCTGCTGGGGATGCTGGGCCAGATAGTCGCGAAGCTCGCTGTAGGGTGAACTGGTTAGGTCAACCGCCAACGGATAGTTGCAAAGGAACGGCTCTTCGGCCACCGCAACCTTCAGTCTTTGATCCAAGGAGGCTGTCGCCAGGGTGAACCCTCCGCCTTGGCTACGGCTCCACATCCCCAATCGCTCCGGGTCGACCTCCGGACGGGAGCCAAGGAAGTCCAGACCCCGGATGCAGTCCATGTAGGCCCCGCGGTAGTAATACTCCTCTTTATTCTCGAGATGGTAGGTCAATTTCGTGCCGGACTCTAGTTGCCACTCTTTGAGGCTTTCGCCCTGTCCTCTTGGGTAAAGAGTCAACACCACGAAGCCATTCAAAACCAAGTGGAATGGGATGACTTTGCCGCCTCCGTACCCAGGCGCCGCCAGGACCGCCGGAAACCGGCCGTTGGGAGGCGGGTCATTGGGCACGGAATACCAGGCCCGCATTCGCCGGTCCTGGAAGCTATGTAAGACAACCTGGTAGGTGGTGAACTCCCGTCCGCTCTGATCGGGAGACTCCTCCACGGAGGCTTTCATCTCCGTTTGCTCTAGCTGCTTAATCGTACCTTCCCAGAATTCCGATAGTCCGGTAGGACCCATGGTTTCCTCCCTTGTTTCCACTTTTAGAAAAGGCTGATCGAGAAAGTTTGCCCGTTACGGCTAGACCCTATCTCAAAACAGGATCCAGCCTGCGCCATCGACGTTGATATAGCCGCGGGTTGGCAGGCCGGTTCAACTTAACCGGGGGCTTTCATGGTGTCAAGATTGGTCATCTTAAGGCCGGCGGCAAAGCCGGTGATTCGCCTATAACCGGTGGCTCACGAAAGAGTACAATTGCGAACGCTATGCGGCGGCCACGCTGCGGCGATCACGGAGAACATTAGAGTTGCAATCCGCGCCCCGGGACTCTGTCCCTTTATTGGCAGTATTGAAAAACCGCGCCTTTCGTACTATCTGGTACGTGGGCACCCTCCACGAGTTTGCCCGGCGGATGGAGCTGCTGATTCTCAGTTGGCTTATCCTCCAGGTTACAGACTCGTATTTTCAACTCGGCTTGGTTTTGGTGTTCAACAACCTTCCCAGGCCGTTGATCTCGCTTTTCTCCGGAGTAATAGCAGACCGGTTCAGCCGCCACCGCACAATATTTATATCCCAGATAGTGAACGCCATCACTTCCGGGGTAATGCTATTCCTGGTGGCATTCCATATGGATCTATTGAGTCCGTGGATGGTGTTTGCGGCCATCGCCATGCAGGGCGTGACCAAGTCGATCGAGGACCCATCCCGTCGAACGGCAATCTTGGACATCGTGGGTGAACGGCAATTGGTTCCTGCCCTCTCCTTGGACACGATCAGTAATACCTCTGGGAAGATGGCCGGCCCTCTCCTGGGTGGGTGGCTTCTGGGCAACATCGATATCTCCGGGGAATTCACCGGGGCCTACATATTCGTCGTATCCATTCACCTGATCAACGTCGTTGCGATTACCCAACTTCGGATTCCCCTCAGAGTATCGAGTCAACCCGGCGAAGCCGTGTGGCGGGGATTGAGGACGGCCATTGGATTTGCTCTGCGCAGCCCGTTCATGCGGGGGCTACTCTACGTGACCATCGTCATGAACACTTTGACATTCCCGGTCCAGCAGTTCATCCCTGCCATCGGGCGCGACAATCTGGGTGTGGGCGTCGCCATGGTGGGCCTGCTAGTTGCGGCCGAGGGCATCGGCCAGTTAGCGGGTGCGGGACTGATAGCCTTGGCCCGGGACATCCGATATCACGGACGGCTATTCGCCTTGGGGTCAGTGTCCATCTGTTTCATCACGATATTGTTCGTATGGGCGCCTTGGTACGGGTTGGCTTTCGCTCTATTGGCCGTTGGGGGTGTCGGGCAATCGGGGTTTGGAACCATGCAAAGCGCGATTGCTTTGCTGGCCTCTCCCCAGGAAATGAGGGGCCGTATGATGGGGTTGCTCAGCTTCTGCATCGGCGTGGGGACTCCGCTTGGAGGACTGGAGATGGGAGCCATGGCGGCTTTATTCACGATCCAAGGCGCCATCACAGCTAACGTGGCGGCGGGGCTGATCTTGATGGCGCCCGCCCTGGTCTTGAGTCCTTTGCTGTGGAAACCTTTGACTCGTCCGGCGGCCCCAGACCTCCCCTAACCCTTCCTTTGCAAGCAGTGAAATTTAATGCCTCGGCTCTATGAGACATCTCGCCTTCCATCGAGATCGTCCAGGTCTCGTCCCCCCTTTAAAAAGGGGGACCACAGGGGGGCCGCTTCCCTCTACAGCTAATCTTCTCATGGTCTTTGGATTTCGTAGAGACCGGAGTTAACGTTCGCTGCTTGCCCCATCTAAAGGGAAGGGTTATATTCTGAGGGCATCTCAGTATTTGGTGTAGTGCTGGAATTAGCGGGGGTGTATGCCTTATATCGTCGATTGGCCGGGCCGGTTGAAAGAAATGGCGGATTTCGTGGGCCTGGGAGAGGAAGAACTGGCCCTCATTCGAGAAACCTCGTCCGTGGTTTTAGAGCATGCCGATAGCTTAACCGCCTCGGTGTATGACAATTTCCTCAAGTTTCCGGGATCCCGAAAATTCTTCTTGAATGCGGACGGTGAGGTGGACGACGTTCGTCTAGACCGGCGGAAACATAGCCTGGCACGTTGGCTAAAGGGCTCCATCGACTTCAAGATCGATGAGGACTACCCCATAAGAGTCCTAGCCACCGGCATCGTGCACTCTCATCCTCCGGTCCACCGGGCGCACATGGGTTCCATCCCCAGCCGATTCATGATCGGCACCATCTCCTTCACCCAAACGGCGTTGGCAGAATTGCTGCATCGGGAGATGGAGGACGCCGGATTAGCGGCGCGGGCGTCGGCAGCCTGGAATAAACTGATGATGTTGCAGTTGGACATATTGCTGGCCGGTTATCTAACCGAAACGCCCACCGAGCCGGAGCCCTCCGGACATGAAAGCTCCAGCGGACCGTGCTAAAAAAGCCGCGCCGTGTGTCTATCGGACCGGGACTCAACAATACATGGATTGGAGATTAAGCGATGACTAAAGTGCTGGTGATCCAGGGAGCAGGGATGAACATGCGGGGCAAATCCCAATTGGACATCTTCGGCCCGACCACTCTGGACCAGATCAATGAACAGATTCTTGGCTACGCCGAAGGTCTGGGGATAGACGTTGAGCTATATCACTCGAATATCGAAGGCGAAGTAGTCAACGCCATATATGATGCCCACGACCGGCAGATAGACGCGGCAGTGATCAACCCCGCCGGCTACACCACCACCACCGGGCCGCTACGCGCCGCGATCACCCAGGTGGGATTTCCGTTCATCGAAGTACATGCCTCCAACCCCACGGCCAGGGGAACGGTGTCCAATGTACTACCGGTGTGCAAAGGCTCGGTCTACGGCTTCGGAGTTTACGGATACTACCTGGCCTTGGAAGCTGTCAAGCACATGTGCGCCGAGTAGTTTTACTGGGGTTGGAATTTGATCGGGGCAGAAGCACCCCCATCCTAACCTTACCCCGTAAAGGGGGAAGGGACTAATCTCCTCCTCCCTTGCGGAGGAGGATTAAGGTGGGGGGTACCGTAGCCAGCACCGCCGGTCGGGTAGCGTACCAGTCGGACTGGAAGCTATCCGCACCAAAGGCAACGGGTCTCATCGAATACGGTGGCCTGAATATCAGGGTTGGACAGCAGGTAGTCCACCATGATCCGCACCACCTTGCTTTCGTCGGGAATGTTGTACTGTTCTTGGGTGGATCTGAGAAACGCGATCTGTTCCGCGCTTAGATCGATCTGATAAGCATCCTTGGCTCCAGCCATGGGTCACTCTCCTGCAAACACCACCGGCCTTCCGGTCGATGGAATAAATTCTGGGATACCTGGTTTCGAATAGGGCCGTTCGGACGGGTCAGGCGATGTCGATACCCACCGGGCAGTGGTCCGATCCCATCACGTCGGCGAGAATGTAAGCGTTCGTGACCTGGGAAGAAAAAGCGTCATCCACAAAGAAGTAGTCGATTCTCCAACCCACGTTCCGGTCCCGGGCGCGGGTCATCTGGTCCCAATAGGTATAGTTCTCCGGTTCCTGGTTGAACATGCGGAAAGTGTCTTTATAGCCGTGGCTGATGAACTTGTCCATCCATTCCCTTTCGATGGGCAAGAAGCCCGATGTGCCCTTGTTGGGTTCCGGCCGCGCCAGGTCTATCTCTGTGTGGGCGGTATTCAAGTCGCCACAAAGCACGATGCCCTTACCTGACGCTTTAATCTTTTCCACGAATTCCAGAAAGTGGTCGTAAAACTCCATCTTGTACTGCAGACGTTCGCTGGATGACTGGCCGTTGGGAAAGTAGATGTTGATCAGAACGAACCGGCCGTAGTCGGCAACCAACACCCGGCCTTCTTTGTCGTATTCCTCGACTCCCAAACCGAAGCTAACCTGTTCCGGTTCAGTTTTGGTGTAAAGGCCCACTCCACTGTAGCCCTTCCTCTCAGGTGTCGAGAAGAACGAGTGGTAACCTTCGATTTCCTTCAACGCTGCCGGCAATTGGTCCACATGGGCTTTCGTCTCCTGCAAGCACATTATGTCCGGGCTTGTTTGGCCCAACCACTCCACGAATCCTTTCTTGTGAGCCGCCCGAATCCCGTTGACGTTCCAGGAAATTGCTCGAATCGTTTCCGCCATTTCAGATCTCCTCAAGGGGTCCGGGGAGTTTGGTCACCTAAGTTGCACCAAACCAATGAGTGGTTCGACGAACTCACCACGAACGGTAGGATGCGCTTTCGCCGTTCGTCCTCAGCCTGTCGAAGGACCCAACGTCGAAGGCGATGATTCCGAGATATCCGCTAGGGCCGGATCAACACCCGAACGGTTCCGTCGGCGTCCTTGCGGTGGTTGAGTACGTTGTGTTTCCCCTGCTCGGCCCAAAGGATGACATCGTAGATGTTCAGGGCGTCGGCCAGGATGGCCTCCACTAAAGATTTATCGTCGTACTCCATCTGCCTGGCCAGGGCGGCGATGACACCGGCGCAACTCTTGCCCCGGCCGTCGATGACCACCCAACCGCCCCCGGAACCGTTGCTGGGCATGGTCATTGCTTCGTTGAAATTGGCCCCGGAACTAGCCCCTTGGAACCCATTGGCTTCGGAAAATACGTTAACTTCACCGGTCTTGCGCATGTCCAACTGGCGCTTGAATTCGGCCACTGACTCCCAAGCAACCGACCGTCCCCGGTCTCCATCGCCGCATACAGCGCCACGGACCCCGACGATGTCTGGATTGACTCGAGCTAACTCGTCCAAGTCAGAGATTTTCAAGTGACCCGACAATGCGGTACTCATACCCATCTCTTTTCCCTGGAGAACCATCTCCTTCAATTTGGCTTCTGTGATGAAATCAAATAGATTTCTACCGTCCTTGGTCAGAGTATCGATGAGCCATCCGTCGCACTGGCCGTCTTTTGCCAGCTGGACCATGCACATGGGATCCAAGCCGCCGTCGTATAGCACATTGTCGGCAAAAACCGAGCCTACCAACTTGCAATTGAAACCCTCCATCGCCCGCCGGGATTGTTGGAGGATGTCAACGGCGGTGTCGTAGTCGGTGGTTCGAAAACCAACCTTGACCGACGTAGCGTTCAAGCTGGCGGCGGCATAGGCAGCCATGGCCACCGTGCCGGCCTGATTGGGTACGACTCCGAGGGTAACGCTGACGTGATTCTCCGGCTGGATCTGGGACCGGACTTGGTGTACCACCGAGGGATGGCCCGAACCGACCATCGCCTCTTGCAGGTTCTTAACGTCCACTACGTCGGCTCCGCCCCTTTCGGCCTCCAGCGCCTCAGCCACGTTCTGGACGCTTACCATCAACAGCATTCCGGAGAAAAAGGCATTGTTGCCGGTCAGCCAGGACACCCGGTCGTTAACCGGCTCGGCGGGCACGGCGTGAACAACTGGCTTGGGCTTTAGCGGTTCTAACTCCCGGCGCAGTTCGTCCTTTTGCTGGCTAGACATGTCTCCCAAAGGCGCTCGTGCGTGTCCGGTGGACAGGCCCATCAGTTCTCCCCAATATTTCACCATGGGTATGGGCAATGCGCCGTTTAGCTGGTCGACGGTCCGCGTCCACCACGTGTCGGAGAGCTCCTTGATTCGGCGCAGGTGTTTGTCGTAGAAAGGCTCGTCCAGGTTTCCTTCGGTAGCCTTGTCGATAAATTGGACGTAGTAGTTGGCCTCCGGGACGTCGAAGCGCCAATCGGAGGTGTTGGAAAACATGACCTGTTGCTCAAAGCCAAGTTCCTTACCTTTCCAGAATATCCACTCGTCGGGAGTGCTGATGACGTGGTCCTTGCCCAGTGACAGGTGAGTCTCAATGGATAACTGCTGGTTGAAACTTGCTTCTTTAACACCCACCACGTTGGGTATCTGACACAGTTGTTTAAGGCTGGAGGGACTTAAGACTATCCCGAATTGCGGGGAGTTGTAGAACATGATGGCCAGTGAGGTTTTTTCGGCCAAGTAGCGCACCCACTCGACCACTTGCTCTTCCGTCTTGGTAACCATGTAAGGAGGAGCCACGATCAGGACATCGTATCCCATAGTTTCGGCATTGCGGGCCAGGTCTAACATGGCATGCGCCGATGTGTGGGTTACGTGAGCGCCGATGAGCCACTTGCCTTGGGATTCGTCAGCCACGACTTCCATCACCTTCAGACGCTCTTCGTGGGTCAAGCTCCAGAACTCACCCATCCCCCAAGTGCACCCGGCGCCGCGGGTACCCAACTTCTGAATATGGCGGATGTTATGGCGCATCCCGGTGTCGTCAAACTCGTCGTCCGGGGTGAAGGGTGTGATCAAAGTGGTCCATTGGCCTTTCAAGGCGTCCTTGGCCCATTCCTGCGCTTCCTCTTTGGTATAGGTGGCCATCTTGTAACTCCTCTCGTATGGCTAACGATTGATTGCTTTTCACTGAGGCATTTTATGCTTTTATCCGGCTTCAGTCCATATGTTAACGGTTCCACTGGTCAGACCCGTCCAGTTCTTACGAAGGCCCCAAGCGAAGCGCGATAGGTAAGAGTTGCCAATGGGCATGAAACAGATTCCGGCGAAGAAAAAGCCCCGGCGATTATTGCCGGGGCATGTTAGTCGATACTTGCGGCTAAAAGCTGATACCGGGCTTAAGTGGCGATCAAGTTTTCTTCGATCGCTTTGGGCCGGAGGCCGCTATGCTTTACCAGATGAGCCTTTATAGCGTCTATAGCGGTTGCTACCAACGTGGGATCAATTAGATCAGCCGCTGGGCCGTACTCCGCTTCTTGAAGCAATGCCTTGGTGTTATCCTGGATCTGCTGGTAAGCCCACTCCACTTGCGTGGCGACTGTGTTGACACCCTCGGGGAAATCACGGTGGGAGTTTCCCGGCCTCTCCAGACGGTCATATCCGCCGCCGTGCCAGTGGCCGATCGCGTCGTGGCAATCCCATCGCAGGACTTCTTCGTTGCCCACGTCGATGCCTATGGTCGGCCCGCCGCATCCCTTCTCTCTGATCGTCAATATCCGTAAAGGCCACACGTAGGCGGCAATTTGTCCATCCTGAGAAAGGGGCAAATGCAGCGCCTCGCCTCGATAAGTTTCACCAGGTATCTTGGTCGCCATATATTCTCCTCCATTGTTATCAAGTGGTATCGGCCCCTGAGTTTCGTTCGCCGAAAGAATCCCTTACCCTGCCACGATTCCATCGTGGCCTGCCCTCTGCCAAAGGGAGAGGGGATGGGGTGAGGGAAAATCTACCACCTGCGGTCTAGTAATAACGCAGTTCTACGACGTTATCGTCGGGGTCGTAGACGTACAGGGAGATTCCGTCGCCGTGGGAACCCCAGCGCTTGCCGGGCCCGGCTTGGATCCCCACACCCATCGCCTCGAACTTGGCCTTCAACTCGTCCATGTCCGTCTGCTCAATGACCATGCAGAAGTGGTCCTGGTTCTTGACGCCATCTCTGTCGATGGGTTCTTGGTCGCTGCCGAACAGGTCGATGATCGTATCATCGTTTAGGCGCGCCGATGGGAATCGTACGTCGCCGGCCCGCCACTCATCTATCCGCTCGGGCTTCAGACCCAGTGTCCCGGTGTAGAACTGGAGAGACCTTTCCACGTCCTTAACTCTAAGAACGATGTGATCCATCTCGGTTATCTTAACCAGTGGCTGTACCTTGGTCGATGAAGCCCTCTCTGTTTCGGTCGACATTGTCGTCCTCCTACCATTAAGAGATTACGTGGTAATTATGCGCGCCGGAATACCAGACATCTTATTTGGGATAATTGTAGCGTCGGCCCCACATGGGGTCAACAATCTAAGGTCCGTGCGGATCAGGAATCGGTGAATCCGAGTTCCTTGTGCGTCCCGTCGCAAAGGGGTTTCATTGCCGAGGCCCCGCACCGGCACAGGGTCACTCTATTGCGGGTCTCCAGGGGCTTTCCATCGCTCCGTTCCACCGGGATACCCCCGGTGATCCATAGAGGCCCATCGGGAATCGCCACTACCTGTTTAGGAAGCTCCGGCTCAATAATCTCGCCTTCGGCTTCCAGAGAGTAGGCAAGCGCCCCCGAGGGACAGTTATCTATCATGTCTATGATTTGTGCCTTAACCTGGGGATCTTGGCTTTCGCCTATCATCTTCCAGACGTTGGTGAGCCTGGTCCCGCAAAATCCCGAGTGTACGCAAATAGAGTGCTCATCTTGAATAATAATATCTGGTGAACTAAGGGTCTTGCTGCGGTCGGCAGCGGTCCCCGTGTCTGCCGCCTCCGTACCATCGAATTCCACCATGGTATGGGCGCCGTCGCAGAAAGGCTTGGACTTGGACTGGCCGCACCGGCACAGGCGGTAGGTCTCACCAGCGTCGATAACTCCCTCATCTTTCCACTCCAGTGGCTCGCCGTGCGGGCTCATTACCTGGGACTTGCGCACCAGGGGTATCGCCCCCCGCACCAAGTATGGTCCGCTAGGTCTAACGGTGATCTTTTGATTCTCTTCTGTCATTGCATCCTTCCCGGGTCCATTTTCCCGTGCCCCCACCAGGCGGGGACCAACCGGTTGGTCTACACCGGGTATTATCCCGCTGTTAGAGGGAGTTGTAAATCGGCCCTCCGCTGGCACCTCGAAAACATCGGGACTATATTGGCGGCATGTCCGAGCGGTTGTTCGAATTCAACACACAGAGGGACCTTTTGGTGCAATGGGCGGACAGAAAATGCGACCTGGGGCTGCGCGATTATTGGGAAAGCAGGAACCAGGTAAGCATCGACGGTAAGCCCACCAGAGTACTCAGCGACGAATCTGTGCCCATAGCGACGCCCGGGTATTCTTAATGCCCGGGCGTCGCTCGGTTCCGATTAAGGAATGGTTATTGGCACTGAATTGAGTGCCTCCAGGCCCCTACGGCAGATCCCAACCCAACCAGTTGCACAAGGCCCGCCCCATAATCAGATCCTTGTCGCTCTCCGAGAGGAAGGATAGTTCCTCTGTAAAAAAGGTTATGCACTGGCGCCACGTGCATGGCATGCGGGTGATGTCGGTGCCCCAGAACATCCGCTCCGGGCCGAAAGCGTCGTATATCTGGTGTATGTAGTCGTGGATACTTCTAAAAGGATAAGCCTCGCTGGAATAGCTGGGAGCGCCGGTGGCTTTGATCGCCACGTTGGGATACTTGGCCAGAGCCAGCATATCCGGCAGATTAGCAAAGCACTCGGCGTCGGTCTTGCCACCGGCCCGGCCCAAGTGGTCTATGATCAGCTTCACTTCGGGATTCTTCTCGGCGACTTGACCCACGGACGGGATAATGGCGGAAGCGGCCAGCGCCACTGGCAGCCCGGCCCGGCTGGCGGCAGGCCACAGCCAGTCCATGGTCCCATCGGTCAGCCAGGTCTGCATGTGGGGCTGCTGGAAGGTGAACCGCAAGCCCAACATGCCGGGTTGTTGCTTCCAACCGTCAACCAGCCCGTGACTGGACTCCTGGTCCAAGGGAAAATTCCCCAAGATTGCCAACCGGTTGGGGTGTTGGCGGGCCGCCTCGACGGCCAGCGGGCCCGACGTTGGGTCCCACCCCGGAGGATGAATCACCGCCGCGTCGACTCCGGCCTCATCCATTTCCTTAAGCAAGTCGTCGGCCGAGAACGCGGTGATCTGCCGGTGGGAAGGGTTTGTGGGTAGGTTTTGAGACCAGATGTGGACCTGCGCGTCTACGACTACCATGTTGTTCTCCTTACGTCATGTTGAGATTGACCGGGTAGTTAATGTGATTTTCAGGTGAAACCAGCCACATCATGTGACCGCCACATCGTCATGAGGCGGCATAGATTCTGACTCTAGATCATGGCAACGATAGCGATCGGTGAAGGACCAGCCTACCACTGTACTGCGGACAATTCTAGGCGAGCCAAATTTGAATCCGAGCTACCTTTGGGGGTATAGCGGCGCTCGCGCAACATACCAACAAAAGCGCCCTCGACTCTCAGCAGGGACGCTCGTGAGTTCGCCAACCCTAAGCGATCGGCTTTACTTATTTGTTCTTCCCGCCGCCCATACCTTGGTCGTAGGGGACAGCCGCCAGAACGTCTCCCGTCTCCGGTGCCCGATCGCTCCGCCCGCAGATCAAGAGTCAAGTCACTGATAATGTCCCAATCTGGCGATCGGTGCGAATTGCGCGGAAACCCCACAGTCCTTCGTTTATTGCTACCCCATCGGCAATGTGAACCAAAATGTGCTGCCCTTTTGAGCCTCTGATTCTACCCAAATGCGTCCCCCATGCCGATCAATTACCTTTTTGCAGATTGCGAGACCGATACCGGTTCCGGAATACTCGGCCTTGCCGTGAAGACGTTGAAAGATCACAAAGATACGCTCGGCAAACTCGGCCTCGATCCCGAAGCCGTTGTCGCTAAAAGAAAAGAGCCATTTATCTCCGCTCTCCACTGCGGAAACATGAATGCACGGTGAATCAGCTCCGTGGTATTTGATGCCGTTGCCGATAATATTCTGAAAGACCTAAACAAGCTGTGAAGCGGCAGCCTGGACAGTCGGTAAGCAGTCTCGTGTCACGACCGCTCCGCTTTCTTCGATGCTTCCCGCCAGATTGCTTATGGCCGTATCGAATATATCTTGGCAATTTGCCGAATCATACTCTATGACTTGGGTGGTAATCCGTGAAAATGCCAATAAGTCATTGATTTGATCTTGCATTCGCTTTGCCCCATCAACTGCAAAGGCAATGAAATCATTGGCATCAGAATCGAGCTTGTCCTTGTAACGCCGCGCCAATAATTGGGTGTAACTTGCTACCATGCGCAGCGGCTCCTGTAGGTCGTGCGACGCGATATGGGCAAATTGGTCTAGTTCCTGATTGGACCGTTCCAGCTCCACGATTAGGGCCTCCCGTTGTGCCTCCACCAACCTGTTTTGACGGTAGAGTCGAGCGTTAGAGAGGGCGCCTGAGATCTGGTTAGCGATTCGCAGGGCGAGACTCAAATCCCGTTCGTCATAGTTCTTTTCATTTATAGAGTTAATGTGAAGTGCACCAATGATCTCGTTCCTCGAGACCAGTGGTACGCCAATAAACGACCTTGCGCCTGCCTTATAGACAGGTACGAGACCCAGAATTTGGTGAGACAGCTCGTCGATGTTATCGGACTGAATGAGCATCGCCGAGTTGGAATTGACAATAGCTTCCGTAAACGACCCTGAGAGTGGCGCTGCTTCGTCGGGCCGACGTCCCGGTGCGTCGAGACCTTTTACGGCCCGTACGAAAGTCCCAGTGACGAGATCAACGGTATTAATTGCAATTCTGTCGTGGGTGATAAGCTTTTGTATCTCTTGAGCGAGGGGGTCGTATATTTCGGCGATGTCTGAAGATTCGGTAACAACCCTGCCGATTTCGGCCAAAACCGAGTTTTCTTCGGCCGACCGGCGCTCCCGAATTACAGCCTCCTCCCGTGCTTCAGCCATCTGATTAAAAGAATTTGCAAGGTCGCCTATTTCATCTCGAGGTTTGATGTCCGTCCTAACGCTGAGATTCCCCTCACCAAGCTCGATTGACGCGTTTCTCAACCTCACGATTGGATTGAGGATATTCCGGCCCACAATCATCATCGTGGCAACTCCAATTAAGAGGCCCAATAAAGCAAAAATTCCGGTCACTAGTACGGCGGCATTTGATGACGATTTGGCGCCCTCCAGCGCTTTAACTGATTCGGCACGTATACGCGGGTGGATGTCCTCAGCCACGACTCTGTTGATCGCCTCGACGTTAGCTTCTAATTGCCCGAACAGAGAACGTTTCTCGTCTGCTAGGTCCATAGCCGATTCGCCCAAGGCTACTACGTCTTGGAAGTCCCTATCGATAATCTTCATCCACTGGTTCTCCACGGTGGAGAATGAGGAAGCTCGGTATACGTTCTCGAACTTTTCAAAGTCCTGTGCACTGTCTATCACGACTTGCCTAAGTTCGGGGCTCGGACGATCGATGTAACTTTGAATCGCGGCGAAAGCCTCATCGATGTTTATGTCCATTTCCAACACAGCTTCTAATTTTGATAGAGACTTAGGATCATTTCGGTTTACCAGTGGCTGGAGTCGTTGGTCAATAACCTCATCGATTTCCGCGACGTCGTTTCGCAGTTGCAAGATTATTGGTTCTACCCGGTCGATGATGTCAATGATTCGGACCCCGAGCTCCTGCAAACCGTCATGAAGATTGTCGACCTTAATAGCGGATGTCCTTTGTTCAGCGGTCTCGGCCAGTCGATGGAATTCTTTCATGGATCTCTTGAAGTCGGCATCGGAATCCTCGAAACGATCGACGTGTACGGCTTGTTTATCAATCGAGTACAGGATTATAGCTCTGGCGCCTTCACCAGCGTTATTCTCTAGTTCTAGAGGAGCTTCTACTAACGGTCCCTCGACCAGTCCAAGTTTTTGTACATTCTTGTCAATCTGATATATCAACACCAAAGACAAGAACGCGCTTGAAACCAGGAGAAGCATCAAGCCTCCCAGAGCCGGCCCAGTTTCTGTTTGATACTCATCGCCGTCCCCTGTCGATGCCGTCCAAAGGTGGTTCCGGAGCTGCGTCAAGTACCTGTGCCAAACATATGATGACTCTGCCTTCCGAAGGTCGGGTTGCCGGATTCGGCTGGGCTGCATGGTAGTCTGGCAGATCACGAATGGACGTGGACGTTCAGCGACCATCCCCTGTTTATAATAGAAACCCCGAGAAGTCTGTACCAGAATGTATTCACCCCAAAATACATATGGATTCTCCCACGGCACAGTCGGGCTTAATTGATATTTTCCGCGAATCGTGATCGTGAAAGCGGCAGGTCGAGGAGTTCAAAGTCTTAGCAGATTCAAATGGATACCGGAGGGTTGCCCCAAAGACGAGCTGAGGGTATTCGCTGTGGCCTAACGGAGGTCAGCCAGCCATCTCGAAACCTGATTGTTCCGGACACGACTCTTGCTCGTTCCCGGCGATGCTCGGAGGTTACCCCGGATGTCGCCGCCGAGCGGACCCCAGAGCAGCGGTGCACCGCCACCGCCGGGTAGACACGCCCACTACGATGCAGCAGGTTGCTCCGGAAGGGGAATCCTGTGTGCCGATTCCCAATCAAGTTCGTCCATTGCCTCTTCAACCCGTTCTAAGAGACGCTCGATTCGCCGTTGTTTCCGGTCGCTGGCCATAATCGGGAAAAGCCAATAGGGGTAGCGCGGATCCGTTCAGAGCCAGGGCGCTCCAGTTGAGATCTCCAGAGGCCTCATTTCAGTGACCTAGCGAGTCAATCGACTATCGAGGGAGCAGAGGCTGTAAGGGGGAGAAGGCGCCGGTGTTTAAGATGCGATGACCGCATAGGTGTAGCTTTGGGACGGCAGCACTGGCCGATGGAATCAGGCTGGCTTAGGTTCGAAAACGGTGAAATAAATCACCACTGAACAAACATCGGGATATATGAATTTTAAAAGTTATATTTGGGTTCACGCGACTTCGCTGTAACTTAGCTACGGAATCCACATCTTACTATACACCTCGGAGGTCACTCAGCCTTGGCAATCTTAGGTTTGCTGGACGCGAAGAGGGAATACAGGGACGAGAGGGCGAAGAGTTGGACGATACCTGAAATACGGATTGGTGGTTTTGGTGGCATTTGAACCGAGCGAGATGGCCGTTCACGAATAATGTAAAGAGGCTTCTCCGCCGCCGAACAGTGTCAACTTGAATCAGCAGTTATACTGACACGGGGGATTATTGTCATCTTTTTGTATGGGCCGGGCCTGCCCCGTGCTCAGGACACAGGCGGAGGACGAAACAAATGCATTGCGGAGTAATGGTTACTGGATATAACCAAGGTGACTGGGACCGGCTGATGAAGGGAGATTATGATCGGCCGCCAGAGGTTTCGGATGCCGAGAATATGGACAACACCCTTTATATGGGGGAACTGGTCGAGCCCCTGGGCTTCGATTCGATCTGGGCGACTGAGCACTACGGTTCTGCCTACTCGATGCAGCCGAACCCATTGCAATACCTGGCGTATTGGGCGGGGCGCACCAGCCGAGTGGATGTGGGTACTGCGGTGATTGTTGCACCATGGTGGAACCCGGTAAGGTTAGCCAGTGAGATATCCATGCTCGATATCTTGTTGAAGGGCCGGCGCCTCCACCTTGGCATCGGGCGTGGCATTTCGCCACACGAATACGCTTCTCTCGGCTACCCGATGGATGAGTCCCACAAGTACTTCTATGATGTGGTTGATGCCATAAGGGTCTCCGACGGCGCTGAGCGCTTCGAGTTTAAAGGCGAGGTCTACGATATCCCACCTACCTCGATCAGGCCCCAAGCCCGCCACAAGGGCGAACTCACCAAGAATATCAAGGTGGCGTTCACCACGGAGGCGTCGGCAAAACTAGCCGCCGAGCACGGGCTTGGCCAGATGTTTGTAGCCGGTGACGACGTTGACGAGATGATTGCCAAAGTGCAAAGGTTCAACAAGATTCGGAAGGATCTCGGCCTACCGCCGGACCAGCCCACCACCCTGTTGTGGATGTACTGCGCTGAAACTTCCGAGGAAGCCGAGGAAGGATGGGTCTATTTCCAAAACCAGGGCATCGCGGCCCAGCACCACTACTTCGATTGGAATAATCCAGGCTACGAAGGCATACGTGGCTACGAAGAATACCTCTTGCGCCAGAACGCCGACATAAGCCCTGCGGAGGCCCGCCTCGCCGCCCGCCGGGCGACCCAGCCCATCGGCACCCCGGACGAAATCATCGAGAAGATCAAGACTATGCAGCAAACCATCAGCATGGAGAAGGTCGTGATCCACATGATGTACGGCGGGATGCCGAGGGAGAAGGCCGAAAAAAGCCTTCGACTTTTTGCAGAAAAAGTCCTCCCGGAGGTGCAATCCATGCCCACTCCCATCAACCCAAGATCCTTGGGTGAAGCCGTCGTCTAAGCAGTACAGGTTGTTGCCGAGCGGCTAAATACCGGGTTGGACATCCTAGACGATGAAAGGCGTCGGGGATCTCTATCGATGCCGAAGATTAAAGCGGCGGCCACTAAAGAATAGGCAGTGGTCAAGGGCGCGGTGGAGTTTCCTGAAGCTGAAGTTAACTGCGGTTACCACTGAACAAACATCGGGATGTGTGTTCAATCGCGACCAAAAAGTTCCAGCGGTCCCGTTTAAGGTATTAGTACAATCCTAATGAATGCTGAACCCTAATCAATCCCATACTTCCGCTTGAACTCCGATATCCAAGAGTGATTACGGGATGCTTGGGGGATGAATAAACCTCTTTTGTTGATCCGGTTGGACGCGCCCACCCCCTACTTGAGTGTAGGTAGTCTCACAGGCGATAACTACATCCTCAAAAAGTGTGCACACGGGTGCACAAGTGTCCAACGCATTGGACACTTGCACTAATAGTGTCGCCGGCCGGCGACATAGAGTGGGAACCATGGTTCCCACTTTGTCTAATGATGCCATGTATAGTTTGGAGATACGGGAATGTGACGGTTAACCTAAAGCATCAAGAAAGGCCTTTCGGATAATCTATGGATAAACAGGAAAGCACAAAACCTAAGAGAAATTATGGTTGGGTAATTTTAGGCCTATCTTTTGGGAACTTAATCGTAGAAGGTGGCGTCACAAGAAGTCAACCTGTATTCCTCCCAGCTCTGAGGCGAGGGTTCGGCGGAAGCGCCGCCATGACAGCTGCTATATTCTCCGCTTCCGGATTTTTCGGTGGATTGGCTGCTCCTATACTTGGGAAAATCCTAGATATTATCGGGCCAAAATACATGTTTCCCTTAGCCGGTATAGTCATTCTCGTTGGATGGTGGGCCAGCAGCATGGTCAGCCATATGTGGCAGCTATTTATATTTTATAGTCTAATATCTGCCCTGGGTCACATCTCTATTGGTTCACTCTCCACTACCGCCGTCTTAGCGCCCTGGTTCCCCAAGTCGAAAGGGGTTATGCTCGGAATCGCTGATTCTGGCAATGCCACGGGCCAAGCTATAACTCCCCCGTTGCTTCAACTCATCGTAACAAATTATGGATGGAGAGCGGGATTTCGAATTTTTGGAATCGTATTTTTCCTTATAGCCGCGCCCCTGAACTTTTTACTGCAAAGACGTCCTCCGGATGTAGATCCCAAATTATCTGATTCTGAAAATATGGCCGCAATTAATATCCATGATGAAACTTCGCAATCATCTATCGATACAACCGGTCAGTCCAAAGATATATCGAATGATGCGTACCGGTTTAACGCATTAAAGGAACCAGCAGTATGGATGCTGTTACTGGCACGAGCAACGGCAGCTATTTCCAATCAAATGACAAGTCTGCATATAATCGCGTTTTTTGTTCTGGCTGGCTACGGCGAAATGCAATCGGCTGCCGCCATTGGTGCCGCAGGTTTATTCGGTATAGGAGCAAGGCCAGCATTTGGGATACTGTCAGATAAGATCGGCAGAGAGATAGTTTTCTCTATAGCTATGGGCATGACGTTTATGGCGATATTAGTCGTCTTACTGTTTACGGGAGGAGCTAACCTGTGGGCCTTGATAATATTTGTAGCTCTAACAGGTTTGAGTGATGGCCTAAGCGGATTGCTTCTTGGGGCAAAGGCTGCAGACATTTACCCATCCAATGTCTTAGGTTCTGTAATGGGTGTTGTACATGTGGGTAGAAGTATCGGAACAGCGGTGGGAGGGGTACTAACAGGATTGCTATTCGACATAAACGGGGACTATGACCTAGCTTACTGGATTGCAGCCATACTAGTACTGTTGTCAACAGGAGCCGTGTGGGCCGTAAGGATCGTTGAAACAAAATCCAGAGCGTTAACTGCTGAATAAACTTAAGAAAGTGGGCCTGGTACATGTTCAGTATGTACAGTGTACCTCTAGTGTTATATATCGTTTGGAGATACAGAACCGTGACGGACACAATTACGGCAAACCCCCAAATTCACCTAAAATAATAAGCCCTCAAGAATTGCTCTTGGGGGCTATTTCGTGCTCAAAATGGCGGAGAGGGCAGGATTCGAACTCGCGATACCGTTTCCGGTATACCGGTGTGCGAGTCCAAGCTCGTAGGGTACGCATAGGATTATAACGGTTCGTTTAAGGTCGTTTTCGTACACAAGCCCCACCATCTATTAATCGTTTAGGATCAACTGGGATCAGTTGTATTTGTTTAGCTTGTACCTTTTTTGTACCTTGTGCGTCCTCACCTCGTTAGCCCGGCCACTGCGCTGGCCAGCTGAGTCCGATGGGGGTTCTGAGCCGCGCCAAACCGTTCTGGTCGAGAATCACTTGCAACAAATCCCGCAGAAGCGTCCACAGACGATGGGTGCGTTCTTTACCAAGCTGCAACCAAGGGCCGAGGGCTAAGCCATCGGTTTCCTCCTCGATGCGGGTCCGAGCTGCGAGGCCCTCGTCTGTCAGCCCGCCAGCATCGTCTAGCCAGCCTCGCTCTTGCAACTCAGCCACCGCTTGATTCCAGACATCATCCGGCCAACGCCAGCTACGGCCGTCTCGAGCCTCCCCCGTCGCCGCGATCAGCAACGGTGCCGTTTGTTCGGGCGTGAGCCGAGCCGCCATCACTGCGCTGGTATGTCCTTCGCCGCGATGCTCACGAAATAGATTGAGACCGTGCCACAGAGCGACGTGGGGTTCACTCGGCCACGGAAGCGCTGCGTGCGCTGCGAATAGGGGCCGGCCGGCGATTGAACAACCTACCATAGCCTCGCGTACCAATTCGACTGCCTCGACGATCTCAGCGGATTCGATCTGCTGTGGAAGCAGTCGCCGGAGCGCCTGATCCACCGCCTCAAAACGTGCGGCGACGATTCTCTCCGGACTCGCGATGCTCCAGGCAAGCGGGATCGCAGGTGAAACCATCTCCACGGTGTGATGATAAAAGGTTGCCGAGACAACCTCAGCTGCCACCCGCCCCAACGCGGCGGAACGTACCGCATAGTAACTCATGCGATGCTCGCTCAGCCCTAGCTGCTTACAGATAGTCTGTAGCTCTGGCGCCCCAGAACCCGTGAGGACGATCGGCTCGTACACCTGAAACATGGCGCGTGCGATCTGTGTTTGCACGTTATTTTCCTCTACCTCCAGCGCTCCGCTCTTATCTGCGGGGTGGCCCCGCGGAATGAACAATTCTGCATACGGCGTTCACTCTTCATTTCCAGCGACCAACAGCGCGATCCCATCTAGCAGGATCCGGACTTCCGGACTAATGGTTTACAGCATCACTCTCCATGCCCCCTAATCAAGCCCCGTATCAGTGCTACTTGACCCGTGTGTTGGCTTTCCTCGACGAGGATGTGTCCAACGATCCAGGTTCCAGCCCGGTCACTGCCCCTGCTGGAATACTCCTGCAACAGGTCGCCGTCTGAGGCATGGTCCAGATATTGGCGTGTGACGGCACGAACTGCGACGAAGTAGGCCATTAGTTCGCTAAGTGGTATCTCCGGCATCCCCCGGACGTCCTCGCTTGTCTGCCCGAATCCGTTGTCTTCGGGGTCCATGCCGAATCGGTCGGCCCATCCATCCGCGTTCCACACCTGGGTGGTCCCTCTCAGGAGCCGACTCACCCACGAGTCCTCGACACGCGCCATATGCCAGACCAACCAGGCAATGTGGTTAGTGTGCATCGTGGGCTGCCAGCGCGCCTCGGCAGGCGTCAGTCCATCGATCGCACGTTCCAGACTCTGGAGGTATTCCTCAAGTCCACTCCGGATGGCCTCTTTAAATGCATCCATATCGAATTTCCTCCCTTTTTCAAGGCCCTACAACACGTACGATTTACTTACCATCTTTAATAAAGTCAGATACTCGCTCCGCGATCATCATAGTAGTGACATTAGTGTTTGCGCGTATGCAGTCTGGCATTATCGATGCGTCTACAATCCTAAGATTTTGGATTCCCCGTACTCTTCCGTATTGATTAACGACAGCCATACTATCTGAGTCGGGTCCCATCTTGCAGGTGCCCGATATATGTTGTCCTGTTGTTACTTCTCTGATCATATAAGTATTCAGGTCTTCATCTGAAGCAAGTTCTTCATCTGTGGGTTCAATCCTAGACTCAATGATGTCATTGAACCGTTCATGTTCCCCCAAGCTTACGCACAAACGGACAGCTTCTCTCATTCTTCGAAGGTCTTCTTCCCGCTGGAAGTAACGATAATCCAAGAATGGTTGTTCATCTGGGTCAGTAGAACTTAATCTCAATTCTCCGGCACTCAGGGCCAATTCGAGAGACGCCATCATGCGGATCCCCAACGGTGGCATATCTCCTACCCCCCTGTAAGCCCGGTCCGTCGCGTACGATATCATGAATATAAGCAAGTCGTTCCGAAGATCCGAACCCTCGGCAGTCCATCTTAGATTGGTCTGGAGCCGCGGTGCATAGCCATCTAGGGGATGGTCAGTTTTCGTGCTCCAAGTAACAAATACGACAGGATGATCACGGAGATTTTGTCCGACTCCAGGCAAGTCTTTTACTACCGGTATTCCCATATCCTGAAGATGTCCTGCCGGCCCAACGCCAGAAAGTAACATGAGGTGTGGTGATCCGATAGCGCCAGAACTAAGGACTATCTCATTACCCTCTACTACGAAACGCTCCCCTTCGCTCTCCACTTCTACTCCTATAGCCTTAGTTCCGTCGAAGACTATCTTTCGAGTAGTGCAGTTAGGTCGGATAGTGAGGTTCAAGCGGTGGCGGGATGGGTTCAGATACCCCAGTGCTGTACTGAACCTGATTCCATTGGGATTATTCAAAGGAGTCGGACCCACGCCGCTTGCGTCTGGTGCATTATGGTCTGGACTGTCCGCAAATCCTGAATCGCGACAAGCTTGATAGAACGCAGTTTGGTCGGTCCTCATCTCTCCCGGCTTGAACCGCCTTGCAACTATAGCTCCTTCAGAGCTGTGGAAATCGTCGTCAGGGAAATCTGTGTCCGATTCAACTTTGCGGAAATAATGGATGAGATTTTGGAATGCCCATTCGTCATTGCCCATAGACGCCCATGAATCGTAATCCTCTGGCACCCCCCTTAGAAATACCTGTCCATTAATCGCGCTTGAACCACCGGTGACCTTACCCCTAGGAACCATCATCGGAGGCGCAGTCTCTGTAGCTTTGCCGATGAATTGCCAGTTGTGGTCGCTAGTCATGATATCTAGGCCAGTTGCATATCCTTGTTTGACTTCCTCCGGCAACTGCTCGAAGTCAGGGTAATCAGGCCCCGCTTCCAATAGGAGTACGGAATGCTTAGGGTCTTCGCTCAATCTGGATGCAACGATCGATCCGGCAGACCCGGCTCCAACTACGATTGTGTCGTATTTCAATGTATCGCTCCTACATGACAGGTCTGAAATGGTTGTGGATGATAAGGGCCGATGGTTTCGGAGTCAAGTTACCACTCGGCCTAGGATATCAACACGGTTATTGTCATTGGCTCCGGTGGAAAGTAGGCTGCGTTATACGTTCAACTGGCGCGCTATGTGAGCTTGTAGGGTTTTATTGATGTTGTCTAAATTATTTGAGTATTTCGCCTGTTCGTTGTCGAGGAAACGCTGAATTGCAGACGCAAAACTCAAGGGCGGGAACCGTACCAGGACACCCGGCTTCAAACCATCCGATTTAGCCGCCCGGATAGTCCTGCTAGCGTTCAACTGGACCGGCGCATCTACCTCGGAAATTGATGCCAGCCGCTCAGAATGCAGGTATTGCACATAGTCCGCCAACTCTCCGGAGTCATAAATATCTTTGATTTTATAAATCGTTGGTTTAGCGGCCTGGTACGTCGGTCTTCCTTTAGTGTAGAGCTTATAGAGACTTAGACCGGAAGTTCCCGAACAGCAGTCGATGACTGCCTGGACTACGCTCCCCGGGACTCTGATCCCTAGGCCCCACAGGAATTGCGCTCTATCTCTCTCCATCGATAATCTGCCCGTACGGTAATCTTTTCTTACCGTATTGACCTTTGCCGTATCCCACATCAGATAATCCTCCCACATCCAACAACACACCAAACTCTGGATCATTTGCCCTAATAATCCAGTATACCAAACCATTGGAGGACACGAAGATGGACAACTCCAAACACTGGACTCCCGAAGAAATAGCTGAGATCTTCAGGGTCCACGTCGTCACGGTCCGCCGGTGGATTACTGGTGGCCAATTGGGCGCGATTCGCCTCCCTGGAGGTGGCTATCGAATCCCTCAGTCGGAACTTGATCGCCTATGTGCCGGTTCCTCGGTGTAGGTCGGGCGCGTTTGACTATCCAACAAGATGTCGCCAAGGTGATCGACCCGAACGGAGTTTCTACTGTCACTGTGCGGTGGGCCATCGGTCCTCGCAGCCCAGAATGGGCCGAGCTGTGGCGCCGAATTTTCGTTCACTTTCTCTACAACAATGAGGACGTGACCAACGATGCGGCCCAGGGAACCGATGAGCCAGCGGATGTTAATCCGCCCGAGTATAAGGGTATGTGCAATGGTAGCGGTGGAAGCTAGCCCTCAGTTGAATATTTCCATCAATCGCACCTGGCCTGCGGAGAAGCTGGGTCTACCTCCTGCTGAGAGACGTTGGGGCAAATATAATGGCAGCTTCCTTGCCGAGGAGCACACGCCAATCAGCCTGCTGGACCAAATCACCCAGGGATATAGCTTCACTGCTGTGTTGGGCGGGTGCCAGGGAACATGCTGCGGTGCCTGGTGCACCAAGCCAGACCACAAGGTGCCAGACCACTGTGGCCGCCCTGGCGGCTACCGCAGCAACCAGCATTTTGAGTCGGCCCAGTTCATTGCCCTAGACTTCGACACTGGTGACGAGCGGTCCACATTCAGTTACCTGGTGGACCAACCCCTCGTTGCCCAATTCGGCACATTTCTCTATACCACCCTTAGCCATACCTCTGAAATTCCAAAGGCTCGGGTCGTATTCATAACAGGTACAGCCTTCACCCAGCCAGATAACTACCGGAGGGCCAAGAGGGCAGTAATGGCCCGCCTGCCCTGGGGAGATGCATCAGTCCACGACCCATCCCGGATGTTCTATGGCAGCCATCCCCGCCAAGGCCAAAACCGTTTTCTGGGTAATGTTCTACATCTGTCGATGGTGGACCAGCTGGTTGAACAACACCGGTCCGAACTGGAGGCGGAGCAATCCCGCCGGGAACTGCCCAGGATACCGGGGAACAAAGTAATGGGTGCCACTCCAGCAGAGCGGTACGTTAATACCGCGATACAGCAAGAAGCGGCCTGGGTTTCCAGCCGGATCGAAGGAACCGGGGAGAGACACAAAGGCTTGCTCATCTCCGCGATGAAACTCGCTAGTCTCAGTTTGTCTGAGTGGCTACCCCCGGAGGTACGTGGTGGAATTGACGTTCATGCCCTGCTTTTATCGGCAGCCCATGCCAACGGCTATGTCTCCAAGTACGGGGAGTCGGCCGCCCGACAGACCATCTCCGACGGCATCACCTACGCCCGGCCTCGGCTTAGCCCGGATTCTCAGAATTCCTCCAAACCCCGGCTGCGTTGGAGCGGCGGTCAATGGGTAAAGGCAGTGCGGGCATGACGGACCAATACAACATTGAAATCCAGCGCCCCGTCCGCGCCCGACGGGGCGACTCCAAGCTAATCGTCGTGGTCACCGATTCCCAGAGCAAGGAACTCTTCCGGGACCGGGCGGACCTCAACGCCGAAAAGACCCGGATCAGCGTTGCCAAACGCATCGCCGGCATCACCGGAGACACCGACGACGCCATTGCCGGCCGGCTTCTGGATAAGCTGGGCCACCTGCCCCCGCCAGCTTCACCTGTCAGCAGCGGGCCTACCGCAGGGGCGGACCCTTACCCCTACGAGGCGACGCCTGGAGGCTTGATCTGGAACAAAGAGACCACCGAGGGCATCGTCCCGATCCCGCTGACCACGTTCACCGCCGTCATTACCGGACAGGCAGTGGAAGATGATGGTGTGGAGACGCGGCGCTTTCTGGAAATCGAGGCCACCCTACGCCAGCGCAATTACCGCTTCCAGGTGGCGGCCGGGCAGTTCGCCACCATGAACTGGCCCATGGAGCACTTGGGAGCTGCAGCCGCCCTTTGGCCCGGGTTCGGAATTAAAGACCACGCCCGGGCCGCCATCCAGTTCCTTTCAGGAGACCCGCCTGAGCGGAAGGTGTATGCCCATCTGGGGTGGCGGGAGATCGGTGGCACCTGGTATTACCTGCACGCCGGGGGAGCAATCGGCCCGGTGGGCCCAGTCCCAGAGGTGGACGTGTCATTACCCCCGGACCTGGAACTCTACCTGCTGCCGGACCCGCCCCACGGGGCGGAACTGAGGGGGTCCATACAAGCTAGTCTTCGTCTGCTGGATGTGGCCGGAGAGACGTCGGTCTTTCCGCC
>CATMOE010000039.1:0-35302 GCA_950072105.1 uncultured Dehalococcoidia bacterium
CGCGGCCACCGCTTGGGCGACACTTCCCGTCCCGGCGTAGTATTCGAAGGCGCGGCTTAAGGCGGAAAACGCTTCAGAAAGCTGATGTCCAACGCCGGTGGCGGACTTGGCCCGGGCCAGTCCGAACAGCAGGGCCGCGGCCTCTTCGTCATTAGCCGGCTCTGGTCCGGATAGGTCTATGTCCCGGGCAACTAGTCCTCGCTCAGAATAATCCAGCGCGTCTTCGTAGCCATAGGAAGCCAACGCACGATCCCCGGCCAACAACGAATAATGTACTAACTTCTCTTTGCCTACAGCCGTCTGTGCCTCCCTAAAGTGATGAGCCAATTCGGCGGCGTGTGGTTCGACATCATCGCCGTAAATCTCTTCCAGGGTCTCTCCAATGGTGGCGTGGAGTCCCGCTTTCCTGGTCTGGGACATCTCTTCCGCGAATTTTTCTCGAACGAGGGCATGGGTAAACTGATAGCGGCCCCGGGGCAACTCCTCGATGAGCAATGCCGCCATCGCCTCCTGCAGCACCTCTCGGAGCCGGTCTTCAGACGTGTTCTCGACCAATGGGGCAATCAGGCTCGGCTCAAATTCCCGGCCGCTGACTGTCGCGATGGTCAGGATATCGTTGCATTCGTCCGACAGGCTATTAAGCCGTCGGCCAATCACGTCTCTGACACCCTTGGGAATACGGCCGATCCACGTTTCTAGCCCGGCGCCAGAGCCGGCAGTTAGGTCCCCTTCCTGCATCAGCAGCCGAATCACTTCTGTAATGAATAGGGGATTGCCCTCGGTCTGAGTGTAGACCGCCTCCACGAGCTCCTCCGGTGGAGATAGACCGGCGGTTACTTCGATGAAACGGGCCACGTCATTCCGAGTGTGGCCCCGCAGGTTCACCCGGCGGAGCAGCCCTCTACGGTCCAAGGCATCTAAACTTTGGGCCAAGGGGTGTTCCGGCGAAAGCTCCGCGTCCCGGTAGGCGCCGATCAGGAACAACTGGCTGGAGCCAATCTCCCGGGCCAGAAACTCCAGAAGCAGCAGAGACGACCGATCGGCCCATTGCAGGTCGTCCAGGACTAGCATGAGCGGTTTGTCTTGCGCCGCGTTCTTCAGGAAGGACGTGATGGAATCAAAGAGGCGGAAGCGGGCCTGGTCCGGTTCCACTTGGGGCGGTGTTCTCAACCCGGGCAATCGCTCCCGAACGTCGGCGACGATCTCGGCGATGTGTTCGGCGCCGGCGCCCATCACCGACCGAAGCTCCTCTGGATCTTTCTCTCTTATGTAGGACCGGATGGCCTGCACCCAAGGCCAGTACGGCGGCACACCTTCCTCTTCATAGCACCGGCCCCAGAGCACCTGGGCTCCCGATGTTCGGCCAGCACACCCAATTCTTCGGCGGTCCGGGTCTTGCCGATGCCTGGCTCACCGGCCAGCATTACCAGCCTACCCTGCCCGGCCACGGCTTCCGCCACGTTCGCTTCCAGTTCGGCCAACTCGGTCTGGCGGCCAATGAAGACACGGGCTATGCTGCCAGGGGGATTGGACTCTACTATGGGGCCGCTGCAGCTATTCGTATAATTTGAGTGCTAGGAACCGGCATGGGGAAATAGTACGTCGGAGCGGGCGGGATTGTCCACTGCGGGAGCCTGGGACGCTCCACATGATAAACTCCGCGCGGCGTAGCTTTGCCAGGTGTAGAATTGGTGGCGGATCAGATGATTCGAGACCGAAATCTTCAGTTTCTGGCCGCCCATCGATAGACGGAGGGTGAGACCTTTCTTCACTTGCGATATTTGGAGATGTAATGAAAACCAGAGCCGCGATTCAGATCGCTCCAGGCGGCCAACTTTTGGTCGACGAACTGGAAGTCCCCGAACCAAGGGCAGATCAAGTCATAGTCAAACTTTACTCCAGCGGGGTCTGCCACTCCCAACTCCATCAGATGGAGAACGACAGCCTTCCCCGCCCTTTGGTGCTTGGCCATGAAGGGACCGGGATAGTGGCGCAGGTGGGCCGCGACGTGACCCACCTGAAGGAAGGAGACCACGCCATAGTGACTTGGGTCCCCAGAACACCCGTCAGGGGCCGGCCGGCGGCACTGCCTTCTGGCATCACCTACCATGAAGAGCCGGTTCACGGCAGCACTTACACGTGGGGAGAAGATGTCCTGATCAGCGGTGATTACGTGGTGCCGATCCCCAAAGACGCCCCCACCGACATCAGCTGTATCGTCGGGTGCGCCGTCCTCACCGGGGCCGGCGCGGTGCTGAACACGGCAAAGGTCCGGCCTGGGGACTCGGTGGCGGTGTACGGGGTCGGTGGCGTGGGTCTGTGTGCGATACAGATGGCCGCCATCTTGGAGGCTTATCCCATCATCGCCGTGGATCTCACGGACGAGAAGTTGCAACTGGCCCAAGAATTCGGGGCGACCCACATGGTGAACGCTTCCAAAGGGGACCCTGTTGAGGCCATCCAGGAGATTACCAGCGGCGGCGTGGACTACGCCTTTGATGCCATCGGTTTAAAGATCACCAACGAGCAGATCCTGCCGTCGACCAGAGGCGGCGGCCCAGGCGCCGATAACCATGGCGGCATGGCGGTGCTGATCGGCCTGCCCGGATGGGACATCACGATAAATTCCCGGCTCTTTGTGACGCACCAACGGCAATACCGGGGCAGCCTGGGTGCGACCTACCCGGACAAGGACTTTGCTATGTTCTTGAGGTGGTACCAAGAAGGGAAGTTCCCACTGGATAAGTTGGTCACCCGCCGCTACAGGCTGGACGACATCAACGAAGCCTGCGACGCTCTGAAGGCCGGCGAGATTGCGGGCCGCGCCATAATCGAGTTTTAACGTCCCAGGCGGTGTGGGGTTGCCGATACCCTTGCCGGGCCGCGTCCCCCACGTCATTCCGGCGCAGGCTGGAATCCAGGGGATATTTCGGAATATGGTGAATGCCTAGGGGTAGCTACATCACTGGGTTCCCCTTCCGCGGAAGGGCGGGAAAGACGCGGACGAACGGACCGGATACTAGCCGATGGGAACCTTGATGTACGGCACGTTCTTGGACGGGTCTATCGGCCGCCGTTCGATGAAGGCCGTCCGGCGTTCCCGGGCTTCCTCCGTTGCTTGGTAGTCGGGCATGTATTCCTGTATCGGGGTCATTGCCGGGTCCTGGAAATGGTCGTGGCGATTGAATGACATCTTCTGGGTCTGAAGAATTACCGGGCTGACATTCTTGATGTCGGCGATCCACCGGTCAACCTCGGCCCAAAGCCGGTCCGGCTCCACCACAATGTTGACCAATCCCATGTCATAGGCCTGCTGGGCAGTGTACTGGCGGCACAACATCCAGATTTCCCGCGCCCGCTTTTGGCCCACCCTGGCCGCCAGCATGGCCACGGTATGACCGTTGGCCGGGCTGCCAACTCTCGGCCCAGTCTGTCCGAACCTGGATCTGGTGGTAGCAATGGTGAAGTCGCAGGTATAGGCCAAGATGTTTCCGGAACCGATAGCGAAGCCGTCCACGGCTGCTATCACCGGCTGGGCCATCTGCTGAACCACCTGGCTATACCGCACCTCGGCCTCTCCCCGGTAGGCCGAGTGCTCTAACTCCGGGTCGTAACTCTGGTCGTTGCCGGTGCAAAAGCCGTTGGGGCCGGCTCCGGAGATCACTACTACCCGGATGCTGGAATCGCCCGCGGCGTCTAACAGGCTAGTGGCCATCTCATCCATGGTGATGCCCCGCTTGGCGTTATAGGTTTCCGGACGGTTCAGCAGCAGCCAAGCGACCCCGTCTTCTTTTTTGTAGACAACGTCGGAATATGAGTCCGAGCCGATGATCGGCCCCAGGTAGTTTGAGAATTTCTGGTCCACCATGTCCAAGGCATCCCGGAACCCTTGGGTGAGTTGAGCCGAAGTCATTTCCGAGCGGGCCTCGGCGACTATCTCATCGTCGTTGCGGGTTGCTCGAAATCCTTTGGTGCCCAACCAGCGGGTGAATCCCCGGGTGAAATCGTGCACCGCAGGGCAGGCCTGGTGGTTGAAGGGCAGCCGCTGGCCATTGGCCAGATCGTCCACCGTGATGTTGAGTTGGGCCTGATTCCCGCTGGACGGAGTGGATAGATTGAAGTTAAATCTCACCCCCGCCTTGTCAAAAGTCGCGCTGGTTTCCATGTTGATGCTGGTTGACATAAACCTCTCCGTGCCTCATGGCAGAATGTGAGATGAAGCTTGTGCTTGAGACATTAACAAGTCTGGTCTGCTCTGGGACTTACCGGACCGGGGGCCACATGATCCAGCCCCGGCGTCCGGTGTCGCGGGTGCGGATGAGGTGGCCTTGGCCGGAGGTGACGTAAAGGGTGCCCTGGTCGTAGTCGCCGAAGGCGCAGTTGGTGGGACCTTCCACGCCTACAGGCATAGGGTAGGTCTCCAGGACCCGGCCGGCCGGCGTCCAAACGTAGATCATAGGGCCGGGGCCGCTCACCCAGTTCCCGGCGGCGCCGACGATGTTGCCCTCGGAGTCCAGGCACATGCCGTCGATGGCCCGCTGCGGTCCCCGGTGGTCCCGCCCGAACTGGTGCAGCACGATGTATTCGCCCAGGGTGCCATCGTCCTGGATCGGGTAGGACCTTAACTCCCGGTCACCATCGGGATCGGTCTGGATGATGTATAGGCTACGCTGGTCCGGAGAGATAAGCAGACCGTTGGTTCCCGTTGTGTCGAAGGTCATCTGCCGGCAGGTCCAGCTCCCGTCGGGCTGAGGGTCGGCCCGTAGTATGTCCTTGCGGGTCATCACCTGTACTTGGCTGGGGTCGATGTTTCCCGCGTTCCACGGGTTGCTGAACCAGATGCGTCCCTGACGGTCGATGGCAAGGTCGTTGGGTGTGTTGAGCGGTTGTCCGTCCAAAGAATCGACGATGGTTGTTGTGCCGCCGTCGGGTTCGAAGCGCACGATGGAGCGTCCGCCGGAGCAGCAACCGTATAGGCGGCCGTCCATGTCGAAAGCCAGGCCGTTGGTGTGGTTGGTGTTGTCGCGGTACACTTCACACTCGCCGGTTGCCGGGTCATAGGCCATGATGCGGCTGCCGGGAATGTAGGTGAACAGAAGCTTTTCCCCGTCCCAGGCGGGTCCTTCCGTCAACCGGCTGAATGGACCGGCTACATGTTCCCATTCCATTACCATGAATTCCTCCCTAACGTTGTTGATTTAGCTCTTTAATAAGGTGAATCGAAGATTATCTGTTATCCGCTAGGGTTGGTTCTGGGATGGCGTTGGGCGAAGTCGTCGGCGATCTCATCGAACTTACAGAACCTAACTCCGGGATGGGACATCAAGTAGGCGGCCAGCCGCTCCAACATAAGTAATACCTGCGGCCGTCCGCTCACGTCTGGATGTATCGTGATGGGGAAAACCGCTTCATCGTACTCCCGGTAGATGTAGTCGAACTGGTCCCGCCACATCTGTTCTATGTCTCTGGGATTCACAAATCCGTGACTGTTGGGCGATTTCTTGATGAACATCATCGGAGGCAGATCGTCCAAGTACCAATTGGCGGGTATCTCGACCAAGTCGGTTTCTTGGCCCCTGACCAGGCCTTGCATCCAATCGCCGGCGGCTAGCGAAAAATCAATCTTCGTCCAACGGTCGCCGACTCTGACGTAGTAGCACTCAAAGTCCTTGTGCATCAGGCTGTGGTCGTACTTGATACCGTGTTTCAGCAACAACTCATTTGTGACGTGGCTGAACTCCCACCAAGGGGCGACGTATCCGGTGGGCCGCTTCCCGGATATCTTGGTAATCAGGTCGATGCACTTCACCAGGACCGCTTCTTCCTGCTCGGGAGACATGTCGATCGGGTTTTCATGGGAGTACCCATGCATCCCAATCTCGTGTCCGGCCTCGACTATCATCGCCGTTTCTTTGGGGAATGTTTCGATGGAGTGGCCGGGGATGAACCAGGTGGTCTTTATTCCCAGCTTGTCGAACAGTTTAATCAGGCGAGGGGTGCCAACTTCCCCGGCGAATATGCCACGGGAGATATCATCGGGTGAGTTTTCACCGCCATACGACCCCAGCCACCCGGCGACGGCGTCCAAGTCTACCCCGAAGGCGCACAATATCTGCTTTTCGGCCATAACTACTTACCCCATGATCCGATTTAGCCGGCTGCACCGATGGAGACATGCCCGGCGATGACGGAGGAATGGTACGTCGGAGTGGACGGCTTGTCCACCGGACTAGGCGGTTACCACGCCCGTTAATATGTAGGCAACAATGCACACGTTGATTCCTCTACGATTAGTTACTCGAAAACAGAAATCCTATGTGCGACAGGCTCGGCATGGTGTAAAATATAGTCATATAGGTATTGAACAAGATGGTAATTACATAGCCAACAGCATATAAATTAGGAAGCAACGGTCTACCCGACGGGCCACGGGTAGCATGAGCCAGCTTAGTAGCAGCGGAGTGGGGCTATGGTCAAGCGTGAAATCGAAGTTGATGAGTATGGGTCGTGGATCTGGAAGGACGATAACGCCCGCGAGCCCAACTTGGTGCTCTTTATCCACGGCTACACCGGACACCCCGAAGCCACGTGGGCTAAGTTCCCATCTTTGATTCGGCAAGTTGATCAAGGATTCGACAGCGGTTTCGATGTGGCCTCGTTCGGCTATGAGTCTCATATGGTGCGCAACTCCCAGGGGATAGCTGATATTGCTGGGCGGCTGCTGACCTTTATAGACGCGCACGCTCACGAAAACAAGAACGTATTTATCATCGCGCATAGTTTAGGTGGATTGGTGACCCGCCGCTTTTTGATCGAAACGTTCAACAACTTGGCTCAGCGAGAGTTCTTCAAGAAGATACGAGATGTTCATTTTATAGGCGTGCCCCACATGGGAGCTTCGAGAGCACCGAGAGCTCTGCAAGGTATCAGAAAGATCAATCCCCTGGCTGCGGAACTACGTCGGAACAGTCCAGTATTATTAGATATCCTGCGGGCTTGGGATACCGTTGTTAAGTCATGCTCCCGGGGTAAGATCGCTCTGCCGAAAATCTTCAACTATGTCGGAAATCATGACTGGCTTGCTCCTATGAAGCAGGTCATCGGTGAGTTCAACGCCCAGGAAAGCGTCCGGATAGTTGCCGGCAGTCATATTTCCATCGCAAAACCTCACAATAGTGAAAATGACTTATATAAGCTGGTCACACGCAACATTCTTTCCAGCGCCGAGACTCTAGCTACCACAGGCGATCTTCCACCCGCACCCTACCATGCCCGTCTGGTAGTGAAAGCGGACGACGATGGTTACAACGCTCAGTGGGTGGAGCCGGAGGAGACCGACTCGTTCTCATTGATCCTGCCTCTGACCGCGGAAGACATGGCCGAGCTGCGCTGGTACTTGGAGACCTATCTCCAATTCCCCGGAGCCGGAGATTACGTCAGAGCCCACGGCATCGAAGCCAAGTTCGAATCCTGGGGCCAAAACCTATCCGAGGCTATCTTTGTTAACCGCGCCGGGCGCAAGATCCGAGATGGTCTAATGAAGGCGGCGAACGCACACAGTTCCAGCCTGCTGACCATCGGCGCATCCGACCCCAGCGTTCTGGGACAGCCCTGGGAGATGATGCGTGATGAAACCGCGCCACTCACATTCCAGGGAGTGACCATCCGCCGCCAGCTAGAGACCAGTAGTAAGGTCAACAAATTCGACATGAAACCGCCCCTCCGGGTGTTGCTAATCGTCAGCCGACCCAGCGATATCGGATTCATCGACCCTCGTAACAGCATCGCTCCCTTGCTCGATGCTCTTGACGCCCTGCCTCCGGGCCAGGTATCCGTGGACTTTTGCGACCCGCCTACGCTGGCCGAACTGGAAGAGAGAATTTCTCAGGCGCGCAGAGACAAACTGCCATATCACATTGTGCACTTCGATGGGCACGGCACTTACGTCCCACAGATCGGTGTGGGTGCCCTAGCATTTGAGAAGGACGACGCTACCACCGAATTGGTCACTGGTGCCCAACTTGGTGAAAAATTGGTCCGGCTTGAGGTGCCCCTGGTGCTGCTGGAGGCCTGCCGTGGCTCCGATCTTTCCGACAAGGAAATTTACGGCTCGGTGGCCCCGGCGTTGATCAAGAGCGGGGTGGGGAGCGTCATCGCCTTCAGCCATTCGGTCCACGTCGAGGCGGCCCGGCTGCTCGTGGAGCGTTTTTACCAGGCGCTGGTTGACGGCTTGACCATCGGCCAGTCCTTGGAAGAGGCCCGCGCCAAGCTCAACGCCAACCGCAAGCGTTGGCTGCACCAAGGTCCCAATCCCGAGACCATTGAACTGCAAGACTGGTTCATCCCCCAGCTTTACCAGGTGGGCGATGACCTAGCCTTGTTCCCCGGTGGACACAGCGCCGTCAGCGCAGCTACCTCACCGGTCGAAGAACCGGTCTCTGAGAATGGAACTTTAGAAGGCTTCCCGTTGCAGCCGATGTATCGTTTTCACGGTCGCGCAATGGAGATGCTGCAGTTGGAGCGGGACTTCCGAAACTACCCCTCCGTGCTGCTCAGCGGAATGGGGGGTATGGGTAAGACCGCCCTAGCCCGGGAGGCCGCGGCCTGGTGGTTGCGTAAGGGGCGTTTCGACTCCGCCGTCTTCTGCAGCTTTGAGCAAAAAGTCGAGGCGGACCGGGTGGTCCAACTCATCGGTAAGGCCCTGGAGGGAGAGTCGTTCAGCTCTCGTCTCGCCGAGGACCAATGGGCCACCGCCGTCCGCCTCTTTCACCAGCGCAAGGTTCTGCTGGTCTGGGACAATTTCGAGTCCACCCTGCCCATCTTCCAGAACGGCCAGCCGCCATCCACGGATAAGGAAACAACGGACGCCGTGGAGTCGCCCCTGGAGTTCGGCGCTGAAGAACGGGGCCGACTGCAGAGACTCTACCGGGAATTGACCGATGGGTCGCCGGAGGGCCGGCTTTTGGTTACTTGCCGTCCGGCAAACACCAACCTGCCCGCCATCAAAGAGTTGGCCCTGGAGGGGTTAGCCCGGCCCGACAGCCTGCACCTGCTGGCGGCAGTAACCGGCTTGAAGAACATCGCCACCGACCGGCCCGGCTGCGACCGGACGGAAATTGACGCCTTGCTGGACACCCTGGACGACCACCCCTTATCCATTCAGTTGGTGGCTCCCCATTTGGAAAAAATGACCCCAGCCCGAATCCGCTCGGAGTTCGGCACGCTGCTGAGCCGATTTGCCGACGAGAATGTCGACGAACCGCGAAACCGTTCCTTATTAGCCTCCATGGAGTTCTCCAAGACTCGGCTTAGCGAAGCCGCCCAGAAGGTGCTGCCATACCTGGCGTGGTTCGAGGGGGGTGTTTTCGAGCAGTTCCTATTGGACTTCGCCGAATTGGAAGCCGGAACCTGGGAGCCTATCCGGAGCGAACTGGTGGCCACGGCCCTTGTCAGTGTTGACGAGGATATCCAGATCTCAGACCCACCTTACCTCCGCTTTCACCCGACGCTGCGCTATGCCGCTACAACCGAGCAGGTTCCCGACCGTGAAGCTGCAGAGCGGCGCTTCATAGGGGTTTACCGGAGTGTAGCAGGCGCTGCTAACCAGGCTCTGCGGGGCAACCAGCCGGCTAACGGGATGGCCCTGCTGGCCCGGGAGGAAGCCAACCTGCGGATCGCCATCGATAGAGCCTTCCGGCGCGGTGACCGTCAGGAAGGCGGAAACATGGCCGATACTCTGCGCATCTACCTGGAATCGGCGGGTAGGCTGCGAGAGCGGGATGCTCTAGTGGCCTGGGTACGCGGCCAGTTGTCGGAGGGTGGTGAACTGGACGGGGTTACTTCCGGCTCCATCCGTCAACATGCCTGGAGCCTCCTCACCCAAGGCCACGCTGCCGAGGCAATCCAGATGGTGAAGACTTTGATCACCCGCCTGGAAACCGAAGACCTGGCCGGTGGAGCAGACCCGACCTTCCAACTTGCTGTGTCCCAAGCCTACCTGGGGCGAATCTACTACACCTCCGGTCACAATAACCTAGCCCTGGCGCCGCTGCAAATGGCGATCACCCGTTTCGAGCAATTAGGCCACGACGCCCGTGACAACGTGTCCGCTACACTAGGTTCCCTAGCCAACGCCTACAGCAGTTTGGGCCAGCTTGATCGGGCTCTGGAGGTCGCCGAGCGAGGCCTGGCTATAAGGCAGGAACTGGGCAATCAGCGGGAAATTGCCACTGGCCTCGGGCGCACCGCCCAGATACTGATGGCGCAACAACGATACTCCGAAGCCGACGCCCGCTACACTGAAGCGTTTGAGGCCGCCGGTGACCTCGGTGTGCAAGGGAGCCTCCTACAACACCAGGGCAGTTTGCAAGACGAAATGGGTAATCTCGACCGGTCTATCGAGCTTTACAAGGAAGCCATCACCCTCTTTCAGCGGGCCACTAATCGAGGCGCTGAAATGCGTACTTGTAACCAACTCGCCACCGCCGAAAGGGCGCTTGGCCACCTGGATGCCGCCGAAGCCTGGTACGCCCGCAGCCGGGAACTGGCTAAGCAACTGAACGATAAACCTCAACTGGCAGTCGTGGCCCAAAACACCGGCATTCTCTACCAAACCCAGGCCGAAAATGAAGGCGACCCTGTTAAGCAGGCCGTTCTTCTGTCTCGGGCGGTTGACTCTGTGGAAGAAAGTCTGGACATCAAGCTAGATATGGAGAATCAGCTCGCAGCCGCGGCGTCATACGGCCAATTGGGAATTTTGCAACGTATGCTGGGCAATCTTGGGCTGGCCGAAGAGAATGCTCGCATGTCCCTTGGGATCTATGAATCGCTCGACCTACCCAACGTATCTCTAAATTACCGTGATTTGGCTGAAATCGCGAGACAGCGAGGCGACCAAGAGGCAGCCGCTCAGTGGCAGGCCAAGTACGAGGCCAAGGAGGCGGAGTTGGAACGGCTGCGTCGGGGACAGGACCCGGACTCGGAGGCTGGTGAGGAGGCTGAACAGTAGGTAGCAATCCGCTACCTACTGTTGTTGCTAGCCGCCCTCCCCGGTCGCCGTGCACGTTCCGGGTCAGCCCGGTATGGACAACACAGAAGATATCTCGCTGAACTCCCGCCACTGTTTGTTCCAGGAGTTGCCGCCGTCGTTGCTGCGGTATAGGTGGCCGTAGCGGCTGCCGGCGAAGGCTATCTGGGGGTTGGCGGGCTGGACGTTTACTACCCACATGGCGCTGTTGGGCGGGTCGGAGAGGGAGAGATTCTCCCAGGTTTTGCCGGTGTCTTGGGAGCGCATCACCGTGCCGATTCTTCCGGGCGTGGTGTCGCCGATGGTTAGGAAGACGGTCTTGGGGTCGGCGGGGTGGATCGTGATTCCCCGGGGATAGGTGTAGGGAAAGACATCTTTGATGGCAACGGCGGTCCAGGTGGCGCCGTCGTCGGTGCTAGTGAACACGTCGTTGTTGACGACGACCACCACGGTTTTGGGCGGCCCTGCCGTCACTGCTATGTTGTGCACGTCTAGGTTAGGAATGTCCCGGCCGGCCTTTTCCCAAGTGTCTCCGCCGTCGGTGCTGTGGCGCAGGCCGTCAACCTCGACGCCCGCCCAAATGCTGCGGGGATCTGTAGGGTCGATGGCGATGGCGGTCATTTGGGGAAGGCCGATGGGGCATTCTTCGGCCACCTCCATGGGCCGCTTCTCCCAGCTATTGCCGCCATCGGTTGACCGGAACATGGCGACGGGGCTGGGCGCGCCGGTCCCGGCGAACATGATGTCAGGGTTCGTGGGGTCGATGGCCATCGCCCAAACAGAAGAGCCGCTCATCGGAGACTCTTTAGACTGCCAATTCTTACCGGCGTCGTCGCTTTGGTAGACACCCCGGTCGGTCCCGGCGTAGATGACGTTGGGCTTGGATGGGTGATTCACCAGGACCCGAATCACCGGGTTCTGGTACATCCCCTGGTTAATGGCTACCCGTTGCCATGACTCGCCATTGTCGCCGCTGCGCATGATTCCTTGGCCTGCGGTACCTACCAATATCGTCAATTCGTTCGCCATAACATCACCTTTCCAAATAGATTTGCCTATTGGATTTAACTTGTAGCCCGGCGGGTCTTGGGGGTGTCAGGCCAGTGCGTCAGGGTTGATCCTGGGCGTGAACTTGGGCGGTAGGCCCAGTTCCACCGATACCATGTCCCTGGTGGCGTCCAAGAACCCACTGATCTTGATGGTCGGCGCGTCCACCAGGTATTCGATCTCGTCCCCAGTCACTTTAAAGGGGCGGTCGTGACCTGGATAGATGACCGATGCCGCGTCGAATATCTTCTTGAGGCTGGCCTGGGCTTCTTCAACGCTCCAGAAAACGAAAGCAGGCAGTCCCCGCCGCACCGCTCCGGCGTCGGAAACGGCGTCGCCGCCAAGGCATACAAGCCCTCCGGAGGTCTGGACCAGAACGCTGTGATGTCCGGCGGTGTGGCCCGGCGTGTCCATGGTGCCTATGCCTTCTTCTATCTGCGTTTCCCCGGCAACTTCCACTACGTCGTGCCCGGCCAGAGTGTCGGCGAAATACTTGGCCGTGGCGTAGTCGCCGGCCCTGGGGTTACGGCTGTACTCCAACTCCCGCTTGGATATCACGATCTCCGCGTTGGGGAAGAGGTCGGTATTCTGGGAATGGTCCCAGTGGGCGTGGGTAAGAATGACCCGGCCGATGTCTTCAGGTTCCAAGCCATGGGCGCGAAGGGTATCCACAAGCATGGACCGGCGTCCGAAGTGGCCCACGTCGACCACCGTCAGCTTTTCTCCCCGGACCAGCGTTACCGTGCAAAGGCCCAGGGTTGCTTGGTCGGTGTTGATGCTGAATCCGGGTAACAGGATCTCTATCTCCGGCATGATTACTCCTTGATTCTGTTGTTGCTGCCAGGGTCGTGACTGGCCGGCAAGCAATCGATATGCTTCACGAATGGCATTATAACCGGGACAGGCAGGCTAGCAAACTTCACCATGCCCAGTAGGGGTTGTAGAGAATGCCAACGCCAGACTCAAGGTGTTTCGGAAGGCCCTGAGGGTGCTGGATAACAATCACTCATAAGGTCTTTGCGACGTTGTTCCGAGCTCCGCCCCAGTGGGGTTCTTCGTAGCTGAAAAAGCCGATTCCGAAGCTAATTTCTGCCTTGTCCAGGGTAGGCGACTCTGCTACAATCCGCCGAGAGCGCCGAAGGCCATTTCCATGCCTGCAACGCCAGATCGCCATTTTTGGTCCGGAACGGGCTCTATCTAACGATAGCGGTCGTACCCGGCGAGGAAATTGATTCTTGCCAATCGTCAACTTCAACAACAGCCGGATGTCCGGCCTGCTGGAATTCATCGAGTCTCTCAATAGTTGGGGCCCGAAATCCAGGGAGTTGGGCCTTGGCACCTTTGAACAATCTCTGGGTGTGCCGGGCCTGGCCCCGGAGGACAACTGTTTCTTACTAGAGGAAGGCGGGCGGGTGCGGGGATTTTCTTTGATATTCCCGGAATTGCCCATCGGCCGTTCTGTATTGGAGATGGGTATAGCCCGTGATCTGGAGGGAACGCCCCAAGAGCTTGAGTTGGTCCGGCGTTCGGTGGACCGAGCCCGGCATATCGGGGCTAAGGTCGTCCATATCTGTGTATGCGGCAACCCTTCCAGGGCCAAGATGCTAGAGGCCGAAGGCTTCTCTCTAGTTCGTGTCTATTGGGACATGGTCTGGAGCCAAGATGAGCTGCCAGATCAGGAGAGACCTCCGGGCTTCAGCGTTCGTTCATACCAGCCGGGGGATGCTGCCGATCTGACCGAAGCCCAGAATTCGGCCTTTGAAGGCAGCTGGGGATTTTGTCCAAACACGGTGGACCAGATAGAATACCGCAGCCAGATGCCTAACACGTCCAACCAAGGGATACTTATCCTGAATGACGGGGACAAGACCGCTGGGTATTGCTGGACTTGCCTAAGTCCCCTGAACGAAAACACCAGGGGTGTCATAGGGATGATCGGAGTTGTTCCAGAGTACCGTGGCCGGGGAATCAGCCGTACGATACTGCTGGCGTCAATGGAATATCTTAGGTCCTTGGATGTGGCTGATATCGGCCTTCAGGTGGACGGCACCAACACCCCGGCGACTCGTTTATACACCTCGGTCGGGTTTGAGAAAGTGGGAGAGCTTCACTGGTTCGAGTTGCTCCTTTCCTGAGCCATCACCCCAAACTGCTTGAAGACACGTCCCGCCAGTATCCCCCCGGATATGATTACTTTCATGGCGTCGTCCACTGACATCTCGGTTTGAGTCACGTCCTTCGCCGCCACCATGACCAGAAACCCTGACGATGGGATCGGCGTAGTGGGTATGTAGACCGCCAGCACTTCCTTGCCGTCGGTGTCGACCATCCTTGAAGTCACCAGACCGATGGACTGGATCCCTGGGCGGGGCCAATCGATGAGAACCACGCCGCTGTAGCGGGATTCGTTGTTGTTGGAAAGTAGTTCTACCGCAGACCGGGTGGTGCCGTAGATGTTCTTGACTAGGGGAATCACCTCCAGCACCCGGTGTCCAAATGCTATGAGGCGACGGCCCACCACTTGGGCCGCAATGATGCCCACTAAGTAGACAGATACAATCAAAACCGCCAGGCCAATGCCGGGTATTTCCGGGCCTGGAAGCAAGCCAAGGGGCTCTTTGAGAATACCGTCCAGGAGATCGAACAGGAATTTGAGGATCAGAATGGTGACGCCGATGGGCAACATCACCAATATACCCGCACCCAAGGTTCGCTGGATGTGGATTATAATCTTGCGAAATGGGTTAGAGCGGTCAGAACGTGGAGGGTTGTACGGCGGCAGGGGTGGCTCGGCCAAATGTTCCTCCGGTTGGTTCTAGCGGCTCTCGGTGATCAGCGAGTCGTAGACACCGGCGATTTGCCCCGCAACGTTGTCCCAGCTCAATCCCTCGGCCCGGCGGCGGGCTGCTAGTCCCATGCTATGTTGCAGGTTCCTGCTCGATATTATCATCTCCACGGAACTGGCGAAAGCTTCCGGGCAGCGCCAGGCCTTTAGATAACCGGTTCGCC
The DNA here is from genome assembly GCA_950072105.1 of uncultured Dehalococcoidia bacterium. GTDB lineage: Bacteria > Chloroflexota > Dehalococcoidia > Lucifugimonadales > UBA3495 > UBA11650. Next base: position 15,083 of record CATMOE010000039.1, read on the forward strand.
CGTGTTGAATGATCGTGGAGAGGCCTCCCGCACGGGTGGCGACAACCGGGGTACCGCATGCCATGGATTCCAGGGCGGCCAGTCCGAAACTTTCGTAGAAGGATGGCACCACGCAAACGTCGGCGGCGTTGTAGTAGAGGGGCAGGTCCTGCTGATCTACTCTGCCTATAAAATCGAACACCTTGTCAACGTTTAGACTTTTGGCCAATTCGCGTAACCGGTCTATCTCTTGGTCCCGCCCGGCGCCACCTCCCACTACCAACACCCTTATCTGCTCGAAGGTTTGCAGTTGGGCGGCAGTGTGCAGCAACAGTTCAAGTCCCTTCAAGGGCTCGATGCGGCCAACGTACAGAAGCACTTTCTCGCCGTTGAGCCCCAGCTTTTCCCTCACTTCTTGTTGATCCAAGGGGCGGAACAGGGACAGATCCACGCCGCACGGTATCAGCCCGATTCTGGTTGCGTCGGCTTGGTATAGCCGAACCATGGCGTCCCTTTCATGGGGGCTGAATGCGACGATGTGATCCGCCGACGCCATCAACTCCCGCTCCACTTGCTGCCGGGTCGCCGGCTCCGACTCTCCCGCCCGGGACTGCATCTTGATAAGAGATAGTGTGTGGAAAGTGAGGATGTGTGGGGCTCGCCATTCAGTGGCCATCTGTTGCCCTACCCAACCAGAAAGCCAGTAGTGCGAGTGGACTGCCTGATAAGTTAGCCCGGTCTCTATCTGGAATTCCAGTAGGGCTTGGCTGAATTCGGGCAGGTGGGGAAATAGCCCGTCCAACGCCGTTTCGGTGGGGCCTCCTGGCAGGTGGATCACTCGCACTCCCGGAGCGATCTCAGTGATCTTGGATTCGGTGTCTGTGTGGTCCCGGGTGAAAATGTCTACCTGCACACCGGCGTTCCCTAAAGCAAGAGCGAGCTGCCTGGCATACACGTTCATACCCCCCGATTTTCCCTCTCCCGGAGAAGCGAGAGGGCAGGCGTGGAAGGATATGAAAGCTACTCTATTTACGTTCAATTTCGCCTTACCACCATCTGGTATAGGTCATGCTGCTTGCCGCCCAAGTGTTGCTTGTAGGTTTCAGAACCCCGTAGAAAATCAAAATAGCCGATTCCCTGCTCAATCGCTTCTCGGAGGCAGAGAGCGTTGAGCAATAGCCCAACGCTGTAGTAACCATAATCAAGGTCGTAGCCGCTATTGTACAGCAACCTGGAAGAGGCGTAGTCGAAACAGAGGCTTGTGGCTACCGGCTTACCCTCCAGTTCAAGGAAATACAACCGAAGCAGGCCCATTTGGGACATTCTCCGGGCCATATTATTGAAAAACCGTTCGTGTTCCTCGGTCATGTACTCTTCTTTTGCTTCGCTGCTCTGCTTCATCAGCCTAAGGAAATCTTCTAAGCGTGACATCACCTGCTGTTCGCCGGTGACCGCATACCATTTCCAATTAGGAACAGTCTCCAATCGCCGGAATTTGCGGCGCAATTCGTGGCGGTCCTTTTTTGACAGTATAGCCAGGTATTCATCCCATGATGACGGTAACTCAATGCCCGATGCCGTGTCTTCTTTTTCTATCTCCACCGAATAGCCGTGCTGGCGCGCCAGATCCGGTAGGTGGGTCAAAGTGGGAGAATTCTCCACCAGGGAATCCAGCCGCATAACGTCCCATTGCCGGTCTTCCAAGCTGGTCAGCAACGCTTGGTAGAAATCCGTTTCGTGGCCCGGACGCACCATGAAATCGTTGTAATCGACCGTTTCTTGGTTTCCGACGAACGACAGGGTGTCGCCCGATATCGTGAGTGAGGCTATACCGTCGACACGGTTAGCATCTGGCCCGTCATTGGATGGAATGTAAAATCCGGCCATGTCCTTGCCGTCGCCGAAGGTGTCCCACCACACTTCCTGCCACTGGGGTGTGAGGAATACGGTGTTTACCGGGCTGGACGTCAGCACGCCTTCCCACTCAGCCTCTATCTCATGAAAGGATGTGAGGGGCTTGGGCGCCATCAATCTACCTCGCGATGTAATAGGGCCAATAGCCCCTTTTCGCCAAGGCCTTTGTTTTCGAACCGGCCCCTGATTGCGGTGGTAACGACCCGGTTACCCGGATTCTGAATTCCCCGCATGGACATGCACATGTGTTCCGCCTGCAACTCCACGACAACGCCGTGGGGGTCTAGGGCGGAAAATATGGCGTCGGCCACCTGGCCGGTGAGGCGTTCTTGTACTTGCAACCGGCGAGAGGCTACTTCTAACACGCGAGCCAGTTTGCTTATTCCGGAGATCTTGCCATTGGGGATGTACGCAACCCGAGCAGTGCCAAAGAACGGCAGAAGGTGATGCTCGCACAGGGAATAAAAGGTGATGTTGCTCAATACCACCGGGTCTTGATGGTCTGCTTCAAACACGGCATCGAGGGCTGATGCTGGGTCCAGTCCGGTGCCGGATAGGAGCCATTCATACATTTGGGCTACCCGGTGCGGTGTCTCCTGTAGCCCTTCGCGTTTGGTGTCCTCGCCAACTCCGTCTAGGAGGGTGGTTATTGCCTGCTGAATGAGTTGTGGCTGAATGTCCTGTCTCCTTGATGTTACGATGCCGTGACCAGAGACGCGGCTTCCACGGCCTCGAGTGTTGGCTCTATCTCGGTGGTTTGGCTGACAACGCTCCTAACTGCGAGGTCCGGATCTTTCAGGCCGTTGCCCGTAAAGATACATACTACTCGCTGTCCCTCCAGATTCAACCCCTGGCGGCACATCTTCACCAATCCGGCGAAGCTCGCCGCGGAGGCCGGCTCGCAGAAGATGCCCTCCTTCGACGCAATCATTCGATAGGCATCTAGAATCTCGTCGTCACTTACCATGTCGATGGTCCCCCCGGAACTGTCCCGGGCGTCCACGGCGCCCTGCCAACTGGCTGGATTGCCGATGCGAATCGCTGACGCGATGGTCTGCGGATTGGCGATCGGCGCTCCCCGGACGATGGGCGCCGCCCCTTCCGCTTGGAATCCCATCATTTTCGGCAACCGAAGACTACGTCCCGCCGCTTGATACTCTAGGAATCCCCGCCAATAAGCGGTGATGTTGCCGGCGTTGCCAACGGGGATGAATAGGTAGTCTGGGGCGTCTCCCAGGGCTTCGATTATCTCGAAAGCGCCGGTCTTTTGCCCCTCCAACCGATGGGGATTCACCGAGTTGACCAGCGTCACCGAATGTTTGCAGGTGTAGGCTCGGGCAAGGGCCAGCGCCGAGTCGAAATTGCCGTTAATCATCAGTATCCTAGCCCCGTAGGCCATGGCCTGGGCTAATTTGCCCATGGCCACCTCGCCTTTGGGGATCAACACCAAGACGGGCAGATCGCAATATGCACCATAGGCGGCGGCCGAAGCGCTGGTGTTGCCGGTGGACGCGCACATCACCGCCTTGCTGCCATCTTCCAGGGCCTTGGCAATGGCAACAACCATCCCACGGTCTTTGAAAGAGCCGGTGGGATTGCAGCCTTCTAGCTTGAAGTAGAGCTCGTCGCAGCCCAACTCTTTACCCAGCCGGTTGGACTTTACCAGCGGCGTATTGCCTTCCCCCATGGTTATTAGAGGAGTGGCATCAGTCACCGGCAGAAATTCCCTATAGGTTTCTAAGATTCCGGCGCCCATCTAATCCGTTCCACTGCTTATCACAAACGTTCCGGTCTCAGTTTTGGCTTGAGTATCACCAGCGCTCTTTGGAAACCCGCGCGGGTTGATCTCTTTTATTCGGAGTATCGGGTTGAATATTAGAATCGCGGAGCCTATTCCTCGATCCTGAGCAGATTATTTACTTCTTTGACGACGTTCAATTCTACTACTTTCCGCAGCGATTCTTGGACTGAGGCTTCCAATGCCGGATGGGTGATGATAACTAGTTCCGCCGACTGGTTGTCTGGGTCGGCGTCCTTCTGAATCACCGAGGCTATGCTGATTTTGCCATCACCCAGAATCTGAGCGATCTGGGCCAAGACACCGGGTTGGTCGGACACGTTTAGCCTCAGGTAGTATTTGCTCTGCAGTCCGTCGATGGAGGATACGCCGATAGTCTCTTCGGAAGACCCATTCTCCGGCGGCCAAGACATGGGCGGGGACGAACCATTTGGATGGGACACCAATCTCCGGCCGGCCTCGATCAGGTCTCCCAACACGGCGCTTGTTGTCGGCTCTCGCCCGGCCCCCATGCCGTGGAACAGCACATTGCCGCAGAGGGACCCCGTAACTTCCACCGCGTTGTAAACGCCATCTACCTTGGCCAGCATGTGCCCCAGAGGAATCAGGGCCGGATGCACTCTGGCCTGCACGGCGCCGTTGGACATGGATGCGATGGCCAATGGCTTGATGGCGTATCCTAATTCCTGGGCGTATTGGAAGTCCTTGGCTTCTAACGAAGAGATACCCTGAAGGAAGATGTCCTCCGGGTTGAAGCGGCGGTGAAAGGCCAAAGAAGCCAAGATCGCCAGTTTGTATCCGGCGTCAATGCCTTCTATGTCGTTGGTGGGGTCGGCCTCGGCGTAGCCAAGTTCCTGGGCTTCTTGCAGCGCTTGGGCGAAACTTGTGTGGGCCTGGGCCATGCGGGTGAGGATGTAGTTGGTGGTCCCGTTGATGATGCCGTGGACGGACTGGATGTCGTTGGCGAGGAGTTGATTCATCAAGCAGCCGACGATGGGTATCCCACCGCCGACGCTGGCCTCAAATAATAGACTAACACCGTTCTGTTTGGCCAGGGACATCAACTCGGGGCCGGACTTGGCCAACACCTCTTTGTTGGCCGTGACGACATGCTTGCCGGCGGCAAGAGCGTCCTTTAGGAAGCGGGTGGCCGGGTCGGTCCCGCCAATCACCTCCGCCAAGATATGGATCCCGGGGTCGGCTAGAATCTCTTCCGGGTTGGTGGTTATCAGGCTGGCGGCAATGCCGGGGTCCCTGGGTTTAGCGGCGTCCCGGACAAGAATCTTCTTGAGTTTGACACGCCGGCCTACTTTTCTGGAAATATCGTCAGATTGCTCCAACAGGGCCGTGGCGACACCGCCTCCGACGACACCGAGGCCCAACAATCCAACGTTGATATCATCGGATTCTTCTACCATCCGGCTACCTTGGCCCCCCCGGAAAGCCCTGACCTCCGGGCGCCCCTTGGCCGGGGGCTCCCTGCTGTCCGGGATCTCCCCTGGGGGCGCTCAACCGAACTTGGTCCGCGACCCATGCGTACCATTTGCTGTTGAAATTCATTCTGAGCCAACCTGCATTGGCTCCCCTTATTTGCTCATCGGTTTGCCATTTAGTAACCAGTTCAACGTTCAGCTTGTTTCGCATTTGGTTGGAGAAATCCCGGTCTGTGGGACCGGTGAGCAGGCGTACGATGTATATGCCGTTCTGGGTGAAGATCGGGCCGCTTATCTCGCCGACCTCCAGAGGCGGTATATCCCTCTCTTCGTCACCGAACAATGCGCCATCCAACTCTGGGAAGGCTCCTTTGGGTACCCAACCTACGTAGCCCGTTCGATCGGCAAAACCCGCAGGAACCCCAACCTCTCCGGCTACTTTGATGAAATCTTCTCCGCCTCCGGTTTTTTCAGTGCCCAGTCTGGCCCTGACTGCTCCGACGTCGATTCTTCCTTCGATTTCGGTTCTGATCCATTCCACCTCTACCTGCTCGGTGGTTTCAGGGATCGTTCGACCCAACATCAGCCCCAATTGCTGCAACGCTATCTGCTCTTGGACAATCACACGGAAATCCGCGTCTGCCAAACCGGTGCGGGCCAAAAATATTTGGTAATTGTTCTGGAACTCCTGATCCAATTGCCCAGGGTCGGATTCCTGTCCTTCGGGCACAGAGGGATAAAACTGGGATTTTATTACCCCGTCTATGTCTTCGTCGGTCAGTCTGAACCCTAGATCGGGCGCCGCCTGCCGCAGGACCTCGGCGTTTAGCAGGTCGCGTAGGTATTCGAAAGGTACGGTACTGAGGTCGACCTGCCCGCTGAGCCCCTGGAGGACGCGGATGCGCTCCACCAGGTCGCCCATCTTGAACTCTTGATCACGCACGCTGCCAGCCCAAACCCTGGGCGGCCGGTAAAACTCTTGATAAAAACCGAATACAACGATGCCGATAACCAGAACCAGAAGGCCGGAGCCGATTCCCCAGGCCAACTTTTCATGGCGCTTTTCACGGGTTGAGCGCGAGCTTTCGGCCCGGGCTTCTTCTTGTCGTGCTCGCCGTCCTCTTGCCCGGCGGCGGGCATCTGCTGGGGCAGTCTGGTCTTGACCGTCGCCGCGGTTCCAAGGGAAGGCCATAAATGTTCCTCACGGATTCGGGTAGCAGAACAGCGGTAGAGCCGCCACCAATGGAGACCCACCCCGCTATGATTACTCTGGCTTAAAGAGACGACTCTGCCTGATCTAACGTCTCATTGCCCCAACGGTGGGGACGTAAGGCACGAAGGGGACCAACGCGATGTGCCGGGCTCGCTGGATCGCCAGCCGCAGGGCTCGCTGGTGTTTGGCGCAGACTCCGGAACGGCGCCGGGGTTCTATCTTCGCCCGGTCGGAAATAAACCGGCGAATGCGGTCGACGTCCTTGTAGTCGATCGTTTTCACGTGGTCAACGCAGAACGAGCATACCTTTCGCCTAGGAGCATATCTTCCGCGAGGGCGTCCACCGCCGGGACGCCCACCAGGACGTCCGCCGGGGCCGCCGGTTCTGGCCGGACCTCGGCTCGGTCCTCCGGCTGGAGGAGCACCTGCAGGGGCAGCGGCGGGGGCGGGGCGTGGCGCTTCGGTGGTCATATCAGTCCATTTCCTTTATCAGATTCTTGTTGTCTAGAACGGCAGGTCGTCAACGTCTTCCATGGGTGGGCCTTCATCGCCCATCCCGCCGGGGCCAGGGCCTGGCGCGTAACCGCTCGCTTCCCCTCCCATGTCAGATCCCCGGCTCAAAAATTGCACGTCGGTCAAGTTAATTTCGTTGACAAACCGGGTTTGACCGTCCCGAGTTTCGTACGTCCGGGAATGGAGACGGCCTTCCACGTAGACTTGTTGGCCTTTGGTCAGATATTGGTTGCACAGCTCCGCATGGCGTCCCCAGGCGCTGACGTTGAACCACTCTGTCTCCTCACGCTGCTCGCCTGCGGCGGTGGTGTACTTACGATTGGAGGCTATACTGAAGGAAGTGACGCTCTGGCCGTTGGGGGTGTAGCGCATCTCCGGGTCCCGCCCCAGGTTGCCTATGACGATGATCTTATTCAACTCAGCCCCCCTTGCCCTTACGTTTTTTCAGGCTCGTCCTCCGGCGCATCGTCCACCGTTTCATCAGCCGGAGTTGGAGTTTCTTCGACAGTCTCTTCAACTACGTCGGTGGCTTCTTCCGGGGTTTCTTCGGCCACGGCGGGAGCGTCTTCGACAGTCTCTTCAACTACGTCGGTGGCCTCTTCCGGGGTTTCTTCGGCCACGGCAGGAGCGTCTTCTACGACATTATCAGTTGCATCCGTGGTTGCTACAGCAGGTTCCTCGGCCACCAAGGGAGGCTCTTCGGGGACCTGGACCTCTTCAACGACGGGCGGAGCTGTCACGGCGGGCGTCTCGGAAACGGGCTTGGGAGGATCTCCGACCACGACCATAGACCTTAGCACTTGCTCGTCCTGGCGGAGGAAGGTCTCTAATTCCTGATTAAAGGGGGTTTCAGTGCTGAAACGAGTCAGGTGATAGGTTCCTTCCAGAAAATGGTGAGAGCCTTTGCGGATGGAGTACGCAAGCCGCCGGGTACCCCAGGTTTCTTCATGGAAGATTTCGCCGTCGCGGTTGTTGATGAATCCTTTTATCCGTCCCCAAGTGTCCACGGCTTGGTCTTGGTTCAACATGGGGCTCAAAATGACAACAAGTTCGTAGTGGCGCAAAGAACACTCCTAGAGAATTGAGTCGGGAATTAAATAAGTAATAGGATTATAGCATCGGGGGCTGGGCTGCTCAACTATAAGTCCAGCCCAGGCACAAGGAAACCTGAGGTTAGCTCCTTCACTTGCCCGGCTACTTCTTTCTGAACGGATTGGTTGTCCACATTGGTGAGCACTTTGACTATCATACCCGCCACTTGCTTGACGGCCTCTTCGTCAAAGCCACGGGAGGTTATCGCAGGCGCTCCCAAGCGCAGACCGCTGGTCACCCGTGGGGGCTTGGTATCGAAGGGAATGGCGTTTTTGTTGGTGACTATCCCTACCTTTTCCAAGGCTGTTTCCGCCGCCTGCCCCGTGATATCCAGGGGGGTGAGGTCCACCAAGACCAGGTGATTATCGGTCCCGCCGGAGACCAGCCGCAGCCCGGCTTCGGAAAGCTCTTGGGCCAGGGTGCGGCAGTTTGCGACGACCTGGGCGGCGTATCGGCTAAATTCGGGCGTGAGGGCTTCCCCAAAGCATACCGCTTTGGCCGCGATGACGTGCATCAAAGGCCCTCCCTGGGCGTTGGGGAATACGGCCGAGTCTATTTTTCTGGCCAATCCGCTGGTGGACAGGACGAAGCCGCCACGGGGACCGCGGAGGCTTTTCTGAGTGGTGGAGGTCACGATCTGAGCGTGAGGCACCGGCGATGGGTGGACTCCTCCCGCGACCAATCCGGCTATGTGCGCCATGTCAACCATCAATGGAGCGTCCACCGAATCGGCGATCGCCCGAAAACGAGGGAAATCGATCGTCCGCGAATAGGAGCTGCATCCGGTGACTATGAGCGCGGGCCGGTGCTCCTTGGCTAGCCGCTCCACCTCGTCGTAATCGATGGTCTCGGTCTCCCGGTCCACGCCATAGGGCACGAAGTCGTAGAGCTTACCGGAAAAGTTGACCCCGGATCCGTGGGTCAGGTGACCGCCGTGGTCCAATTGCATCCCCATTACCTTGTCGCCGGGTTGTAGCAGGGCGAAATAGGCGGCCATATTGGCTTGAGCTCCGCTATGAGGTTGGACGTTAACGTGTTCGGCGCCAAACAGCTCCCCGGCCCGTTGGATCGCCAGGGACTCCACCACGTCCACGTATTCGCATCCGCCATAGTAGCGACGGCCCGGATACCCTTCAGCGTACTTGTTGTTCATGACGCTGGATTGGACTTCCAGCACCGCCCGGCTGGCGTAATTTTCCGATGCGATCAACACGATGCAGTCGCGTTGGCGCTGGTCTTCTTGCCGCAGGGCTTCGGCTATCGCAGGGTCCTTTTCCCCTATGGTCGTCATTTCGCCTCCTGCCAATCGTTTTGAACACGCGGGCGCCGCTGTAGAGGGGTTAAACGATGGCTGGTAAAGATCAATTTTGCCAGGTGTATCTGCCTGAAAATGGGGCTAGGGTTAGTGTACCGCCCGGCCCAATTTTGTGTCAACGAAGCTGTGCTCGCAGGGCGAGGCTCCAAATTGCACGCATTCTGTCCGTCGTGTAGAGTTAACCTCAGTTAAGTAGAGGTGTGCCTGTGACTTCCCAGACCGGACCATCGGACAATCAAGAATTTATACGTCAATTGCTGAGCCCGGAACGAGCCGAAACTTCGGACCCCATTTTTATCCTGAGTCTTAGTCCCATAAATGCCTACGACACTGTGGCCGACATAGGCTGTGGTCCCGGATACTTCACGCTGCCCCTTGCCAAAGCCCTGGTGCGCGGCAAAGTACTGGCGTTGGACCTGGATGACGAAATGTTGGCCGCATGCCGGGAGCGGGTGGCTGAGGCAAGGTTGGGCAACGTGGAGATACTGAAATGCTCCGAGTTCGAGTTTCCCATCGAGGCGGGGGCGGTCGACGGAGTGTTTCTGGCTTTCGTGATCCAGGCAAGCCCGGACAAGGGCCGTTTCCTAGAGGCGGTACGAGAGGTGCTTCAACCCAGGGGCTGGTGTTCGGTACTTGAATGGTATCGAAAGGAGACCGAAATGGGGCCTCCTCTGGAGCGCCGCATCGACCCCGGTGAGTTGGAAGTGATGACGCGTGAGGCCGGATTTCGCACTATGGGTTGGCGGGACCTGAACGGCGATCAGTACATGATGACTCTGCGGAATACCTGACATTAGCGCCTCAGTATGCTGATCGACGTTACGACGTACCATTTAGAGATCACCGACCCGAGTGACCTCCGTCCAAAACCTAACCCGCTTCAGGATCTTGAAATCAAGCTGGTTGGGCAGCCGTCTCCGGAATTCAACAGATTCTTGTATACCGCGGTTGGGGGTGACTGGTACTGGGTCGACCGGTTGTCTTGGACCTATCGTCAATGGCAAGAGTTGGTGGACCGCCCAAAGTTTCAGACGTGGGTGGCCTACGTCTCCGGGAGTCCAGCCGGCTATTTCGAACTGGATGGCCAGCCCGAGAGCAGCGTGGAAATTAAGAGCTTCGGCCTGCTACCTCAGTACATAGGCCGGGGTCTGGGCGGACATTTTTTGAGCGTGGCATTGGAAAAAGGATGGCAGACGGGGGCGTCTCGCGTATGGCTCCACACCTGCACCCTGGACCACCCAACCGCGTTGTCGAATTACCGGGCCAGAGGGATGCGGGTGTTTCGCGAGGTTACCGCCACGGAAGACCTACCCGGCACTACGCCGGGACCGTGGCCCGGCGCGCAGCATATCTAGCAAGCCTTATCCCTCCGCCGGGACCACCGGCAATATCAGATGGGAAGGGTGCTGGGCGTCGTGGTACACGCTGTTTTGCGCGGAGACTTTAACGGAGGACAGGGCCGGGTTCTCCCCGGTGTTGCCGTTGACGTCGAAGCGGGGAAAGTTGCTGGAGGAGATGTCCAACCGGATACGGTGTCCCCTGGCGAACAGGTTGCTGGTGGGATAAAGGCGAATGGTGATTGGATAGACCTTCCCAGGCTCCAAAAGTTCGGGCTCGGACCATGAAGAGTGGAACTTGGCCCGCAGGATGCCGTCGGTCAGATTCAGGGCGTATCCTTCAGGATAGTCAGAAGATGGCGGATAAACGTCCAGCAGCTTTGCAGTGAAGTCCGTGTCCAGCGCGGACGAAGATATCCAGAGCTGGGCGCTGACCGGTCCGGTTGCTTCCAGGTCTTCGGTTAGCGGCTCGGTTTGGAACACCAAGACATCGGGCCGAGTGGCCAAGGGCATGTACGGAGGCCGACTTCCGTAGAACTCAGCAGTTTCCCGCTGGTCGTAACCTCCAGGCTCCATGACCGGTCGTCCCGAGGAGATGTTTCCGCCTATCGTCGGCACCGGATAGTTGGGGTCGAACAGATAGCGTGACGGCGAGAATTCGCCTTGGGGAGACTGTTGGGAAAGACGGCCATCGGGTTGCAGAAACAACGGGGTTTCTTTTGCCCGATGCAACGGCCACTCCTGTTCCTCTCGCCACCGGCCGCCGTGATCCAGCCGTCCCTGGGGGTTGCGCTTGCCGCTTCCGCCGCCCATCACGAATATCTTGACCGGCGAGTCCTGCCCCGATTCGCTTTGGATATCTTTCAACCAGCGGTCGAAGTAACGCAGGCGCAGATGGTTGAAGTCGGGGGCCAGATTGTTGTCCACCGTGGAATGGGCGCCGAAATCCACATCGCCGGAAAATGAGACGGAACGGGCGCCATGGGTCCAAGGTCCCATGAGCAGGCTTACCGGCCCGGCCTTAGTCTTGGAAAGGGCAGCAAAGTTGTCGGTGGTCGTGCGAGTGTAGGAGTCGTACCACGCGCCCATGTGCATCTGGGGTACGGCGGAGAAGTCGGAGTAGTAGGCCTCGGCGCACAGGCCGGACTGTTGCCAGTACTCACCGAAGTTCTCCTGGCTCCATATCTCCATGAGGTAACTTTCGTAATCGGGTGTCCAACGCAGCGGAGAGTGGTCCTTCTTCCAGGGCATGCGTTGCAACCATTCGTGGATGTCCTGGTTCTCCAGCGCCGCCTTGGTAACCGCCGGGTCGGCTTTGGCCTCCGAGCTTTGCATGGCCTCACGGAAGGCCCACGTAACCTGCCGAAGCTCGAACGCGCCGCCGTTGCGGCAACCGCTCTGAAACGCGTTGGAAAATCCCCCGCAATCCAGCCACATGGCGGCCAGGTGGGGCGGGTTCAAACAAGCCAGAGCCGCTTGGGTATGCGCCGCATAGGATAAACCGAAGGTGCCGACCTTGCCGTTGCACCAAGACTGCTGAGCCAGCCACTCCACCGTGTCGTAGCCGTCCCTGGCGTCGTCCACGTATTTGGAAAACCCGCCTTCGGACTCGAACCGGCCCCGGCAATCCTGCATCACGGTAACGTATCCGTTGGAGGCGAAGAAAGTCGCTTCCTCGATCCGGGCTTCGGAAGCCTTGTTGTATGGGGTACGCTGCAACAGAACGGGCAAGGCCCCCTCGATGATCTCGCCACCGCTGGCCGGACGATGCACGTCGGCCGCCAACACCACCCCGTCCCGCATCGGGACCTGGACGTTATGCTCAACTTGTACTTGGTAAATCACAGAATCTTCGCCTCGCCTACCGGATCCAAGAAATATGTCACGCTGCAATAGCAACCTATTCTAGGCATCGGACAGTAACGGTGCAACCGTTCGTCTCATCCGTCCAATGCTGATACCGTTGACACCCAAAACAAGTCGAGACTATAGTAAAATTTCAGAAGCAAACACCGCCCGGTCCGCAATTGACATGACTGAAATGGGCTAGGGATGGAATCTAACGTGTGGTGTGTTTAGGAGGTTCCGATTTGGCTAACGATTACGACCTGTTGATCATCGGGGGCGGTCTTGCTGGTATGACCGCGGCGATGTACGGCGCTCAATATGGCCTCAAGACCGGACTGATCGAGCGCATGATGGGCGGGGCCTCCATCATCAACGTAGAAAAAATAGAGAACTTCCCGGGCTTTCCCGAAGGGATCTCCGGGGCCGAGCTAGGGCCGTCGGTCCAGGAGCAGGCGATGAACGCCGGGGCGGAGTTCATCATGGCCGACGTGGCCCGCATCTCCAGGGAAGGCGACTTCACCATGGTGGCCAGCGATGCCGGAGGGTACCAGACCAAGGCTTTGATCGTGGCTGCCGGTTCTACTCTGCGCCAGATGGGTATCCCCGGCGAGCAGGAATTATTCGGGCGGGGCGTCTCCCAGTGCGCCACCTGCGACGGCCCGATGTTTATGGGCGAGGTGGTGGGCGTAGTCGGCGGCGGAGACTCGGCGGCCGACGAAGCGCTGACCCTGACCGAGTACTGCGAGAGGGTCCTTTTGTTCCACCGGCGGGACAGTTTGCGGGCCTACGAGTCTCTTCAGGAGCGGGTGCACCAGAACCGGAAGATCGAAGTAGTCTGGAACTCGGTGGTGGAAGAAGTGGTGGGCGAAGACACGGTGACGGGAGTTCGAGTACGCAACGTAGTGACAAATCTGGAGAACCAGGTGAACCTATCCGGGCTTTTCGTCTTCGTGGGATTGGAGCCCAATTCCAGTGTGGTGGAAGGGGTGGTCAAAGTGGACAATGCCGGCCACATCCCGGTTAATGTCTCAATGGAGACGGAAGTGCCGGGGATCTATGCCGTGGGCGACATTCGACAGAAGTCTGTGTCCCAACTGGCATCGGCGGTGGGAGACGGCGCGACCGCGGCCATCTCAGCGTTTAAATACATCAGAGGGAAATCCTGGTAGAGTGCCTTCAGACCCTCGCCGTGTAGACTCGAGGGTCTAAATCATCGAATAGCCACTCAATTGTATAACTTGGGGAGGTTCTGATGGATTTGGTAGAGGAGCAACTGCGCAACAGCAAGACCATCGCCGTGGTAGGTTTGTCCGACAATCCGGAGCGGATCAGCTATGGGGTGTCCAAATACATGCAATCGCAGGGTTACCGGATAATCCCGGTCAATCCCATGATTGAGGAAGCCTTAGGGGAAAAGAGCTATCCGGACCTGAAGTCGGTGCCTGAGCACATCGATATGGTGGACATATTCCGACGCTCGGAGTTGGTGGCTCCGGTGGTTGACGAGGCCATTGAGGTGGGGGTCAAGTACATCTGGATGCAGGACGGAGTGATCGACGAGACCGCCAAAGCCAAAGCGGAGGCCGCGGGGATCCCCGTCGTGATGGACGATTGAACCCTCCGAGTGCACCGCCGCCGGTTCGGTGGCGAGCAGGTTTCCAGTACGTCTTCCCCCAGCTAACACAGTTAGGACGCCCGCGATCGTCCGATCTCGCGACGAAAAGAGCGGGTCGCACAGTCGATTGACCCCCAATCGGTTGATGGTTACTATCACGTATGAGAATGTAAGGCGAAGAGTACGGCGTTCCCAATGGTTTTAGATCAACGGATCTGTCCGATCTTACCCGTGGCGCTAATAAGGGGCAATGAAATTTGACGACTCAGGAAGAACTGGCGGTCAGGCTTAAGCAGTTGGGCATTCGGGTTACGCCCCAGCGGTTGGCTATCGCCGAAGTGGTGATCAATTCCGGGGACCATCCATCGGTGAAGGATGTGTTCGAAAGGGTAAAAGAATTTTTCCCCTATGTAACCCTGGCAACGGTATACGCGACTTTGGATTTGCTGGAACGGGCCGCCATCGTGCGGGAATTGCCTTTCCAGCGTCAGTCCCGGTACGACGCAAACCTTTCACCTCACGCCAATCTGGTATGCATAAGTTGCGGCGCGGTGGTGGATGCCGAAGTGGGACAGAGCATGGTTGAGGAACTCAAGAAATTGGTGGAAGAGGGGACCGACTTCGAGATTGCCACCCAGCGCGTGGACTTCTATGGGAAGTGCCCAGGCTGCGCCGCCGGCACCCACGCGCCCACCCAGGCATCGGTTTAGAGTTACTTCCGAGGCCGCTCTCAGATCGCCGAGTGTTTGGTTAGGGAGAGCTAGACCCCCTCTCTAACTCTCCCCCTTCGTAAGGGGGAGAGAACAAGTCCCTTCCCCCTCGACGGGGGAAGGTCCGGTGTTCACAATCTGCAGCCTACTGTTACCATACGGATACCAGGTAACCCGAGCCAATAGAATACCACCGGCACGCTATATCGTCATCGGAGTCCAACGTGCCCTTGCTTTAGTTGGGGCGCAATGGCTAGCGCGCTTCGTTCGGGACGAAGAGGCCGGTGGTTCGAGTCCACTCACCCCGACCATTTTTTAATCTAGTATCGTCACACAAGTGGCCGTCCTTCCGATAATTGAGCCATTTCCTAGGTTCTTCCCATGTTGAGAGCAGAAAATGAGCCATTACCTTATCGCGTTACCACCAACCGCAGCAGTCGACTAGTGTTCCCGGTATAGTTCAACTCTACTGTAGCGCTCCAGCAGTTAACTTTTTACCACCCTCCTCTTACCGAGGCAAACAGCGTCGCCTGGTTGTTGAAGGCCGCAACCCAGCGCCCTACGGCCCTCAGACTGACCGGCATTTCATACCCCTGCTCCAACATTACAGTGAATGTCTTAGCAGTTGACCCTTGGAGATAGTGCTTGCGTGCACTGACCTGTTGTCCCTCTGGTGCTTTTGGTCGTCCCAACTGGATTCCTGCAAATTAGTTTTGATAGAGAAACTCGAAAAGGCGCTCGTTTGCTGAGCGCTGCAAGCTTTGGTACCATCTCGGCAATCACGTAGGAGGTTGCAATGGACCCCTTGGAATTGGCCGAGATCGGCAAAACGGGACTGAAGGTATCGCGCCTGGGGGTCGGCGGCGTGGCAATCGGACGGACGGCCACCGCAGAAGAATCGGATGAAACGTTGAAAAGATGCGTGGAGTTGGGAGTTCGGTACTTCGACACTGCGCCGTTGTACGGCGGGGGCGTCAGCGAGAAAAGGTACGGCGAGGTCCTCTCCTCCATCCCCCGTTCGAGTTTCACCATATCCACCAAGGTCGGCCGTTTACTGGAGGCGCCGGCCCCCACGCCGGTGGGCGCCGTGATCGGACCGGGCGGCTCCAGCGACATGCCTTACATCTACGACTACGACACCGTCATGCGGGTTTTCGAGGGAAGCCTCAAACGATTGAATCTGGACAATGTAGATATTCTGTTGATTCACGACCCCGATAGCCATTTTCAAGAGGCCATGGACGGCGCTTACAGGGCATTATCTGAGTTGCGGTCTCAAGGAGTGGTCAAGGCCATCGGGGCGGGAATGAACCAGTGGGAGATGGAAGCCCGGTTGGCTCGGGAAGGAGACTTCGATTGCTTCTTGCTGGCTGGGCGCTACACTCTGCTCGATCACCAAGCGCTGCCCGAGTTCCTGCCACTGTGCCAGGAGAAGAACATCAGCGTGATCATCGGCGGCCCGTATAACAGCGGGATTCTCGCCTCGGATTTAACCGAGTCGGCCACGTTCAACTACGTCGCCGCCCAACCCGAAGTCTTGGATCGTGCGCGGCGGTGCAAGGATGTGTGCGATCGCCACGGCGTTCCCCTCAAGGCCGCCGCACTACAGTTCGTCTTTGGCCATCCGGCTGTGACAGCGGCAATCCCCGGTCCGCGCTCCGCCGCCGAGGCCGAAGAGAACTTCCAAATGATGGCGCACTCTATCCCTGCAGCATTGTGGGAAGAGCTACGCCATGAGGGCCTCATTCCGGCCGAAGCTCCTACCCCTGCGTAGCTTGCCTTTACTGAATGATAGCCATATGACGAGTGCCAGCAACCCCACCGGACCGGCGGTCACCGTGATGGCAACGATGCGGTCTAGGCCAGTATCCCGGGCGCGATAAACCGTGCCCTGGCCTCCGCGGCCTATCTGCCCTAGGATTTCGAATTTACCGATCCGCTGGAGCATCGCTGTTGCCGCGGATTATAGCGGATGGACAAATATGAGTCGGGGGATTCAGTGGAGGAGGCGGCCATGTGGTGGCGGCGGCTTTGGCCGAGTCCCTGGACAATCCGTTTGCCTGGGCGGAGGGATTCTTCTTCGTCAACGTCGAGGTGGACGGGCTGGTCTGTGACAACGTTGACCTAGGCTGAGAATCGGTCTGTATTCATTCGGGTCGTCAGCGAGAGTTCCTTGGTGTGCTTTCCTTGGTCACGGTCGTCCTAGACCGAGGCCCCGTTGCGTAGTGAAGTTCCAAGACCTAGTATAAGTTAGGGAAACTGGCATCTGTATCGTTCAATCACGGCGGTGCGCTACGAGGCAACGCCAATATATAGAGGGGAAAGCCATGGTATCGAACCAATCGACCACGGTGCTTCACCCAGGAGCGGAAGACCCAGCCCGAAAATTCGGATTGGCCCCGCGGTTGGGTGATCTGAAAGGAATGACTGTAGGCATTATCGACAACCACAAGCGGAACGTCGACGTGTACGTTGCCGAGTTAGGCCGGGTGCTTCAGGATGAGTATGGCGTCGCCAAAGTGGTGACATACCGGAAGGCCAGCCAGAGCATCCCGACTCCCGCCGACGTATTAGATAGCCTTGCCGCCGAATGCGACGCCATCGTCCATGCGGTGGCTGATTGAGGCTCCTGCACAGCGTGGGGTCTCCACGACGGGATAGAGGCGGAAAAGCGGGGCCGGCCCGCAGTAACGGTTATCACCAAGGCTTTCATCAAAGCAGCAGACCTCAGGGCCAAGGCACTGGGGATGATCGACCATCCAGTGGTGGTTATTGATCACCCGATCGCCAGCAAAACTCCTGAAGCCGTTCAGATATTGGCTTTGAACAGCACCGACGAGATTGCCAAGGGATTGGTGTCCTAGATCAGTTAAACGTGAAGGGTAAACGATGAGCCAAGCAGAGGTAGGTAACCAGGCTAGCCGACTCCAAGTATCCGGGTCGATAAGCCAGGTAAACGACTATTTTTACGATCAGGGTTGGACCGATGGGTTGCCAATCGTGCCGCCCACCGAGGACCTAGTTCTGGAGATGCTAGAGGCCTGCTCAATGTCAGGCTCCAGCGTTCTGGGTAGGATTCCGCCCCTGGACGGGACAGTGACCGTTGAGAAGGTTGCTATCAACAGCGTGATGGCCGGTTGCAAGCCCGACTACTTCCCGGTGGTCCTAGCGGCGGTCAAAGCGGTGTTGCAACCCCAGTTCAACGTCGGCTCCATCACCACCACAACCGGTGGGGCCGCGCCGGTTGTGGTGGTCAGCGGGCCGGTTGCCGATAGATTAGAGATTCATGGCGGCACGGCGGTATTCGGTTCGGGCCACCGGGCTAACGCAACGATTGGCCGGGCTCTTCGATTGACCATGCGAAACCTGGGCGGCGCGATGGCTGCGACTATGGAGAAGTCCACACACGGCTGGCCAGGCAAGTACACCATGTGTTTCTCCGAGAACCAAGACGCCAACCCCTGGGAGCCGCTTCACGAAGAGATGGGTTACAAACCCAGCGACAGTACCGTCATGGTGCTGGCCTCCCGGGGCATCCACACGCTGGTGGAGTCCAGTCAGGAAACTGGCCGGGGAGTGCTTGAGACTATGGTCGGCTCCATGACTGCCGGAGGCATCTCAGGCTACAGCTTCCAGTCTTGGGGAGCATCGGTACTCATCGTACTGGGGCCTGAACATGCTGCGGAGATTGCCGCCGACGGTTTCGGACGCAAAGAAATCAAGGATTATCTGTTCGAGAACGTCCGAATGCCCATGGGTAAGATCAAGAATCGGGGACACTACGGCACCCGGTCCTGGCCTGACGAATACGACAGCAAACCGGACGACTTCATGGTGCCGTTGGTGGCGAATGTCAACAAACTAGTTCTGGTAGTCGCCGGCGGCGACGGACGCCACAGTTCTTGGTTCCCAGCCTGGTCTTATACCCAGCGGGCCGTTGAGGTGATTGAGGGTTAGGGCTGCAAATCGCCCGACCATGACTCGACCTGCATCGGCCCCGTTTGCATCGGCAATGATGGATCGGCGGCCCACTCAGACATTGAAGCGTCGTAGACTGCCACGTTCTCGTAGCCCAGCAAGGTCAGGATGAAGGCGTCGTTGCTGGCGGCGATACCGCCTCCGCAGTAGGTAATCACCCGTTCCGCGCGGTCCGCGCCGACTTGGGCGAACCGCTCAGCCAACCGCTCGGCTGGGAGATAGGCGTGGGTGACGGGGTCCGTCAAATCTGCGGCAGGTACGTTCACGCTATTGGCTATGCGGCCGGCGCGCCCGTAGTTGGCTCCACCCGAGCCCAGGTGTTGTTCCCCACTGAGTGCGTTCAACACGCAGGTCGATCCATTATCCAGGGCGGCCAACACTTCATCCTTGTCTGCCATGAGTCCGGCCCTGCGTTTGGCGAGAAAAATAGCGGGAGGATAGGTTGATGGGTCGCTGTTCACTGGGCGGCCCTCAAGCTTCCATTTGTGGAGGCCGCCGTTGAGGATATAAGCGTCATCGAACCCGAAGGCACGCAGCATCCACCAGATGCGGGTGGCCCAGGAACCGGTAGTGGAGTCGTATAGCACCACCCTAGTGCCGGCGCCCACACCGTAGCTGGAAAATGCCTGGGCTAGCTGTGGTACCTGGGGAAGCATGTACCGGAAATGGGCATCGTTGTCGGAGAGATCATTCACCAAGTCCGCGTGTCCAGAGCCGGGGATGTGTTCCATGGCCCACGACTCGCGGCCGCTTTCGGCCCGTATACCGCCGCTTCCATCGGGCCGGTTGAAGGCAGTACAGTCCAGAACCCGGAGGTCGCTGTCGTTTAGGTGGTCGGCAAGCCAGTCGGTCTCCGCCAGAAATTCGGGGTATTTAAAGGCCATGATCTTGCCTCCGGCAATCTCGTTCGTGCTTCCTCTTGCTAATAGCAAAAGGCGGTCAGCCGCAATCCTATGGCGGACTAAACGCCCTGTCAATCGAAATCGTTTCGCGGAGGTTTAACACTTTTAGAAAACCCAGCCGAAAGGGGCCAGAAAGCCCGTGCCTAAAAAGACAATCGCAACGCAACGTGCTGGTGAGGAGCACTGATCTGTTGCTTGTACTATTTCAGTGAAGGATTAGTTAATACGTGGGCAATGACGTATTGACCCAGGCTCCTGTTCTCAGTGAAATCCCCGATGTCCAATCCCTCACCTTTAAGCTACTGGCTTGAGCCGTGGTAGTGGATGAGATCAGACCT
The DNA here is from genome assembly GCA_950072105.1 of uncultured Dehalococcoidia bacterium. Taxonomy (GTDB): domain Bacteria; phylum Chloroflexota; class Dehalococcoidia; order Lucifugimonadales; family UBA3495; genus UBA11650. Next base: position 35,068 of record CATMOE010000039.1, read on the forward strand.
GTTTGATACGGCTTACTAACCGCCAAGGGTCCACATCTAAACCGCTCTTTTCAACCAGGCAATCGAACCGATTTGTATCCACCGAGATTCCTGGGAAGTTAGTTGTTGGGCGGTTGGACTCTACTCCAACTCCTGATACCCTACTTTTTGCGCCGTGACCATGGTGGCGAAAAGGGGGGCGTATTCAGGCTTCGGCTCGATATCGTCTGATTTCAGCCAATAAGAAGACCCGGAA
>CATMOE010000040.1:0-34484 GCA_950072105.1 uncultured Dehalococcoidia bacterium
TCATAGGGTGAATAGGACTTGATGTAGTCGTAGAATCGCTGGTCGTTGGGATTGCCCCACTCGTTGTACTCCATGGTCGTCAAAGGCAGGGTGTCGTCCAGCATGGTGTTCAAGACGTCCACGAACGGGACGTCGGCGATGGCTGCCTTGAACAAGTCGGGACGCAGGTTCACAACAGCCCCCATCAGCATCCCGCCGGCGCTGCCACCCGAGGCAACGATTCTGCCTTTAGTCGTATAGCCTTCGTTGATCAGGTGCTCGGCGCAGGCGATGAAGTCGGTAAACGTATTCTTCTTATTGAGTAGCTTGCCGCCTTCGTACCAATCCCAGCCCAGGTCCATACCACCTCGGACATGGGTGATTGCGAAGATGTAGCCCCGATCGACCAGGCTCAGCCGAACTGAACTGAAATCGGAGTCAATTATGATTCCGTAGGACCCGTAGCCGTACAGATAAAGGGGCGCGGATCCGTCCAGAGGAGTGTCCTTGGCGTAGAGCAGGGATATGGGGATCTGAGTTCCATCCGCCGCCGTGGCGAACACCCTTCGTGACTGGTATTTTTCCGGGGAGAAATCTCCCAGGACCTCGGTTTGCTTTCGGAACTCCCGCTCCCGGGTATTCATGTCGTAGTCGTAGACGGTTGCCGGAGTAGTCAAGGAGGCGTAAGAAAACCGCAGGATAGGGCTGTCCCATTCCCGGCCTCCCTGGAGTCTCACGGCGTAGTCTTCTTCGTCCAGGGTTAAATCATGGCTAGTCCCGGCGGCCAGGTCCATGATCCGTACTTGAGGCAGTCCGTTGGAGCGGTAGTAGAGGACGAAATAATCTTGGGAAACACCGATGCCCGCTATGGGACGGCCGAGCACGTGGGGAACGAAGTCTCTCCAATCGTCTGAGCCTGGCGCCGAGATCAGCGTTTCTGATACCTTGAAATCTCTGGCGCCATCCCCGTTGTTGCGGATCAGGAAACGGTCGCCGTGGTGGTCAACGTCGTATTCAAAGTCGGCACGACGAGGCTCGATCATAGTTAACTTACTGCTGGGATCGCCGGCGTCCATGAAATACCACTCCGACATGTTGTTGCCCGAAGACGCGACGAAGATGAACCGTTTGCTGGACGATTTGGCTACGCCGACGAAGAAACGCTCATCGGTTTCTTCATAAACCAACTCATCATTGGCAGGGTCATCACCCAGCCGGTGTTTGAAAATCTTGACCGGACGATGATTTTCGTCCAGCACATCATAGAAAATGGTTTGATTGTCATTGGCCCATTCAAGAGAGTAATAGGAATTGGGGATGGCTTCGCCCAGTAGCTCACCGGTATCTAGATTCTTGATCACGATTGTGTATTGCTCTGACCCGTCAGTATCGACCGAATAAGCCAGCCACTTGTGGTCCGGGCTGTTTTCCCAACTGCCAACCCGGCAGTAGTCTTGACCTTCAGCTAACTCGTTCACGTTGATGAGAATCTCTTCCGGGGCGTCCAGGGACAGGCGCTTACGGCAATGGATAGGATACTGCTTGCCCTCTTCGAACCGGGTGTAGTAGTAGTAATCCCCTTCCTTCTCCGGAACGGTAGAATCGTCCTCTTTGATCCGGCCCCTCATCTCCAGGAAGAGTTGTTCCTGTAGCTCCTCCTCTGGAGCCATCACGGCTTCGGTATAGGCGTTCTCGGCGCGCAGGTACGCCAATGTCTCGGGATCATCGACATCGCGAAGCCAGAACCAAGGATCGACCCGAGTATCGCCGTGGGTCGTTATTTCTTGGGGCCTTTGCGGGGCGCTAGGGGTCGGGTCAGTCATCTATTTCTCCAAACGGAGTAAGACGCGTTCAGGCCTTACACTTCCGAGCAATCAAATTTCCATCGGTGTATCTTCCCGGTTGGCCCATTCAAACATGGATGCGTCGTAATTCCGGGCGTGTTCGAAGCCCAGCATCCGAAGTACAAAGGTGCCGTGCGCCGCACGGAGGCCGGCCTGTCAATAGGCGAAGATGGCCTTGTCCGGGGTTATCCCGTGGCTGTCCAGGATCGAGTGCATCTCTTGAGGAGACTTGAATCGGTGAGTGTCCCGGTCCATCAGGTCGGACCATTCCAGGTGAGCCGCTCCGGCAACGTGACCCTTCCGCTGGCCGCGGCGGTCGACCGTGCCATCGTATTCTCCTGACGTCCGAGTGTCCCAGTTGACCACATCCGGAAGGCGGCAACCCGCCAAGACTTCTTCCATCTCGACGATCAATGACTTATCGACGTGGGAGGTGAAGATTACGTCCTGGTTTATAACGGCCCGGTCAAAGCTCACCGGGCTGCCTTCGCCGGACCAGCGCCGCCAGCCTCCGTCAAGGATTTTCACGTTGGGGTGACCGTTGTAGTTCATGACCCACCAGAATCGGGCGGCGCTCAGACTCATATTATTATCATAGACCACCACCGTCGTGTCGTCGCCGATGCCGAGAGCCTGGCAGGTGGCCGCAAATCTTTCTGGCGGGAAAGTGTGCACCAATCCGGTTTCCGGATCCCTCTCATAATTATCCAGCAACATGACCGCGCCCGGAATGTGTCCCCTGGAGTAACCGGCTTCGGTGTCGATGTCCAAGACCACAACATCAGCGTCTTCCCGGTGGGACTGGACCCAGGCTGGGTCGACCAGATATTCAGGGTGAGCGAATCCGTGGGTTGTCATATCTCTCCTGTTGGATGAGTCACGTTAATATGATTGACAGGACCGCAGTACGTGGTGGAGGCTGCCCGGAACTATAAATGTGTGTCCCCAAAGTGTCAAAGCCGATCCGGTGCGGTTCATGTCTATAAAGCCATCCACCACTGATACAATCCACGGTGCAAAACATAGGATCCATCTGAGGAAGGAGAGTTAATCATATGGCAACACCCCAAGACGAAGTAAGACCCTGCATGGAGATTTCCGACACCCAACTGAAATTAGACCAAGTGCAAGCGGCGATGAAGGTCATGATGGAGCGCGCTCGATCGATATCCGACACTCCGGTTTGTCTTGCCATCGTGGACGCAGCGGGAAATTTGGAAGCCTTCGCTAAGATGGACAACGCGCGATTGTTCACCAGGAGGCATGCGGTGCGTAAGGCCTATACCGCCGCCGTGCTGGGGATCAACTCCTTGGCTTGGGAGGAGCGCATGTCCAGTATAGACCGCAGCGTCAGTGAGAACGGGGATCCGATGATTACCTACGAGCAAGGCGGTGTAGTCATCATCAAGGACGGCGCGATCTTGGGAGGGATCGGTGTTGGTGGATTGCGCGGCCATAACGCCGATGAAGACTTGGGAAAGCTTGGATTGGAGGCGATGAACCTGTAAACGGGTTTTAGTCGCAAGTTGGAGCCGCGCTTATTCAGCGGATCAGGAATACAGGTTTGAATGTACAGGAGGGCAATCATGCCGATCATCGACCACAGCAAAGCACCGGAAGTGCCCTGGAGGCCCGGCTATCGCAAATGGGACGTGACTGGAAGGGAGCAAGGCGTAACCAGCACCTTCAGCCTTAACACCGGCGAACCGGGGACCGGAGCGCCGCTGCACACCCACACCATTGACGAGTTGATCGTTATCATGGAGGGTACTCTGGAAGTGCGCATCGATGGGGAAACCCACATCGTCCCGAAGAACCACACCGTGGCCATCCCACCCGGCGCGGAGCACGCGTTCACGGTCATTGGCGATCAGGCCGCCGAGATGTTGGTGTTCTTCCCCGCCTTGGACCCTTATTCGGAGGAACACACCCATTACCTGGAAGGCGCCCGTCCGGCCTCGGTCAAAGACTGAGTTACCTGATTGACATCTGCTAGGGTTATCGGGTTTGCCTGACGCTGCCGTACGGGATGCCAGGGCGATTGCGTCTTATTCTGTCTCATAGCGATAAAGGACATTACGAAGATGGAACCCCGCTCGTCGTTCCCGCGCAGGCGGGAACCCAGGAACTTAGCCTTCTGCGTCCGGTTCGCTTTTCTGCCGAACGTCCAATGGATTCCCGCCTGCGCGGGAATGACGATTGTCAACAAAGGGACCGCCGACCCGGCCGCTCGGGATTCTCTCTAGCCGCATTAAGACGCGATTGCCCTGGAAGGGATGCTTGGGAGCGGTCTCTGGCCTCCAAGCTGGTGTAGAATTGACCCGTTCCGGCCAACAGCGATAGGAGGCTCTCATGAAGGATCATGTTGACGTCTACTTCCATTCCCAACAGCCTTATTCCCATGTGAAGGAAGAGGACATCAGCCGGTACGATTCCGGGCGATTAGACTTTCCCAACACCTATTTCGACCCTGAGAAGGCCCACGCGCTATACAACCAGTACCATGAACAATATGTGCTGGCTGACGAAGAGGGAGTCGACGGCATCATGACCAACGAGCATCATTCCGCTTTTTGGAACATGAAGCCCTCGGCCAATCTTGACGCCGCCGTTATCAGCAAAATCACTCATAAGGTCAAGATCGCAATCTTGGGGAATATTCTCCCGATCAGCGACCCGGTGCGTATGGCGGAAGAACTGGCCATGCTGGACTGCTATTCCGGAGGGCGGCTGGTTTCCGGGTTCGTACGTGGCGGGGCGGTGGAGACGCTGGTAGCGGGTCTAGATCCCACGGAGAACCGGGAGCGGTTTGAAGAGGCCCATGACCTGATCATGCAGTGTTGGACCAAGCCTGGGCCGTTTCGTTGGGAGGGCAAATACTACCATCGGCGGATAGTGAACCCTTGGGTATTGCCCATCCAAAAACCGCACCCACCCATATGGTTTCCCGGCGGCAGCAGCCCTGAAAGCGTGATGTGGGCCGCCAATCGAGGTTACACCTACGTGAACCTGGGCGCCTTGATGGATCTCACCCTGGAACTCAAGCAGGTCTACATCGACACCGCTCACCAGGCCGGATTCAATCCCGGACCGGAGCACTTTGGCTACCAACTCCGGGCGGTGGTGGCGGACACCGACGAAAAGGCTCATGAGATCGGACGAGGTTTCTTGTGGAACGTGGAACATCGGATGCGAGGGCCGGCGGAGCATAACGACCCGCCGGGATACCAGTCTCGGGTTGCCAGTGAATTAAACCGGCGCCGGGCTGGGGGTCCGACAAGAAGAATGACCTACGAAGACCTGCAGGAAGTTGGCGCCATCGTCGTCGGCAGCCCGGAAACGGTGATCAAGAAATTGGCCAACACGGTGGAGCAGCTTAACCCCGGCTATCTGATCCTGATCGGCAGCGACGGCAGCATCGCCCATAAGGATGTCATGCGTTCTATCGAACTGCTGGGACGGGAGGTGATTCCAGCTTTGCACGAAATAAAGCTGCAGGCCTACGACTCTCCTAACCTGTAACTGGGGCGGTGTCCCGGTTAGGGGGGCGTATAGTCCACCGTAAGCTTGGGCCGCTCTTCCTTCTTCCGGGTTTCACTGGAATGGAAGTCCGCCCCGTTCGTTGAGTTCTCGATGAAGACCCAACCTTCGTTGAGATGGCCATCCGACCAAAGCTGTAGGCTGGCCGTCACGTCCAGGCTCTGGAAACCGGATCTGGTCATCGGGAAGTTGCCGACAGCCACGGCCGCATGCGAGCCTGTCCCGTCGGCGCCGGCATCGCTCCAGTTGACATCATCCCTTCGCTCACGCCAGGTCACTTCGGACTCGTCCCAAGATTCAATAATGCGGTAGACGGTTGGATCCTGATTCGTAGTGTTGGTCATTCTCAACGTCAATGTGGCGCTGTTGATGGTGGAACCCAACGGTATCTGATTTTCGCCGGTTCCGAAGATATTAGGGAACTTCAAGACAACGTGTGCATGCGCCCCCTGGCCGTCGACGTTCAGGGACCGATTATTTCCGGCGTTGTCATTGGGGTCGTTAGCTTCTAGCTCGGCGTCGTCGGTTTCGGAGACTGAACCCTTTCCATCGCCCTTTTGGAAAGTAACGTCTGTCGCTTGGGGTGGCGGCGTCGGAACATCGGTTATACCGTTGTGGCCCGCCGCGAAGTTTTGGGATACGTCAGCCTGCGTCAGGGCCCGGTCGTAGATTGCCACCAGGTAAAACTTGCCCAACCAGGCCCGGTTGTTTGACAGTTCGTTGGCCAGAGCGAACCGGAAAGAGTTGCTCCAATTGCCGAAAGTCGACGGCGTGTTCCCCGTGGCTGCCAGATTACCATTGATGTAAGTCCGGGTCTCTCCGGAGGGATGGCTTCGGGTGAACACTACGTGGTCGAGTCTGGCGGTCAGGGAGCCGCCGGGAGTTCTCAAAGACGGTATCCCGTTGTTGTTGGTGGATGTGGTGCGTAGTCTGGTGTCGTAGGAACTGTCCTCCTGGCCCAAGGTAAAGTTCCGAGATGACGTGCCGGACGACAATGTAACGATACGGGCGGGACCGTCTTGCGTGATGTTATCCGGTTGGATCCATGCCTCGATCGTGATTTCGTTAGTTTCCTTGAGAGCCCCGATGATCTTGCTGGCGGCGCCATGCGATTTAATGACGGTTGATGATTTGACGAACAAAGCGCCGTCTCGCCGGGCTACGTCGTCCATATCGTCCACCGTTAGGTTCAAAGGTGTTCCAACGCCGGAGACATCTAGGACCGTGGCTCCGCTGGTCTCTTCGAAGTCGTAGAGCGCCACCAAGCCCTGGTTGACCCGGATTCCCCCCGGAGGCGGTTGAGGCACCGGTGGGGTAACGCCATTGGGACCCGCTTGGAAATTCTGGCTTACGTCTGCCGGGGATAGGTCCCGGTCATATATGGCTACCAGGTGCAACTCTCCCAGCCAGGCCCGATTCAACGTAAACTCATTGGCCAGGGCGAACCGGAAGTCATCGTCCCATCTGTTGAAGGTGGAGACCGCCGAGCCGGTAGCGACCAGGTCGCCGTTTATGTATGTCCGAGTCTCGCCCGATGGGTGGCTGCGGGTATACATCACATGGGTAAGATCGGTGGTCAGGGACCCATTGGGAGTCCTCAGCGATGGGGTGCCGTTGTCGCTGGTGGACGTGGTGCGCAGCCGAGTGTCGTAGGCGTCGCGCTCTTGACCCAGGGTAAAGTTCCGCTTCCTGGTGTCCTTGGACAGGGTGATGATGCGGGCGGGGCCGTTTTGGGTAGTGTTGGCGGGTTTGAGCCAGGCTTCAATCGTAATCTCATTCGTGAACTGAAGCGCGTCAATCAACTTGATAGCGGCATCGTCCGACTGAACAATGGTCGAAGAGTCGATGGATAGGGCGCCGTTCGGGCGGGAGACGGCGTTGGAGTTTCGGATGTCGAGATTTAACGGCGAACCAACGCCGGACACGTCGTGGACTGTATTCCCACTGGTTTCCTCGAAATCGTAAAGGACCACCAGGCCTTCGCTGACCCGGGCGACGTTGGACGGTGGTGTGGACACCGTGATGTTAATCGACTCGCTGCCTGCCGCCCCCAGACTGTCCGTAGCCGTAAGGGTGATGGTGTGGATGCCCGCGCCCAGGGACACGTTTATAGACGTTCCGGTACCGATCTGACCGGCCAAGTTGGAGCTCCATACCAGTGAAGATCCGGTCAGATTGCCGTCCTCGGCGTCTGAACCCGTTCCGGCGAAGTTGATGGTGTCGGTGGTCAAGAAGGTAAACACGTCGTCGGGGATATTGATCGACGCCGAAGGGGGATTATTAACGGGCGCGGGATCAACGTTGGTATTGATTGAGGCGGTGCCCGACACTCCCTGGCTGTCCGTAGCCGTGAGGGTGATAGTGTGGGTGCCGGCGTCAAGGGACACGCTTATCGACGTTCCGGTCCCGATCTGACCGGCCAGATTAGAACTCCACACCAGTGAAGCGCCGGTCAATACACCGTCCTCGGCGTCCAAACCGGACCCGTTAAAATGGATCGTTTCGGTGGTCAGGAAAGTAAAGCCATCGTCGGGGTCGCCGATGGACGCCGTCGGCGGTAAATTCACGGTAAGGTTGATCGAGTGGCTGCCCGTTGCTCCGAGGCTATCCGTAGCGGTAAGTGTAATGGTGTGGTTGCCTCCCCCAAGGGAAAGGCTTATCGATGTTCCGGTCCCGATCTGACCCGCTAGGCTTGAACGCCACACCAAAGACAAACCCGTCAATTCTCCATCCTCGGGATCAGATCCCGTGCCGGTGAAGTTGATCGTGTCGGTGGTCAGGTAGTTGAAGACATCGTCCGGGGTGTTGATGGACGCAGTGGGCGCGTCGTTTCCGGGCGGCGGATTTACTGTGATGCTGATAGATTCGTTGCCCGTGGCGCCCAGGCTGTCAGTGGCGGTAAAAGTGATGAGATGGATGCCGGCGCTGAGGGAGATACTTATGGATTCCCCGTCGCCAATGGTCCCTTCCAGGTCCGAGGTCCATACCAGCGAAGAACCGGACAGTGAACCGTCTTCAGCATCCGACCCGGTCCCGGCAAAGCTGATGGAATCGGTGGTCAGATAGACAAATACATCGTCAGGGATATTTATCGATGCCGTGGGAGCCTCGTTTGTTGGCGCCTCGTTCACCGTAATGCTTACCGTAGCGGTCCCGATGTCTCCGTGGTTGTCCGTGGCCAACAGAGAGATGATTTGGTTTCCCGGGCTCAACGAAGCGCTAAAGGACTCCCCTGTCCCGATCTGACCGTCGATGTTGGAGGTCCATACCAAGGCGTTCCCAGAAAGCTGGCCGTCCTGAGCATCGAAGGCAGAGCCGGTAAAAGTGATGCTGTCGGATGTCAGAAAGGTGACGTTGCCCGCCGGAGCGCTGATGGATGCCACCGGGCGCGAATTGAAAGGCGTAGACGAATTGACCGAAACGTTGATGGAAGCGGTGTCGAAGGCCACCGCGCTATCCTTTGCTTTGAGGGTGATGACGTGGTCGCCAACGCTCAGAGAGGCGTCTATAGGAGATCCAATGCCTATCTGACCGTTGATGCTGGAAGTCCACACCAAGGAATTCCCCGACAGTTGGCCGTCCTCGCCGTCCAAGCCGGAGCCAGTGAATCTGATGCTGCTGCTGGGTGGGAAGGTCGATCCATTCGCGGGACTGGTGATCGATGCCGTAGGACGGGTATTGCCAGGAATGTTCGGTGTCGGCACCGGCTCGCCTGGTCCCTGTATGTCTTGTACGAATCCTTGAATCTTGGGGAAGTGGGCGAAAAGGGTTTGCACCTTGCCTTCATGATCTATATAAAACGTATAGGACCCGGCGCCACCCGTTACGTTGTTACTGGATGCGGACGCCGGTACTTTCTGCAGTCAACCTGCATCCACCAATGCCTGCATGTCTAGGAAATAGTACCTTGCGTCAACGAAATAGGCATGGCCGCGAAAGCTGACTTCAACGGTGGTCCAAGAGTCTTCGCCCGGCTCGCGAATGCCGTCCCCGTCGTCGTTCCATGCGGTGGTGCCGTCTTGACCCACGTGCAGCAGATCAGCTCCTTGGCTACCTCCCAGAGGGTTCCAGTCGGGTCCGGCGGCGTCACTCGGGGCCAGCGGGGAGCCATCATCCTTATGGTCGAAGGGTCCCACCTCGTCAACACCCTCGACGCCTTGTTCGCCTCTAGTGATTCGGCCATCTTGGCTGGTTTCATTCCTGCCGATGATGGGATACTGTCTACTCCCCAGGAACGGATCGTTGTGTAAGTCTGAGTACCAAGCGCTGACCGCCGACTGAATGATCGCTACATCGGCGGTGTAAGACTGTTCGGTTGCCGAGCGCAGGAACTCGTTGACGCGGGGAATGGCGACCGCCGCCAGCACCCCTAAGATGGCGATGACCACAACCAATTCAACTAAAGTGAAGCCTTTCTGCGCTTTCAACAGAACTTCCCTTGCTCCGTACCTTGACCAGATTACCTATTTATCTACATAACACTTTAGGCTAGCTCAACCGCTAACACATCATCCGCAAAGATGATTTTCGGGTGAGATAATAGGTAGCCGGGCAATGCGGGATGTCCCCCGGCAACTGCCTCGATTAAGCTCCTTAGAGCGCATTGGGGCGTACATGGGGCCTCACCCAATGCCACCGGAACGCCGCTAAGCAGCCATCTTGTCCGGGGGAGACCAACCACGATGGCCGCCAGCACGATAATGGTAGCGCAACACGCGATCCAGCCAGGCCAGACTATCCAAGCGCCGGCAACCGCGACTAAGTGCAACGCGATCTCCAGCAAGTCTCGGAGTGGGCCCGGCGTGGCTACAATGATCTTCTTTTTGTCTCCTGGAGTTGAGAAGACCGATGGGAGCCCGATCAGGATGAGCAGAGCGGGGAATATCAGCCAGACGGACAACTGGGCGGCAACCCACGAGCCTGCCACCCATGCGATGATTTCCGCCAGAAAACGCGACCCCGACGTGAGCGGAGTGTCGAAGGGATGATGGAACGTGGACCGGCTGGCCTGCTCTATGGGGTTGCCACCATAAATGCCAACTAACTCTCTTAGCGCACCGGTTTCGCGGTCAGTGCTATCCGTACCTCAACTTCATCACCCAGTGTGAGAACCAAACCGGCCGTTGGCGGGCTTATACCAAGGTCGTTCCAGCTGAATCTGGTCCGGCCGAGAATGGTTATCACGTCTCCTTTGTCCTGGACCGTGACGTCGAAGCCCAATGGAAACTCGGCGCCACGGATATTAAGGGTTCCGGCGATCTGAGCTTTGACTTCATTCCCCTCCGGGAAGCCTTGGGGCAACGCCCCTACATCCAGGAGAGTGAAGATTGCCTTAGGGTCGTCTGGAAACATAGCGTTCCGGACGTAACGGTCGCGAAACCTCTGGTCGCTCTTCAGTTGATGCAAGTCGATCACAACCGACGACGGACGTCCATCCAGTGAATATCTCCGGACAGGGCGGTCGTGCGCATCTCGGCATGGTGGGGCAGGGGAATCAGAGCCAGTTGCTCCCGTACCCTGAATGTGGCTCTGGAGTCTTCCGTGACAACGAAGGTGATTCCGTCGTAGGCGCCGGTTTTCCTTTCAGTGTCGAAGTCGGGTGGCGCCGCGACGGTTCCGTTTGACGGCGGCGGACCTTGGCCCTGACCCCCACCTCCGCCTTGGCCCTGACCTCCACCCCTTCCTCCGCGACCGTCACGCCCACCGGTGCGGCCGGCAGACATCAGTCCTCCCAACTCCGGCGTGATCAGGACCGATTGGGCGGTTATGCCGCCGTCTGAAGTCTCTATACCGGTCACAGTGACAAGCTGGCCTTGAGACAATCGTTCCGTTGACACCGGAGCGGGCATCATGAAGACGGTTGACGTAGTATCGATCTTCGCAGCGCGAGAACCCAGCTTTGTGTTGATCGTGATGTTGCCATCGTCGATCTTTTCGATGGTGCCCACCAGCGCCCGAGTCGCCCTCCCTATTTGGAAGTCGCCTTGATCCTGAAACAGGCTTGTGTTTTCAAGGGAGACGATTACGGCGCGGGCGGTGATTCCGGAATCAGTCTCCTGGCCCATGTCCAAGTCTTTTAGTGAGCTAGCCGCGAATTCCTGAATAACGGAGTCCGCGGTTAGGTGGACCAAGGAGGCGCCTTCCAACGTCTGGACAGAAATGGAGTCACCATCGACTTCTCTGACGACGCCGACGACTACGGCCCTGATTCCGGATGGCGTTGGCGGAATGGGAGTGTTGGAGATTGTTGGGGTGGGCGCTTGGGTGGCAGTCTCGACGATCGGAGACTTTGTAGCTGGTTCGCTGATGGTAGCGCAGGAAACGAAGGATAATGTGGCGAGGAAGGCCAGGAATACTACCCAGCCGTACTTAAACCTGAGGCCAGCAGGAATCTTCATCATTGGCTAGATTTCATCTTTGATATACGGCGGGGCAGCCGTACTGCAGTATGTCCGAATAGGTGCGGCGATCGCTGTCCGGAGCGGGCACAGCGTAAAAGTCGCGACTATCTTATCATGCCAGATTCGGATAACGGATTTTCAAGGAAGAATCATCTGCCGATTATGACTCGCGGGGTATCGGGTCTCCGAGGACGTGCATCAGGCGGTTGGCCCATCCGAACAATGATGCCGTGAGTACTAGGTCGAAGATCTCGTCCATGCCCAGGCCCGCGTCCATGAGTTGTCGCACGTCAGCCTCGCCGGCCTCGGACGGGCATTCGGAGAGTTTGGTGGCGAAATTGAAGATGGCTTTCTGGCGCGGGTCTAGATCCGCGGCCTCGCCCGCACCGAATATGCCTTCGATCACTGTCTCGTCTTTGGCTAACTGGTTGTACCGGTTTGAGTGGACCGCCGCGCAATAGATGCACCGGTTGACCAACGATGCCGCCACCGCCCCCAACTCCGTCTCCGTTCGGGAGAGCCCGCCGTGGCTGTACATGATTCCGTTAAACAGGGGTGTCCGTTCTTTCAGTGTTTGGGGGTCGTGGGCCAGGACCAACACGTAAGCCCCTACGCCGGTGTCCGAGGGGGTAACCTTCATGGCTTCAAGCTGTTCTTCACTGGCCTTGTCCAGTTCAACCGGCGTCACTCTAGGCTTCCAGAAGGGAACAACCGTGGTGAAATCCGTGATCGGTTCGGTCATGCGGCTTCCGCCATGAGTCTCAACCCTTTTACCACGCGTACCTGGTACCCCACGAACGCTATCAACTCGGACAGCCGAACGATGTCAGGCTCAAGGATCCCGGCCGACTTCAGAGCCGCGATATCCGCTTCGGCGGCACGCTTGGGATCAACAGTGACTAGGTCGGTGTGCCGGAGGATGGCCCGGGTGCGTTCGTCATCGGTGCCGTCGAAGGCAGGGTCGGCTATCGCCTGCCATCCACCACTTTCGGGAATCATGGCTTCAAAGTGACGCGCCAACATCTCTTCATCGCTCAACCGGGCCATCCGGCAGGCCAAGGCGGCCCTTTCGGCGTGACTGAGCCCCCCGGGGGGTTCCGGCTTAAGGGCGGCGTCGTGGGATGCTTGGGTGAGTTGCATGACGTCGCTTCGGCCGGCTATCACTGCCGCCAACGGGTGATCGGCGGCGATGCCGGCCGCTTCCACGACGATTGATCTGAATATGTCATCCATACGCGGTTTCCGTCAAGAGCAGAGGGCAGTGGAAACAAGTTGTGCCCACTACGGCCTGATGCTCTAGTTATCCTACTGGCTGCATCGCCCCTAGCCGAGTAGCGATGTAGTTCTTCATCATGTCGATGGCCCGGTCCGTCTCAGGACTGGGAGTGTGAACCCAGCGATGTTCGGCGCGGGCGAAAACCTCGAACTCGATGTCGCCGCCGGCTCTCCGGTAGCAATCAACGAAATGCGCCTGGGTCTCGGGCATCACATTGTCGTCCAATGAACCTTGCAAGACGAACATCGGTGGCAAGGAAACCACCTCTCCCCGATCTAGGATCTCTTGGGGGTTGGCCTCGTGAATGCTGTCCCAAGGATTGAAATAAGTCTCGTTGTTGTGCATCATGTTCTGCCGCTGCTTGCTCTTGGCGTTTTCATAGCGAGCGATGGTGTTGCTGATGGGCGAGCGAGCGATGACGTAGTTCAGGGTAGCGTCCAAATTAGGGGCCTCTTCCAAGGTGAACTCGTTGTAGCGTGGGTCGTTGGGCCGCATGGCGATCAACTCGACTACATGTCCGCCACTGGAGCTGCCTAAGACACCAAGGGTTTCGGGGTCGCCGTTCCACTCCCGGGCTTTGGATTTAAGCCAGCGGATGCCATAGTTGGTGTCGGCTACCGAGGCCGGGTAGGGGGCTTCGCTGGCCAAGCGTAGGTCGATGGCCACCACCAGGACTCCGCTGGCCGCCAGTTGTTGGTCCACCAGCGCGTTTGCCGTGCGGTCTTGGTCGTTCCAGGCGCCGCCGTGCACGTCCAACAGCACGGGGAACGGGCCGTCTCCTTGGGGTTGATATATCCGGGCCATCAATGTCCGTACCGGATCGCGCCGGTACTCGACGTCCCAGGACTTTATCTCGTATTGCGCCGAAGCGTCGTAGGAGGTCGCCATGCATAGGCCTCCATCCGGTCTAAATCATGCTTAGTTGTCATCACGGGTGTGCGGCAGCGTACAGTTGGCCGGAGCGACTGTCAAGGGATTGAGCGGTTCGGCGTAGGCTAGCCAACTGGTCACCACAAATATCACCCAAACGGGTGATTTCGGGATCTTCCCCATGGTGCAAGATGTTAATGAAGATTCCAAGCCGTGAGAGACCGGCTGATGAGAGGGTTGAGGGATATGAGGGTTGGATTAGAGAGGGACGATGCCCGGCCGGCGCCGCCACGGTTCGCTTTTTGGAGTCTGGGAAGAATCACCCCCGTTGAGTTGATGGCGACCGTGGGAATTCTGGCGATGATGGTCGGTATCATGGTGGGTACGATGTCAGGCTAACCTGCGTTGAACAGATCAATAACTGTGACGAAGCCCCGGTTTTACACCGGGGCTTTTCAATTTGAGCCGCCGTTTTTCAGGGCAAGATTATTGTCCAGGCGTACCGTGGACACCTCCTATGGCTTCAGTTGGGAAATCGCTCGAGTTTCGCTTATTCTTATGAGGTAGTAAACAAAAGCGAGAAGGTCTCGGTTGAATGGGACTTGAGCAAAGCATCGGCTCGCCTCACACTTTGAGAGTGTGTTAGCTTGTCATTGCTCCGGAAATAGAATCGCCAACCTTCGGCCGCACACTTCGTCATTCCGGCACCAGCCCTTCGGCGGAAGAGCGGCTAGGAATCCTGGGTGGCGTCGTCTTAACCATTCCCAGATTCCTCTCCTTCCGCCGAAGGATCGGAATGACAGTGGTCGCGGCCGAAATGACGGTGGTCTCCGCCGGAATGACAGTGGTCGCGGCCATAATGACAGTGGTCGCGGTTAGAATGACAATTATCCAGTTGATCTGGACGGGGTCTTGGTAAAGGCTTTGTGATGGAGTTTTTCTTGAATTGAACTTGGTAAGGTGGCGCAACAAACTAGCGAACTCCCTGCCCTTCTATTACGGGTGGGTCATCGTCGGCAGTACGGTATCGGTCAGCTTATCTACCCGCACCGTCATGGCGGTGGCTGCCCTATCCGTATTCGTGGTGCCCATGACCGAGGACTTGGGGTGGTCCCGGGGGCTATTCTCCGGCGCGGTCAGCCTTGGCGGTCTTTGTGCCGTGTTCATTTCGCCCTTGGTTGGCAAATGGCTCGACCGGTTTGGCTCGGGACTGTTGCTGTCCGTGGCATCGGTCCTGACGGGGGGGCTGGCCGTGGGATTGTCGATGGTAGGTAACCCGGCGGCCTTCTACGCACTCTACGTGCCGGGACGGTTGATCTTCTCCGGTCCCATCGAACTAGGAATCCCCACCGCTATAAGCAATTGGTTCATTCGCCGCCGCCCCCTGGGGCTCGCCGCCGACGCTGTCGCCAAAGGGGCCGGACTCGCCATCATCCCCTTGCTGGCCCAGTTCATAATCACCGGCTGGGACTGGCGTACCGCATGGCTAACACTCGGTATATTGACCTTTGCCCTGGGAGTGATTCCCCCGGTCCTGCTCATGGCCAGGCGGCCGGAAGACATGGGGTTGGAGCCGGACCCGGCCCCTAACAAGCCGGTGGAAAGCGTGAGCGCCGTCGCCGAAAGCGAATCACCTTCACCGGCAGCGGTCACCGAGCCTAGCTACACCGAATCTAGTTTCACGGTACGGCAAGCGTTCCACACCCGGGCCTTTTGGCTCCTGGCAGCCTTCACCGCAGCGGGATTCATGGTGCAGGGCGGCCTGAGCCTGCATCAGGTAGCACACTACATCAACCAAGGACTGCCTGGTCCCACGGCGGCGTTGGCCGCCAGCACTTTCGCCTTCTCCCAGATATTCAGCGCCATGTTTTGGGCCGCTCTTGGGAGACGGGTTCCCGTGCGGTTTCTGCTATCGGCTACGGCGGCTATCGTGGCGGTTGCGGCCTTTGGCACATCGGTCAGCGCGACTTTGCCCGCCGAGTTGGTATCAGCGGCCACCGTTGGATTCGGGGTGGGAGGTCTGCATCTGTTGGTGCGGCTGGCCTGGGCTGACTA
The DNA here is from genome assembly GCA_950072105.1 of uncultured Dehalococcoidia bacterium. Classification (GTDB taxonomy): domain Bacteria; phylum Chloroflexota; class Dehalococcoidia; order Lucifugimonadales; family UBA3495; genus UBA11650. The sequence continues at coordinate 15,966 of CATMOE010000040.1, forward strand.
CTACGGACGGGAACACCTGGGGACGATACGCGGTTACACCATGTCGGCGCAGATCGGCGGGCAGGCGATAGGCCCGGTGTTGGCCGGGTTCATGTTCGATGCCACCGGTTCTTACCAGATGCCCTTTTTGGTATTCACCGGCGCGGCGACGCTGGCCGCTATCTTGGCTTTGTTCGCCACGCCGCCGAAACTCTCGGCTCTAACGCAGGAGCCGGCCGGCCGGACCGCCTAGCTTGCCAGCAACTCTTTCAGTGCATCGTCGATGAACCGAGTGTCCGCTGGATTTCGGCCCGGACCTCCGCCGATGTGCCCCCAGATCGTCGGGATGACCCGAAGTTCGGCGTTGGGCATGTGGCTGACCTCGACCTCGTTGTCCTCAGGAGGGAAATACTGGTCCGTTCTTGAGGGCATGACGATCGCTTTGGCCTTGATCGAGCCCAGGGCCTTCAAGAATTCGCCTTGGTACAGAGGGTTATCGCTGATGTCCCCGTGTTGCCAGGTGTAAACCATGGCCAGGATGTCGTTGGCGTCCAGTTGAAGGTACCGCCCCTCCCACCCGGTAATCAGATAGTCCTCCAGCGACGAGAACCCCATCTGGAGATACACCCGCTCTCGATAAAAGGCCTGCGACGGCGCCCACCCGGCGTATACCCGCGCCATCGCCCTAAGTCCCTTGTCGGGAGGACGGTCGTACCAGCCGCCGTTCCAAGCGTCGTCGGCGCGCAACGCGGCCTTGACCCCTTCCAGGAACACAAAGTTGTGAGGGGAGGTCCTGGCGGAACCGCACCAGGGAGCTATACGCTCGACCATATCGGGAAACACCGCCCCCCAATGGAAGGACTGTTGAGCGCCCATGGAGAACCCGCATACCAGGGCGATGCGCTGGATGCCGAACTCTTCGGTCACCAAGCGGTGCTGGCACATGATGTTGTCGTAGTAGGTGGTTCCGGGAAACCTGGCCCGATCGTAGGGCGGCGGAGTGTTGCTGGGAGACGACGACAGCCCGTTGCCGAGAAGATTTGGGATGATAATGAAATATTTTTCCGGGTCCAGTGCCATCCCAGGCCCGATCATGGGCTCGTTGGCCGGATGCTGGGAGCCGAAGAAGGTGGGAAACACGATAACGTTGTCTTTCGCGGCATTCAGGTTTCCGTAAGTCTTGTAAGCCAGTTTAGCGCCGCGGATCCTCAGCCCGGACTGAACGTCGATGTCTCCTAACTCGAAGATCTGGTGGTCGATCATTATAGGAACCTCGCTCGCTGGTTAGCTGTCTACTCTACCGGAAATGGGATCATGGTGGAGTCGGTCACGGCTCCTGGCGTACGGAACCCAGTCGTATAGTGAAAAATGTGGAAAGAACGAGTCCGATCAACCCCAAAACGATTATCGCGGTGACCACGCCACTGAACTCGGCCAGAATGCCCACCAGGATGCTGAAGGGGAACACGAAACCTTGCCCGTAGCTGGCCAAGCTGGTGACCCGGCTCCTGAATCGATCCGGAGTACTCAGTTGTATCAGGGTCCCGGCGGTGGTGCGATAGTGCGACTGGGCCATGGACATGAGCCCGATCATGATAAGGGCGGGCAGCAATGGATACGTCGGTACTAGCCACGGCGACATGGCAAAAAGGATAACAAAGATGGAGCTTGCCAGGATGGCCGCTAATGCCACCGGCCCTTTCTTGAAGGTAAAACCTATCGACGCGATGATAACGGAGGAAACAAACCCTCCCACTCCGGTGGCGGACAATAGGAACCCTCCCACGTCCGCTTCCCGGCTAAGGACATCGGCGGTGAAAACCGGCAGCAGGAACCAAACCTGGTGCAAGACTACGTTTGGAATGAGACCCAACAGGATGAGGGTTAAGATGATCCTCTTTTCCCGGCGAATGAACCGGAGACCCTCGCCAAAGTCGGAGATAGGGGACCGGCGTCTGGTTGGCGCCTCCCGTTGGAAGGGGGTTTTCATGGGGATGTACACCAGGACCGTCGCGGCATAGAGGGCTGCTTCGACAAGAAAATTAGCGGTGAATCCAAGGCTGGCGATGAGGATTCCGCCGACGAACGGGCCGAAGATTCGTGTTCCGGTGATGCTGAGGGAATTGGCGGCGTAGGCGTTCCCGAATCCTTCCGGCGGCACCGTATTGGCGATGAGCGCCTGACGCATGGGCTGGGCGATGGCCAGGCAGACTCCGCTGGCCAAGACGTAGCTGTAGGCTAGCCCGACTCTCAACTGATCGGAAAGCGCCGGTCCGTTGTCCGATACTACCAATAGGGCAAACAGGGCGGCGAGTACCGCCATGAAAGTTTGGATCTTCATGAGCAGCTTTCGCCGGTCCACCCGGTCTCCCCACACCCCGCCCCAAGGGCCGACCAGCAACACCGGCAGGGTGCTCAAGCCACCCACGATCACGACCTGCAAGACCGACGCCGACGACCCGATGGTCAGGTCGCGCACCAGCCAACCGATGGACAACAGTTGCAGCCATTGAGCGCTGTTGGAGAAGAAATTGCCGGTCCAGAGAAGGCGGTAATTCCGGTAGGTTATCAGGGAGTCGAAGGTATGCAGGCGGGGCAAGCGAAGTAGATTGATGGTGATGCGCTCCTGGGAAATCGCACGGCCAGCCCGGCCGGCGGCGGTCTCCCCATTCTACGCTGTGAGTTCCAGCACCACCACCGGGATCTCCCGCTCAGTTCGGACTTGGTATTCCTCAAAGGGCGGCCAAAGCTTGGTCATGATCCGCCAGAGAGCAGGTTTTTCCTCGGGAGTCGCCGTCCGGGCTCGGACTGATAAGTGTTCGGCCATGACCTGTATCTGTACTTCGGGAGTCTTGGACAGGTTGCGGTACCAGCCGGGATGGCGCGGCGCGCCGGTGCGGGAAGCCACCAACAAGTACCGATCCCCGTCCCGCCCGTAGATAAGCGGCGTGGTATTCGCGTTGCCCGATTCCCGCCCAATAGTTGTTAGGAGCAACGTGGGAGCTCCTGAATAGATGTGACCGTCTTCGCCCCCGGTCTTCAAGTAGCGAGACATGTGGTCGTTGACCCGCTTGCGGGCCTTATTGCGCTCCCGCTGGGTATGGTCTGGCATGGCGATGCTGTCCTTGGGATGGAGTGGGGAGATCGTACCGGCTTGGCTTACCGGCCGACCTACTCCAGCAGAAACCCCTCATACCCGTTGGCTGCCACCTCGGCGCGTTTGGCGCGCATGACTGGGGCGCTGTCGGGGGCGGTGAGGAGGACGCGGGCTTTGCCGGGGATGTTCGCGCCGACGAACCAGGAGTTGGCTTGGCCCCGGAGGATCTTTTCGCCACCTTCATTGACGTGTTTGACCCAATCGTCTTCGGCTTGGAGCGTGGGCGATATGCGGGTGAATTCGTTATTTCGCACGTAGCAGATGGCTTCGCTCACCCAATCCACCAAGGGCTCGGCGGCTCGGACAAAGTTGCCGACCGAGGCCGCGTTGACGGTGAACAGATTCGGAAAGCCGGCGCTGGAGATTCCCATATAGGTGCGTGGGCCCCCGGCAAACTTGTCCTTCAACGACTGTCCCCCGATGCCGCGGATGTCCAGCCGGTTCAACGAGCCGGTCACGGCGTCGAATCCCGTGGCGAAGATGATCACGTCCAGATCGTACTCGGCATCGCTGGTCTTGAGGCCGGTGGGAGTGATTTGCTCGATGGGGGCTTGGCGCACGTCAACCAGGAGGACATTGTCCTGGTTGTAAACCTCGTAGTACCCGCTCTCGCAAGGGAGGCGCTTGGAGCCGAACATGTGGTCCTTGGGCACCAGCATCTCCGCCACCAACGGGTCGTGGACCCGCTCGCGGATCTTGTTGCGGAAGAATTCGGCGTAGTCCTCGTTGGCCTCACCGGGCATCATGACGTCGTAGAAATTGCTTAGCCACTTCTTGAAGCCAGGTTCAGCCCAAAGCCGCTCGTATTGCTCCAGCCGCTCTTCCGGTGAGACCTCCATTGCCGACCGCGGGTCGAATTCGTGCATGAACGAGCCCGCGGTTGCCATACATTTCGCGAAGATCTCCGGGTAGCTTGCCTTGATCTCGCGCTGGGCTTCGTCGTCGATGGGGCCGTTTCGGAGAGGGGCGCAGAAGTTCGCCGTGCGCTGGAATACGGTCAGGTGGGCGACTTCCTTGGCGATCTCGGTGATAAGTTGGACGCCGGTGGCCCCGGTGCCGATAACTCCCACCCGCTTGCCGGCCAGGTCCATGCCTTCCTTGGGCCATCTGCCGGTGTGACACCAGGGACCTTTGAAGCTGTCTATCCCATCAAAATCTGGTGTGTAGCCCGCTGACAGAATGCCAACCGACGTGATCAAGAATCGGCCCCGTGCCTGGTGGCCGTCCTCCAATTGGACCAGCCAGCGGTCATCGTCTTCGTCGAAGACGGCCGACATGACGCGGGAGTTTAATCGGATGTGCGGGCGAAGATCGAACTTGTCCGCTACGTAGTTGAGGTAACGTTCGTTCTCCGGCTGGCCGGAATAGTGTTCCTTCCAGTCCCATTCCTGCAGGAGTTCCTCCGAGAAGGAATACCCGTAGGTGTAGCTCTCGGAGTCGAACCGGCATCCCGGATATCGGTTCCAATACCAGGTGCCGCCCACGCCGCCGCCTTCCTCAAAGATGCGGACCGACAGCCCGTGCTCCCGCAAACGGTACAAGGCATACAACCCGGTGATCCCGGCGCCGATGACGATCGCGTCAAACTGCTCAATGTCTTCAGACGTCCCCGTACTGGCTGCCGGGGTTTGCTGTTGAGGAGTACTCATTTAGCTCTCCTTAAGGATTTTTAAGTGCCGCCCTCTGGTGAGCCCAACCGGCCCGCACCTGACGGCGTCTGTATCTGTATATTCGTCCAAACGGAAGACCCTTTGCGACCCCAATTCTACACCCGGCCTGCTCACGCCGCACTGGGCTCGTTGCGTGGATGGGTTTGTAGGTGATTAAGCAGCAGGGGTCGCTTAAGCCTATGTTAGAATCCCTGTGGATTCGACTGAGCCTATCCGGCCCGTATACGGCCAAGGGAACGGTGTTGCCGCATGACTTACCTCGGCCAATCGCTGAAACGGGCGGAAGACCCCAGGTTGATCACCGGACAGGGCGCCTTTGTCGACGACATCAACTTGCCGGACATGCTTCACGTGGCGGTGTTGCGGAGTACCCACGCCCACGCTCTGATCAAGTCGGTTGATACGGCTGCCGCCCGCAGTTCCCCGGGTGTCGCGGCGGTGCTGACCTCGGAGGACATTGCCGGAGTGCTGCGGGACGTTCCGTCGGGCGACGGTATTTACGACGACAAAGTTGAGCACATCGAAGCTCCACAACACCCGGTTCTGGCCAGGAACAAGGTGTGTTATGTGGGCCAACCGGTGGCCATTGTGGCGGCGGAGACTACATACCAAGCGCGGGACGCTCTGGAGTTGATCCAAGTTAACTACGAGATTTTGCCGCCGGTGATGGACACCATGAAGGCGGCCAACGAGCCGGGCGTCCCGATCCACGAAGAAACAGGCACCAACGTCGGCATCCGGGTACGCCACTCGGGCGGTGACTTGGACGGGGCTTTCGCCAAGGCCGAGCGGATCGTCAGCGGTAGCTACCACGTACAGCGATTGGCCCCCTCGCCCATGGAGAACAGGGGAGTGGCCGCCGATTTCCAAGCCCAAGAAGGAATGCTGACAGTTTGGGACTCCACCCAGAGACCCCATGGCGTCAGAAACTATCTTTCCCAGATCCTGGATTTACCGGAAGATCAGGTACGGGTGCTGGCCGGTGACGTGGGCGGCGGCTTCGGCGAGAAGGGGTGCATGTTCCCCGAGGAGATCGCCATCCCTTATCTTTCCAAGATTCTCGGCCGGCCCGTGAAGTGGGTGGAGGACCGCCAGGAGAACATGGTCTCGTTCCACGGCCGGGGACACACCGCCGAGGTTGAGGCGGCAGTGACGAACGACGGCGTCATTCTTGGGGTGAGGGTGAAGATATACGTTGACCTGGGAGCGTATTTTTACCTCTCCACACCGGCGGCCCCCACCCTGGCCAGCGAACGCCTAGTTGGTCCATATAAGACTCCGGCCATGAGCGTCGATGTTTTGGGGGTCATTACCAACAAGGCCCCCACTGGAGCCTATCGAGGGGCGGGCGGACCCGAGGCCGCGTTTTGCATGGAGCGCACGGTAGACTTGATCGCCCAGGAGTTGCGTCTGGACCCCGCTGATGTCCGTCGCAAGAACCTGATTGGGCCGGACGCTTTTCCCTACCACACACCGACCGGTGTCACCTACGATTCGGGTGACTACGAGAAGGTGTTCGACCGAGCTTTGGAACTGGCGGATTATCCCGCATGGCGCGAACGGTCCAATCAAGCGAACCAACCCAATGCCCCCTTGATCGGCGTGGGCTTGGCCGCTGTTACCAAAGGCTCGGGAGCCCACGGCGCTCGCCGCACCGATCACGCCCGCGTTGTTATCGATCAAGAGGGCCTGGTTTCGGTCTACAGCGGTGTCTCTCCCCACGGCCAAGGCACCGAGACAACTTTCACCCAGATCGTTTCCGATGAACTAGGCGTGACCCCGTCGGACGTTGAGATGTTTCACAGCGATACCCAACTGTTCCCCGTCGGTGGCGGTACCGGCGCCAGCAGAGGGATAACCGTCGGCGGCTCCACGGTCTATACCGTGCTTCAAGACGCTCGCGAGAAGCTGGTCCGGATCGCCGCCCACTTGTTGGAGTGTCCGCCTGCAGACGTCGAGATGCGCGAGGGACGGGTGTTCCGGAAGGGCACGCCATCGTCCAGCCTTCCTTTTTCCCAAGTGGCCGCCGCGGCATACGACGAAGAGTTGCTGCCACCCGATGTGGAACCGGGGCTGGAGTTCAACGCCACATATACCCTGCCGGACAATCCGTATGCCTTTGGCACTCACGTGGTGGTAGTTGAGGTGGACCGGGATAACGGAGCGGTGAAGATCCTGAAATACGTCGCGGTACACGATGCCGGCCGGATCCTCAACCCGATGTTGGCGGAAGGCCAGATCCACGGCGGCCTCGCCCAAGGGCTGGGCCAAGCGCTGATGGAGGGGATGGAGTTCACCCCCGAAGGCCAGCCGCTAACGGGAAGCTTTATGGACTATGCCATGCCCAAAGCTCAGGACATGCCGGACTTAACTTTGGATACGTTCGAAACTTTGTCGCCATTGAATCCGCTGGGAGCAAAGGGTATCGGCGAGCTGCCCACCGTGGCGGCGCCGGCGGCGATCACCAACGCGGTCATAGACGCTCTGTACAGCACCGGCGTGCGCCACATAGACACGCCGCTGACCCCGGAGAAGATATGGCGGGCGCTCAACCCGTAGCCAGCATCTCGTCGGTGCTGAACCGGGGGGAGAGTAGTTGGGGGCCATCGGGCGTGACCAGAATCATGTCCTGCAGGTGCCAATAGCCCACGTGGGGTTCCAGGGCCAGCACCATTCCCTCCTCAAGTAACACATGGGAGGTAGGGACGATGTAAGGTTCCTGTTGATGCCACCATGCGCCCACACTGTGTCCGACTAAGGAGACCCGGTCCTGGTAGCCGGCCTCTTTAAACTTCTCCGAGGCAAAGCGGTGGATATCATTGGCCTTGGCGCCGACTTGGCATTGATCGATGGTCATCCGGTAGATGTCGCGCATCAGCCGGTAGGTGTCCTTCTGTTCCTGGGTGGGCTCGCCAACCACGACAGTGCGCGACTGATGGCCGGGGTATCCCTGGTAGTAGGACACGTAATCGTTGCGAATGATGTCCCCCCGGTGGAACGCAAAGTCGCTCTCGCCCCCGTAGGCCACGGTGTTCCGGCTGCTGTTCAGGATGCCGTGGGCCCACTGGGCGCCCCTTTGCACGCAACTGGCGACGATGCGGCTATGAACCTCCCGCTCGGTGTCCCCTTCCCGCACGGTGGGAAAGATTTCCAGATATGCTTCGTCTAGGATCAGCGCCCCTTCCCGCAGCAACTCGACTTCGCCGGACGTCTTGATCCAGCGGACTTGGTCCATCATTTCAGTGCAATCGAAGAGTTTGCCGCCGGGCAATAGACTCTCCAGCTCTTCCCATCGGGCGGCGCTGACGTAGGTCTTTTCCAATCCCACGACTTCCCGATCCAGGCCCAGGTCCTTCAATACCGCGGCCGCTTTTTGGTAGGGCGACTCGGCGTAGTCGTCGTAGATCTCAATCTTGTCCAGCCAAGAGTCCCGCCGAGCCAGTGGCGCGGCATAGTGGTTCAGAATCATCACCGGCTCGCCATGGCGCGGCCACACCAAAAGCACCTCCCGGGGAGAGTCGGGAAAGTCTAGGTGCCTTCCCAGAGTGCCCGGATAGGAGAACCCGGCCAGATAGGTGAAATTCTTGCCCGAGCGAAGGATCAAGGCGGAACAGCCGGCTTCGTCCAGAAATCGGTTCAGCCTGTCGATGTTGGCGATGATAGTTCTAGTCTGATCTACCATGATTTTCCTCCTGGCTGGATACGCAGTAACCTAACATTGTTGGCGTGTGTTGACAATGGTTTTTCGCCTGCCCATAGTATGGCGCGATAGGCAATGATTGAGGAAAGCAGATGCCGCATGAGGAATTTCACGACCCACTGGCGCCTCCGGACCCGTTACGGGACTGGTACGTCAACACCATCTGGGGCAAGCGGGTCGACGACGACGATCTCCTGTTTGAAGTGATGAGCCTGCAGGTGTTCCAGGCCGGGCTTACCTGGCGCATGATCCTGAACAAGCGGGACGGGTTCCGATCGGCGTTCGACAACTGGAGCATAAGCACCGTGGCCGGATTCGGCCCTGCCGAGGTGGAGTCGCTACGAAACGACCCCGGTATCATCCGCAACCGGCTGAAGATTCAAGCTACGGTTGATAACGCCCGCACCGTCCTGTCCCTACAGAGTGAGCACGGCAGCTTCTGCAACTGGTTTTACGACGTACTGGAAGGCACCGAATACCCGGCGATCCAGAAGACCCTGCGGGGCATGTTCAAGTTCATGGGTCCCGAGATATCCCGAATGTGGCTGATGGCCTCTGGGCGCATCACCAGAGAGGAAGGGGACAAGTACAGGCCGTGATTTTGACCTGTATTCCTGACATTGGAACAAAACGGTGGGGTAGTGCGTCTTAAGAGTGAAGGAACCAAAGTATTCACTCAAAGGAGCACCCCAATGAAGAACAGATTTACAGCGGTAATCGGGTTGGCCGCCATGCTTTTGCTGCTGGCCTCGGTTGCTTGCACGGACCATACCCCATCCGCTGCCCGCACCCAGCCATCTGTGGGCATTCAAACGACGCCATTGCCGACTAAGCCCGTCGAACTGGTCACTGGAATCGATGAGAAACCAACGGCGATTGAACCTTCGGTTTCAGCGACTCCCGTTGCCGTCTCTCCCACTCAACCGACTACTGAGCCTGCATCCGGCCAGCCTTCCGAGCCGAGCATGGTGGAGACGCCCGCCCCGATAGAGAGCGTCAGATTCGCCGTCTCGGATTCCGATCCGCCCGAATACACTCTGCAGATCACGTCGGGAATCCCCAGCGGCTGCGTAAAGTTCAATGGGTACGAGACTCTCCAAGAGGGCAATACCATTTTCGTCAATGTGACCAACATGCAGCCTGCTCAGGCGATCCCCTGCACGGCGATCTACGGACAACATGAGGGCGAAGTAGTTCTGGACGGCGGGTTCGTTCCGGGCGAGAGCTACACCGTCGTCGTAAACGGCAACCTGACCAACTCCTTCACGGCTCGTGATCCCGAAGGCGTCAAGATGGCGGTGGCGGAGTCACCGATCGAGCGGGTTGAGGTGACGGTCTCAGACGCCAACCCACCGGAATACTTCGTCCAGGTCATCTCCAGGCTGCCCTTGGGAAGTAGCTGTTCCAAGTTTAATGGTTACGACCTCTCCCGCCGGGGCGCGAGGATAATACGTGTAACGGTAACGCATCTGGAAGTGAAGGAGATCATGCCGTGTACCCGTGACCTACCCGTGGCGATGACCGAGATTCTCCTGGGAACGGAATTTAACTCCGGAGAGTCGTACAAAGTTATCGTTAACGGTGAGGTAACCAACTCGTTCGTCGGCCGCGACACCGAAGGCGGCAAGAAGGTAGTGAAGGAATCTCCGGTTGAGAGCGTCGAGTTGATCATCTTGGAGTCGTTTCCGCCCCAGTATCGGATAAAGGTTGTCTCCACGATGAGCGGCAGCAGTTGTTCCCAATTCAACGGTTATGATATATCCCGCCCCTTCTCTAACACGATTCACGTAAAGGTGACCTATCTTTTCCCCGCGGGGGAGGTGATGTGCACCATGGATATAGCATATGCTGAGACGGACATATCGTTGGGCAGCGACTTTGTTTTCAAAGAGGAATACACCGTTGCGGTCAATGGTGTGACCGAGACCTTTATAGCTCAATAGGCATAGTTAACGCTTTGTCTTTGCGAGGCGACCAACGACGTGGAATCTGCGGATGGGCAGCATCCCCACGCCTGTCATTCCGATCGCAGGGAGGAATCTCGGGATGTGTGGGACGGCCCCACCCCAGATGCTTCGCCGCTGCGGCTGGCTCAGCATGACATGTTCGGATCATCGACAGGCGGTCTCTATTAGTCAATCCACCACAAGCAAAGTGTAAGGATATATGGGGGAATCACTGATGATGGGAAATAGAGCCCGGAAATGCCAGGATCCCCTGATTTGAGCGGCGATGTGCTAGTCACAGTCTGGTTCGATTACACCTGCCCCCATTGCCATGTCGGCCTGGGGCGGCTGGACAGCTTGTCCGGAGAAGTGGCCTTCACCATTGACCGCCGTCCCTACCTGCTCCGTCCGCATGCGCCTATAAATTCTGTTTTGGCGCAAGACCGCTCGGTTGAGGCACAGTCGCTAACCCATGAATCTCCCGTCCGCCGTCCGCCTCTGGCGCCCTTGGGTGAAAAACCTGCGGCGGAGCCGTTTTCCAGCCGGTCTCTGAGCACCGTATTGGTTCACGAGGCCACGGCGTTTGCCAGAGAGCAAGGTAGGGACCGGGAGTTCTACTTGGAGACTGCCGGAGAGTACTGGGAGCGGGGCTCCGACTTGGGAAGCATATATACCCTTCGCAGGTCAGCCTCCAGAGCCGGACTGGACTGGGAGTCCATGTGGCCTAAGTTGGAGTCCGGCCACTACCGTCCATGGGTATTGGAAGAACATCGGGCAGCCGTCGAACAGGGTGTGAAGGGAGTTCCCTCCTATCTCATAGGAGGAAAAATGTACACCGGTGACGTGGGGATTGATGCGTTGCGGGCGGCAGTTGAGGGATCTCCCGGCTAGCGAGCCGGCGCCTTGGCGGCTAAATGAGGCGGTTTAGTCAACAAGATCAGCCCGATGGCCGCGATCCCGATCACGGCGAGAGTTATAAAAGCGAAATGATAGCTTCCGGTGATGTCGAATACCAGGCCGGAAAACACCACGCCGATAGCCTGCCCCAAAGAGACGAAAGGCTCGGTTACTCCCCTGATCACGCCGATGGACCGGCGGCCGAAATAGTTGGCATATGCTACTGCGGGGACCACTAAAATCCCTCCCACGGATAACCCGAACAGCGACGCGACCAGCAGCGCTTGCCATACGGTGTTGACTGACGGGAACAGAAACAAAGCCACCACCATGACCACGGCGACAGCGGCGTAGCAATACCGGACGGAGACCCTCTCCACCAGCCAGCCCCAGATGAGACTGCCGATGCCGGTGAACGCCGCGTTAAAGCTGATGGATAGAGCCGAGATGACGCCGCCCAGGTCCTGGTCGATGAAGTAGGCGCCCTGGTGGGTATTCGTGCCGGCCTGCATCAGGAAAAGGATACCGGTGGCCAGAGCCATGAGCCAAAGTGTGGGGGTCCGGCGGGCGTCTCGCAACGTCCAGTCCGGTTCTTCAGACGGCGCCGGTACTGTGCCGGACTCATCTTCCGGCCTCCCTTGGGGTAGATCCGGCGCTAATCCCATCGCCTCAGGGGACTGTCTGATCAATAACGAAACGGGTCCCAAGGCCGCGACCCACACGATCGCTCCCAGAACCATCCAAGCGGCCTGCCATCCCCAGTAATGGATCACCATTCCGGCGATCAACGGGAATAGCACCATGCCCATGGAGTGGGCAAGGAACAGCATGCCGGTCGCCCGGCCCCGCCGCCGCACGAACCACCGGGACACAACCACGGAGGGACCTATCTGGAAGGAACTGGAGAACAATACCCTCCCCATTCCGAAGGCTAGGTAGAACGCGATGGGGACGGTGGCCCAAGCCAGGGAAAAGGTGGATATTCCCATGGCCAGAACGCTGATCGCAAGTATCAGGCGGACCCCGTATTTATCGGAAGCCCAGCCGACGACGGGAGAAGTCACGGCGGCCACCAACCCGCCGAGACTGGCGGCGCCGGCTATCAAGGTGCGGCTCCAACCCAAGTCGTCGGAGATCGGGAATATGAAGACGGCTAGGGTGAGGCTGGCGGCGGCGTTGCGCACGAACATCGCGTCGCCGGCCGCGAAGAGAATCACCCATCCGTAGTAGAAGGGCATCTTGTGGGCGAGCCGGTTGATCAAACCTGTCTTATCCCGCGACTAGCCGCAGCGGCCCCTGGCGACCGAAGACCACCGGAGAGAGGCTTAGAGTATCGGACGCCATGACGCGCCCAAGTGTCCGCTGGCTGATGGGAGGCTATCGAGATGCTCATTCCAGGTGAGGCATGTTGTAACGGTCTTCCGGATTCAGCCAACCCTTGAAGTTGGGCTCTCGCTTCTCGGCGAAGGCGATCCGCGCTTCCATCTGGTCGGATGTATCGCCGTGTTCGTGGAGGGCCGCCGCCAACCGGCTCAGGTCCGGAGCCACCTTGGGACGCATCTGCCGCATCATGTGGATCGTGTTGACCCGGGACGCCGGGGGTAGGGTTAGCAGGTGCTCTGCCATCCCGAACGCGGTGGGCAATAGCTCATCGGGTTCAACCAGGCGGTTGATAAACCCAACCTCGTATAGACGTTGGGCGGTGAAACGGAACCCCAAGGCCAACTCGGTGGCGATGGGGTGGGGCAGACCGGCGAAAAATCCGTGGTTGTAGCCTCCTAGGAGAAACCGTTTTGCCTCGGATACTTCGAACATCGCGCTGGAAACCGCTACTCTCAGGTCGCTGCGTTCCACCAAGATGAACCCGCCGCCCATGGCAAACCCGTTGATAGCGGCAATCACCGGCTTGTCCGATTGCCATTCGTTGTAGGGATTGGTGAGGGGATGGGACTCGACGCCAGGAGCGCCCCGCTCCAAAACTTCCTTCATGTCGTCTCCGGCGCAAAAGGCCCGGCCGGTGCCGGTGAACACGGCGACCTCCAAGTCAGGATTGTCGTTGAACTCGGTAAACGCCGCGAACATCTCGGTTCGTAGCTCCAATCCCAGGGCGTTCATCCTTTCCGGACGGTTCAATTGGATGAGCATGACCTGACCCTGAATGTCGGTATTCACCACTGCCACGAGTGATTCTCCTTATGGTTAGAGACGGTTAGATCTGGACGCGGCCAAGGCCCCGCCAAGGCGCCTGCCCGATGTTAGGCGGAAGCGCCCCCATCCGGCGGTTCGAGACCCTGGGAGAGAGACTTCGGTTTTCCGATTCTCACGGGGTTACTGGCTGATGGGAAGGTATCGAGTCGCTCACTCCAAAGTAGGTAAGTTGTACCGGTCTTCGGGTTTCAGCCAACCCTTGAAGTTGGGCGTTCGCTTCTCGGCGAATGCGCTACGCGATTCCATCAGATCGGATTTATCACCGTGTTCGTGGAGTGCCTCCGCTAGTTTGCTCAGATCTGGAGCGACTTTGGGCCGCATCTGCCGCATCATGTGAATCGTGTTGACTCGTGAAGCGGGTGGAAGAGTGAGCATATGCTCAGCCATGCCGAAGGCAGTAGGCAATAGCTCTTCAGGTTCAACCAAGCGATTAATGAACCCTACCTCGTAAAGCCGTTGGGCGGTAAAGCGGAAGCCCAAGGCCATTTCCGTGGCGATGGGATGGGGCAGGCCAGCGAAATAGCCGTGATTATAACCGCCCAGCAGCCACCGTTTAGCTTCAGACACTTCGAACACCGCGCTGGGGACCGCCACCCGCAAGTCGGTACGCTCCACCAAGATGAATCCACCGCCCATGGCATACCCGTTTATGGCGGCGATAACCGGCTTGTCCAACTCTCCATCGTTGAACGGGTTCTTGACCGGAGCCGATGCGCTTCCCGGAGCGCCACGTTCCAAAGCTTCCTTCATGTCCTCCCCGGCGCAAAAGGCCCGGCCGGTTCCGGTAAACACGGCGACCTCCAGGTCAGGGTTGTCTTTGAACTCGGTAAATGCCGCGGCCATCTCGGTTCGCAATTCCACTCCCAAGGCATTCAAGCGCTCGGGGCGGTTCAATCGAATGAGCATGATCTGACCTTGAATATCTGTTTCCACCACTGGCATGGTTGATCCTCCTTGTTATTGGGGGATAGTCCTTTGAACGCCCATCAGATTATGGGCGACATAGCGTATTTGGGCAGGTCTGTCTCGTGGAGTTAGCTCCAATCTACGAGGTAAACCCGCTTGAGCAGCTTCGCGGACAGCCTGCCAATTGTACCTGGCAACCGCATTTTCAGCTTCGTCGAGAAGGCGTTCTATCCTAAGTCTGCGCCGGTCGCTGGCCATGATGGGAATCTTACGTTGGAGATGGAAGGTTGTCCACTGGACCCGTCATGTATGCGGCATGTACGGCCAGCCTTAACCAATAGGCGTTAAGTAGGCCGGCCCAAGTCCGCAGCGAGGAAGATAGATTTGTCATTTGGCATAAAGCATAATCCCGAGCAAAAGTAATCGTTTCGTTCAAGCGCGATGTGGAGGATGCGGCTTCGTTGCCGCCGCGGTGGTAATAGTTGCACTCAAAAAACAAGGAGCCTTCAGCGGTACTGCCCGGCCAACCGGCTCCTGATCCTCGTCTCTACGGGTCTATCGGTAGGAGATCATGGCGATAACCAAATAGATAACGCCTAAAAGAAAAGAAATGGGGATGGCCTTCAGTAATCTCTTGTGAGGGATCACTACGATATAAGCCACGGCCATGATAAGGCCTAGTATGATAAATCCCCAGCCGGACAATATCGCCGCCAACCTGACACTATCTGGCAACTTCAACTCCAGGCATCAAGAAAGTAAATCGCCTAAGGCAGGGCGAATGTCTCTGCATCACTTAGTCGAAGGCCCAGTCTGGTCAACACCGGCTTAGGTGCCCCGGGACAGGTCCGCCGCGATCCAGTCGGCTACTCGTTCGCCGATCATGATTGTTGTGCAGTTGGTGTTGGCCCTGATGACATCGGGCATAACGGACGCGTCGGCAACCCGCAATCCCTGGATGCCATGGACTTTGCAATACTGGTCGACCACGGCCATGGGGTCGCTGTTGGGACCCATCTTGCAGGTGCCGGACAGGTGTTGACCTATCCACACGTTTTCCATCATCCAGGCATCAAGCGCCTCATCCGAGGACAGGTCCTCTTCGACGGGAGAGATCAGGCTATCGACGATGTCGCGGAAGGCCTCATGCTCCATCAGTTTGATCGCTATGCGGACCCCCTCTCGCATCCGTTCCCGGTCCCAGGGCTCTTCAAGATAGCGGCAATCGATGTATGGTTGAACGCCAGGATCGGTGGAAGTGAGGCGTAGCTCCCCGGCGCTTGCCGCCAACTCCATCATGCAGGTGATTCTGATGCCCTCTTCGGCGAAGGGGTCGCCGCCCAGGGGCGTGGAGAAAGACGATGGGAAGAGCTGCATGTCGTTCCGATGGTCTGAACCGGTGGCAGTATAACGCAGCAACGCCTGCATCCTGGGAGCATCGGGGTCAAGCAGGAATTCATCTTTGACGGAGACCCGGATCGGGAGCAGTGGATGGTCCCGCAGATTCTGCCCCACGCCGGGCAGGTCCTTGACCACTGGAA
Source organism: uncultured Dehalococcoidia bacterium (assembly GCA_950072105.1). GTDB lineage: Bacteria > Chloroflexota > Dehalococcoidia > Lucifugimonadales > UBA3495 > UBA11650. The sequence goes on from CATMOE010000040.1 coordinate 31,970, forward strand.
TACCAAGGCCTCGTAATTGAGACTCAGGCCCGACCCCGGAAAGCATCAGTAATTGGGGTGAGGCGATGGCCCCGGCGCTGAGAACGATTAGATCGCTTTCCACGATGAATCGGTCTCCGCCGCTTTCCACCTCTACTCCGGTGGCTCGTTGCCCATCGAACAGGACGCGCCGGACCTGCACGTTGGGCCGGATGGTCAGGTTGATCCGGTGCCGGTTTGGATTGATGTAGGTTAGGGCGGTGCTCATACGGACGCCATCGGGGTTGTTCATCGGGAACGGCCCCACTCCACTGGAGTCCGGGTGATTATGGTCGTAAGTCTCCGGGTAGCCGGCGTCCAGGCACGACTGGTTAAAAGCCACTTGAAGGGGCGACCAGGTTTCCCGCTTGTGCCGGCGCACGGGGATCGGGCCGTCGAATCCGTGGAAATCGTCCCGCACATCTGTGTCGGTCTCCAATTTTCGGAAATAGGGCAGCACCTTGAGGTAACCCCACTCGTCGTTTCCCCACGACGCCCATCGGTCGTAGTCCTCGGGGACCCCACGCAAAAAGACCTGGCCGTTGATAGCGCTGGTCCCGCCGACCACTTTACCTCTGGGGACCGCCACGGGTTCCGACTGGACCTGGGTGCCCTGGCCCTCAAAAGACCAATTGTGGGGCGCACCCGCTTCCGAGGCCGTAGGAGCGTAGCCGTACTTCAAGTCATCCGGAGTGGACTCCAGGTCGGGGTAGTCGGGGCCGGCCTCTAAGAGTAGAACCGATCGGTTCGGCGATTCGGATAGGCGAGTAGCCAGGGTCCCGCCCGCGGACCCCGCTCCAATCACAATCACGTCGTATTTCACGGTCTCCCCCGTTAGGTCAGGATGGGTTCAAAGTTGTGAGATCGACCAGCACGCTCACTTTAATACACGATTCACACAGAAAGCCTACATTGCTCAATGGAAGCTAATGCATGATACCAGAGTACGGCGGATAGGCTGGCGGAGGAGTGGATCCAAGGGCAAGTGCGAACTTGGTTACATCTGTCATTACAACCACAGGACCGGCTAACGGCCCGGCTCCGACAACTAAGCCATCAAATTAATACCCCCTTAATAAGAACGTTTGTTCATACGTAGATATACGTAAAAAATGTGGCATTCTTGACCTGCAAACATCCAAGAATCCCCACCCACTCTACGTTGAGAGCAACGGGTGTGGCGCAGGGGCCGGTTGAGCGAGGGCGCTCCATATAAGCCCTGATTCGTCGACAGCCGGCAGAGGCGGTGGCTAACTTGTTCAAGTTGCTGATCGGACTGTTTTCCACTTCAAGGCCGTCCAGTCTGCGCGAAGGTGTCATGGATATCTTGGGTGGTGCGGTTGGCCGGGTTGCCTTTCGTTACCAACCCGGCCAAGAGATGCGGGACAAGGCGTTGGTTGGGGCCGGAATCTTAGGCCGAAAATACCGCATAGCCGAACAACGGATATACACCCGCCAACCCTATTACACATTGATTGACGCAGCCACAGGGGATAGCCTAGGGCTGTTTCACCAAGATTCGATCGAACCTTATAGCCCGGCGCCGTCCCGTTGACTTGATTCGACGGCCATGCTAGGTTTTTGGCATCTAACGCTTTCAGATTTGAGGAGGGAAAATGAGCAGAAGGTTAGTTGGCCTAATGGCGGTATTCATCGCGGTAGTTGTAGCCGGTGGGTTCGTAATCGCCCAGTCGAACGTTCCGGCAGCGACGGCGAAAACCGGAGATACGTTTCAGTTGGACTTAGTCATTCAATCCTCCGAGACTAAGTACTGGGGACTCGATGTCTCTACTACAATCAAAGTCATTGAGAGTGCGTTAGCCAAAGGCAGATATAACGTAGACTCGTTCTTCGATATCACCTACGCCTCGAATATCGGGTCTAGCGGCTTGGACGGCAACACCGCCAAAGCAAGTTTCAACGTTGATTCGTTCTTCGATCTAGAGTGAGAAATCACGCGAAGATCTTTCCCTACTGAGATGGTCGCCATGTCGCTGACAGCATCGCTCGGCGACGGCCCGGTTTCCCAAAGGGCGATCGATCTCGTGAGGGAAGCAGTGAAGAGCTTGGGCGCCGACGTTACCTACGGCCACGTCACGGTTCTTAAGTAGCTCACATCTTCCCGTGGAATCGTCTAACGGCTGAGCCAGGAGTGCCGCCAGGCCGATTGAGGCATATCTTAGTTTGGTGCTGCATCCATCCACTGATCGAACAAAGATCAGGCCCCTGGGATTAGGTCCGGGGGCCTTTCCTGTGCCGGGAGAGCTATTTTATCGAGCAGTGGGATGCACGGGCATATTTTGCGAAGACCGAATCAGCCCACGCGGTATGGGTCTAATGCCTTCTGATTGATAGTGATGCCCAAGCCCGGCCGGTCCGGCGGGCTGACGTAACCATCAACGATGGTCAGGGGCTCCTCGAACATCTTGTCCCACATCGGGTCGGTTGAGCCCCGGTAGAACTCCAGGATGAGTCCGTTGGGTATGGCGGATGCCAG
>CATMOE010000041.1:0-34322 GCA_950072105.1 uncultured Dehalococcoidia bacterium
AAGTTCGCGGTTTTGGGTCTTACCCAGGCTTCAGCCATGGACCTGGCGAAGCATCAGATAACGGTGAATGCCGTATGCCCTGGGCCGATAAACACAGACCGGCTCAGCTATTGGGAGCAGGACCGGGCGCAACAACAAGGCGTTTCGCTGGAAGAGTTTCGTGGCCAGATCGTAGAAACTGCAGGCCAGAACACCCCGATGGGCAGGATCGCCGAGCCCAGTGACGTAGCAAACATGGTGGCGTTCCTAGCGTCGGAAGACGCCTCATTCATCACCGGCCAGGCCTACAACGTCAACGGGGGGCTCCTGTTTCATTAGCCCCTGGCGAACAGGTTCTGGACCGTCTTTATCACCCGCGCCTCGTTGGGCATGTAATTGTTCTCTAATGCACGGCTGTAGGGCACCGGCGTATGGGGCGCGGTGACCTTCGATGGCGGGGCGTCCAGGTAGTCGAAGGCCTCCTCAGCTACCATCGCGCATATCTCGGAAGCTATGCTGCAGATGGGGGTGTCTTCGTCCACTACGACAAGTCGGTGGGTGCGCTTGACCGAGTCGATGACGTGGTCGTAGTCGATGGGCGAAATACTGAGCAGGTCCACCACTTCGGCGTTAATGCCTTCCTTGGCCAGTTCTTCGGCGGCGGCGGTGCAAACCCAGGTCATGCGGGATATGCCCACCAAGGTGATGTCGGTCCCTTCTCTAACGGTGCGGGCCTTGCCTATGGGGAGTTCGTAGGGTTCTTCAGGCACCGGACCGGTGTTGCCGTAGAGTCCTTTGTGCTCAAAGTAGACCACTGGGTCGTCGTCCCGGATAGCGGCGGTCAATAGCCCCTTGGCGGTGTAAGGGTCGGAAGGAACCACGCCCTTTAGGCCCGGTATGTGGCTGAAGATGGAGTAGTAAGACTCAGAGTGCTGGGCAGCGCTGCCGAACCCGGCGCCGATGCGGGTGAGCAAGGTGAAGGGAAGCTTGACTTGCCCGCCGAACATGTAGCGCATCTTGGCGGCGTTGTTCAGCAGTTGGTCCATGCAGACGCCGACAAAGTCGATGAACATCAACTCGGCGATGGTCCGCATGCCGGTGGAAGCGGCACCGATGGCGGCTCCGACAAAGGCGGCCTCGGACAGAGGGGTGTCCAGCACCCGCTGGTTCCCAAATTCTTGGATTAGGCCTACCGTGGTGCGAAAAGGCCCGCCCCAGGCATCAACGATGCCCTGGTCCTCACGGCCCGCCCCACCGGCGATCTCTTCGCCCATGATAATGACGGTCTCGTCCCGGGTCATTTCCTGGCGGATGGCCTCGTTGATCGCCTGTCTGTACTGGATCTCCCTGGTGGCGGTGGTGGACATACTGGACATAACATCTCCTTGGGAAGTTAGCTGAAAGCTCAGATCGCCATATTCGTGCCGCGTTTCAGCAGTTCGGCTGGGTATGAAACGTAAACGTCGTCATAGATCTCCAACGGATCGGGAAGAGGGCTTTCGTCGGCGAATTTTATGGCGTCTTCCATAAGCTGGGCGGCTTCTGCGTCTATCTGGTCCAACTCCTCCAGGGTGATATCCCCCAGGGGAAGCACTGCCTCGCGGAAGAGCTTCAGCGGGTCCCGGGCGCGCCAATGGTCCTCTTCCTCCTTGGTGCGGTAGGAGAGGGGGTTGTCGAAGACCGTGTGGCCGTAGAACCGGTAAGTGCGGCATTCCAGCAGACTGGGGCCTTCCCCGGCCCGGGCTCGAGCCACCGCCTGGCCGGCCGCGTCGTAGACGGCAAACACATCCATCCCATCGACGTTGATGCCGGGCATGTTGTATCCGGCGGCCCGGTCGGAAACGTTGGCGGTGGACAGGGCGTATTCGACCGGCGTGGACTCGGCGTACCCGTTATTCTCGCAGCAGAAGATCACCGGGAGTTTCCAAACCGACGCCAGGTTCATCGACTCGTGCAGTACGCCCTGGTTGGCCCCGCCGTCGCCGAAGAAGGCCACGGCGACGCGGCCGAGGTTTTTGAGCTTTGACGTGAGTGCCGCTCCCACCGCCAGGGGAACGCTGGCGGCAACTACGCCATTGGTGCCCAGCATACCCTTGCTCATGTCGGCGATGTGCATCGACCCGCCCTTGCCTTTGTTGTTCCCAGTGGCTCGGCCGAACAGCTCGGCCATCATAGTTTTGGGGTCCACGCCCTTGGCGATGCAGTGGCCGTGCCCCCGGTGGGTGCTTCCGATATAGTCTTCGTCGGAGAGGTGGGCGCAAATCCCGGTGGGTACCGCCTCCTGACCGGCTGAAGAGTGTACCGAGGCGGACATGGCCCGCTGGCCCGTTTCGGGAATGCCACGCTCCTCGAAATTTCGGATGGTGGCCATGGTGGTGTATAGCTTCAGTAATGTCTCGCGGCTAAGGTCCATTGCACCTCCCTGGTTGTGCCTAAAGCTGGCTGGCGGAGAATTGCCCCCATACTAGCATGGGTGGGCTTGAGATTACCAGCTACGCAGTCCCTTAACCGGTTTTGCTTCGTGCTAACATGGTTATTAGTAAACTACTGAAATAAAGACGGGTCGAGATTGGGTCTGCATTCTGAAACGAATCACCATTCCCCAATTCCCCGTCTGTTCTTGATTGGAAGCTTGGAATGGACATGAAGAGGGGGAATATAGACGCATGATTGACCCCGAGGTAGCCGCCGCGATTCAGAATTGGATCGGCGTTCAGATGCACGAACGCCGTGGGCCCGGCAAGGATAGGCCGGGCGGATACGAGGGATATTCCTTCGCCGACATGCTCGACGTGCTGGACGCGGTATGCCCCGACGCCATCGCCCGGATGCTTCAAGCCGGCGCGTCAGCCTATTTATCCTCGCCCGTTGAAACCGAAATCGTTGTGGCCTGGCGGCCTGGCGCGGCTAAGGCTCCGGAGACTGAGGAGGAGCCGGAGGAAGGGGAGGCCTAAGAGGGCGGTTATAGATTATTAAGCGGACGCTCTGCGGGCCGAGAGGACGTGGACATACTACAGTGGAGGCGGTCCCTCTACGTGAGTTGATCTGCGTTCCTGACTGCGTAGGCAACCTGCATGGTGTCTATTCCTAGTTCTATGGCTCGGAACATGTCCGCCTGCCCTGGTATGTCTTCACCTAATGCGGTGTAGAAAAATTCTGGGTTGGCAGAGGCGTAGTCGGGATCTATGGTCAGCGCTCGGTAGTAATCTGCCAGGGCTACGGGTATTGGCGTAGTTTGTATCTGCAGGTCCCTCGGGCGGTCGAAATGGGAGCGGATCGTGACGCGATGGGCAAAACTCTCCAGTAGATCAGGCAGAGCCGCCAAGGGAATTAGGACTGACCAGTTCGGCTAGGGAAGGTTGAACGAGACACGCACTTTTTCACCGGGGCCGGCGTTAAGAACAAGGGCCGCGCTACCGTTCTGTACGGCGATTTCCAGGAAGCCCAGGCTGCCGCCAAGAGCCAGCAAGCCTTCCTCGTTGTTATTTTCCGGTGACTGGAAAGTCTGGCTCAGGCCTTGGATATGCCGCCCGTTAATCTCTACCATGATCTTTGCGGCGTCCGCCAGTTCGCTCACCGGGATGTTGGTGACCAAGTTACCGTAGTGGTCAGCGTAGATCACTTCTCCGAGAATATAGTCACGTTCTTGAATTTGCTTTGGAGTCGGCAGCCAGACTAGGTCTTGGATAGGCTTACCCAGGCTGGTGGGCGGCACTCCCAGGGAGAGGTGGGCGGCCACTGGAGCGAATATGTCGCGCCCGTGGAAGGTATTGCTAACCGGGTGCAGCCAGTATTCCCCATTGGTCAGGTGGTAAGCGGTTAGGCTTGAAGGGAGGTTGACGCGTTCAGCGTTAAGTGGAGGTGTGTCCAGGTAATCACCCAGCACCCCGCTGAGTAGTCCATTGTCGGGGGCCAGGAAACTGGCGGTGGGCGTAACTAGCAGTACGGCCCGGCGGTCTGTTCCGACACCGGGGTCCACCACGGCTACATGGATGGAGCTTTCAGGGAAGAAGCGATGGCTGGCGGCCAGTACGAAAGACCCTTGCCGGATGTTTTGGGGTTGGATCTGATGGGTAATGTCGATCAGAATCGCGTCTGGGTTGATCGAGAGAACCACGCCCTTCATGATTCCGGCGTAAGGGTCGGACAAGCCGAAGTCGGTGGTTAGCATGATCGGCGGATGTGCCATAGGTTAAGTACGGCCTGGGACGGCGCTAAACCCAATCTCCAAGGTAAGAGCGCCTAATCCTAACTCAGGCGGACGCTGAGGATGGAGATGCCCAGGAATACGGCGGCCAAGATTATCGTGAATTGGAACAGGGTCTTCTCCAATCCCCGCCTAGTGCGGACGGTGGAGCCGCCGGATCCGAAAAGCCCAGCGCTTTCTTTGACCTGTAGAAGGATCAACAGGATTATCGTTATGGATATCAAGATTTGACCGACGTTCAGATACAGTCCCATAGCATCTCCTCTTCTTCCCAACCCTATTGGGCTGGGGCCGAAGGCGTGTTGTTTTTCCGCGCCTCTAGCTCTTGATTAACTAACGTGTTGACCAACTCGGGCTTGGCCTGACCCTTAGTGGCCTTCATGACCTGACCCACCAGGAATTTGGCCGCGTTCTCTTTCCCTTCCATGTAATCGGCCAAGGCTTTGGGGTTGGATTCGATGGCTTGGCTCACCACCGCTTCCACCGCCGAGGAATCGCTGATCTGGGTGTAGCCTTGGTCGCGGACGATCTTGGCCGGCGCTTCACCGCTGGAGAAAACCTCTTCCAGGACCGTTTTGGCCATGGTGTTGCTTATGGTCTGGGAGTCTACCAGGTCGATCAACTCCGCCAGGTGGGCGGGCGTGACTGTAGAGTCCGAGATGGCCGCGTTTTCGGCGTTCAATAGCCGGCTTAGATCTCCCAGCATCCAGTTGCTGACGCTCTTGGCGAAACTTTCCAGAGTGGCGCCGTTTTTCTTCTCACCTATAGCCGATTCGTAGTAGTCGGCAAACCCCTTGGAGCCGGTCAACAGTCCGGCATCATATTCGGGCAGACCGTACTGTCGCGCAAAGCGGTCCCGGCGTTGGGGTGGCAGCTCCGGTATCCGATCTCTGATCTCCTGTACCCAGGCCGGGTCGGCGATAAGCGGCGGCAGGTCCGGCTCAGGAAGGTAGCGATAATCGTGGGCGTACTCCTTGCTGCGCTGGGAAACGGTTACATCGCGGTCATCCAACCAACCGCGGGTCTCCTGTACCACCCGCCCGCCGTCTTCCAATACTTTCCGCTGACGCTCTTGCTCGTAGTTCAACGCCATGTACACGGAATGGAAGCTGTTCATATTCTTGACTTCGGTCCGGGTGCCGTATTCGGTGTTCCCTTTGGGCCGTAGGCTGATATTGGCGTCGCACCGGAAACTGCCGTCCTGCATGTTGACCGTGGACACGCCGAGATACTGCAAGATGGAATGCAAGGTCATAAGATAGGTCCGGGCCTCTTCCGCCGACGACATGTCGGGTTTGCTGACGATCTCCATCAGGGGCACGCCGGAGCGGTTCACGTCCACCAAGCTATAGGACTCACCATCAGCCGAGGGACGATGCTGGAGTTTAGCCACGTCCTCTTCAAGGTGAATCCGTTCCAAACCAACACGGCAGTCGCGGCCGTCAACCCGTATATCCAGGTATCCGCCTACCGCCAGAGGCAAGTCGTACTGGGTGATCTGATACCCCTTCATCAAGTCTGGATAGGGGTAGTTCTTACGGTCAAATTTGGAGTAATCGGGAATCTGGCAGTTCAAGGCCAGACCGGTCATGATGGTAAATTCCACCGCTTTGCGGTTAATCACAGGCATCGCGCCCGGCAATCCTAAACAGACGGGGCAAACGCGGGTGTTGGGAGCCGCGGACTGGTAATCGGCCCGGCAAGAGCAAAACATCTTGCTCCGGGTAAGGAGCTGTACGTGGACTTCCAGGCCGATGACTGTTTCGTATTCCATAGCTTATGGCCGTGATGAATAGCGGTCGATCTGGTGTTCCCCGATCCGGCGGTCTCCAGATTCGCAACGCTTGTTCTGTCTAGTATATCAGCGAAGTCCTTGAAAGACGGTTTGGGCGGTAACCCCGATGTCGGCGGGAGTGGGGATTATTATTGCCCCCGCGTCCTGTAGCGCCGCTATCTTAGACTCGGCACGGGCGCTGTCGCCGGTAATAATAGCGCCGGCATGGCCCATGCGCTTCCCGGCCGGGGCGGCAGATCCAACTATCAGGGCGCAGATGGGTTTGCCAAATGACTCTTTGATGTAATCGGCTGCTTGCTGTTCCATCGTGCCGCCGATCTCTCCGATGAACACCACCATGTCGGTTTCCGGGTCGTCGTTGAACATCCGTAGCACGTCGACAAAGCTAGTTCCGATTATCTGGTCTCCCCCTATTCCGACGCAGCTTGACTGCCCTATGCCCAGGTTGGTTAGTTGACCGACCGCCTCATAGGTGAGGGTGCCGCTGCGCGAGACCACGCCCACCCTGCCGGCCTGATGAATCGACCCGGGCATGATGCCAATCTTGCAGTTGGCGCCGGGGGTTATCAAGCCGGGACAGTTGGGGCCAATGAGGCGGACCGGTTTGTTTTCCAGGTAACGGGAGATGCGCACCGTATCCAGCACCGGGATTCCCTCAGTGATGCAAACGATCAGGGGAATCTCAGCGTCTACCGATTCGGCGATGGCATCGGCGGCAAAAGCGGGGGGCACAAAAATCAAGGCCACGTTGGCCTGAGATTGATGAACAGCTTCTTCTACGGAATTAAAGACCGGGACTTCGTCTTCGAAGAGCTGTCCTCCCCGGCCTGGGGTGACTCCGGCTACGACATTCGTGCCGTAAGCCCGGCAAGCGCTGGCGTGAAAGCTGCCCTCACGGCCCGTGATGCCTTGCACTAAGATACGGGAATTTTCGTCGACCAGGATGCCCATCTCAGCCTTTACCTGTAACGAGTATTGGGGAGATGACTTGCGCCGAGCTGATTTCCTGACTGTGGATCATTGCGCTTGTCCAAGGGCCTTAGCCATCTCATCCAGATTGTCGGCGAAAGTTACCGGCAGCCCTGAATCTTTAAAGATCGCGCGGCCTTCCTCGGCATTGGTGCCAAGGAGCCGAACCACCACGGGAAGATCGGATCCGTGTTCCAGGTAGCCTTGTACGATGCCGGTGGCGGCCACGTCGCAGCGGAGGATGCCGCCAAATATGTTCACCAATATTCGGGTAACTTTCGGGTCGGAGAGGATGATGGAAACGGCGCTGGCCACCTTGTCGGGGGTAGCGCCGCCGCCTACGTCCAGAAAATTGGCCGGCATCGCGCCCGCGGCAGTGGTCACGTCAAGAGTAGCCATCGCCAGCCCGGCCCCGTTGATCAAGCAACCCACGTCGCCATCCAACTTGACATAAGCGATATCCAGGCTGGCGGCACGGTACTCTAATTCGTCTTCCTGAGCGGGGTCGCGGAGTTCTTGAAGGTCGGTGTGGCGGAACAACGAGTCGTCGTCCAGGTTTATCTTGGCGTCCAGGGCTACCAGTTCATTCTGGGTATTTACAATCATCGGATTGATCTCCACCAGGGAGCAGTCCAATTCCGTAAATACCCGGTAAAGGGCGTTCATGATCTTGCTTGCGGGCTGGGCTAAGGACCCAGACAATCCTAGCTTGGCGGCCAACCGCCGTGTTTGGAAGGGCATCAGGCCCAACACTGGGTCTATGGTTTCCACGTGGATGTCCTGGGGTCTGGAGGCAGCTACCTCTTCGATGTCGATGCCACCGGCACTGCTGGCCAGCATTACCGGTCCACGGAAGTCTCGGTCGATGGTGATGGCCAGGTACAACTCCCGGCTGATGCCGGCCAATTCCTCAACCAAAACGTGACTGACCGGAGCGCCTTCCGGCCCGGTTTGATGGGTAACCAGATTGGCGCACAACATGGCTTCCGTAGCCGCGCGCGCTTCATCCGGGGAATTCACAACTTTGATTCCGCCGCCTTGGCCTCGACCACCGGCATGGACCTGGGCTTTCAATACGGCTTTCCCACCCAGATCCTGAGTGGCCTGGCCGGCTTCCTCGGCGCTGCTAGCCAATCGGCTTGGCGGAACAGGTATACCGTAACGAGCAAAGACCTGTTTGGCCTGGTACTCGTGGATCTTCATTGGCTCTCCTGGACTGCTCGATCCCAGACAACCCCGCGACCGTTAGCCGGAAGAGGCCAGGAAGTTATTGGCAACCATTTACTTTAGCCAGGTAAACTGAGATTCAGCTTACTGCTTGGCGGAACTTGTCTGACCCGGAGGTTCTTGCAAGAACTTGAACACGTCGGCATCAGAGGAAAGAATGACGGTGGTTCGCTGATTCATGAACTTCTGGTACGACTCAAGGCTGCGCCGGAAGGCGAAGAACTCAGGGTCCCGGTTCAGAGCGTCGGCTAAGATTCGGATGGCCTCGGCCTCGCCGCGGCCTCGCACTTCGCTGCCGATCCGGTCCGCCTCGGCTAGGATAATCTCCCTCTGTTTGTTTGCCTGAGCTCGAATTTTCAGATCCTCCTCCTCTCCTTCGGAGCGGAAGCGGGTGGCGATGCGGTTACGCTCAGCCCGCATCCTGTTGTAGATGGAGTCCTGTACGCGGTCGGAGAAGTCCGCCCGTTTCATCCTTACATCGATAATCTCTACGCCGAATTTCCCTTCTTGGACGCGCTTCTCGGCCGCTTTGAAAACGTTATCCAGTAGCTCCGTCCGGGATTCGCTGGGTTCGAGTATGGGCAAGCCATCATCGTCGATAACGGGTACGTCGTTCTCGTCCAGGACGCGCTCGGCGCCGATGATTTCGGTTCTAGTGCTACGGGCAATCTCGTCGCGCAAGCTGGAGGTCACTATGTCGCCCAAGCGGGTCCGGGCCGTGTTCTCGGTTTGCAGAGTCTTGAAAAACTGCAAGGGGTCGACAATACGATAGCGGGCGTAGGAGTCGATCGTCATGTTCTGCTTCTCGATGTCAGGCATGGACACAGCCGGAGCGTCTATCCGTAAAACTCGCTTGTCGAATCTCAGCACGGTATCCACGAAGGGTGCCTTGAGGAACAGACCGGGGGTACTTGTGACGCTCTGGGGGTTACCGAACCGGGTTATGATAACCTGCTCGGTGACGTCCACCACGTATAAGGATTGGGAGACAACGATAAGGGCCACCAAGGCTAGTCCACCAAGAACTACCAATATTTTCATTTTAGGACTCCTGCGCCATTTTCATAAGCTTTAAGAGGACTGGGCGTTACGGGGACTGGCTGGGACCTACCGGGGACTGGCTGGGACCTACCGGGATCGGGGTGATGCCGTCACGCCCCCCAAGAATAATCACCGACTCCGTGCCTGGTGAGACGATGATCTTGTTGATTCCAGGCAGGATAGTTTCGATGGCTTCCAAGTAAAGCCGCTGCTGAGTGACCTCGCTGGTCGCGGGGACCTTCAGGTTCTCTCTATTCAAATATTGGACCGTGAATCCGTCACCGGCTCTGAGAGTTTCCCCTGCTTGCACCCGGAACGTAACCACATTGGTGCGGGCATCGAAACCGTTTACCGAGATGTCAACGCCATCGGCTTTTCCACCGTCAGGCCCATTAACCAACTTTATGTCGGCGGCGGAGATTCCGGTTGTGACATTATCGTCCCCGTCGGCGTTGTCGGTATCAAGGACTGGGTTGTTCAAACGCATCTCGAAGGGTCCGGTGCCAACCAAGGAGGGCAGCGTTAGGATTTCGTTCCCTAGGTACGCTATGGAAAAGCCGGTGCCGCTGACCAGGGCGCTATTCTGGCCGTCATATCCAACGCTGAAGGTACAAAGCACGGCGCTATCGCCATCGGCGGCATCGGCGTTGGTGAACAGGCATTCGGAGCCTTCTCCCAATTCGGCGCCAATAAGTGTCAAGGAGCTTACCAGGATGTCGATCCCATCCCCGTCAACATCCGGGCCGTCGATCATTGTCACGTCACCCAGGCCGATTCCGGTGGCAGGGTCGCCGTCACCGTCGGCGTCGTTCGTGTCCTGCAGCACGTTTCCGAGTTCGATGGAATGGTCGCGGAACTGCTCCAGAACCGAGATGAACCGAGATGATTCACCACGGGCCCTGGCAACTCGGGCCTGAGCAAACGCTTCGGCTTCCCTCTTGATGCGCTCGGCATCACCCTGAGCCCTTGGGATGATATTGTTTTTGTAGGCCAGGGCTTCGTTGACCCGGGTTTCTTGCTCCTGGCGGGCGCGCAGCACGTCTTCGAAAGACTCGAAAACCTCTTCCGGAGCCTGGGTCTTCAGCAGTTGAAGGCTTACTATGTTGATCCCAGTTTGGTAATTGTCCAATATATCTTGAAGCCTGGTCTTGGTGTCCGATTCCACGGCGGTCCGCTGCTCGGTCAACACGTCTTCAATGCTCCGCTGTCCCACCACTAACCGCAGGGCGGCTTCAGCGGCGTCCTTGAGGGTGCGGCCCTCCGGGTTGCCCGGAGGAATCCCCCTGGCGTCCTCCCCCGGGTCGTTTACCCGGAACAAGAAGCCCACCAGGTCCTTGATGTCATACTGGACCACCATCTGAACGTCGACGATGTTCAGGTCGCCGCTAATCATCAAGCCTTCCACCGGGACTTGGACGTCGGCCACACCCTGGTCGGCCCCGCTGCGGAAGCCTAACTCCATACGGCGGGTTTCGGTCACCTTAATCTTGTCCGTTTTCCCGATAGGGCCAGGCCACCACCAATGGAGACCGGTTTGAGTGACGACCCCCGCAGTTCCTGAGCAAGGCGCGAGAGCCGCGCCACAGATCGCGCCGAAGCGGCGCTGGGCCACTTCCTCGCCGGGTCCGATGCGGTATATTCCGGAGGCTAACCATAGGACTGCGATAAGTGCGATCGCGAGTACGATTACGCCGCCCACGCCGCCGCCACCTAATCGGGCGGCGATGCTTCCTATGGTGCCTTTGACACCGGCCAACAGTTGGTCAAAGTCAACTTCCGGTTGACGTGGTCCGCCAGGTTGAAACATATTGAATCGTCCTTATACTGGGCTTGAATGAGGATAAACCATGAAAGGGTTGAATTCTGCAACAAGTCAATAGGGATTCTATCATCTTCTTGGAGCCGGGAGCCACCTCCAGGCTACTGATATTCGATGATAAATATCTTAGTTAGGGACCCTCCAGCCTACCAGGACCGCGGCCATACCTGATTTACCCTCGAACGGTCATGCTGCCGCACACGGTTGGGTGCGTTTGATGCCGGCGGTATAATTTCTACGTGCCGTATCAATAAATGGTTCTACAAGCGGACCGCGAACGAAGGGAAGCTCATGATCTGCGAAGGTTTTTTTCCGTTCATCCTGAGTTCGCCATAGGACGAGGCAGTCTTTCGCGCTTTAGTGATCGAATTAAATCGGTGGGAGGTTTGGACCCATGGCGGACAATGGTATAACTGTGAAATCCGGCGACGGAATGACCCGAGTGGAAGTGACGTGCGGCCACCAAAGCGGCCTGATATACGTGGTTCCCGCATCCCGCAGTTGGGTTTGCTCTGAAGAATTGATCCCGGCCCACGCTTTGGCCGGATTCTTTCGGGAGTTGGTGGCGTTAAAACTTGGCCCAGTGGCGGAACTGATGCAAGATTGGGGGATATATTACCGCCAACTGCCCTTGGCCCTTGAAGAGAACTCCGGCGAATCGATCGATCCCGCGGAGGCATCAAAAAGCTGATGCGCTCGTAAAGATGTAGAGCGGACTGGGGAACCTGGTGATGACCCGCGCTTCACTCAGCTGTCAGAGTCTCCGGCCGCCGGCATTGGATCGCTGGTGCTGGACATAGCCGGCGACGGCGACGGCTGGCCGATGGGCGGTTGGGCGGGCGAGGGCGTCATGGGAGGCGTTTCCGGCGGGGCGTCCGGTGGGATCGCCGGAGTGCCGGGGTCGTCGCCGATCGCGCCATCGTCCAGCAAACGGACCATGTTGTCACCAGAGATGGTCTCGTGCTCGATCAGATATTCGGACAGCAGGACCAAACTAGGCTTATTTTCGACGAGGATTTCCTGGGCCCTTTCGTAGGCTAACTTGATCAGAATCCGAACCTCATCATCGATTTCCTCGGCTATTTTATCCCCGTAGTCCCGCTCCTCGCTGATCTCCCGGCCCAGGAAAACCATTTCCTGCACCTTGCCGAAGGTTCGAGGTCCCAAGGATTCGCTCATGCCATATCGTTTGACCATGCTCAGAGCTACCTTGGTCGCCCGCTCGATGTCATTGCTGGCGCCGGTGGTGACTTCGCTGAAGATCATTTCCTCGGCGACACGGCCACCCATCATCACGGAAAGCATGTCCCCAAACTGATTTTTGGTCCATAGGTACCGGTCTTCGTCGGGCAGGAGGGAGGTATGCCCACCCATATTGCCCCGGGACACGATCGATATCTTGTGCACCCGGTCAGCGTGAGGAAGGTTGTGGGCCACCAAGGCGTGCCCAGCCTCGTGGTAGGCGGTCATCTCCTTTTCTCTGGGGCTGATGATCCGGCTTTTGCGCTCCGGCCCGCCAACGATCCGGTCCACGGCCTCTTCAAACTCCTCCATGAAGATGGACTTCTTGTCGGCGCGTGCCGCTAGAATAGCGGCTTCGTTAACTAGGTTGGCAAGATCGGCCCCGCTGAATCCCGGCGTTTCTTTAGCCAGGTTATCCAAGGTGACCTCTGGTGCGATGGGCTTGCCGGCGGAGTGAACCTTCAGGATAGCTTCCCGGCCCTTAATGTCGGGAAGGTCCAGCGTGACTCGCCGGTCGAACCGGCCAGGGCGCAAAAGCGCCGGGTCCAGAATGTCCGGGCGGTTGGTGGCGGCCAGCACGATGACATTGTTGTTGGGCTCGAACCCGTCCATCTCCACCAGGATCTGGTTTAGGGTTTGCTCACGCTCGTCATGTCCGCCGCCCAAGCCTGCTCCCCGATGCCGCCCAACGGCGTCGATCTCATCGACAAACACGATACAAGGAGCGTTCCGTTTGGCTTGGTCGAACAGGTCCCTTACACGGGCCGCGCCTACGCCGACGAACATCTCTACAAATTCGCTGCCGCTGATGTGGAAGAAGGGGACACCCGCTTCCCCGGCAACGGCTCGGGCTAGCAGGGTCTTACCGGTGCCTGGCTGACCTACCAATAGCACTCCCTTGGGAATCCGGGCTCCAAGGGAAAGGAATCGCTCAGGGTACCTTAGGAACTCAACAACCTCTTGCAGTTCGGCCTTAGCTTCTTCCACCCCGGCAACATCGGCGAAGGTAACGCCAGGGCGGTTCGGGGCCGCCATGCGGGCCCGGCTACGCCCAAAGCTCATCGTCTGATTATTGCTTCCCTGGGCTTGGCGCATCATGAACAGGATCAATCCGCCAAAAATGATTAAAGGCAGGAAGTTCAGGAGGAGCCCCAACAAACTGCTTAGACCGCTGGAACCTTCGAATGTGACCGAGACTCCGCTGGGAGGGCCGATCTCAACGCCACTCTCAACTAACAGGTTGATGACGTCCGTATCACTGCCCATGCGGCTGTAAAGCCGGTCGCTCCCGACCCGGCTGCTAACGTTTGGGGTTATGGTGAGTTTTCTGCCGTCGACGGCAATCTCACGAATCTCGTCGTTCTTGGCCATGGCGACGACCGTGGTTAGGGGCACGTCGTTGCTGGCCCCAAAGCTGGGCAGGAGCGTATAGAAGATTACAATCACTCCCACAATTACCAGGAGGTAAACGACGCCATTTCGTAACCAACGGTTCTTGCCCATTCTTACCTCTTAATTGTCCCCGGCTACACTTGGTATTTACCCTTACTATAATAGTGGAGACAATATGGAATTGCAAAGTATATCGATTAGATACATTGAAGCACTATTCAGGTTCACCTGATGTGATTAAAGCGCCGTCAGGAATAACAGGATGGTGTAGAATGCAATCTGGACGAATCAAGGTCTAGTTGGCGGTGATGCGATGAACCTCTTTGATGGTTGGGCGCATCTAAGTTTAACGTTTTACCCCGGTGGTGCAAAGCCGCAGGTTAGACCAGAAAATTCATTGATTGAGGTGCGCTATGGCAGAGTATTCTCACCCAGAATCCCTGGTGACCACGGATTGGGTTGCCGAACATGGAAATGACGCCAATGTTCGGTTAGTGGAGGTGGACGTTGACACATCGGCCTATGACGAAGGACACATCGCCGGGGCCGTTGGTTGGAATTGGCAGTCTCAGTTGCAGGCGTCATTGCGCCGGGACCTTATCAGTGGGCCGGAATTGGAGGCGCTGCTGGGTGTCGCTGGAATAGACAACAATACGACCGTGATACTTTACGGCGACAACAACAATTGGTTCGCCGCGTGGGCGTTCTGGCAGCTTAAGTACTATGGGCATGGCGACGTACGCCTGATGAACGGCGGCCGGGCCAAATGGGTCGCCGATGGCCGGCCTCTGACCACCGACGCCGCATCCCATGCGGCCAAGTCCTACCGGGCAAGTGAGCCGAACCAGGACATCCGTGCTTACCGTGACGCCGTTTTGGGCGCGGTTTTCGCCAGCAGCGTTGCATTGGTGGATGTTAGAGCGCCCGCCGAATATAGCGGTGAGTTGCTGGCGCCGGCCAACCTTCCCCAAGAGGGTTCCCAGCGCGGCGGCCACATCCCGGGCGCGGCCAACGTTCCCTGGGGACAGGCCGTAAACGAAGACGGCACCTTCAAGTCGGCCGATGAGTTGACCGCTCTTTACGGTGGCAAGGGGATAGACGGCAGCAAGGAAACCATTGCCTATTGCCGCATCGGTGAGCGTTCGTCTCACACCTGGTTCGTTCTGACCCAGCTACTTGGGCACCAGAACGTGCGCAACTACGACGGCTCTTGGACAGAGTGGGGCAGCATCGTCAATGCCCCGATTGAAAAGCCGTAGGCTAGTCGTCGCGAGGTGTCCATATCGGGGCATCCTCGCATGGATCAAGATCACGAAGAGGGCGGGATAATCTCCCGCCCTCTTCTTTGGTATTCCATGTAACAACAGTTTTACAAACTGGCAACATTGCCGTAACAATTCGGCAATCTTTGCGTAACAAGCATGATCTAGGATGGGGAAAATTCTTTGAGGAGATCATCATGTTACGCAGATTGTTACCAGTAACGGTGGCCGGGTTGTTGGCGGCGAGTGTCCTTGCCGGATACAACGTCGTTTTTGCCCAGGAAATCACCTCAGACGCGAAGAATCTTGACCAAAGCGCGAACACCATATGGATGTTCGGCGCTTTTTTGGTGTTTTTCATGCAGGCCGGGTTCGCTTTTCTTGGGGCCGGCCTGATACGTGGCAAGAATACGGTCAACTACATGACGAAGAGCTTCTTGGACTTTGCCATGGCGTCTCTTTCCTTCTGGGCGTTCGGGTTTGCTTTGATGTGGGGAACGTCGGCTTTGGGAATCGCCGGGACCACTAATTTCTTCCTAACCGACGCTGCCAAAGGCCAGAATTACGTTGACTGGGTCTTCCAGATGGTGTTCGCCGCGACGGCCGCGACCATCGTTGCCGGCGCGGTGGCCGAACGAACGAAAACTCAAGCTTATCTCGCGTACAGCTTCATGATTGGGGCAATCATATATCCCGTCTATGGCCACTGGGTTTGGGGAGGCGGCTGGCTGGGCGCAGATGCGGGTTTGTTGGTTAGCATCGGTCTCCCGGCAGCCAAGGATTACGCCGGTTCCGGCGTGGTGCATGCCGTTGGCGGCTTCGTAGCCCTGGCCGGGGCGGCCGTTGTGGGTCCCCGCATCGGAAAGTACAACGCCGACGGCTCCGCCAATACGTTATTGGGCCATAGCGTGCCCTTTGTGGTCATTGGGACCTTCATCCTGTTTTTCGGATGGTTCGGGTTCAATATCAACACCGGCGACTCAATAGGGTTGAACGCTATCAACACTCTTCTGGCGGGCGCCACCGGGTCAGTTGTGGCAATGTACATCGTTCTGGTGCGCACCGGAAAAACCGATGTTCTGGTGGCCTGCAATGGCGCTCTGGCGGGACTGGTGGGCATCACGGCGCCGGTGGCCTTTGTGGAACCATGGTCCGCTGTAGTCATCGGTGCTATCGCCGCGCCGATAATGCTGACATCGGTCAGCGTGATAGAAAAGGTCTTCAAGATTGACGACCCGGTTAGCGCTATCTCGGTGCACGGCACCACCGGCCTATGGGGCTTGCTGGCTGTAGGGATATTCGCCAACGGCAACAATGGTGTGTCCGGCCTGGTTGCGGGAAATGCCCTGCAGATCGTCTCACAGTTGATAAGCATGGGCGTGGTGTTGGTTTGGGCCTTGGGCACCGGCTTCGCGCTCTTCCTTGCCTTGAAATACGGAATGGGCGTTCGCGTAACCGAGGAGGAAGAACTTGGAGGGCTGGATATGCCTGAACACGGCCTGCAAGCCTATCCAATAGACGCCCAGGTATCTGGAACGGGTGGTAGTGGTTAGCGCCATCCGGTCTTCGTGGCCGGCATGAGCAAGTGAAATCTGTAACAAAGAATTAACAATTCCGCAAAGTCTATGTAACACCTTTGAGTAAAATAGAAGATAGGAAATGATTAAGAGGAGGGTCCAACCTATGGAGATAATCATCGCGGGAGCAGCGTTCGTGGGATTGTTCAGTCTATTCGTGGTGCTTCCCAAGAAGTTTCTTCGCTAGGTAACGATTCTTCTCTAACGATCTCTAACAGAGACTAGTTAAAGCCCACGCCAGCGACCATTCGCTGGCGTGGGCCTATTATTTTCGAGGGTGAGGATCAAGCCGAGGACAGCGCCGCGTTGTTGTCAGGTGGTTTTCTCGGGGCGGGGAAAATAATACAATGGAGATATTCAACGGTACATCGGGGAGGGACACTATGATCAAGGATTGGGCTGCCGAGCGTGATTTTGTGTTACGTAGCGCCCAAGAGAACGATGTGAAGTTCATTCGGCTCTGGTTTACTGACATTCTAGGCTACCTGAAGGGCTTCGCCATTACGGTGGAGGACCTACAGGACGCGATGGAGCAGGGTGTTGGATTTGACGGGGCCTCTGTGGAAGGATTCGCGCGGATAAACGAAAGCGATATGAGGGCCTTCCCGGATCCTACAACTTTCACTCTCCTTCCCTGGCGTCCCCGGCAGAACGCCGTGGCCAGGATGTTTTGCGACATCCGTACCCCCAACGGCGACCCTTTCGCCGGTGACCCTCGATTTGTCCTGAAACGCAACTTGGAACGCTTGGCCGGTATGGGTTATACCTACTACGTCGGTCCGGAATTGGAGTTCTTTTTCTTGAAAGACGCCGATACCCCGGAGCCCCTGGATCGCGGGGGCTACTTCGACCAGCTATCCAGCCAACCGGCCGCCGACCTTCGCCGGGATATAGTTCTGAATCTTGCGGACATGGGTATCCCCGTCAAATACTCTCACCACGAGGCCGCCCATAGCCAGCACGAGATCGACCTGCAATACACCGATGCGCTGACCATGGCTGACACGGTGATGACCGCCAAGTTGGTGATTAAAGAGCTGGCCCAGATAAAGGGTGTCTACGCGACCTTTATGCCCAAGCCCATGTCCCACTTGAACGGATCGGGAATGCATACCCACCAGTCCCTGTTCCAGGGCGATACTAACGCCTTTCACGACTCAGATGACGAACACCATCTTTCGATCGTCGGAAAGAGATTCATCGCCGGGTTGCTCCGCCACGCGCCCGAAATCACTCTGGTAACCAACCAGTGGGTCAACTCCTACAAGCGTTTGGTGCCCGGCTACGAGGCTCCGACGTACATCTCCTGGGCCCACGTGAACCGGTCCGATCTGATCAGGGTTCCCGCCTATAAGCCAGGACACGATAGTTCGGTTCGCATCGAATACCGCGCGCCGGACCCGGCATGCAATTCCTACTTGGCCTTCAGCGCTATGTTGGCCGCGGGCCTTAAGGGCATCGAAGAAGAATATCCGGTGCCCCCTCCGGTGGAAGGCAACGTGTTCGCCATGTCCATCGAAGAACGGGAATCTCGCGGAATCAAGACTCTGCCCGGAAGTCTCGGTGAGGCGATCGGGTTGGCGGAAGAGAGCGCATTGCTGCGTGAGGCATTAGGGGATTACACTTTCAATAGTTTTATCAAGAACAAGAAGATCGAGTGGGAAGAATACCGGGCCGTTGTCACCGACTACGAGGTCTCCCGGTATCTGCCGATGCTATAGACTTCTTATCTCGTGGCGCTGCCTGGCATTTTGAATTATCCGGATGGCGCCGCGCTGATCGTATAAGTGGCCGGTTGAAGGGTCTTTGGCGCCAGGGCCGCCACTGCCACCACCAGCCGGTTTAGATCTTGGGGAGCGTTGATCAACAACTCCCCATCGTTGGAACCGTCCAGCTTCATGACACTTACCCGGTTCTGCTCGTCGATCTCTATCACCTGAACGATGTAGTCTTGGGCCACGCGGTTGTCGATCAGAATGAACCCCTTGGCCTCCCACTCGCCGGATAGTGGACCAGGTTGGACTTCAGGAACGAAAATCCGGCGGACGCAAAGACCCGCGCCGTTCACTGCGTCGTCGGTGATGTATTGGAACCGCAACAGTATCTCCTGCCCGGCATAGGACGTCAGGTCCATGGACTCTTCTATCCAGCCACCGCTTTCTCCGGTGTAACCCATTCCAAAACTATTCCCCACCGGATTTTCCGCCGAGGTGTGTGGGGCTTCCAGAATGATCCATCTTTGACCGCCATTGATGGACACCTCCAGATAGGCGTAGTCCCACAGTTCCTCCAGGCTATACCAAAGCTCGAAGTTCAGCCTCACCTTGTCCAGTCCTCTCAGATCCAATGACCGGGTCAGGGTGGAGTTTATCGAGTCTCCCGAGTTGCTCCACCAGCATCCTTGAGCCCCGGCGTCCACCGGTAACAGTGCGGTCTCAGCGTTCCCTTGGAAACGCAAGCGCAATGGACCGGAAAAGGACGTGAATTCGACATATTCCACCGCGTATTGAGGAATCTCAGAACTGAATTCCGAGTAAGAATCAACGATGTTTTGAACCCTGGGCACTGTCTCGAAACCGGTGTGCCCGTATTTTCCCTCGGGTTCGTCCAGCAGATTAGCCACCACCCAGTCGCCGAATACGTCCCGGAAGGTGACACCGAAACCAGAGGCCGCCAGATAGCTATCGATGCCATCTATCCCGTCTTGTGGTTCTTCAAGCAAAGGCCGCAATCCCAAGGGCGTGGCGTATTGCTCGTAAAGGTAGTGCATGAACAGGGACGATGCCCCATAGTGGACGCCGGCGTGGTCAGGGGTCAGGGGCCAGTTGATCAGAGACGTCGGCCCCGCCCGGAGGAACCGTCCCACCGAATCCTGACCGTAGCCAGCCACGGTGACGGCCAGTTCCGACAACCCTTCGTTCATCCATGTTTCCTCGGAAGGATCACCGTTCCAATGAATCGCGTGCTGTAGCTCGTGGGCCAGCGTACGGTTATAGCCGGAGCTGCCCACGGAATACGCGCTAGTATTGATGTAAACGATTTCCCTTTGATTACTGAACGGGAACACGGTGTTTGGATACTCGTCGCTGGAAGTGTAATAGCCGCCGGCGGCCTTGAGTCGGGCGTTGAGGATATTTAGGTGAGGGTCATCGTCCACGCCCGGAGACCATTCGGCGCCGAACACGCGGATGATTCTCGGGTAGATCTCCTCTTCGAAAGCGGCGGCCGACCGCTCCAGATCTTCCTGCCGGATCGATTGGCCTTCTTCTACGTACCAGTAGGCATGGCCGGTGATCAATCTCAGTTCGAACTCCGACTGGTAGACCGTCAACGCAGGTAGATCCAGCAGCCAGAATGTGTCGACGCGCCCCGTCTCGAATTCCGGTGGACTGGGTGCTACTATCCGGGGAAACCCCGCCGATAATCCGGGCACCAACTCGGCCGCCAGTTGGTAAATGTCCCGTTCCGGGGCTGCGGTCAAGGGGATCGGGTTCCTTCTGCCGGCAGGGTTGACCTCCGTAGAACGGCCGGTAGTGGTTGGCGGAGCCGACAGGGGAACGGCTGCGGGGGCGGCTGCGGTTTCCGTGGCGAAATCTGGCGGTGTAGAGGGAATCTCGAGGACCGGCGAAGGTGGTGGCGGCGCCTGAGTCGTGATCGGGCCGGCCGTTGGAGAGTCCTTAGTCGCGCAAGCAAGTAGAGCGGCAATCAACAGGACAGTCGTGATTAACAGAGTCGGCTGCAAGCTCTCAATACACCACTGGAATGGATTTGGCCCGGTTTGATCGCCTCAAGATTGCTCCGATTCAGGTTCTACCGCCGTATTGAACCGATTCATGGCGATGTCGATGTTGGTTTCGAGGATGCAGTCCACAGCCTCTACGGTCCTTTTTTCAGCTTCTACCATGACCGGAGACTCTTCCGCGGAAAAGGGGCCGATCACGTGTGCGATCGGGTCTGCTCCTGGAGGCGGGTGGCCGATCCCCACGCGGAGTCTGGGGAACGCCTGGGAGTTTAGCGCGGCGATGATGGACTTGATACCGTTATGGCCTCCGCCACTGCCGGACGCTCGGATTCGGAGCCGCCCCAAGGGCAACTCCATCTCATCGTAGACGATCAACAAGTCTTCCGGCTGGGCCTTGAATCGGGCCAACAGATAGAGCACGCCTTCCCCGCTGTTGTTCATAAACGTCCGGGGTTTGGCCAGAACAATCTCCTCCCCGGATCGGGTGCCCAGTCCAAGAACCGCCTTGGCCCGGCGGTCCCATGGACCGATGTCCCAATCTTTGGCCATACGGTCCACACACCGGAATCCCACGTTGTGGCGGGTGTCCCGGTACCGCGTTCCGGGGTTGCCTAGTCCTACTATTAAACGCATGGCAGATTCATTGAAACCTAGTGATCAGACCAAAAGCTGGCGGATGAACGCCAGAAGGTCTTCATTCAGCGTGTTGGATAAGGCCGACAGATCGCTGGCCTGAACGATGGCTATGAAGTCATTTAGCCGTTGGTCGTTGTTGCCCTCCAAGACCCGCTCTACCAGATTGCTCAGCCGCCGGTTCTTCTCCTCCAAAACCTCATCGATCGCCGACGCCAGACGCACCAGGTCCCCAGTAGGTATCGTCCAATCCAAGCTCAAGTGGCAGGATGGGCATATGGGTGTGGCTTCCAGATCAATGACGGCCGAGTCAGCTTGGGATGGTGATGGTCCGGGGTCGATATGTCCGAGCTTTTCGAAAAGTCCGCCCCCGGTGGGTTCGCCAAGTTCGGGCAAGGCATTTAAGAGCGAATGGGCGTTCATTTTTCGCCGGGCCGCGGCCAACTCCCGAAGGTAGGCCGCCAGGGATCGGTGGATGTCCCCATGGTGGTCTCGATATGCTAAAACGTATCGCGACTTGAATCGAGTTAATTCTGGCGCCAGACCCTCCCACCCTCTTGGAGATCGCAGCAGCGGCCCAGGAGATATGGCTTCTTGAAGAGCTTGATGTTGAATGGAGAGTTCGGCCATGGCCAGGGGGACGACGGCATGCTCCAAGTACACTTGGGCCGAGAGAATATCGTCCTTACGATCGCTCAACCGGGTCAACCGGTCCAGAGCGGTGATGTCAGCCGTCAAATCTTGGTGGTTTTGGTATGCGCTTTTTATCGACCGGAATATGGATGCCGAGTCATTCCCGGAGATTTTCGCCAGGCGCCCCACGGCGTTTCCAGGCCCCTCGGCCTCGTGGTCAGCCGCTGACATCCCCAAGGATCGCAGGAAGTTGGTGGCCTGGCTTAGGCGCGATTCGAACTCCACCATATTCCCCAGAAGACTTGCTTCTTGATCCTCAACAGCCGCGCCCTTGGCGATGGGTGTTAGCCCCGGACAAAGTATGGCTAAGTATAGGAGGGCGTCGTTCCACTCCGGCTCAGTCACCGGACCGATGGTGTTGGCCCAGCGGCCGATCTCATCGTCCCATTTGAGATACGGGATCAAGTCCGCGGTGAGGCGGGTCCCAAGCAAAGGACTTCCATCGGCCAGCATCATCTGATGACCGGCATCTAAGCGCACTTCCATCCCGGGCTGCTCATGATGGATGTAGAGGAGGAGATAGAGTATCGCCAACTGTCCGGTTAGCCCGGCCTCGTGAGATAGATAGTTGTGGATCAGGGACCACTGAACCGGCGATGATAGCCGGGCCAGCCTGTTCCGGATAAGGATCGCCACATTCGAGGAGGGAAACACCGGAGGGTCGGTGAGTTGAGCGGCGGTAAGACCTAATCCTGGTCCTAATTGGGACATCAGACTGGCTCCGGATCCCGGTTGGCTGAAGATTTCCCGGAATAATTCGGGCGGGTCCTCGGAGGTCACCGGCCTGGGTAACGCGGTCCCATCGATGGGCAGATCTGGATATGCGCCGGTCAAAAGACTCCCTGCTAGCCGGGAAAACCAGGGTTCAGGAGTGAGACCGGCGAATACGGAGGCGGGGTCCGGTTTTTGGGACGAGTTGGTGATGATGTCTCCTTGGGAGAACCTGACCGACTCTTCGCCCCACAGTTGTTCTTCCGTTTCTTCCAAGCGCCGCTGCAGCGTGGTGCGGATCAACTCCCCTTCGGTATCCCGTTGAATGCGGTAAGCGCCCAGCGTTTCTCTGATGGTGGCCATTTCGTTGGAGTATCGGCTTCGGCGGCGCGACAACCCGGTCGCTGGGAAACACAGGGCGATCCGTGAGTCTTGTATCTTGGGAGCCTGCTGACGGCCCCGCTGTTGCAGCAGGACGATTCGGAAGAAGGCGTCTTGGCCGAGGGGTTCTCCCCAAGCGGGAAGCCACCGGGCGGCCCGAATCACCTCTCCCTGGTATCGCAGGCCCAGGTGGTCGCGATAGAAGGGCACTGCCTGTCCCAGCGGAAACTCCTCCAGCCATACCCTAGGCTCGCCGTAAGACGTCACGCCACCGGCTCCGTCAACGGTTGGTCGATCAATTCGAGAAAGGCGGCTTCGTCGAGTATTTCCGTGCCCAGCCGGCCCGCGGCTGCCACCTTGGACCCCGGCGACGCGCCGGCGACCAGGTAGTCGGTTTTGCGGGTCACTGCTGAAGCGACGTTGCCGCCCAGGATCTTGATTCTATCCTCGGCTTCCCGGCGAGTGAACCCCGATAGGGTACCGGTGACGACGAAGCTTTTACCCGAGAAGGGCAGGTCATCGGCAGCCTCTTGAACGTCTTGGATGTCGTGGTGAAGAACGACACCGGCATCCCCTAGAGCTTTCAGAACTTGCTGATTGAGAGGGACGGCAAAATAATCGACCACGCTTTCCGCAATCTTGGGACCGATACCCGGTATCTCCGTTAATTCTTCGGCGGTGGCCTCGGCCATCTCGTTCAGACTGGCGTACCGTTGGGTCAGAAGTTCGGCGATCTCCGACCCAACGTGGATTATTCCCAAAGCGAACAGGACCCGGTGCAGGGGCCGTTGCTTGCTGACCTCGATGTTGGTCATTTTCTTGGTTGCCAGCTTATCGCCCATGCGGTCCAGCTTTAGGAGTTCGTCTTTGTCCAGCCGGTAAAGACCGGCGACATCCTTTACCAGACCGTTTTCGATCAGGATGTTGCACCATTGCTCCCCCAGGCCGTCGATATCCATCGCGCCTTTGCTGACGAAGTGTTTCAGCAATTCGAAAAACTGCACCGGGCAGCTTGTATTGGGGCAACGATGCATCGCTTCGGATTCGGGTTTGACCACCGGCGTTCCGCACACCGGGCAGTTGGCCGGCATCTTAAACACTTGTTCCTGGCCGGTTCGGCGGTCCAAGACGGGGCCAACGACTTGTGGGATGACGTCTCCGGCCCGTTCCACTGTGACCCAGTCCCCGATCCGGATATCCTTGCGGTTGATGTCTTCTTCGTTGTGGAGAGACGCCTGCCTGACGGTGACCCCGCTAACCACCACCGGCTCCAGAATGGCGTAAGGATTGAGGCTGCCGGTGCGGCCCACGTTGATGCCAATGTCCAACAACCGGGTTACCGCCTGTTCCGCAGGGAACTTATACGCGATGGCCCATCGGGGCTCCCGGCCGGCAACTCCCAGGGAATCCTGGTAGGCGAATGGGTCAACTTTTATCACGACGCCGTCTATTTCATAGGGTAGATCGTGGCGCTTTTCCATCCAGGAATGGTAGTAGTCGACAGCTTCCTCCAGGGTATGGCAGACCCGGTTCTCGGGATTGATCCTGAACCCGAGACCGTTAAGCCATTGCAGGCCGTCCCAATGGCCAATGGGCCGATCCGTCTCGCTGATATCGCCTAGGCTGTAGACCCAAATATGCATGTTCCGCGAGGCGGTCACTTTGGAGTCTAGTTGGCGAACGCTCCCGGCGCCCGTATTCCGGGGATTGGCGTAGAGGGGCTCGCCGCGTTCGGCTCTCCCTTCGTTCAGAAGCCGGAATTCTTCCAGGGGCAGGTAGACCTCGCCCCGCACTTCCAGGTACGGAGGCGGTTCGCCCAATAAGGACATAGGAATGGTGCGGATAGTGCGTAGATTCTGGGTTACGTCCTCTCCGGCAGTGCCATCTCCCCGGGTGGCGCCTTGAACCAAGACTCCGTCCTGATAGGCCAAACTGACCGCTAGGCCGTCGATCTTCAGTTCGCAGACCAGGTCGAAGTCGGCGTCATCCAACAACCCCTTTATCCGCCGGTACCAGGCTTGTAAATCATCCTCGTTGAAGGCGTTCCCCAAGCTGAGCATGGGCAACCGGTGCTGAACCTGGTCAAAGCCGTCCGCCGGACTGGCGCCAACCCGCTGCGTTGGGGACTCGGGAGTTACCAGGCTGGGGTGATTTTCCTCCAGCCGGCGGAGTTCCACCATCAAGCGGTCGTACTCGCCGTCGCTAATCTCGGTGTCGTCCAACACGTAGTAGCGATAGTTGTGATGGTTGATCTTTTCACGTAGCCCGGCCGCCCGCTGAAATCCTTCCGCGGAAGGATTGTTGTCCACCATGACAGACTACTCCCCCATTGATTAGATTCTCCGTAAAGTATAATATCACTCCGTTGGTAAGGCAGGCTGGAGCCGGATTGTTCGATGGATTGTTCAATGTACCGGACGACCGGGTGCGGTGGAACTTGGGGAAAGGGGTTGAGAACATGGCGGATACCCAGGTAAGCGATCACGCGGTTGAAGAACGCCGAGGCATACGGCAGACCGCCCCCTTCATTCTGAGTGCTCTGAGTGGAGGGCACGGGATATTTCACTGGTTCAGTCAGAGCTTCTTTGTCATGTTGCCGGCTGTCGTCGCCACCTTTGGCTTGAGCGGTCTTCAAGTGGGGGCGATCTCCACCACTCGCGAAGTGGTTTCAGGTGTTGTTGCTCTGCCGGGGGGCGTGGTAACCGACATGCTTCGGCGGCATTGGGGGTTGGTGCTGGCAGGCTGCATGGCGTTATTTGGTGTCGGCTGGCTGATAATGGGAATCGCGCCGGTCTACCCGGTACTGTTGTTGGGGATGGGCGTTGTAGCCATGGCTGCGTCTATGTGGCATCTTCCAGCTACCGCGGCCCTATCGCACCAATTCGCCCATCGAAGGGGTTCGGCGCTGTCCTTTCACGGGGTCGGAGGCAACATCGGAGATGTGTTAGGTCCGGCGTTGACCGGAGGATTGCTGTTGGTGCTTAGTTGGAGAGGCATCCTTAGTATCTACGCCGTCGTTCCTTTGCTGTTGACCTTCGTAGTCTTTTGGGCTTTTCGTGACATTGGTAAGACCGGGCCCCAGGCCACCGCGGCGCAGGGTTTCAATGAGCAGATGGGCCAGACCTGGCAATCGTTCAAAGCCCACCCCAGGTTGTGGGGCATCATGACGGTCGCGGGAATTCGGGGTATGGCCCACGTGGCCTTCTTGCCATTCCTGGCATTGTACTTGGGGCTTGAGACCCAGCTGGGAATGAGCAAGCCTTCCCTTGGTCTACACTTCGCCCTTTTGGTGGGAGTAGGCATCGTATCCACTCCGGTTATGGGCTACTTATCAGACCGGGTGGGACGAAAGGTCGTGCTGATTCCCGGCATGCTTGGGCTTGCTGTCTTGACGGCGTTACTTGTCCCATTTGGCGAGGGCATAGGCCTGATTGTGGTGATCGCGCTGTTGGGGATTTTCCTGTTCAGCGACCAGCCGATCTTAACCGCGGGAGCCTTGGACACCATTGGAGAGGGGGTAGTAGCCAGCACGCTGGGGGTTTTCTCTTTCTCTAGATTTGCTCTTGCCGCTGCTTCCCCACTCATCGCCGGCTATCTGTTTGACTCGAACGGTATCGAATCTACCTTTATTTACATCGCTATTCTGTACGTTGTGGCCTCGGTCATCTTGCTGGCAGTGCCCATGGGGGCGCCACGTCATTCCGCCGGCGACGGCCACCATGGTCACGGCGGCGGACATGGCCATGGGCATGACGCCCATGAAGAAGGGCAAGACGACCATGGGCACGGCCACGCCCATGACGAAGAACAAGGTCACCACGATCACGGCCATGGCGATGAGGAAGAACATGGGCACCATTGACACAGTTATTAAACGAAGGTTGCCGGCCAACCCCACTGCGTCTAAAGCGTTGACGAGGCTATGAAGCTAGAGTTCGGACAGGAGCCGCTTGGCTTCTTGTAAGGAGGGGGTTTCCGACGGGTCAACCCCCTTCAACATGGCAAGATAGTAGCTGACATAGTCTCCCAGAACCAACATGTTCAATAACTGGACCAGTTGGCTGCCGTCCCCACCCATCAACACGCGGTGCGGTACGGTGTGCCTTCTCAGCAGCTCCGCCAAAACCTCATAGTGGCCGGACGATTCCTCCGGCGCCGTGTTGGGCTGAAGAACCAGAGCCGTTAACGGTATTCCGGATTCCGCCCAGTCCGGGTAGGCTTCCACCGAGTTGTGCAGCAATTCTGGAATCGCCTCGAAGAATGCCCAAACCTTAGCGTTCTCATTGAATTGAGTTTTCCAGCGCCGCGCCATGCCCCGGAAAATACCGCCTCCGTAAATCAACGGGACCTTACCGTGAAGCTCCAGGGCGATCTGTTTGGCGGTGTTCGACTCGGCGGGCCGGTCCGGCTCGATGCGGGCTACGTGCTGCCGCGCGGCTTCGATAGCTGACTGGACGTCCGATTCCCTTGTTTCGACCAATCCCAGGCGATTTAGCAGACCCAAGAGCAGCATCAGATTATAGCCGACGGCGTTGCGCGGCTCTCCCTTGGTGGCGACAGGCAGGACAGGGGCCCCGCTCTCGGTGGCGAGACCGGCAAGGGTACCGCCACTGGTAATGGCTACCACGGCCGATCTGGCCTTGACCGCTTCTTGGAAAAGAGACAGGGTTTCCAGCGTTTCACCGGAATAGCTGCAAGCTATTACCAGGGTCCGGTTATCCGGTTTAAACGGTAGCCGGAAGTCCCGGACCACGGTGATGGGCAGTCCTCCCTGGGCCTGCGCTAGGTCGGCGGCCAGATCCCCGGCGATCGCCGATCCGCCCATGCCGCAAATGACCACCTGGTTCTGGGGCTGAGGGAAGCCGGGCAACTCGGCTTGGCTGATCTGTTGCCACGCTTCGCCGCATTGGCCGGGCAAGGCCGCTATTCTCTCGCCTAGCCGCGAGGGATCCAACGCGGCGTATATATTTTGATCGTCCAGCTTATGCATGAAGTTCTAGGAGAGCGCCGGTAGCGAAATCCCTGTACACAGGCGTTGCTTCACGGAATCCAAGCCAACCCAGCCCGGCCTTAATCATCCGATGAAGTTGAGACGGCCTCTTCCTGGGAGGTCCGGTCGATCCTAGCTAGAAACCAGGGTTCGATCCGGCGTTGGAACCAGGGTTCAATACGATGGCCAAAGGGTAACAGATGGGGCAGGCTCCGGTACGAATCCATGACGTGGTGATGGGGAGAGATATAACGGGAGTCGAACCCTTTGAACACCCGAAAGGTGATCCAATAAGCAAAAGGGGATAGGCGGTTCCATATGTGGTCGGTGGCTACGTGGGCCACGTGTCCCAGGATAGCGGCCAGCAGAAACGGGTGATAAAAGAACAGGCCGATCAAAGACAATACCATGGGATATTCCCAGGCGTGAAAGAGCACGTAGATCCGGTTATTCTTGCCTCTGATGTACCGCTGGTAGTAGTCGAAGAGGTGGTCCAAGTCCATCAATACGCCCACCCCCAGAGCTACTCCGGCGGCGGCGGGAGAGCCGGTTATGGCCCATGTGCCGCCGGCAACGGCGCTGGAAATAACCGTGTGACCTATCGGTCCCATATTAAGACGAGGGTTCCCGGAGACTGATGCCGCTCAAATTCTAGATACTCCTTCAGCGTGAACCAACCGGTATGCAGGCGTGAGAACGATCCTTGGTGCATTATAACTCACCGGGGAGGTCCCCCTACGCCGGAACCAGTAGATCTGCTAGGTCCGGTGCCAAGCGAGGACTCCTACGAGGATTGTTGATTGGCGCCGACGGGCTCGCCGCCGTTGAAATGGGCCGGCTGCTGTACGTTGTGCCACAGTAACGGCAAGCGGCGGCGTTTCCCCCGGTGTTGGCGATAGGTTTGGGTGATCGCCGCCGCCAGCTTCGCCGGCTCATGACGGGTAGGCTTGGCTTCGTCGATGATGTCGGCCAAAACGCGAACCGCCGGATCCTGCCAAGCCTGTTTTGGGTCGATCAATGAGACCGTTTCAGGAACGTTTCCGCCTAGTAGATTGTCGTTGGCGATAACGATATCCACCGAATAGGTCCCGGCGTAGTAACGGATGACGTTCAGATGGTCCAGTAGCGATAGGCCGGCGGTTTCCCCGGCTTCTCCGGCCACGTTGCAGACGTACATCTTCAATCCATTGGCATTGGCCACCGCTGCGGCGATATCCTTGACGAGCAGGTTGGGTACGATGCTGGTGAACAGGCTACCCGGCCCCAAGATAATCAGGTCCGCTTCCTCTATGGCTCTCATGGCATCGGGGTGGGCCGGGGCATCGGGCGGGTACAGGGCGACCATGCGTAAGTGTTCACCGGCGGCGCCGACCCGCGATTCACCAACCAAGCGCTGTCCGGAGACGGTGCTGCCAACAAGGGTAACGTTGGTGGTAGTGGACGGTATCACCTTACCCCGGATCGCCAATAGCTGACCCGCGATCTCCACACCTTTGTAGAAATCACCCCCGATCCCCGCCAGCGCCGCGATCAATATATTGCCGAAAGAGTGGCCGTCCAGCTGGCCTTGGGTGGAAAATCGATAGTCCATCAGGTCCTGCATGACTGTTTCCGAATCTGCCAAGGCAACCAGACAATTCCTGATGTCTCCAGGTGGCAGGATGTCCAGCTCCGAACGCAACCGGCCGGAACTTCCGCCGTCATCGGCCACGGTTACCACGGCGGTCAGGTTGGAGGTGTAGTGTTTCAGGCCCCGCAACAAGTTCGGAAGCCCGCTTCCCCCTCCGATCACCACAACTCTCGGTCCGCCCGAAAGCACCCGGCCTACGTAGAGGGAATCCAGCAACGACCAGTGCCGTCTGCCGCCGCGGGCGCTGCCCAGAGACATCAGAAGCTTGACCAGCGCGCTGCCGGCGAATATTGCGCCCAATCCGATGAATATGGTGCTGCGGACGGGCGTGGGAGCCCATTTCAAACTAAGAGTGCCTACTATGGAATGTAGGCCGGGAGCTAGGGAGACTTCGAAGGCAAACAGTATTCCCAGTACCACGGCGATCGTTCCTAACCCTCCCAGAGCCAACCACCGTTTCAGATGGATCCCTGGAATGAGTAACACCAGGATGGCGTTGGTAAGGGGGAATCTGGTTATATTGCCGAGGATCGCACGCATCACGGTTTATCTGGCGGTTGGAGGTCTAGAGGTTTCATTCCGAAGCCATGGTGTTTGAACAAAAACCGGCCACCACGCGGTGACCGGGCAGGACCCACGGAAAATCCCTCGCCACACACCGGCCCCTCCCTGTCCCAGATGCCAATTTTCCGAAACGTAGACATTGGATCGCCGCGCTTCACCGAACTCTCGATCGTCTATGTTGCGACTGCCTTTTCGGATTGCCTTTTGGCGGTGGCAAACCGTCGTTTCCTTAGTCTCAAATAAGAATTTTAGGTAGAGGCCTCAATCCTGTCAAGCCGTTCAGTCGCTCCAGCGGGTCGTGATTCATCCGTGGGATCTCGATCGACTAGAGGCTGTTGGCGGAGCATAAGCAGCCGGGCATTGACCGGAATGGCCATATGATACCATTGCGCCGCCTATACGGTAGGCCATTTGCACTTGATGGAGGCAAAGGTATGGAAAGACGGCGAGCCTCAAGACTCGATAAGGTAGAGCCTCCGGCCACGATCGCCGCCGGAGAGCGGGCTAGGCAATTGTCCAGGCAAGGGCGAGACATCATAGACCTGGGGCAATCCAGCCCACATCACGTCACACCGGAGCACATCATCGAGGCGGGGGTAAAGGCCCTGCGCGATGGAATGACGAATATCGAGTCTCCAAGGGGACTTCCGGAATTCCGCGAAGCGATGGCAGAAAAACTGGCCAGGCACAACGGCTTGGACATTAACCCGGGCGGCGATGTCCTGGTGACACCCGGCAGCAAACAGGGCCTCTACTATTCCGTCAATGCATTCATCGGCGAGGGGGATGAGGTCCTGTTGATCGAGCCTACTTGGGTCAGCTTTCGCCAGCAGGTCCAACTTTCCCAAGGTATACCGGTGGCGGTCCCGCTGAGCGAGGAAGAGGAATACGCCATAACCTACGAGGGCTTGCGCCGATACATCACGCCCCGGACCAAAGCGATGGTTATCAACAATCCTAACAACCCCACGGGGCGGGTCTACACTCTGACGGAACTGGAAGCCGTGGCCAGATTGGCTACGGAGAACAATCTCCTGGTGATCTGCGACGAGACCTACGAATATTTCATTTACGGCTCCAATAAGCACCATACTCTGGCCGCTCTGCCTGGTATGTGGGAGCGAACATTGACCAGTTACACCTTCACCAAGTCTTACTCGATGGCGGGATGGCGTTTGGGGTGCATCGTGGGTCCGGAAGCGCTGCTGGAGCCTTTGGTGCAGATCCACGAGCATACGGCCAGTTTCGTCTCTCCCTTTATCCAGATGGCCGGCATAGCCGCTGTCACCGGCCCCCAGGACCATATCGAGGACTGGCGCGCCGAATGCGCCGGACTTGCCACGGCGGTGGTTGATATGCTCAACGCCGTGGATGGGGTCCATTGCCCCCTACCACAAGGGGCCACTTTCGTGTTTCCACGCTTTTCCATGGAGCGTACGTCCGTGGAGTTGGCCGGGCTGTTGGTGGAGAGCCAAGGCGTGGTAATCACCCCGGGAATCGGCTTCGGAGAGTCGGGTGAAGGCCATGTCCGCATCGCGTTGATGCGCTCCCCGGCGGAGCGGGTGCGGGAAGGCGTAGAACGCATCGCCACGGCCTTGGAGACCTTGTAAGAACTGGATCCGCCGTCTAGAGTTGCGCTCCGGGGGCCAATCGTTGATGCCAAGAAGTGGCTTGCTCATAAGCGTGCGCCGCCCTCAAAAGCGTCTCCTCAGCGAACGGCCGGGCCCCCAATTGCAGCCCGATGGGCAGATTATCCGAGGTGAATCCCCCCGGAAGCGAAATAGCGGGAAGGGCGGCCAGGGGATAACAACCGGTGTAGGAACGCCGGACGAAAAACCGGCTCCGAACGTCATCGGCATTTTCGAAGGTGGCGGTCAGGTCCGTGTGCTTGGGGGCGGGGTAGGGAGCGGTGGCCGAGACCAGGATATCCACTTGGTCCAGAACCTCCATCATCTGCCGGCGGAGCAAAACCCTGGCCTTGGCTGCACGGTTGTAGACTTTGGCGGGCACCAACGCCGCAGATTGCAGACGGGTCCTGGAGGCCCGGTCCAAGTCTTCGGGCCGGGTACGCAATATCTCATCACGAGCGCCAGCCCCCTCGGTGTCGGCGATTCCCACGAAGATTGCTCCGGCTTTGGTTATTAAAGGAATTGACACTTCTCGCACCTGGCAGCCCAGGCTCCGAAACATCTCTAGCGCGGCTTCTATCGCGCCTTTGACTTCTGGATGGACATCTTCGGTTTCGTGTAATTCCCGGATCAGACCCACCCGCAACCCGCTGATCCCCTGCCCTAGATGGGCGGTGTAATCTGGGACAGGTCTCCGGCTGGTATAGGGGTCGTTGGGGTCGTAACCGGCAATGGTCCCCAATAGCAACGCACAGTCCTCCACCGTCTTGGTCATGGGCGCGGCGGCGTCCAAGAACCAGCACATGGGAGTCATGCCGTGACGGGTTATTCGAGTGAATGTTGGGCGAAGTCCTACTACGCCGCAATAAGACGCCGGACCGCGGCCCGAACCGCCGGTGTCTTCACCCATCGAGGCCGCGCATAGATGAGCGGCCAAAGCCACACCGGACCCGGAGCTGGATTCTCCCGGCGTCCTCTCCAGGTCCCATGGATTGCCTGGGGTCCCCCAAGGCGGTTTCTCGGTTCCTCCCATAGCCAATTCACTCATATTGAGCTTACCCAGGAGAATGCCCCCGGCTTGTTTGATCCTGGATATCACCGTGGCATCCTCGGTGGGGACGAAATCTTGGTACACCTTGGATCCGTTGGTGGTCAATATGCCGGCGGTTTGGTACTGGTCCTTCACCGCCACCGGGACACCGGCTAACGGCCCCGCCGTTCCGCCCTTGGCTAAGTCACTGTCCAAGCGCCCTGCGGCTGCCAGGGCCTCTTCCCGGCAGACAGTGATGTACGCTTTCAAGGTTGGGTCCAGCTTGTCGATACGCTCAAGATATGCTTGAACGGCCTCCACTGATGAGACTTGTTTGGCTCGAATCGCCGACGCCGTGGCGGCCGCCGACAGGAATGGAACGTTCAAATCGTTGTTCGCGGTCAACTTTTTGATCCTCCCTGAATTGTGACGGATTTACTGGATCTGGGCTGACGGGCTGGCTTTTGCGTATCTACGCAGTTCATCGTAAAGTTGGCAGCTAAGTTATGAGGGGCAATTCCCAGCGCCGGTGGTGTCATGATTCCTCTTCCCACGCCTTGGAGCGGTTATGAGTGGAGTCAAGCGTCTGGTCCGTCTTCATCAGGAAACACTGACACGGGCTGGATATCGGCCAGGTCCATCTCGGTTAAACCGTTTAGCTCGGTCATTAGGCTTAAGAACCGGTTGGCCACCTCCGGCAGGTCCTCTTCTGAAATTGAAATACCCACCAACATAGCCAATCCCCGAACTTGGTCTGTCATTGATTCGGTCATATTTTTCTCCCTTCCATTTTTTAATATAACCATGAGGCTTTTATGTGTAAAGCAGGGATTGACTATCGGGCGAAATCGTGAATTGACATAACATCATCCCTCTGGTGGGTAAATTGACTGGTTACACGGCAAGAATCGTAGGGGAATCGAAAGATATCTTGATAGAAGGCGACCGATACTATTTGATGCATTTTTGAGCCTGCAATCCGTTTGACAAACCGGCCACCCGCCGTTAACATGCCCGGGTTTGCTCGTACCGGGTGACCGTTAAAGCTGTATCTGGTTGGGATGGGAGGGTCATATTCGTGCACGAAATAGGGATTTTTCGGGTGGAAGGAAGACGTTTTCCTGATCGCATCGATATGTAATGGCGCAAGCGGGAATCTTTCACTACACCGATCGCAACGAAGCCGAAAGCATTCTTTCCATTGTGAGCTTTAGCTGGCTTCGTTTTAACATCCACGGCCACGGCTCCGTGGTCATCTTCAGGGTTTGAGCCTCAGTCCGGCACGTATGAGCTTCCTCCGCCAGAACTTGCCCTCGCTCAACCCGCTAATCAGAATTATCCAAAGTAAATATATGAGAACAGAGCTGAAGTCGAAAATTCATAGTGCCTTTGTTACCGGCGCGAATCCAGATGATGTCGGGAGGAGTTGCCGTGCAGAGTTGGCCGCACAATCAGTTGACGATGGCGATCGCATTATCATCATGGCCGTTGATCTCACCACCGATCCCATTGAGCCCAAGATGATATTGGTCGAGGCAAAGAACAATTACGTTGAGCGCCTTGAAGGAGTTAGACATGTCCAACAAATTCACTGAAACAGATACCGAGTCCTACTACGATTCCGAGGACAGTATCTACCGGGCCGTTTGGGACGAGGACGGCAGCGTTCACTGGGGCGTATTTGACCAGAGTACCGGTGAAGATTTTCTCAAAGCTTCCGCCAATCTCAACCGCATAATGGTTAACAAAGGGCTCATCGACGAAGACGCAAGTGTTTTGGACTTGGGGTGCGGTAACGGGACTACAGCCA
>CATMOE010000042.1:0-34067 GCA_950072105.1 uncultured Dehalococcoidia bacterium
TTCCCGACTCCGCCAGGGACTCGCGACGAAGTCGGAGCCTCGCCGCCCTTCCGCCGAAGGGCTGGTGTCGGAATGACGAAGTGTGCGGCCGAAGGTCGGCAATTCTATTTTCGGAGCAATGACGGGCTTCTACATCCGGGCAATGCAAGCCAATGAACTTGACGCAATATTAGGATGGTCGGCTCCGATACCGTGAAGGTGGGCATCCCCGTCTCGCTCTCCGGTCAGTTCCAAGTGCAGGGACATCAGGCTTTGGCCGGACTGCAGGCCTGGGTTGAAGATGTAAACCGGTCAGGCGGCGTAAAAGTTGGGCATTCCGATGCCGGCCGGCCGATCTCAATCGTCTACTATGACGACGCCAGCAAAACGGCCCAAGCTCGCCAGGCCACCGAACGCCTCATCACCAGAGACCGCGTAGACCTTCTGTTTGGGCCTTACTCCGGCGTTCTGGCTCTTGCGTCCGCCCAGGTGGCGGAGGGCCATGGCAGGTTGCTGTGGAACCAGGGCGGGGCATCCGACACCATATACCAACGAGGATTCAAATGGGTGGTGGGTGTACTCACGCCGGCCAGCCGCTACCTGGCAGAGTGGCTGCCCTTGGTTCGAGGGGCCGATCCTAACGCCGACTCCCTGGCGATAGTGCGGGCAAGCACCGGAGCGTTTCCCAAGGCAGTCACCTCTACCGTGGAAAGCCAGGCCGCGCGATTGGGGTTCAGGATCAGTTTGTTAAGAGAATTTGAGCCGTCCATCAACGATTTCAGCGCCGTACTCGACGAGGTGGAGCGGGTCCGTCCGGACCTGTTGTTGGGCGTGGGGCGTATCCAAAATGACCTGTTGCTGGCCGGGCAGCTGGCGCGACGGGAACTGGGCTTAAAAGGGGTAGCGGTAGTGGCCGCCCCAATACAACAATTCAAGGACCACCTGGGAGAAGCCGCCGACGGATTCGTCGGCCCCAGCCAGTGGGAAGCCTCCGGCACCTATCCCAGAGATTACGGTCCCACCGGCGCCGAGGTGATGGCGTTGCTACAGGGTAAGGGACACCGAACCGTAGATTATCCGATGGTCCAGGCGTACGCCGCCGGGTTGGTGGCCCAGCGCTGCGTGGAAGAGGCGGGGACATTGGAAGACTCGGCACTGCGGGAAACGGCGGGACGGCTAGATTTCTCAACCTTCTACGGACGGTTCAAGATTGACCCGGTCACTGGCTGTCAGCTCGGACGCTCGACGGTTCTAGTCCAGTGGCAGCGAGGGCGGAAGGTGATCGTTGGTCCTTCGGACCAACGGCAAGCGCCGATGGTATACCCCTGGCGGAATCAGCCGTAAATACCTATATTAGACTTTGGTACTCCTCTTTGATCGGGTGCTGGAGGAGTGGGAAGCTGAAGAACCAAGGAGCATCGATATGCGGCTAAAAGACCGGGTCGCGATAATTACCGGAGCCGGGCGCGGCATCGGCCGGGCCATTGCGCTAGCATACGCCCGGGAAGGGGCCATCATGACTCTGGCAGCCCGGAGCGCCGGCGAGTTGGAAGAGACAGCCCGGTTGGCTCAGGAGTTGGGGGCCGCCACTCATATCGTGCTGACCGATGTGACGAAACAGGACGACGTTGATGAGATGGTCCGCCAGACTGTGGACCGGTTTTCCACCATCGATATCCTGGTGAACAACGCGGGCATCGGGGGGCCGGTAGGACTGCTGCAGGACAACGACGTTGCCGAGTGGATCAACACTATCCAGGTGAACGTGGTGGGCACTTATCTATGCTGCCGGGCGGTGTTGCCGGTGATGATTGCCCAGGACAGGGGTAAGATAGTCAACCTGGCCGGAGCCGGCGCCACCGCGGCCTGGCGTAACACCTCGGCTTACTGCGCCAGCAAAGCGGCCGTCGTCCGTTTAACCGAGAATATCTGGCTGGAATTGAATGGTAAGAACGTTCAGATCAACTCCCTGGGGCCGGGCTCCATCGATACCCGGATGTGGGAGCAGTTGCGGGACGGCGCGGAGTTAGTCGGCGACAAGGACCTTTTCGAGCTGGGAGTGAAAGTGACTGGCGGCGGCGGAGCGTCCATAGACCGGGCCGCCGACCTAGCCGTGTTTTTCGCCAGCGAGGAATCCGGCAAGCTGAGTGGGCGGCTGATCAGCGCCGTAGCTGACGATTTCGATAATCTGCCGCCCCGCATTCCCGAGATCATGGCTTCCGACGCCTTCATCGTCCGCAAGGTGGAGTTGGATTAGGGCCAATCCCCGCCACAACTAGAAATATATCGCTGGCGACGTAGGTCCCTAGGGTTTCATTGAACCGACTGAACGAACCGCTGGCGCAAATGGTGCTCTGCATCGTCACAAATGGTACGGAGGACGTCGCCCGCAGGCTTAACAGCATCGACGAATGCAGCTGCCTTGCCAAACCAAGCTGAGCCCACCTCGAGGTCGCCGCGCTGCCTCGCCTCAGCGTAGGCTGGGATTATCTCATCCAGGCGGTCTCGGAGTTCATTTTCCCGGCCGTGCCACTCCTGGGCGAACCGGTTATTATAGGCGCGGCCAGAGACCCTTTCAGGCCAATCCGGGTTGCCAGCTAATCCGGTATTCAGGATGTCAAATACCTGGGTTTGAATGGTGTTTTCCCCGTCGCTGTCAACAATCAATTTTTTGTGCGCATCTGCAACGTCGGAGGCTTCTTGAGCAGCCGTGAAGACAGTGCCCATCCAGGCTCCATCGGCGCCCGCGGCTAGCACGGCTGCCAGGGAGCGCCCGTCACCGATCTCCCCGGCGGCCAGTACTGGCAAGTCTGGAAACTCAATGACGACACGGACGAGAAAGGGCAACAGACTTAGTGTACCGGTATGCCCACCTGCA
This sequence comes from uncultured Dehalococcoidia bacterium, assembly GCA_950072105.1. GTDB lineage: Bacteria > Chloroflexota > Dehalococcoidia > Lucifugimonadales > UBA3495 > UBA11650. The sequence goes on from CATMOE010000042.1 coordinate 2,858, forward strand.
TCGTTACCTTGCGCCGCCAGGACGTCGGTCCCGCCTGCAACAGCCAAACGAGCCCCGTCCATCGTTTGAACCTGGCAAATTGTAACGGCCCCACTTTCTTTGGCACGCTTCAACCAGGGCGTAGGATCGGCGAAGGAGAAGAGGATAACCGGTACTTGCTGTTCCAACACAGCCTCGAAGTTCTGTGGCGCTCGCGGAATGTTTTGGGTGATGAAGCCACCGCCGAAAGGTTTAGTCGTTTGTGAGCGAATGTGCTCGATCTGCTGCCTGATGTAGTCAGGATCGTAGGTATTGGCAGCATTGACGCAGCCAAAAGTCCCCAGTCCTCCCCCCGAGGAAACGGCGGTCGCCAAACTCCCGCCGCTTGCGCCGTTCATGGGCGCGGAGATGATTGGGTATTCAATTCCCAGGCGTTCCGTAATATGCGTCTTCAGCATTTACCTACCTCCCCATTTGCATCTGTAGCGGGAGTTGTGGTACCGGGGGGAGACCATGGCAACAGACCGGTAATTGGCTGGCTCTGGATCGCGATGTCATTCCCGGGACTCCGAACTCCTACTCCAACTCTCCCCCGTATTGGGGGGCGTTAGAGTGGGGGTGCGTTCGTGTTCTTAGGCGAGCACGATCAATGGAGCTTACTCTTCAAGTTTGACCGGGTTGCTGAGCACCCCGATCCCCTCGATCTCAATCTCGCAGATGTCGCCGTCTTTCATCTCACCCGGCGTTCCCGGCGTGCCAGTGTAAATCATGTCGCCGGCTTCCAGAGTGACGTACTCTGAGCAGAAGGATATTAAGGTCGGGATGTCGAAGATCAGATATGTAGTGCTTTCGCTCTGCACCTCTTTACCGTTGATGCGGCCGGTGACCCGGATGTTGTGGGGGTCCAAGTCGGTCTCGATCCACGGACCGGCGGGGGAAAAGGTATCCGTGGACTTGGCGCGCCACCAATTCCGGTCTTCCTCTTGCCAGTCGCGGGCGCTGACGTCGTTGCCGCAGGTGTAACCCAGAACGTGCTGCATGGCGTCCTCTTTGGAGACGTTGCGGCAACTGTCTTTCATAATCACAACCAGCTCGGCCTCAGCGTCTAGCTTTTTCGTTCCTTTGAGCCGGATGATGGTGTCGCCCGGTCCGATGACCGAAGTGGGCGTTTTGTAGAAGACCATGGGCACGGGTGGACTCGTCCGGTCATGTAGGTGGCTGGAGTAGTTGAGCCCGATGGCCAGGATCTTGCCCGGTACGCAGGGCGCCAACAGCTTGACGTCGGTCAAGGGATGAACGTGGTCGATCACTTCGTGGGGTTCGAAGGGGCTGGCGCTCAACTGTTTCACGTTGTCGCCCTAAATGATTCCATAGCTGATCTGGCCGTGGGCGAGATACCTGGCGATTCTCATCGATGTTTCTCCTGATTATTGGAGTTGGACGGTTTATCCGGCCTCAACCGGGCGCGCCGGACGCAGGATCAACGGCGTGGGCTCAACGATTATCTCCGTCTACACCAGCCATTGCAACCATTTCAAAAACGAACCTTAATATCGCCGATACTCCACCTTACTAGGACGGAATCGGACTGGGGATACGCACGGTTAGCCCTCGATTGACTGGCTTTGCGTGCTCGGCTACACTTCCAGCCATCGTAAGGACCTTTACGGCAGACCGGATCGGTTTATCAACCCGATATTTGCCGATATTTGCGTAAAAGAGGTGACTTCAACGAGATGAGTATTCCAGAATTTGACGTAGCCGGACAAAAGGTATTGTTGGTTGGCGCAGGCCGGGGAATCGGCAAAGGCATCGCGATGGTGTTCGCCGAAGCGGGCGCCGATGTAGCCATCACCGGATTGACCGAGACCGGTGTGAATCAGGTAGCCAAGGAAGTCCGGGCTTTGGGACGCACCGCACTCCCGTTGGCGGGTGACGCCACCAAGACGGCCGACATGGACCGGATAACCGAGCAGGTGCTGGGGGAGTTCGGCCATATCGACACATTGATCAATTGTGTCGGCGACTCTATACACAAGCCCGTGGTGAAACTACCCGGCGGCGACATCGAAGGGATGACCGAAGAAGATTGGCATCATGTGATTGACATAAACCTAACCGAGGCATTTCAAGGATGCCGGGCCGTTGGCCCCCACCTGTTGGAGCGCCGCCAAGGTTGCGTGATCAACATCTCTGGTTGGGCGTCCTTCAGGGGCCGTCCCGGGTACTCGGCCTACGACGCGGCTAAAGCCGGACTGATGCGTTTTACCGAATGCTTGGCCCAGGAATGGGCGCCATTTGGTGTTCGGGTCAACACGGTTGCGCCTGGGTCGTTCCCAGACCCAGACCAAATGTCCGCTGAGGCCTATCAGACCCGCCAGGACACTGCCGCGAAGCAGATCCCCTTGGGTCGGACTGGAAAACTTAAAGAACCGGGTTATCTGTCGGTGTTCCTGGCCTCCCCGGCGGCAGCCTACATCACCGGGCAGACCTGGGCGGTGGACGGCGGGATAAGTATCAAGCACCCGTGATTGATTGGTTATTGTTACATCCGCTGAGTACAGGTGCTGGTTTCGGCCAGGTCTGATAGCGTGCGGAATATTTCTGTTCTTTGATCGTGAACGACAGGAGCACTGCCGGCAGCAACAAGAATCCGGCCATGGTAAATGGTAGTGTGTAAGAGCCGGTCACGTCGAACAGGTACCCAGCGATCAAGATACCGGACGCGCCGCCAATCTGCCGAACTAAAACGGTCATACCGGTGATGATTCCCAGCGCGCTCAGGCCGTAAATATCGGCGGTCAAGGAAACGGTCTGAGGAGTGGTGGCCATAAACGAAAACCCTATGACGGCCGCAAACACCCATAATTCCAAGTTTCCCGGCAAAAGCAACAGGGCGATAAAGGCGCAACCCCTCAGTGAATAGATCAGCGTCAGCACGGTCTTGCGCTGCATCATGTCGGTCACCAATCCAGCAGTCGTGCTCCCTACGACGTTAAGCACCATCATGAATCCGAACGCGATTGCTGCTGCGGAAGGCGACAGGCCCCGATCAATGCCATAAGGCACAAAATGAACCAGCAAGATCGACGTAGTGAATCCGTCGGCAAAAAAACCAGCCGTTATTTGCCAAATAGGCCAGGACCGGAATGACTCGCGCCACCGGGAGGTCTGCAACGGTCCGGCCAGATGGTTTGAATCCGGACTGACGTCGCCTTTGGGAGGCTGCGCGTCACCGTCGGGCCTCAACCCCAGCTTTTCCGGGTCGTCGTGCACTACCAGATAAACGAGGGGAACTGCCACTAACAGGACAATCAAGCCGAGGGTCACCCAGGCCAGCCGCCAATTAGTGGCCTGGATCATGTAGGCGGCCAAAGGGATAATAAGAAGGCCCCCCAACGCTACACCTGCGCCGTTTAGCCCCACCGCGGTGGCCCGTCTCCGCCGAAACCATTTGACGATCAAAGCGCCGGTGTTGGCAGGAGAGGTCCCGCTGAAAGACGTTCCGGCTATCACTCCGAACATGAAGATAACGAAGAGAATGTGGAACGTCAGGCCAAGGGCTGCGGTGGCTAGTCCGAAAATGGTCAAGCTAACGAGAATCACACGCCGGCCCCCAAATCGGTCTAACGCTTTGCCCAACAAAGGCTGCATCAGGCCGTGGAAAAGGAAACCCATAGAAGCCGCGATTGAAATGGCGCCGCGGCCCCAGCCGAATTCTTCGCTCATGGGGATCACGAAAACACCGAAGGCGCCGCGCGCAGTGACGATCGCGACGATCATGCAGACCGCGACCACGTACCACCCGTGGTAAGTGTGTGTCCCGCGGGCAAAAGCCCTCTTCATAAATATGCCTCTCGGGAGCGATGTGCCTGCCGCTTTCCCATCTGCGAATTCGATATTTCCAATGTACCGCTTCGTTCACCCTCGTTCTATCCGGAACTTGTAATCAAACTTTTACCTAGTTACGCCAATGCGAGACCGCTTGCACCGTTGAACTCCCTTGCGTGGGTTTTGCTGTCCTAGTGTCACCGCTTAACGGCAACGGCTGGCGAGCCGTGTGGCTGTCCTGCTAGAGATGAAGGAGAGTCGATAGGGATGGTCTAGCGATGAAAACTGACAGTGTTCGAATCGGGCGGCGAAGCTGCTGTACGGGCCGGCAAATTTGACATTGCTTTAACAAAGTATCTTCCATAGAATCCGATATAAGGCCCTTGAATACTAGGACAAGGAGCCCGATGTGGGAACGTAGAAGGGCGGTTCGAGGGGGATTGATGGTTAAAGTTCTTATCGTGGAAAACGAAGGTCTCTTTAGAGACATGCTAAAGATCTCTTTGGGTTCTATACCCAATATGGAGATTGTTGACGCGGTGTCCGACGGTCACGCAGCGATCCAAACCTCCAGCCAATTGCAACCCGATGTTGTATTGATGGACATAGAATTGGGCGGGGATCCCAACGGTATCGAGGCTGGGAGAACTATCAAATCAAACCATCCTGAAATGGGCATGATTCTTCTCTCCGCCCATAAGGAGCGGGAGTACGTGAGCATGATTGCTTCCGACGATCTCTCCGGGTGGTCCTACGTTTTGAAACAGTCGGTGACCGATGCCGGAGCTTTGGTTCGCGCGATCGAAGGAGCGGCTTGCGGATTGGCGGTGATGGACCAGGGAGTGGTCAATAGCATGAAGCCGCGTAGAGGCTCGGATACAGCCGGCCTCACTCCGCGCCAACAAGAAGTACTATCGATGATGGCCAAGGGTTACAACAACTCCTCCATCGCCGAAAATCTCGTATTGGGCACCAAGTCGGTTGAGAATTATATCAACGCCATATACCAAGAACTCCACTTGGGCCACAACGGCAACCTTCACCCCAGGGTCCAGGCGGTCCTGACCTACATCCGGGACAGCGCTTAAGGGATCTTCCCGCAACGGGCGCTATCGGTCTCGTGACTTTTGGCTGGAGACTAGATCCCCCTGCCCATTTTACGACAGGGGGTGAGTTTCCCTTGCGGCCCGGGCTGTCTTCTTGTCCTTTTCATTGATACTTCCCAGAACGCCTCTAGCTTGTATTGCGACTTCCTTCAGGGCTATCATTGGATAGCTAGCCGTACCTGAAGGACGGCGGGGAGATATGCGTTGGACTATCGCGGCGGCAAGGTTTTTAAGGATTTTAACCATGGGCCAGGGGAATCGGAATCGTCTGACTTGGTTACTTTCTCTTATTTCCGGTTAGCCGAAGCGGTAGGGTAAAACATCGTTGTGCCGGTGAACTCTGTTGGCGACGCTATCAAGTTAGAGGGATTGGAAAAGAGTTTCGGCGACTGGCCGGTGCTCTGGGACTTGGATCTGACCCTGGGATGGGGACAATTTCTCGTCATTTTCGGGGCCAACGGCGTGGGCAAGTCTACCTTGCTGCGAATCCTGTCAGCCCAGGCCAGAGCCGACGCGGGGAAGGCGTTGATCGCGGGTTACGACCTGCAGCGCAACCCACAAGCGGTTCGGAGCCGGGTTGGCGTCGTTGCCCATCAAACTTTTCTGTATGACGATCTGACTGCCCTTGAAAACCTGGTCTACTACGGACGCCTGTTCGGCCTTAATGACCCTGAAAAAAAGGCCGACGAGGCCCTTTCCAAATTGGGGATGGACCGCCGATCCGGCCAGCGTTTACGTAGCCTTTCCCATGGAATGCAGAAACGGGTAGCTATCGCCCGGGCTATCATGCATCGGCCTTCTATCCTGTTATTGGACGAGCCGGAGAGCGGGCTGGACCGTGGCTCGGTGGAGTTACTCAGAGAACTCTTACAAGAGTGGGCCGAATCTGGGCGCGCCGTGGTCATGACGACCCATGATACCGAATTGGGGTTCTCGTGGACCGGCCAACTAGGTCTGCTGGCCGAGGGGAATCTCCATCTCAGTGGGCCGGAAGGGACCGGCGACTCTGCCGAATTTCTCCGGCGGGTAACTGTATCTCTGGGCGCCAGCCGATGATGCAGTTATTGAGGCCCGTCCTGATACTGGTAAGGAAGGATATCCTGCTGGAGTGGCGTTCCCGGGACCTAGTGGTGTCGATGTTGGTATTCAGCCTACTGATCGTGGTGGTGTTCAACTTTGCCCTAAACGTCACACCTCAGCGGGTTACCGTGCTGGCTCCGGGGATCATCTGGGTGACCTTTGCTTTCGCGGCGACATTGGCCATGAATCGTTCATTCGTTCGGGAGATGGAGCAGGGGGGATTGGCGGGGTTGCTACTGTCTCCGGTAAGCCGTGACGCCATTTTCTTGGGGAAAGCCTTGAGCAGCTTTCTATTCATGCTATTGGTTGAGGCCGCTTTGTTGCCGATTTTCGGCGCTCTGCTCAATTTTCCAGTGTTGTCTTTCACCTTGGTACTAACCATCGTGATGGCCACTTTGGGGTTTGCGCTGGTTGGCACTCTGTTCTCGGCTATCGCCGTTCAGACCAGATCGCGTGAGATCATGCTCCCGGTTTTATTCTTCCCGGTGATCTTGCCGGTAATCATCGCCGCGGTTGAGGCGTCTTCGGCCTCGATCGGTTCCGAGCCGGGCGTTGGGTTGAACCGATGGCTGCCTCTGCTAGCTATCTTCGACGCCTTATTCTTAGTAATATGTCCGTGGGTTTTTGCCGTAGTTGTAGAGGAATGATGCTGGAAAAGAAGAGGAGGTAGGACCGATTGCTGGGGAATGGCGTCCGCCAAAATATTACGGGTTATCTGGTGGTGTTGAGCGGTCTGTTCATGCTGGCGGACCTTTACCTGATTTTCGTGGTGGCTCCCACTGATGCGGTGCTTGGCCATGTCCAGCGGGTATTCTACTTCCACGTGCCGATCGCCATCATGTCCTTCCTGGCGTTCTTCCTGGTTTTCCTAGCGAGCATCGCCTACGTGGTGCGGCGTGACGGGAAATGGGACCGGCTAGCTCACTCGTGCGCCGAAGTTGGCGTGGTGTTTGTTACCGTGGCGCTGCTGACCGGAATCATCTGGGGCAGGCCGCTGTGGAACACCTGGTGGACCTGGGAGCCCAGGCTGACCACCACCCTCATCCTTTGGCTGATCTACGTTTCCTATCTGATGATTCGCTCCCACGCGTCTAACCAGCAGCAAGCGGCCCGTTACTCGGCGGTGGTGGGAATCGTGGGGTTTGTCGACGTTCCGATAGTGTACTATTCGGTGGTTTGGTGGCGTTCGATACACCCGTCCCCGGTGGTGGGCCCCTTCGCCCAGGCAAATGCCCTGGAGCCAATCATGCTGTGGATCCTACTTTTCTCCATGGTGACGTTCTTACTTCTATTTGCCTATCTGGTGGCGGAACGGACGGCCCTGAGGAACAGCGAGGACCGGCTCCGAGGAATACGGCTGGTGGCGCGACGGGCCGGGCGCTGATGCCAGTCTGAATTCTCTTCTCCTGACTTGAGGTGTTAAGTTTTATGCTGATCGTTCTGCTACAGGCCACGTTGCCGGCAGCTAATCTGCCCTTCCTATTTGCCGCGTTCACGGTGGCTTGGGTGGCCTTCTTCGCTTACGCGTTTTTCGTCAGCCGGCGCCAACAGGAGTTGCGTAAGGAGATCGCCGAATTGCGCCGGACGCTGGAGCAACAGGAACCGGAGGACGCTAGCTAGGATTTCAGTATATAATTGGGTAGTAGGGAAACAAGAGGAGAAACATTGGCTGAGTTGGAACCGGACTGGCCGGACTGGACAGAAGCTGAAGGCGAAGCAGAGCCGGAGAATCAGAGTCACCGTACCCGCTTCCTGATTCTTGCGGCGGTTGTTTCGCTGGCTCTTGGGTACATGATATACGCGGCTTTCCCTGGGAATGCCCTTTATTTCTTGACCGTGGGTGAGCTTATCAACAAAACAGATGTCCATGACGGACGAACGCTCCGGGTGTCGGGCAAACTGGTGGCTGACTCTTTCCTGAGAGAGGGAAGGACAACGGTTTCCCATTTCCAACTTCGAGACGAGAACGGTGGGTCGGCCGGGGAGTATCTATCCGCGACATATGTGGGGGTACTGCCCGACCTGTTCTTCAACCCACATTCCGAGGTTATATTGGAAGGCAGCTACGGCGAGGACCAGATCTTTCAGACAGACGCCATCCTGGTGAAGTGCCCATCCAAGTACCAATCGCTTCAGGAAGAGACGCTGCTGTCTAGCTGACTGCCCGGAATCGAAACGCGGTGATTATCCACGTCTATTGGGCAAGGCGACGGGAAACCTTCAGACCACCACGGAGTTGATCGACGTCTTTGCCAGCCTAACCCTTACTGCCCCGCGGCCGATATCCGCGATCAGGCATCCGGCTTATTTCTTTTCCTGATTGATGCGTTCCATGACCGAGTCGTGGAAGGTAGGAGGCGTTGACACCTTGGGGAACCGAGAAAGTATTCCGATAGTGGTAGCCAGAGTGTCAACGAAGGCGCGGCAAGGACCGCAGTTAATTAGGTGGGCCCGAATCGCCGACTGTTTGGGTGGGGCGAGGTCCTCGTCCAAATAGTCCGACGAAAGCTTGCGGACTTCTTCGCAGTCGTCGCCGTCGCGGTGAAATAGCTTTTTGAGTAGTCCGATCAATGTAACAACCCCCAGGGTATTCTAATCTCATGTCCAACCAACAGCAACCGTCCTCATTCCAAAGAGCGGCCAATCATGGTGGTGGGTGGCGCTCCCCAACGCCTTCCCCTGAGTAGCGAATCGGCCTTCTATAGACAAACTCATTACTTTAGATGCACAATGCAGGTTAAAGGTATATTTCCTGAAATAATTGACAACCGATGGAATCTCAGACCACACAAACTTTTGAAGACATCGTAACCGAATACGGTGATTTCGTATTCAACCTCACCTATCGAATCCTGGGGAACCACGCCGATGCCGAGGATGCCTTCTTAGCTGCTTACCGTAACTTTGAACGATTTCGCGGGGAATCACGGGTCAGCACATGGCTGTATCGCATCGCCACCAACGCTGCCTTGATGAAGCTTCGCAAAGAGCGGCCTAGGCGGAACATCACCCAAACAGGATATGAAGAGATCGAACTGCCCAGCCCGGGCGAAGGTCCCGAGAAGCTGGCGCTGAACAGCGAGCTTCGCGAGCACCTTGAGCGGGGGCTGGACATGCTGCAGCCCAACCTTAAAACGGCGGTGGTGCTTCGGGACGTCCAGGGTCTGAGCAACGAAGAGGCATCTCAAATACTGGATATATCCGTCTCGTCGCTAAAGGCCCGGCTCCACCGGGGACGCATCTTCCTTCGGCAACACCTTCAAGAATATCTAGCCGCCAACCAGTAGCACGGCCGGGCTGTCTACCAGTCTGTCCCTGCGGATAGAATCCTTCAAAACAAAAGCTCCCCGCATAAGCCGGGGAGCTTTACAGTTTCTGAGGCTGTGGTCAGGTCAGAATTCGAACGCGTCCACCAATTCCTGCACGGTCTTGGGATTCGCCCTTGTCCACATCTGCTCCACTTGCTGATCCATGGAAGGGCGGAAGGTGTCGTTGTAAAGCACTCCCACGGGAACGCCGCCTTGCTGGAGTAATTGCTGGGCCGCGCCCTTGTCGCTAGTGTCGTGATCTTCCGGAATCTCCCACAGTCCTGGCTCGATCCCCTTTTGGACGTTCCCTTTGAGCATTTCGAAGGTGTCGTTATAGGTGGTGCAAGGAGATTGTACGTGTATTATGGAAAACCCCTTATGCTCCATCCCCTGGGTGATCAGCTTGGCCAACGGCCTAACCTGTCCGGAAAAGCCGGAAGCGATGAAGGAAACACCCAGGGTTAAATACAGCTCCAGGGGATTAAGTTGGGACTCGATCTTGCCGAAGGGGGTAGAACTGGTTATCTCACCGAGCTTGGTTGTTGGAGAGCTCTGGCCTTTGGTAAGTCCGTATACTCCGTTGTCCATGATCACGGCGCAGATGTTCAGGTTACGGGCAGCCTGAGGCCCGATATGCTCGGCGCCGATGCTCAGGAAGTCGCCATCGCCGGCCACAACCACCACGTTCAACTCGGGCCTGGCCATCTTTACGCCCAGGGAGATGGGCAAGGACCTGCCGTGAATACCATGGAAGCCATAGGGCTGGCGGCCCTCTAGGAGATGAACCAGATTGCCAGAGCAACCGATGCCCGCGACCACCACGTTGTTTTCAATCGGAAGCCCCGTCTCTTCGAGACGGTCAATCATCGCCATTTCCAACGCCCTGCGGACCCCGAAGTCTCCGCAACCTGGGCACCACTTGAAATCGTACTCTTCGTTTTTCTTGCTCATACCCCAGCCGCCTCCTTCCTAACGGCCTCCGTAACTTCGGTGATTCGCTTTACCAAATCTCGCACTTTGAAAGGTAGGCCCGTATATTGGGTGATGGCCTCGGCTTTCACCCCTTGGGAACGCAAGATACTGGCGAACTGCCCCTGATAGTTCAGTTCCGGGACAATCACCAAGTCTTTCTTTTTGAGTTCTTCCAGCATTTTGGGAGGCAGCGGATTCAGGTACATGGTGTAGAACCAGCCCACGGGAACCCCCGAAGCCTTCATCTGATTATAGGCTTCCAGCGCGGGACCCTTCGAACCGCCCCAAGGCATCATGACGATGGACTCGTCGACGTTGTCCGTTTCGTACTCGTCTTCTTCCAGAAGTTTTATTTTGCTGAAACGCCGCTCCGTCATCTGTATGTGGCGGCTGGCCAAGTGAGTAGTGTCCCCCATGTCGTCATGCTCACTGCCGTTAGCGACGTATGCTCCCGGATTGCCGGGTAGCGGCATTGGGGACAACTCGAAGCCGGCGTATCGATGGTATCCGTTGGTCCCTTCGTAGACCTGCCGTCTCTGATTCTCAACTTGGGAAAGGTCAGGCTTGGCGATGTTCTGCACGCGCTCTGCCAAAGCCATCTCGGTCATCAAGATCACCGGCCCTTGGTACCGCTCGGACCAGGTAAGAGCCTTGATCGCGCCGTAGAAACACTCTTCCACCGTGCCCACCGCAATGATTGGCATCTTGACATCGCCGTGTGCGGGGAACATGCAAGCCATCAAGTCCGATTGTTCCGTCTTGGTGGGCAGTCCGGTAGCCGGGCCGCCCCTTTGCACGTCCACGACGACCAAGGGAATCTCAGCAATCCAACCTAGCCCTAGACCCTCACTCATCAAGGAGAATCCCGGTCCGGCGGTGGCCGTCATTGCCTTTTTACCGGCGAATCCCGCTCCCAGGATGGCGGTGATCGACTCGATCTCCGAACTTACTTGATGGGCAAATTTCCCCTCGCCGACCAGGTTCCGTTCCATGTATAACAGAATAGTCGTGGCCGGGGAGATAGGATATCCAACGTAGAAGTCCAAGCCTCCGGCCAGCGCGCCCAGGGCTAAGGCTTCGTTTCCTTTCAGCATTATTTGAGCGAAGTCTGGCGGGTTTGGAGCAGCCAGGGCGCCCAGAGCGAGTCCGCTCTCGGAGATGTGTTCCCGGCCCAGTGTCATTGCCTGGATATTGGAACGGATAATTTCTTCGTCACCGGAGCGGCCGCGGGTGAATCTCTTGGTAACGAACTCCTCCAGATACTGCTGGGGCATATCCACCAGGTGGGCCAGAGCTCCGATGATGACCATGTTTGCGGCCCGGTTGTTTCCGGTGGACCGGGCTATTTCGTCGAAGGGAAGGCCAAAGCCTCGAGAGTCGCCTTCAAGTTGGAATTCGTTGGAGTTGAAGATGATGACGCCTTCATCTCGAACCTCGGAGTTGTGCTCGTCGTAGGCGTCCTGATTGAAGGCCACCAGTACATCCACGTCGTCACCGGCGCTTAGAACCGGGTCCACGGCGATCCGGGCTTGGGTCCACGTGGGTCCTCCCATAATCTGGGAAGGAAAAGTAGCGAAAGTTTGAGCGTGATAGCCGACTTGCGTGGCAGCCTGGGCTAATCCTTCTGCCGAAGTAACGACCCCTTGTCCGCCTTCACCGGCGAACCGGACGACGAAGTCACGCATTTCCATGTTTATGTCTCCCTGAGTCAGTATCGGGCAGATTGGATTTTAAGGTTAAGCCGATTGGCATGCAAGGGCTGGGGGTTGCAAAGGAGAAGCAATTTTCGCGCCACGCTGGGATATAAGGATTTTATGGCGGCTGTCATGGTGATTGTTCGGAGCAGCCCCATGGCGCCGTTCGAGGTAACATCGAGCCTCGGTTGAGGGGGAGCCATAAGGTCAAGCGTAAACAACCTTGTAGGGTTGTTGTTCATATCTAAAGTAGCGACTCGAATGTTACAGCAGGCACGGTCTAATGTCAATTAACTAGCGCCGGATAATGTCGGATAATATGTCCTCGGCGGCGTTGTTTCAAACTTCAGCGATATGCTAGAATCGCTATTATGGTGGACATAAAATACTGGGCGGCGTTGAACCTTGTGCCCAGATTGGGACCGGTAAGGTTTCGTAGGCTAGAGGCCTACTTTGAAGACATGGAAAAGGCTTGGAAGGCAAGCCTTAGTGAATTCAAGGCGGCGGGTCTTGACGATCGGACCGCCAGAGACCTGATAAGCCTTCGTGGCAAGATCACTCCGGAATCCGAGCTTGAAAGGATCCTACGCGCCGGGATAAATCTGGCTTGCTGGCACGATGATGATTATCCCGTGCGGCTGAAAGAGATCGCGGACCCTCCGCCAGTCCTCTATTTCAAGGGAACGCTTTTACCGTCCGACGAAAGGTCGTTAGCTGTAGTTGGTACCAGGGGTCCGACTTCCTATGGAAGGGAAGCAACGGCGGGGCTTACCGCCGAATTAGCGCACAACGGTATCGTCATCGTCAGCGGCCTAGCGAGAGGTATAGACGGAGTGGCTCATCGAGCGGCTCTGGAGAGCGGTGGCCGGACCATCGCCGTTCTGGCCAATGGTCTGGACATAATTTATCCCAGGGAACACACCAACTTGGCCCAACAGATCGTGGGCTGTGGCGCTATCGTCAGCGAATATCCTCCGGGCGTCCGGCCCGATTCCCGGAGTTTTCCCCGGCGGAACCGTTTAATCAGCGGCATCAGCCTGGGTTCCCTGGTGGTTGAGGCTGGGGAAGGCAGCGGGGCCCGCTGGACCGTGTATCATGCGTTGGAGCAGAACCGGGAAGTTTTCTGCGTGCCGGGCAGTATCTACTCTCCAATGAGCCGGCTGACCAACCGGTTGATTCAGGAAGGAGCCAAGCTGGTATCCAACGTTACCGATATTCTGGAAGAGTTGAACTTGACGGCGGTGGCACGCCAGGTGCAATTGCCCCTGCCGGTGGATACGGATAGCGATCCTGAGTCGGCTTTACTGGGTCTTTTGAACGACGATCCACAACACATCGATGACATTAGAAGAATCGCGGACATCCCCATTACGTCCGTAAGCAGTATGCTAACCATGCTGGAATTGAAAGGCCTGGTGCGGCAGGTGGGCTGCATGCACTATGTCCGTTTACGGGAGGTATCCCAAGTCTATGGTAACTAAGGCCAAAACCGCATCGAAAACGCGTGCTACTAAAGCTGGTAGCCGTAAATCCACCGCCAAGACCGCCAAGGGAACGAAGAAAGGCTCGTCCGTTAGAAGTGCGGCCGGGAAGCAACTCGTGATAGTTGAGTCTCCAGCCAAAGCTCGAACGGTGGGCCAGATGTTGGGCAACAAGTACGTGGTAGTGGCTTCCCAGGGCCATGTGCGGGACCTGCCCAAAAGCAAGATTGGGGTGGATATAGAAAACGAGTTTGAACCTTCCTACGTAATCATGCGGGATAAGCGGTCCATCCTCAACGACCTGAAAAAGGCCGGCGACCAGGCCAAGACTATTTATCTAGCCACCGACCCGGACCGGGAAGGAGAGGCTATCTCTTGGCACCTGCAAACGGCGGCGAAGTGGGACGAACGGCCCGATCCTCCCAAGCGCGTGGTTTTCCACGAGATTACCAAGGAGGCCGTGGAAGAAGCCTTCCAGCATCCCCGGGAAATCGACATGGATCTGGTGAACGCTCAGCAAGCGCGGCGCATCCTTGACCGTTTGGTGGGCTACCAGATCAGCCCCCTTCTCTGGCGGAGGGTGCAGCGCGGCCTGTCGGCGGGGCGAGTGCAGTCGGTATCCCTGAGAATTGTGGTGGACCGGGAGAAAGATATCCAGGCTTTTGTTCCCGTCGAATCTTGGACCCTAGAGGCCCAACTCCACAAAGAAAAGAGCCCAGCCGCCCGGCCCCATCTCTTCACGGGCGTGCTGCATTCGGTGAAAGGCCAAAAGAACCGCTTGACCATTCCCAACGAGGACGATGCCCGCGGGTTTGAGGCCGAGTTGAAGGATGCGGCCTACGCGGTGTCGAACGTGCGAAAACGGGATGTCCGGCAGCGTCCTACCGCGCCCTTTACCACCAGCACTATGCAGCAGGAAGCGGGTCGAAAACTGCGGTTGACCCCCCGCCGTACGATGTCCATCGCCCAAGAACTCTACGAAGGGCTCCAAGTGGGTGGCGGAGAATCGGTGGGACTGATCACGTACATGCGGACCGATTCGGTGCAGGTGGCAACGTCTGCCGTCAGCGAGGCCCGCGGATACATCACCGAAACTTACGGAAAGGACTATGTCCCGGAAAAGCCTCGGGTGTTCACCACCAAGGCCAAATCCGCCCAGGAAGCTCACGAGGCGATCCGGCCCACGTCTATCCGGCGCACTCCGGATTCCGTTAAAGCCTTCCTGAGCCGGCCTCAACTCAACCTGTACAGCCTGGTTTGGTCCCGGATGTTAGCCAGTCAGATGGCCGATGCCCGGACTGAAGCCACCACCGTGGATATTGAAGCAGCTTGTAAAGGAACGTCCAAGGTCTACATGTTCCGCTCCACCGGCTCGGTGCTGAAGTTCCCAGGTTTCCGGGCGCTCTACCTGGAAAGCATCGACGATGACGAATCCGAGGATGGCCGCCAATCCCTTCCTGAACTGGCGGCCGGCGACCGATTGGGCTGCGGGAATCTGGAGGCGTTGCAGCACTTCACCCATCCGCCGCCCAGATTCACCGAGGCCACATTGATCAAGGCCATGGAAGAGAAGGGTATTGGGCGTCCCAGCACCTATGCCCCAACTGTGGGAACCTTGCTGGACAGGAACTATGTGACTAAGGAACAAAACCGTCTTTTGCCTTCGGCGCTGGGAGTCACGGTTATTGATCTGCTCCTTGAGTTCTTCACCGACGTGATGGACCTGGACTTCACCGCAAAGATGGAAGAAGGGTTGGATGAGGTGTCCCGGGGGGAACGGGAGTGGGTCCCCATGCTGGGAGAATTCTATGGTCCGTTCGAGAAAGCCTTGGCCAATGCCGAAGAGTCTATGCCCCGGACCAAGGTGGAAGAGGAAACCGACGAGGTCTGTGAAACCTGTGGCAAACCCATGGTGATTAAGACCGGGCGGTTCGGCCGGTTCCTGGCTTGCACCGGATTCCCCGAGTGCCGGACCACCAAGCCGATCTTGAACAAGATCGGTGTCTCTTGCCCCAAGCCCGACTGTGCCGGCGAGATTGTGGAACGGCGGGCCCGAGGCGGCCGTCGGCCATTCTTCGGCTGCACCCGTTACCCAGATTGCGACTTTATCAGCAACCAGCGCCCCGTGCCCACCCCTTGCCCAGAGTGCAACGGCATGATGGTGCAACAAGGCCGGGACATGCTTTCGTGCACCGTTTGCGATTGGCGTGAGGCCATCCTGGAGCCATCCCCGGAGTTGACGCCAGTTGGCGATTGACCACGGAACACCAATTTCCGCCGAGTTGGTCCGCTTTGACGCCCTGGTTGAAGGTTATCCTGATTACCTTAGAGGGCAGCGGGGGCTGTCGGAAAACACGGTCCGGATCTACCTAGACGACATCGGCTCCTTCCGGCAATACCTCGGTTTGGAAGAGGTAACTCTGAAAGATATGGACCGGGCGATGCTCCGGGGATACATGGCCTGGCTGGCCACCGATGCCCTGGATGGCAAGGGATACGCCCGGGTCAGCATCGCCCGTAAACTCACGGTGTTACGTTCCTTCTACTTGTTTCTAGTGCAGCAAGGATTGTTCAAAGCTAGTCCGGTGCCGTCGGGCCGGAGTTACCGCGTGAAGGTCCAAAAACCCCTTCCCAGTTTTCTGGGACAGCGGGATGTGGCCCGGCTTTTGGATGCCCCGGATGAAGCGTCTCCTTTGGGACTGCGGGACCGGGCGATCTTGGAAGTGCTCTACTCCTGCGGCGTTCGGCTGGGCGAAATACAAACCATGGACCTGCCTCACGTGAACTTCACCAGTAAAGAGATTCTGGTCCGGGGCAAGGGCTCTAAAGAAAGATGGGTGCTATTCGGCCAGCCTGCCGCCACGGCATTGCGGCGCTACCTGGACGAAGGGAGGCCCCAACTTGCGATACGCCCTGAATCGGCGCTCTTCTTAAACCGTTACGGCGCCCGGCTATCTCGCCGGAGCATGGAAAAGCTGGTCGGCCGCTACGGGATCCAGGCGCAGACAACCCTGGGGGTACATCCCCATACCCTGCGGCATTCCTTCGCTACCCACATGTTGGAAGGGGGCGCGGACCTGCGAGTGATTCAGGAATTGCTGGGACATTCCAGCCCCAGCACCACCCAGATATACACCCATGTCACCAAGCAGGAGGCCCTTTCGGCCTATCTTACCAACCATCCCCGCTCCGATATGCCGCCGGTTTCATCAGCACCTCCGGAGACTGATCCTGATGACTAAGTTCCTAGTGCTCAACGGACCGAATATCAACGCCCTAGGCCGCCGGGACATTGGTATCTACGGCGCTATGACCTTGGACGATGTGAATCGGGAAGTGTCTCAACTGGCCGATAAACTGGGAGTGGAGATCACTTTCTTCCAGTCCAACGTGGAAGGGCACTTGGTTGATTGCATCCAAGAGCATTTTGGGACCATCCAAGGGATCATCATTAATCCCGGTGCTTTGACCCATTACAGCTATACATTAAAGGACGGCCTCATCGACGCCGGAGTGCCGATCATTGAGGTTCATCTGAGCAACCCTTACGCAAGAGATGAATGGCGGCGTCATTCCGTCGTTACCGACATCGCCCGAGGCCAGATTGCGGGGTTTGGTTGGAGAAGTTATACTGCGGCTCTGGACATTCTTGCCGCGATAATCAAAGAAGAGGGACCGCAATGAGCGACCGCCTGGAGCGAGTGGCGGGTCAACTGGCCGAGAGAAATCTGGACGCGATCCTGATCTCGGCTCCGGAAAACCGCCGCTATCTCTCAGGGTTCACCGGGTCCTCGGGATACTTGCTCATCACCCCCAGCCGGGCCATGTTGTTTACCGACTCACGTTACTCCGAGCAGGCCGTCAATCAAGCGCCCGATTTTCAGGTAATTCAGGTGCGAGGCGGTTGGGGCTGGTTGGTGGAGCAACTCAAGGAAACCGGCGTTCAACGGGTTGGATTTGAAAGTCGGCATATGACCGTGGCTAATTATGAGAAAGTACGGGATGCCCTGAAAGAAGACGGGAATCTGGGTAAAGTTTCGTTGGTTGCTGCCTCCGGCATCGCTGAAGAGCATCGAGTGTTTAAAGACTCGGAAGAGATGGCGCTGCTGCAGAAGGCGATCGACGCCTCGGACTCGGCGATGGAAGCTGTCTGCCCTACTATTCAAGAAGGCATGACCGAGAAGGAAGTCGCGTGGCGGATGGAAATGGCGATGCGGGAGTTCGGCGCCGACGGACTCAGCTTCGACACCATCGTGGCCTCCGGTCCCAATGGCGCGATGGCGCACCATATGCCCTCGGACCGACCCATACAGGCCGGGGAGCCCATAGTCATCGACATGGGAGCAATAGCAGACGGGTATTGCTCGGATATAACCCGCACCGTCGTGGTCGGCGAGCCTGACGAGACTTTCAATAAGATTTACGACATCGTGTTGGGGGCCCAACTCACCGCAATAAATACGGTAAAGGCCGGTATGAGCGGTGAGGACTGTGACGGATTGTCGCGGATGGTCATCGCCGAGGCGGGTTATGGAGATAATTTCGGCCACAGTCTGGGTCATGGCGTCGGCTTAGAGGTTCACGAGAGCCCAAGGGTTGGCCCCAACTCCCCGGAAACCCTGGAGCCGAACATGGTGTTCACCGTGGAGCCCGGCATTTATTTAACGGGCTGGGGTGGCGTCCGAATCGAGGATATCGTGGTCCTTGGAGACGATGGAGCAAAGGTCCTGAGCAAAGCTTCCAAATAAAGCATTCAGCTTTCAGCAATCAGCTGTCAGGACTCAGCCGGCGCCGCGAGCAGAAAGATTCGCCAGAATCAGAAAATTGAACGGACGTGACCCGGATTGCCGCTGAAAGGAGGCGGAATCCTCACGCCTGAACCTACAGTAGCTGATAGCCGATGGCTGACAGCTTGTTACCGGAAGGGAGGTTGGAATGAGCATCAACTTTAGCGATCTAAGCAAGGGAATGGTCATTGAATTGGACGACCAGCCCTGGCAAATAATGGATTACGAGCGCCACAAGATGCAGCAGCGGGCGCCCGTTACCCGAATAAAGATGAAGAACCTCCTCAGCGGAGCGGTAGTAGAGAGAACTTTCCAAAGATACGACACCTCATTCTCCATGGCGGACATCGAAAACCGGCGGACCCAGTATATGTACACTGACGGGGACTATTACCACTTCCTGGACGAAGAAACCTTCGACCAGTATGAACTGGACATCAGCCAATTGGGCAAAGCCCTCGATTATCTGAAAGAGCAGATGGTTGTTGAAGCCGTCTTTTACAAAGGGAAGGTGATTAACATCAACCTTCCGACTCACGTAGATCTGGAAGTGAAAGAGACCCCGCCGAATTTCCAAGGGAACACCGCTCAGGGGGGCACTAAGCCGGCCACCCTGGAAACGGGGCTGCGGGTAACCGTGCCGACCTTTGTCACCGCGGGCAATATAGTCCGGGTGGATACGCGCACCGGAGAATATACCGAGCGAGTTAGCTAGCTCAGTGGCTGTATACACCGTCAGCCAAGTATCGCAACATGTTAAAGAGGTCTTGGAAAGCGACCCGCTACTGGCCGACGTGCTGGTGGAGGGTGAGGTTTCCAATCTCCGGGTCTCTTCCGCCGGCCACTCTTATTTCTCCCTGAAAGACGACCAAGCCCTGCTTAACTGCGTCATGTTTCGCGGCCAGCCGGGAGCGGAATTGCTCGCCGGTGGCACGGCGGTTTTGGTCCATGGGCGACTCCAGTTCTACGAACCCCGGGGCACCACCGACTTCATGGTGGATCTGGCCATGGCCGCCGGGGTGGGCGAATTGGCCTTGGAATTAGAACGGTTGACCCTACGCTTGGAAGCCGAGGGGTTGTTCGACGAGTCTCGAAAGCGGCCCCTACCGTCCTTCCCCAAGGTCATCGGCGTGGTGACATCCCCCTCCGGCGCGGTATTCCATGACATCCAAAACGTCATCCAAAGACGCTACCCTCTAGTGGAGCTTCTACTTGCTCCATCGTTGGTGCAAGGCCCGAAAGCCGCCGCTGAGATCGTCTCGGCCATTGAAGGCCTTAATCGGGACGGCCGGGCCGATGTCATAGTGCTGGCGCGGGGCGGGGGCGCTTTGGAGGAGCTGTGGCCCTTCAACGAAGAGATCGTGGCGAGGGCCATCTACGCCAGCCACATCCCCACCGTCAGCGCGATAGGTCACGAAACTGACTTCACCATTTCTGACCGGGTGGCCGATCTGAGAGCTCCGACGCCGTCGGCGGCGGCGGAGATCGTGGCCCCCGACCAATACGTCTTGAGACAGCAGTTGGACGAAGTTCTAGCCTATCTTGACCGGGCCTGGGCCTATCAGGTGGATTCGCGCCGCGACGATGTGGCCCGGCTGTCAGGAAACCTTGAAGGAATCCTGCCTGATACGGGCAACTGGCGCCGGAAGGTCGATGACATTGCCAGAGGCGCGGGAATCACCCTGACCAACCGGTTGAAAATCATCCGTATGCAAGTGGAAAACCGGGAAGACCGGGTGCGCGCCCTGGATCCCGTTGCCACGCTACGCCGGGGCTATTCCGTGGTTCAGAAACGGGTCACCGGCCAAGTTGTAACCAATTTGGACCAGGTTGAAGATGGTGATGCCCTTTCTATCACCGTCAGCGACGGTCAAGTAGAGGCCACCGCCGGCCATGCGGTCAAGCCCAAAACCGTCATCAGGAAGAAAAAGGCCGTGGCCGCGGGCGCCGGTATGGAGCGCCTGATCTAGGTCCACCACGTGTTACCAATGGATTCCGTCAGGAGATTTATTCGGCACGATTCGTCTACGGGGCGGTAGGGGAAATCCGCTTTCAGGCTAAACCGGGGAGACGTTGGATATGGCTGACTCACCAGAACCTCAGTCTACACAAGAACTGGACACCCTTTTATTTGAAGAGGCCTTTCGCCGCTTGAACGAGATGGCCGAATCTCTGGATGATGGGGGCTTGAGCCTCGCCGACGCTACTGCTCGATATGAAGAGGGCATGAATCTGGTCCGGCGCTGCAATCAGTTGTTGGATGAGGCCGAACTGAAGATCACGAACTTGAAAGACAGTTTCTCGTCGAACTCAGACGAGGAAGAGTGGGAACCACAGGCGTAGATTTCTCCGTGTTGGATGTTGGGTGGCTATGCTTAATATCGGCTGGTTTTCCACCGGGAGAGGGCCCGGTTCTCAAGGATTGTTGCGATTTGTCCAGGACCGCTTGGCAATAGGTCTATTGGATGCCCGCATCCAGTTCGTTTTCAGCAACCGGGAGCCCGGCGAGGCCGAAGGTTCGGACCAGTTTTTTGAGCTAGCCGGGAAGTACGGCTTGCCCCTGATCACTCTCTCCTCCAACAAGTTCCGGAGAGCGCTGGGGGGCCGGTTTGCCGACCATCGGGACGAATACGACGTCCGGGTGATGGAATTGCTAGGCGAATTTCAACCGGATATCTGCGTGCTGGCCGGATACATGTTGATCGTGGGCGGCGACATGTGCCGCCAGTATTCCCTTCTGAACCTGCACCCAGCTTTGCCCGACGGCCCCACCGGCACTTGGCAAGAGGTTGTTTGGCGTCTGATCGAAACCAAGGCCACCCAGACTGGCGCAATGATCCACCTGGCCACCGAAGAAGTGGATAGGGGGCCGTTGATCTCTTACTGCACGGCGCCGCTGACCGGTTCGGAGTTCGATGTGCATCGGCAGGCTTTGGAACAAAGGAATCTGGATCAGGTGAAGGAAGACGAAAGAGAGGAGTTTGCCCTGTTTCAGTTGATTCGTCAGGTCGAATATCAGAAGGAGCCCTACCTGCTATTTGAGACACTGCGGGCTGTAGCCGAGGGACGGCTAAGCATCAGGGATGGCGAGGTATTTGCCGGGACGCACTCCGGCCGCCTAGGGACAAATACTTTTCAAGGTATATGCCTGGACCCGGAGATAAAACGGGCAATGGCTTCGGAACAAATCGGGAGCGGTTCTTAGGCTGACTTTTCCACCAAACCCAGGGATATGCTCAGGGGTTCACCGGACTCGCCAATCAGAACCGGGTCTTCCGATCCTTCAACCGCCTCCCGTCCCACTATGCACCGCGCGACATCGGTCAATGAAGGAAGCTCGTACATCACGTCGAGCAAAGTCTCTTCGATGATGTAGCGCAGGCTCCGGGCGCCGGTCTGATGTTCCAGAGCCCGCTCGGCGGCGGCTTCCAGCCCTTCCGGGGTGAATTCCAATTCCACACCGTCCATGCTGAATAGCTGTTGGTATTGCTTTACTATAGCGTTCTTAGGCTCGGTAAGTACTCGGACCAAAGAGTCTTTGTCCAGGGAATCCAGGGACACGGTTACCGGTAGCCGGCCCACCATTTCAGGGATGAACCCGAATTGCAGCAAGTCTTCCGGAGCAACTTGGCTTAGGTAATTAGGTTCCTCTTCTTCCCCACCCCTGCCACCGGCGAGGAAACCCAAGCGAGAGGAACCGGACGCCAGCCTTCGAGAGACGATGTCGTCCAAGCCGTCAAAGGCCCCACCGCAAATGAACAGGACGTTACGGGTGTCGATCTGCAGAAATTCTTGGTGAGGGTGCTTGCGGCCTCCTTGCGGCGGCACGTTGGCGACGCACCCTTCAATGATCTTGAGTAGCTCTTGCTGGACGCCTTCGCCGGATACGTCCCTGGTGATAGAGCGGTTCACGCCTTCTTTGCGGGCGATTTTATCCAACTCGTCGATGTAGATGATGCCATGCTCGGCCCGGGCCACATCCCAGTCGGCTGCCTGAATCAAACGGAGGAGGATGTTTTCCACATCCTCCCCCACATATCCAGACTCGGTGAGCGACGTCGCGTCGCATACGGCGAATGGCACATCAAGAGTGCGGGCCAGAGTTTCGGCCAAGAGGGTCTTGCCGCAGCCGGTAGGGCCCATCAGCAAGATGTTGGTCTTTTGGAGCTCAATATCCGAGGAGTTCTTGCCGTTCCAGATCCGTTTGAAGTGGTTGTAGACGGCCACGCTCAGAATCTTTTTAGCCCGATCTTGACCGATAACGTAGGTTTCCAGGTTGGAGTAAATCTTTCGGGGAACCAGCGGTCCGTCATCCCCCCGGTCCACCGCTGTCTTGGGGGTCTCTTCTTCAACCAATTGGTTTAAAACTTGGATACAATCGTAGCAGACCGCCGCCCTTCCCTGTCCAGCCATAACCAAACGGGACCTTGCCTGAGATTTCTCGCAAAACGAACACTGCGAGATCCTCGGCGCGTTTTTATTGCTGGCCAACACTCACCCCCAGATCTACGAAGATACCTCCGAAACCGAATCCGATAATCCCTTTCCCGTGCCACCCTGGTTGCCAGGCTTTGCCGGCCTCGGGAACCGTAGGGCTAATCTCATCTTTGGATTCGAAACTATTGGGTCGACGATGTTTTATCTAATCTTTTTTCTCTTCGCTGGAGTCCTTTTTCTCTTCGCCGGAGTCATCGGATGTGTCTGATTTGGAACCAAGTATCTCATCTACCAAGGAGTATTCGACTGCTTGCTGTGATGTGAGATAAAAGTCGCGGTCCGTATCCCTGGCGATCTTGTCATAAGTTTGACCGGTGTTTTCGGACAGGATGTTACGTATCGTGTCTTGCAACCGGAGAATCTCCCGGGCGGCGATCTCTATATCACTGGCCTGGCCCTGGGCGCCTCCCATCGGCTGGTGCATGTGGATGGTGGAGTTGGGTAAGGCGTAGCGTTTTCCCTTGGCGCCGCCGGACAGCAATATCGTAGCCATGCTGGCGGCCATGCCGAGGCATATGGTGGACACTTCGGGACTGATAAGCCGCATAGTGTCGTATATCGCCAAGCCGGAACTAATGACTCCTCCGGGGCTGTTGATGTATATGCTGATGCCTTTGTCCGGGTCTTCCCGTTCGAGGAAAAGGAGTTGGGCGATAATCACGTTGGCCATGTGGTCGTTGATCTGAGTGCCCAAGAAGATGATCCGCTCTTTCAACAGTAGAGAGTAGATATCAAATGCCCGCTCTCCCCGGGGACTGGTTTCAATAACCATGGGAATAATACTTTCGGGGACAAACAATCCTTGTTCTCCAGCCGTCTGGCCGAAGCCCGCTGCTTGGTTGACCGATGGATCTTGGGGGTAGTTAAGCATCTGGTTCTGCTCCTTGCTCTGGTACTTCAGGGTCCGGCGAACCGGCCGCAGTGGTTTCTTCTTCGGTGTCTTCGGCGTTGTCATCGTTGGTAGGCTGGTCATCAGACACGGGGGCTGCCGCCCCGGCGATCTCCACCAAACGGGTCATGACCTGACGGTTTACCAAGGATGACCGTATAGACTCCCGGGCGCTTTCGGAGGAAAGGGAACCTCTCATCGATTCCTCGGAATCCCCCGCTGTGGCAACTATGGAATCAATCTCAGATTGGATGTCTTCCGGCGAGACTTCGATATCTTCTTCCTGGGCCAATTTCCGGAGCACCAAGTAGGTGTTCAGCCGCTCCTCGGCTCTAGGCCGAAGCTCCTCCCGCCACTCCTCGCTGGTTTTCCCGATGTAACCAAGGTAGGTATCCATATCCATGCGCTGGCTGCGCAACGATCGCTCACGTTCCTCGTACATGTGGTCCAGTTCTCGCTGATAGATCAGATCTGACGCCTGAATCGAAGCCGTTTTGAGCAACTCTTGCAGGCTGGCATCTTGAGCTTGGCGCTCCGCGGAGGCTTCGGCGTCTTCCCTTATCCGCCCTCGCACGAAGTCTTTGAGGGCCTCCATGTTTTCATAACCGTCCCTGATCCCTTTGGCGAATTCATCGTCCAACTCAGCGAGCAGCTTCTCTTTAATGGAGAGCACTTCAACTTTGAACTGACAATCTTTACCGGCGTATTCCTCTTGGTTGTGGTCTTCGGGAACGGAAAGGGAGAACTCTTTTGTTTCTCCGGCGGCCATGCCTTCCAGGTTTGCTGAGAACCCGGGCATGGGCATGGGATTGTCTTCTTGCGGGATGAAGTCGACCTCTTTATCGTTGATGGCTTGTTCCCCTTCGATGGTGCCATCGACGTTCAAGTTCAGCAGGTCACCAAATTGGACGGGGCGTTCCACCGGGTCCCAAGGGGCCGCTTCAGATCGAAGCTGCTCAATGACTTGGTCCACCTGGTCGTCACTGACCGTTACCGGTTCCCGGTCCACGTGGATACTTCGAAAATCGCCCAGGTCCACCAGCGGCTCTAAAGGAACAATCGCTTTGAATGATACGGGTTCAATCTCTAGAAGTTCCAACTGGGGGTCGGCAAAGGCTTGGATATCTTCATCGCTGAGGACTTGGTCCAGGGTCTCTGGAATCATGAATTCCAGCGCTTCCTGCACCAAAGCGGTGCGGCCCAAATGACTTTCTACTATTGATCTGGGGGCTTTACCAGGGCGGAAACCAGGAATCTTAACCCGGCTCGCCAACCGGCGGTAAGACCGGCCGATGAAGGGCTCTTCGTCCTCGGACGCCATGGTTACATTGAGGGTGATATCTGTGGGGGTTACGGACTCCTTGGTGACGATCACCGCTGACTAACTCCGTTCTGTTGAGATGGTGTGGGCTCTGAGTTCTTGGGGATACCGGATGCTAGGCGTACTGAACACTGCCTTCCCCTCCCCACATCGCCGACGACTTTTGAACTTGGAATACGCCTCAGTATAGCATAACCACCCCTTTGTTAAAAGGTTACCGGCCTCACGCGCCCGGATGGACGGCGGTGATCACACGCCGTCTATTCAAGTGCTAGATGCGCGAACCTTAGCCGTATTGGTTCTGTCCCTACCTATATAAAGGATAGCGATGAAGTACCGAACTAGGGAAACGTAGATCACCGCCCTAGGAACGGCTTGAGACTTTTATTTGTCCAAAACATAAAAAAGGTATAAAAATAATATTAAAAACCGTTGACATTTACATACCCTGATTGGTAAGTTTGCCCAAATGGCGCGGATAAAGGTTTTGAGTGGACTAGAGCCCCATCGCCTTGCCGCACCAACGCCGGCGCAGGCCGTAAGGTACTAGCATCAGCCGGCCAACTTTGGCTAACCTGACGATTAGCAGGATAGCCGATGGATCCCGGAACGGTAGCCTTTTAGAGTGGGTTAGGGGAAGAATCCCTGATCTGCTAATAAGCGATCACCTAACGAGTGGTTCCGTGGTGATCGGGCGGCCGACACAGTATGACAGCGGTAGGCAAGGTGCCCCAGGGCGGGCCAGAGCCTACTGTTCTGGGAGACACGGTGGTTCTTGCGGCAACGACAATCGAAAGGCCTTTTTACGAATCTTGGAGCGGCAGGGTGACGGAGTTCACTGGTTCCGCTGACCAAGGCTCTGTTTTCCATCAACCGGTTCTTCTCTCCGAAACGTTGGAACGACTGTTGGTGCATCCAGGCGGCGTTTATCTGGATGCCACCGCGGGCGAAGGTGGACACGCCTCCGCCTTGCTTCAAGCCTCAGCTCCCGGAGGCCGGGTGTTGGGCATCGATCGTGACCCCCGTTCTTTGGCCAGGGCGGCCGTTCGTCTGGAGCGATTCGGCGAAAGTTTTATTCCCATTCAAGGTAATTACAGCCAAATGGTGGCTATGGCCAACGATCACGGAATCGACCGGGTTGATGGGATACTCATGGACTTGGGTCTGTCTTCCCGCCAGCTTGATACACCAGGATATGGGTTCAGTTTTCGGACGGATGAACCCCTGGATATGCGATACGACCCCAATGGGCCTCTTTCCGCGGACGACATCGTCAACGCCTACTCTGAAGAGGACCTGGCCAACGTTATATTCCGGTATGGTGAGGAACCCCGGTCCCGCCGAATCTCCCGGACGATCGTCCGCAACCGGCCCATCAACTCCACCGGCCAACTGGCTTCCCTAGTTGCGGCAGCTTTGGGTCCGGGATCAAGGAAGGGAAACCGGGTACACCCAGCAACACGTACTTTCCAGGCACTCCGTATAGAGGTCAACGATGAGTTGGCTAGCGTGGAGACTGGATTAGCTGCGGCGATCGATCTATTGGCCCCCTCTGGAAGACTGGCGGTCATCAGCTACCACAGCCTGGAAGACAGGATAGTTAAGACTGCCTTTCAACGGGAGTCCGCCGCCTGTATCTGCCCTCCGGGACTTCCGGTATGCGTTTGCCAGCACGAGCCTACTTTGAACCTAATAAATCGCAGAATAATCAGGCCATCTTCGGAGGAAGTGGCCGGTAATCCACGAAGCCGCAGCGCCCGGATGCGGGTAGCGGAGCGCCGCTGAAGGGTCCGGCAAGGCCCAACCAGGATGAAAGGACGGTATTGATTTGAGTAAGGAAACGTTCTACACCGCTGTTGACATCGGCAGCAATAAGGTCTGCTCTATCGTTGCTAGGGTGGGTGCTGAAGGGGATCTGAAGATCTTGGGGACCGGAATGGTTACCTCCCAAGGGATGCAGAAAGGCCGCATAGACAACATAGATGAGGTCAAAGTCGCCGTTAAATCCTCCTTGGAAGAAGCACAAAGGTACATCGGCCGGGGAGTCATCTCCGGAGTGTATGCCGGTGTTAGCGGGTCCCACATCAGTTGTCTTAACACGAAAGACATGATGGAAAATCCCAGCGCCGATGAAGATATTGGTCCTCAGCACCTGGATCAGTTGATCCGGTCGTCCTTTCCCAAAGTGGACCCGTCTCAAGAGATTCTGCACATGATACCCATTGGGTATGAAGTCGATGGCATGGAAGCGGTGCGAAATCCCGCCGGGCTTCACGCCAAGCATATAAACGTTGAATCCCATGTAGTGATGGGAGACGCGGCAACGCTAAGAAATACGGTTAAAGCCATTGAGGCCAGCCGGGTTTCGGTCAGGAGCTTGGTCGTGGAATCGCTGGCGTCTGCTGAGTCCACTCTGACCGGCGACGAGAAAGAGATGGGCGCCGTATTGGTCGATATCGGCGGCGGGACCATTGATCTAATGATTTACCGTCAGGGAAACCCGTGGTATTCGGCGGTGATTCCAGTGGGCGGCAATCAACTCACCAGGGACCTGGCCGTGGCTATGCGCATCCCTTATTTCTTGGCTGAAGACATCAAATTGAAGTGGGGTAATGCCTTGCCTGAACTAGTTCGGGCAGACGAAGAAGTGGTGGTGCCCAGCTTCCAAGGGCAGCCTCGAAGGATCGCCAAGCGCAAAGACCTTTGCGAACCCCTGCATGCCCGGACAGTGGAAATGCTTAAACAGATCTTGTTGCGGGTCCGCCAGTCAGGCCTACGGCAACTTCCAACCGCCGGGTTAGTGATTACGGGAGGATGCGCCGAGTTGCCCGGGATACGTGAACTGGCTCTGAAAACCTTGGGAGGTTCAGTTAGGTTGGCCTACCCTCAGGGCATCGCAGGGCTG
Source organism: uncultured Dehalococcoidia bacterium (assembly GCA_950072105.1). Classification (GTDB taxonomy): domain Bacteria; phylum Chloroflexota; class Dehalococcoidia; order Lucifugimonadales; family UBA3495; genus UBA11650. The sequence continues at coordinate 30,708 of CATMOE010000042.1, forward strand.
CCTACGCAATTACAAAAAGCCAGCACCTCCACCGCGGTGGGACTGCTGCTTTGGGGAATCAAACATCAAGGGGAAAGGCGCTCCTATAGCACCAGAGACCGGACGGTCAAAGTCCACAGATCTCTGCGGGAGCGGCTGATGGGAGGTCGCAAACAAGAGCAAGGCGTTCAAGTCGGGTAACCGCTGGGGATTGGCCCAGCCTGAAGACCGTATCGCGATGGCGACGCGTGATCGAATCAACAACACTGCGACGCCGAATGATACCGGAACAACCAGTGTAAAACAGGATAAAACTCGTGATGTGGAGGGGAAACCATGGTTTTGGAAAACTCAGCGTCTTGGGAGCCGGCACGGGAAAACTTGGATCCTTTGAACTTGATGCCCGAAGGGGGCCTGGCCGTCCCTATTATTAAAGTTTTGGGTATAGGCGGAGGCGGCAGTAACGCCGTGAGCCGGATGTTTAAGGAAAAGTTGCCCGTTGTGGAATACTATGCGGTCAATACCGACTCCCAACACCTTTTCCGCTGTGATGTGGCGCACCGGATCGCCATCGGACAGAACCTGACCCGGGGACTCGGTTCAGGCGCCCAACCCGACCTGGGTCGTCAGGCCGCGGAAGAGAGCCGGCAGGATATCGAGAAGGCTGTCGAAGGTGCCGACATGGTTTTCCTGGCCGTGGGTATGGGCGGCGGCACCGGCACCGGCGCGTCGCCGGTGATTGCCCAGATCGCCAAGGAGTCGGGCGCTTTGACCGTGGCCGTGGTGAGCAAGCCCTTCTCCTTTGAAGCCAATAACCGGCGCAAGAACGCCGAAGAAGGGATCGCCCGTCTCAGGGACCATGTGGACACGGTCATCGTGATCCCCAACGACCGGTTGTTGACCATGAACACCCAGGGCGAGCAGACCTTCACTTGGGAAGACGCCCTCAAGATGGCCGACTCCGTTTTGCAGCAAGCCATCCAGGCCATCGCCGAAGTGGTTACGGTACCCGGCGAGATCAACGTCGACTTTGCCGACGTGAAGACCATTCTCAGCAACGCCGGTCCCGCCTGGCTGGCCATCGGCAAGGGCCGGGGCGAAAACCGGGCGGTGGAGGCGGCCATAATGGCCACCAAGAGCCCGTTGCTGGATATCGCCATGGACGGGGCCAAGCGGATCCTGTTCGTGGTCAGCGGCGGCCCAACCCTTAGCCTTAAGGAGGTCCAGGAGGCCGCCAACGTCATCCAGGAAATGGCCGACCCGGACGCCAACATCATCTTCGGGACCTGCCGTGACCCCAAGTTGGACGACGAAGTAAAAATCACCATGGTAGCCGCTTCCTTCCCAGTGATGGCGGACAATGACCATGCCCGTGAAGCCGACCTGGAACGGCTGTTGCAGGACGTAATCCCCGAAAGCGAAGAGGAACTGGACGTTCCCAGCTTCCTGCGCCGCCAATCGTCCTCCAGGAACCGGGGGTTCTTCAGATAAACTAACCGGGCTAATATGATGTGGCGCCCCCGGAAAACCATCCGGGGGCGCCACATGGAAAACCTACTGGAGCATGAAGCTCCACCAAATATGAGGAATATTCTCGGAAGCCTGGAAGCAATAATACTCTTTCCTTAGTAACCTTAAACAAATAGGCGCCGAGAACCTTATCGAGGCCGTCCCACTATGGGGCGGCCTCTACTTTTTTGTCGATGGGGGACGTTGCCCCCGAGCCCTGGATTCGATAGCCGACGCCAATGGAAACAACGAGAACGCCTATTATGCCGAGGCCGGAGATAGGGAGTAGGGATTTCGCCCAGAATATCGGCTGGTATTTCCGAAATCCGCGATTACTTGCCTTGTTGTAGTGGCTGTGGATCGTACCAAGGGGACATAACATATTGAACGCAAATCAGTTCGGAGCCTGAGAGGCGGAATCCGGCGCGTTTCTATTGACTTTGGCTATACTCGAGTATACAATCTGACTACTATCGGTGGTAGTTTGACATAAAACCTACACAGTATGTAGTATTCTTAAATGATTTCGGAATTATTTTAAGAAAATAGTCAAGATATGCATTGTCCTTATTGTACATTCAGTGATTCCAAGGTAACCGATTCCCGGGTGGTGGAAAACGGCATACGGCGCCGGCGGGAATGCCAGCGTTGCGGCCTTCGATTCACCACCTATGAAAGGATTCAGGCAACCGCCCTGATGGTGTCCAAACATGATGGGCGGCGGGAGGAATTCAACCGGGAAAAGCTGATCATTGGGATCAGGAAGGCCTGCACCAAACGCCCGATCTCTTCCCGGACCATCGAGAAGATGGTGGAGGATGTTGAGGCGGAGCTGCAACATCTGGGTCAAGTAGAAGTCCCGACGTCCATTCTCGGCTCCATGGTGATGGAACGGCTGATGAAATTGGACCGGGTCGCTTATATAAGGTTTGCCAGCATTTATCAGGACTTTCAGCAGATCGAAAGCTTTGAGCAAGCGGTGCAAGACCTCAGAGAAGAGAACACCCAGCTACCTTTAATGGATGTGCCGCCCGGAGAACCTAGCCGTAAAAGGCGGAGGACCGCAAATGGCCAGGCTCGCCAGCGGGGCCGAATCTCAAAACCCAACGGCGATAGCAATATTCAAGAGTCAACCGGCGAACCAGAAGGAGATAACGTTGTCAAACAATAGCTTGCAATCTTCCGTTCTTTCCAGGCTGCTTACCTTAAACAGCGATATCCACGATTTGGAATCTCAGCTGCGTCAAGAACCAGTGCCCCGTCTGCGATTGGAGCATCATATAAGGTTCGAGACCGACAAGATAAACAGCATAGCGGAAACTCAAGACGCCATCGATCAGAATGTGCGCGCCAGCTTAATGACTTGCTGGCTGGGAATGCCAGAAGAGTAGCACTCCTTTTCCCCGTGGCTATCACGACGGGCATTTGGATATAAACCGGTCGAACTCTCGCGATGCGCCGTCGCTGCCAACTGGCTGCCCGTCCTGTTATTACATGGTTAAAGTGAACCGCGGAAATGCCGCCCTCCGTCGTCCTAGGAAGGACCACAACCGAGGGCGGATTTCCATTTTTTAGTAGCCTTATTCACGGATCCTTCCGAGATTTATCGAAGTTCCCCATTTTCGTTCCGGGTACTATTGACTTTCCAAATATCGGCTTGTACAATTTGGCCTACCATTTATGGTAGCAATTTGGCCCACTCATACTCTATCTGGTATTTGGTTGGATTTTTATACACTTTTAATATTAGTTGAAAGAAAAAGCCGCTGACCCCTAAAGTTTTCCCTCAGGGGACTCATCGGTGGATCAAGCGGCGGGGCCTTCACTGACAGTAGGGCAAGGAAATGACAACATCGAGCGGTTAAGGTGTTA
>CATMOE010000043.1:0-31989 GCA_950072105.1 uncultured Dehalococcoidia bacterium
TTGAACCTGAACAAGCGGAGTGTGACCCTTAACCTCAAGAGTGAGGAAGGCAAGTCCATGTTCCTGGATATGGTACGGCAGGGAGACATAGTGGCCGAGAACATGGCTCCCGGCGCGATGGAACGGCTGGGACTGGGCTATGACGTGCTCAAAGAGGTGAATCCCGGGATCATCATGGCCCGCATCAAGGGTTTCGGCACCTATGGGCCCTACGCCGACTACAAAGCCTTCGATATGATTGCTCAGGCCATGGGTGGCGCCATGACCATGACCGGATTCCCAGGCAGTCCGCCCCTGAAGCCCGGGCCCACCATTGGTGACACCGGCACCGGTCTCCATGCCGCCATAGGCATATTGGGAGCCTTGTGGCAGAGGCAGACTACGGGACAAGGCCAGGTGGTCGAAGTCTCCATGCAAGACTGCGTCGTGAACTTTTGCCGTCCTCGGTTGCGCAGCTACTACGAGACGGGGGAGCCTCTGGACCGGCCTGGCAACCATGTAGTAGGGGGAGGCGTGCCAGCCGACATATACAAGTGTATGCCGGGGGGGCCGGACGATTATTGCTTCATATACGCTCAACCGGTGCGGCCCCACATGTGGGACGCACTTCTAAAGGTGATAGGACGGGACGACCTGGTAGGAGACCCCAACTACTCTGACCCGAAGTGGCGCGGCGAACACGAGCAGGAAGTCAACGAGATGATCGAAGCCTGGACGACCCAGCGAACCAAGTTCGAGGTCATGAATTTGATGGGGGCCGCGGGGGTTCCCGCTGGAGCCACCATGAACGCCGTGGACCTCCACCAGGACGAGCATCTGCGCGAGCGGGGAATGATCATTGAAGTGGAGCACCAGAAGAGAGGGACCCTCAACCTGCCTGGGTCTCCAATCAAGCTGTCCGAATCGCCCGTCGAGGTGACCACGTCACCGCTTCTTGGAGAGCATAACGCCGAGGTTTATCGCGATTTCTTCGGCTATGGAGAAGAGGAATTGGCTCGACTGAAGGAGGAGGAGGTAATTTAATAAGTTCCACCGAAGGTTGCTATAAATAATCGGGCAGCCGGATTGGGACAGTTGTACTCGTCCAAGGCATCTATGGCCGGGCCGCAAGGTAAGCCCGCCCCACCCGGAATCTTGAATATTCGAATTGGTTGCGCTCATTCGTCCAAGACTCTATCACCCTTTTGATCGGGTCCCTGCGATCAGTGATGGCCGAAGGCGCGATTCTTTTGCCAAGGTTCGGCAAAACGTAAAGCTTCGCAAAACAACCCAGGGAGGCAGAATGGAAGAAATAGACGGCCGGAATTTCCCGGCCGCTTTTGCTACTATTTTGCTGCCAAACTTCTTACCACGTAACAACACCCGTTAGCACTACAGATACAAAAAGCCGCAGATCGGCCGGACGAGATGTTTTAAAATCGTATCTGACGACATAGAACAACATCCCGGGCAAGAGGCTTCGGACCCAGGGGTTGTGGGTTCGAATCCCGCCAGGCGCGCCAAATTTAGGACCAAAAACAGGCCCCCGGATTAGTTCGGGGGCCTTCTTTTAAGGATAATCCATGAAATACAAGGTTTGGATCTGCGTGGAGTCTTGCGATGAAGAGTATGAGCAGTACGAGGATGTTGAGGTGCCCTTCGCCGAGGTCGCCACACTGGAAACGGAATCAGAAGCCCTTACGTTTGCTTCGGCGCTCCAAAGATATGGGGTAGACATATTGCTCGATCAGACGTAATGTGGGGTCACCCTACCATGAACGCTTTTGCGTACCCAGTACGCCGGTAGATGTAATGAGATCCGCCGGACCTGACTAATGCGTGGCCGAGGCCAGTGGGGGATGGCATTAAAGGAGATTCCGGCAAGCATCTGCTTAATGGGTTTATTGGGCGAATACTAGGTGACGAACGAATACTGAGTACACACTAGTGAGTAGTTTCAGAAACTGAACGCCGATGAACGTGTATAGCAGGACTTTCACCCCGCGATCATGATCCAATATCGCAAGCGTGATGTGGTCCATTAGCCACCGGGGATTCTCGGGTTAGATTCCAGAAGGGCACCTTAATCAATGTTGCCTACGGAGGAATCTAAGAGCCAAAGGTGCTGTCACTCGGATTTTGCCGGCTGTGGGGCGCTGAAGTATCGTGAAGGAGGGGGGAGGCAGAAGTGGTATTTTCGCCACCGAAACCAACAACACCAAGGCAGCAATTCCTGATTCCAACGCCGGTTGGTGACCCTCGACTTCTGAAACCGGGCTGGGCCGGCCAGATCGACGAAGATGAACTAGCCTTTATCCGGTATGCACTCTTTCAGGATTCGAAACCGGCCCGCCTATGGGGATTCAGGCCATCTCAAAAATCCAGAGCCGACGAAGCCATCCGCCGGGTGGCTCTGCATGGCGATCCCGAAAGGACCGCTCACAACCGGGGGTTGGCCCGGCCATGGATAGGCTCTGATTTGGACCAAGCGGCATAGCAAAGAATTATCTTAGCCTTGGCCGTAGCGGCCCTGGAATTGGCTTCGGCACCTCAGAGAAGCAGGGCAGACTTTCTACCCAATCAGAAGTAAACAGGGGTCATTTCTCTAAGAAAGCTTGGGCGTTCCCGACCCGCCTTCCCCACCATTCGGGGCCTTCCAGGACGTACTTCCACTCGGGGTTCTGCTCGGTGTCCCGGAGCGCCGCCATCACTTGGTGGAACACCGGAGCGTCAGATTCGGCAAATTCGAAGTAGCCTACGAAGTCGTAATTCTCATCCAGCCCATAGCCTTCCGGAGCGTGGACCAGGCGGCGGTTGATGTTGGGAACGCCGGCGGCGCTGGCCAACGCGTGGCCCTTCACAACCATGTTCTCGTTCACGTCGTATCTCGGTAGGAAGAAGCTTTCCCGGTGTAAAAAGTCCATATTCCACCAGGCGGGCGTCTTATTCATCGGGGTCACCGCCGCCAGCGGGTAAATCTCTCCTGGACCAGGCGGCAGGGCGTGGGCGTAGGCAAATTGAGTCATGGCGTGGCTGGTGTAGCTGCGGGCCCTCATCACTCCGGCCAAAGTTTCCACCGATCCTCCCCGAGTTTCGATCAACTGCCTCAATCCGGTCTCGTAGATCTTGAGAGGCGCCAGAGTCGCACATTCCAGCCGGATGAGCCCATGGGACTCGGATATTTCCGGATGCGCGATCTGCTGCTCGCTGGTTAGGCCGTCCTCCGCCCGTAGCAACTGGAACCGGCCGCGTTCAAAAGCCTCGTCAGAAGGCGGCCCGCCGGCGTGGTGCATGTTGTCCAGGTCTTGGCCCAGTTGGTCTACGGCCTTGGCAAGTTCTCCATCGCCCCTGCCGTCACCGAATGTTACGAACAGGAATAGTTGGTGGCCGGTGACGGCGGTCGTCATGTTGAGTTCGTCAGGTTGCATCGGAATATCCTCGTCTAGCGGTTTGAGAGTCTTACTTGGCGGACGTCCTGGACATTATAGCGAGGCGACGCGGAACCGGGGTATGGATGAAGTTCCAGGGCTAACGGGAGCATCGTTCCCCACGGGACGAGGCGCTTCTAGGCATTCATTCTTTACAATTCGTCTCTAAATTGATATTATTTTTACGAGTCATGCGAACAGCGCAACAGATGAGATGCTAAACCCAAGGCCCCTTTTGTGCGCCAAGCACCAGTCAGATACAATGCATCTCACCTGCCCTGACCATCGGAGGTAACCCCAATTCTCGGTACATTGTTACGTAAGCTAACCGCAAGCTTCCCCAAAAGCGACCCCAAAACACCACCGCCGCAGCAATCATCGCCCACTAATAGTCTTCTGGCAGCGGTCACCACCGAACGGCCTACAAAGCCACCGGTCCCGCGGGCGGTCCCGAACGCGTCCCCGCCTTCACCAGCCCTCAAGTCCGCAACAGACAGGCCTCGCTCTCCGGAACGTCCCATGCCTCGCCCCGCCGTCAGCTCTCCCCAAGCTCAATCTGATCCCCAGTTCTTCGGCACTATTCCTGTTTCCGGTCCAGTGGGCCGAGCCCTAGAAAGCATGGGGTATGCCGAGCCTACTCCCATCCAAGCCGAGATTATCCCTTTGGTTCGGTCAGGAAGGGACGTGGTTGGCCAAGCCCAAACCGGGACCGGTAAGACCGCGGCATTTGGTATTCCTCTGGTAGAGTCAGTGGACCGTGACACCAATGACCCTCAAGCATTGATTTTGGTGCCGACCAGAGAATTAGCCGTCCAAGTCAAAGGCGAGCTGTCTAAACTCGGGCAGCACACCGGCGTAAAAATCATAGCCGTCTATGGCGGACAGGCCATGAGCCGCCAATTGGAATCGATGCGGCGGGGCGTCCAGATAATCGTGGCCACTCCAGGCCGGTTGATGGACCATATGCAGCGCGGCACCGTGGACATTGGACAGGTTAAGTTCGTTGTTATGGACGAAGCCGACCAGATGCTGGATATCGGGTTCGCCGACGACATCGAATACATACTCCGTTGGACCCCGAAAGCCCGGCAAACCCTTCTGTTCTCCGCCACCATGCCGGGACCGATTCACCGATTGGCCCGCCACTATTTGAAAGATCCCGCCTGGATACAAGTTGGTGGAGACGGCGAACCGGTGGAGGGTGTGACCCAGCGTTACTACGAAGTGGCCGACCGGGACCGCCCCACCGCTCTAGAATCGTTGCTTCGCCAGCCCGGCGTGATCACTCAAGCCCTGGTGTTCCGGCGGACCAAGATTGGGGTGGACATGCTGGTGTCCCACCTGCAACGTAGGGAGTACGACGTTCAAGCCATTCATGGAGACATGACTCAGGCCCACCGTGACCGGGTTATGACCCGCTTCCGCTCCGGCGACCTCCGCGTCTTGGTGGCTACCAACGTCGCCGCCCGGGGCTTGGATATTCCGGCAGTGTCCCACGTGATCAACTACGACATGCCCGGTAATCTGGAGGAATACGTCCACCGGATCGGCAGGACGGCCCGGATGGGGCGTCACGGCACGGCGATAACTTTCGTCTCCGAGTGGGATTTCCCGGCTTTGGACGTTATTCAAGCCCATATCGGCGACAGTCTGGAGCTGGCTACTCTGGCGCCGGCTGCCAACTGACGACTGGCTGGCGGACTTAGCTTAAGATACCGCCAGCCACCGGCAAAAGCCTCGCTTCGGGAGCCACCTCTCCCAACCATTCTCTGGACCTTCTTCCAACAGATTTCCGACCGTATCTACGTGTGTAATCACGGCGCGAAGCTTGATCGAGCTTGTGCTCCCCACGGCCCGTCCTTCCGGATCATGATCCACAGAGACCGGAAGGTCCCAATGTTGTTCCCGGAGTTGTCGTAGCGGGTAAATTGGAGAAACACATGGGCCTTGTTCTCCGAGCTGTGGATCACATCCTTACTTTCGAAAACGGTGTGATCCCAATCTGATCCGGCCCGTTCGGAGAATTCTCGCAGATAAGACGTCCTCAAGTCATCTAGGGTCGGATAAATGGCGATACCTGCGGTGGAAATGCGGACGTGGGGCGTGTGCATAGTTAGGAAAAGAGCCTCATCATCCCGGGCATTCAACGCGGCCACGTGGGCGTCCATGGCATCCAATGGTCCTTGTTCAAATTCAGGTTGGCGATTCTCTATTGCGTTACTCCTATTTCGGCGATATTGATATCTGTCGGGTATTCGCGTTTGGTTCTATGACATCCTTCTCGGGGTTCTATCTAGGCAAAATGGCAGGTGTCATTCCGAGGAGCGCAGCGACGAAGAATCTGGGGTGGTTCTTTGCACATTTCCAGATTCCTCTCCTTCCGCCGAAGGATCGGAATAACAGGTCTTAGCAGCCAGGTAGTCTTCCACCACCAGCCATCAGCGGGTCAAACTACTAGTGAGACTATTTGTCGGCCGTTTCATCCCATCCGGAAATAGCGCAGCCGGGAGTGGGCCGCTCTGGGAAGCTGCGGCAACGTTGGGGCCGGTCTTCGTAGATACGACAGGCTGAGGTGGCGTCTTCCAGCATGGGGCACCGCTCACCCGGATGTTCAGCAAACTTGACCCAAGCGCCACCGCCGGGCGCCGCGTCTACCTTTACGGCCAATCCCAGCGCCGCGGCCTTTTCTTCAAACATGGCTGGCTCATCCCCAATCAGCCTTAGGATAAGGGGACCCCGGCAGCACATGCCCCGGCATTGGTTCATGCAGATGTCGGTGGCTGCTTCGGGTGTTAGATCGACCAATGGAGCGCCGCCTTTATTTAACGAAACTGGTTTCTAAGTTCTGCATGGCGTCCCGGATCCGCTCGATGTGATTCTCCATCAAGTCTAAGGATCCCATTTCTTCCACTGAGAAATAACCGACGTCGGTGGTCTCGTCGCTCAACCCCATCTCTCCGCCGGTAACTGTAGCCTCAAAGCTGAGAGCCACTGGATGGATAACATTGCCGTCGGCATATTCGACAACCAGGTCGGGGGTTGTATATACGCCGACCAAGCGAGTTACCTTCACGTGGAGCCCGGTTTCCTCGTAGGCCTCCCTGACGCAGGCTTCCTCGATGCTTTCGCCGGGGTCCATGCCGCCGCCGGGCAGGCACCACCGTCCGTTGTCGGTGCGTTTGGTTAGGAGGATCTTTCCCCGAGATTCGTCGAAGATAATCGACGACGCGCCCACACGCAAGACCCCGCGCTTTCCGATCCGGTCACCATGAATCAACTTGGCCATATTTCTTGAGATCCTCTTATTTTCATACTACCTGTCCACATGCCGGGTTTAGACTACCAAGGCCCGAAAGGCAATTCAAGCCGGGTTATCCGCATAACGCAAAGATGGCGCTTATGTAAACCGGCCCCCATGGTACAATCCAGAAACCCCGAACAAGACTCTACCAAGACATCCGGGGCGAGGTGAAAGTTGACTTCAGCGAAAATAAACGGCATCGATGTCCACTACCAGGCATTCGGCGAAGGTGAGACCATCGTCTTTGCCCATGGCGCCGGTGGCAATCTACTGAGTTGGTGGCAGCAGATCCCCTATTTCTCCCAAAACTACCGATGCATAACTATCGACCAAAGGGGATTCGGGCACTCACTGGACGTTCCAAACGGCCCCGGATCCGGGGCGTTCGTCGAAGACTTGGTGGGACTGCTGGACTATCTTGAAATAGACTCCGCCCACCTGGTTGCCCAGTCCATGGGCGGCCGCACCATGCTTGGCTTCGCCGTGGCCTATCCACATCGGACCAAGAGTTTGGTGATGGCCGATACCGTGGGCGGAATGGCCGTGCCGGAAGTTGAAGAGTTACAGGCACGGTTAAGGGATACCAACGCAGCCAACGTGTCCATCGGGCACCGGGCGATATCTCGGGGGTTCGTCCAACGGAACCCGGCGCTGGCCAATCTATACCTGCAGATCTCCGATTCCAATCCACCCCGCTCCGAACCGGCTGGAGGTCAGCAGCCCGGCCCCAGTGTGGCACAGCTTGGCGATCTGCAAGTGCCCACCCTGTTCATTGTCGGCGAGGAAGACCAGATCGCTCCTCCCGCAGTGATTGAAGCGGCCGCTAAAACGATTCCAGGGGCGCGGATAACCAAGGTGCCTGAGGCTGGACACTCGGTTTACTTCGAGAAACCGGACATCTTTAATTTTGAAGTGTCCCGGTTTATTCAGAGCGTCACGGAGCCGGCAAAAGTAGCGAGCACCGTATAACCGGGCCGTCGTACATCGTGGAAACGCACAGCTAGCCTTCCGTAATTTTAGCGCAGGCCGGAATCCAGAAACTTTCCCCAAAGCGGCCTGCCTGGACCCCGGCCTACGCCGGAGTGACGGGCATTTCCGAAGGAGGGGATTAAGGGAAGGCATTGCTTGACGGGTTGGAGACGCCCCCGTGCAGTCCCTACCCCCGTCATTCCGGCGCAGGCCGGAATCCAAGAACCGGTTGCAAGATAATCGTTCCTGAACACTGGCTTTCGCCGGTGTGACGGATCTAGCCTTTTCTTAATCACAGCGCAGATGCTCATGCACCGATCCGATCACTGTTTACTTCCCGGTGGGACCGTCCATGAATGATCGCAACGACTCTCTAGCCCGTGAATAATCGTAGGTTTCAAACCTTCGTTGCCGTAGCCGTACAACGTCGCCGTTAAAAAACCTCTCGTAAAGGGTCTGCCTAGAGCCGAATTGGGTCCCCACCAGGTCCCAGGCCAGCCGAAAAAGCTTGACCCGGTCGGCGGCGTTGGCGGTCGCGCCTTGATAATACTTGCCGATGTCTTCAGCCATGGGACCGTTGATGTCTTCTTCAGAGGGCGTCAGCATCAGGCCACCCGCCGCCAGTTGCTCCAGGATCCATATTACCCGCACGTAAGCGTCCGGGTACCAGTTCCTCATGGCGATCCAAGGCTCTTGGGCAGGCCAGATCCCCTCTCCCTCGGAGGGAGCCGCGTCGGCTTCAGCAGACCGCATGTAAGCCCGCACCGTCTCCAGAATGTCGATAATTTCGGCGATCTTCTCCTGTATGTGGCCGAAGCCGGTGATTCCGATGCCTTCGGCGATACCGTGGGTTATCCCGAGAATAAACTCTAGTTTGGCGATATTCTTGACGGCTACCTGTTGCATGTACTGCCGCCACATAGGCACTTGCTGCAGGGCGTAGTTGGCCAGCTCCACGTCCTCGAAAGCGAAGACCCGGTCCCAGGGAATCAGCACGTCGTCGAAGACAGCCAAGGCGTCCATCTCGTCGTACCGCCCGGATAGCGGGTAGTCGTAGAGAGAGTCTCCCCGGTCGTACGACTGGCGGCAGATGAATTTGAGTCCGGGAGTGTTTATCGGGAGAGCAAAGCCGATGCAGTACTTCTTGTCCTCTTCGGCGTCGGGCCGTAAAGGCCGGTAAATGGGAGCGAAAATCTCGTCGGAAAAGGGCGCAAGGGTCGCCAGTAGTTTGGCCCCTCGTACTATGATCCCCTCGCTTGTGGTGTCCACGGCTCCTAAAGCCACGTAAGGGTCAGGCAGATCGCTGATGGGCACCGCCCGGTTGACCTGAGGATGGCCGAAGGCATGGGTGAGGCAAAGGTCCTTTTCCCGGGCGTATTCGTGGTAACGGATCAGGTTGTCGGCGAAACGCTTTTCCTTCCGGCCGTAAACATGGGCCACCTGGCGCATCGCCGTTAACTGGATGTTCACATAATCCGGCGTCCGGCCCAGCATCCCAAAGGACCAGTTAGCCACCACTTCCAAGGCCTTCCTGCGTTCCAACAGGTCATCTTGGGTTTCCGGGATCTTGTAGGAGCGGGCCACCGGTTCCCCGGAAGATGGGGATTTGAAGGTCATTACCTCGTGATGTTCGGGAGAAACCTGGAGGTCGTAGATAGACGCCAAGGTGTGGGCCATGCGAGAGAGTTTAGGGTGGGTGGTTACATCCTCAACCCGTTCCCCTTCCAGCCAGATCTCCCGCCCGTCGCGTAAGCCTTCCAGGAATTGTTTGCCGGTTCGGACCGCCATGCGTCACCTTCGATCCATAATATAGCCTCGAATCCGGGCAATCGTAGCATGGACAGGTCAGGGAAGTCACGACGGGGGATTAGCCACAGAGACACAGAGATACGGAGGAAGGAACCAATTTTATTTTTTGGCCCTTCCGCTCCTCTGTGTCTCTGTGGCTAACTAACCGGAAGCCTCAGTAACCAGGCTGGGACGGCAGGCGCGCATGACTGCTAGGGTTGATTCCAGGGTAGGGCGGGCCGCCACCACCCGGACGATGGCGACATCCAGGCCTTTGGCAAGTTTGCCAAAGGCATCCGCGGCGCCCTTGGCCTGGCCGTAATACCCTACGTTCAGTAGCAAGTCGCTCGAGAAAGCGTCGGCCACGTCGTCCCGGGACTCTCCGGCGGAGCGCATCCGGTCCAACTCGGCCAACTCCTCGGTAAAGCCCATCCGTTCGAAGTGGCCACGGTAACCCAGGGCCCGCTCCTTGGTGGTGGGGACTTCCTGTCCCAGGGCATAACCCATGGTCGAACGGGCGTAAGCTCGCTTGGCCGTATCCACGTCGTCGTCAACGCAAACCCGGATATACTCCACCATTTTGATCCCGGCGGGGTCACGGCCGGCCTTGGCTGCCCCTTCGTTGATCTTTTCCCGGCTCCAAGCGATCTGCTCGGGGTTGCACCAATTTAGGCATGCGCCGTCGGCCAATTCACCGGATAACTTGAGCATCTCCGGACCCAAAGCCCCCAGATAGACCGGTGTTTTTGGAGCCGGGTCTATACCAAGTTTGACGCCCCGCAAGGTAACGACATCGCCCTTGTAATCGATCTGCTCTCCTGCCACCAGTCCCCGCACGGTAATCATGTAGTCCCGCATCATGGCCAAAGCCGATATCTTGGGCATACCCATGGTCCGCCGCGACCTGGGCCGGTAGACCCCACCGGTACCGATACCCATGTGGAAACGGCCGCCGGTTAATTGGCTCATTGTTCCGCCGCTCATGGCGAACGCGACCGGACTGCGGTACATGACGGGGGAGACGGCGATACCGGTGTCCAGTCCCTCCGGCGTGACGTCGCGGCTGGCGGCCCAACGCTGGGAGCAAAGGTGAAATGCGTCGATGCCCGTGCCCTCAGGAGTCCAGATGCTGGTATAGCCCAGACGGGCCGCTTCCCGGGACAGCTCCGCCTGCTCGTCCCACGTAAGGTTCAGGCTCCAGTCCAGTCCGATTCCGATCTCCATGCCGAGCCTCCAGAATTCTGTTTCGAGTCTAGGACACCCGGTATCGGAACATTGACATCCGCCGGGGCTTGGTTCCGGCCCCTACACCACGTGCCCAGCAATACTACCAGAACCTAACCTGCCGCGATGGGGGCTGGGTTGCGTGGGCCACGACTAACCGTTAATCTGGTCGAACTATCCAAGAGCACATCACGAAGGGAGGCGATGCAATGGCGATCTGGAGGCTTTATACCGGCGACGATGGACAGTCCCATCTTGAGGAGTTAGACTTGGATTCTCATCCGGAGCTGACGGATATCGCTTCAGCCACCGGGATATCCTTCCGGTCAAGTCCTGCCGGATCATTCAGCGACTGGCATAACGGACCCAGGCGTCAATATGTGATTACCATCGGAGGGGAGGTGGAATTGGGGCTTGGCGACGGTTCGGTACACCGGTTCGGGCCCGGCCACGTTACCCTGGTTGAAGACCTGACCGGTCAAGGCCACACCACCAGAACGGTGGGAACCGGGTCAAGAATTTCAGCAACCATACCCCTGGAGTAGCGAACCCAGTTGGGAGCGGCTAACCATGATTCCCAACTTTGGTTGTCCCCCGCAATGGTAATTGAACAAATCCCTTCCCCCTCGACGGGGGCAGGTTAGGATGGGTGTGAAAAGCGTTCCCGACCTACCTGTTGCGATTCAGTTGGAATCTGCTTTGATTGCCATTGGTCGATCCAGCAACTCTTTGGCGTGGGCGAACACGGCATCGAACATTTCGTGGGTTAACCGTCCCGTCTGGGTGTTCTGTTGGCTGGGGTGGTAGGAGCCGATAAGCGTCACCCCGCCGTCCAAGGCATAGGTAACCAAGTGACCGAACTTTGGAAGCGGTTTGGGAAGAGCGAGTCCCCGGGGAGCGAAAGTGGTTAGATAAGTGTCGAAAGCGATCTTTCCCAACGCAACCACGACTCGGACTGTGTCCATCAACTCCAATTCCCGAATCAGGTAGGGGAGGCATTCCAACCGCTCCTCCTTCAAGGGTTTGTTGGCCGGCGGGGCGCATCGCAGGGCGGCGGTGATAAAGGTGTCGTAAAGGACCAGTCCATCGTCGCGGCGCTGGGAGTCGGGAGAACTGGAAAACCCGAACTTGTACAAAGTGCCGTAAACCCAATCGCCGCTCCGGTCTCCGGTAAACATCCTTCCCGTCCGGTTCCCGCCGTGGGCCGCCGGCGCGAGTCCCACCACCAATAGCCGGGCTTGGTGGTCCCCATAGGCGGGAAGAGGCTTGCCCCAATAGTCCCAATCCATGTACATACGCCGCTTCGTCCGGGCCACCTCTTCCCGGTACGGAACCAGCCTGGGACATTTGGTACAGGCGATTATCGTGTCTTGCAGTTGTTCTAGTTCCGTCATGGGAATCTCAACTATTCGGGGGGTTGTGGTGTGACGCTGAGACTATATAGTAGCGCCCTGTAGGCCGCAACAAAGTGATATACTCCGGTCTGCAGTCAGGATGACCGCTCCTGACAGGCTACCATTGTGATTCTCCGATGACTAATTTCCCCGGATCATTCAGCCTTCCAAGGAGGCAAAATGCCCGACGAAAACGAATTATTTGAGATCCAAAGGACCACCCGTGCCATGCGCCGGCTTAAGCCCGACCCGGTGCCCGAGGAGTTGGTCCAAAAGATACTTCGCGCCGGTATGAACGCGGCCAGCGGCGGGAATAGCCAACGCTGGCGGTTTCTGGTCATCAAGGACCAGTCCATTAAAGAGAAGGTCCAAGCTTACTACAAGCGCGCCTTCGATGAGGTGGTCAGCCCTAGATACCTGTCCAGCGAACCCCCTCCCGGTTCCAGTCCCGGCCGCTACCGTAGGCAGCACAGCGCAGTGGAATACCTAACCGACCATTATCACGAAGCGCCCATCTGGATCGTGGCTTGCCAAGACGACGGACAGTCGACGCCCAGCCGTTCTTCGGGAGCATCCATCTACCCGGCGGTTCAAAACATGCTGCTGGCCGCCCGCGCTTTGGGTTTGGGGGCTACCTTGACCACCCGGCATTTGAATTTCGAAGCCGAAGTCGAAGCCATATTCGGTTTACCCCAAGGGATCCATTCTTACGCCATCCTGCCCATAGGCTATCCCCTTGGTAACTTCGGACCGGTACGGCGAGGAGATATGGCTGACTTTGTGTATCTGGACACCTGGAACAACCAGTATCCCGGTCTTGAATAGGATCAGTTGACGCGACCTTTGCTGGAACGCTGCCGCGCCGCCGCGTAAATTGATTAACCGCAGGCGCTATGCTAACGTAAATCTTTGGGTGCCCGGTTAATTCCCCATCGCCCTATCTTTTTCGGCTTCGGCGTTGTGACACGGAAACCGTATGCTCGAGAAATCTCTGTCCAATCGCCGGTTGGAGGCCCTTGGTAAGCTTTCGATTTTCTCCGAACCCAAACGTGGCGCACCAGATAAACTGGTTGCCGTGGGGTGAGGCTGCGTTCGCCAAGGCCCAAGAGGAAAACAAACCGGTCTTGCTGTCGATATCCGCGGTGTGGTGCTACTGGTGCCACGTTATGGACGAGACCTCCTATTCCGACCCGGACGTCGCCCGGCTCATCGACCAGAGTTTCATCGCCATCCGCGTGGACAACGACCACCGGCCGGACTTGAACTCCAGATACAACGTGGGCGGATGGCCTACGACCGCTTTCCTGACCGGGCACGGCGGACTTATCGGCGGAGCCACCTACCTTCCACCGGACCAATTCCTGTCCATGTTGTCGGAGTTGTGTCAGGCTTACGAAGAAGACCGGGCGCAACTATACGATCAGGCCCGTGGATTGCTCCGTCAACGCCAAGACCGGGCCGGCCGAATCACCGCGGGTCCCGAGTTAGACGACGCATTTCCGGATCAGGTCGCCCGCAGCTTGGCCGGCGCGTACGATGCGATCAATGGCGGATTTGGGCAAGAACCCAAGTTTCCCAACGGGCCCATACTCCAGTACTTGGTCCACCTGACCCGGACCACCGGTGAAGACTTCTACCGGTCCATGCTGGTCAAGTCCCTGGACCGCATGTCTTGCGGGCCGATGTATGACAGCGAGGAAGGCGGCTTTTTTCGCAACGCCGGGAATGCCGATTGGTCGGATCCTCAGCGAGAGAAAATGCTGGAAGACAACATTAGCCTGGCCCAGGTTTACCTGGACGCCTACTCCATATTGGACCGGGACGACTACCGGCGGGTAGCTTCTCAGACGGTCGATTACATCGTGACCAGTTTGTTCGATTCGGAGACCCCCGGATTCCGGGGCAGCCAGGGCGCCCATTCCGACTACTTCAACCTCCCTGTATCGTCCCGAATGGAGCAAGAAGTCCCGGCCGTGGACGATTACCTCTACACCAACAGTAATGCTCAGTCGGTTTCCCTGCTACTAGATGCCGCTTGGAAGCTGAGCCGGCCCGAACTGACCGAAACAGCCTTGGCCGTGTTGGACCGATTGGAATCAACGGCCCAAGCCGGGAATTTGAGCCACGTTTATGATGCTTCGGGCGCGGGAGACGGGCTGTCGTTCTTGATGGATTGGGCTGGGCTGCTCATCGCGTTGACCGACGCCCACGGATATACCGGACGGGAACACTATTTGGACCGGGCGAAGTCGGTGGTCAAAGAGATCCTGGACCGTTTCTACGACGAGACCGGCGGCGGCTTTTTCGACATCGAAGCTAGCACCCAGCCAATCGGATATCTGAGGCTACGGGAAAAACCGCTGGCGGAGAACGTATCCGTGGCCATCGGGCTGCTCAAGCTATGGCAGGCAACTCGGGACGATGACTACCGGCAGATAGCCGAGACCACCTTGAGCGCCTGCGCCGGTACCTTCCACGAATACGGGGCCCAAAGCGCCGGTTACGGTTTAGCCGTCAGCCTCCTAAAGAATTCGCCGGTGGAAGTGACCGTTGAAGGGCGTCCTGAAGACCCGGAGACTTCGCACATGATTCAAGCCGCGGCCCGGTTGTCTTGCCCCAATCTGGTCATCAAGCCGGTTCTGGTTGATGAGACTCAACTCCCAGCCCAGGCTCATGTTTGCTTAGATACTCTATGCCTTCCTCCAGTGACAGACCCTGACTTGCTGGAAGGCTTGGTTTCGGAGATGTCGGCGCCGGCCGCCAGTCCCTTTGAAAATGTTTTGGACCGGTTGGCCGAGTTCTGAAGCACTGATCCTGGTCAGAACGACGCGCGCCAAGGCATCGCCGACGGGCCGGTTCGATCTGACCGCCTTGAGACGGCGTAGTCGAGCCCAGCAAATACCCTCAACCACGAAAAGACCGTAGGATATACCGGAGGAACGGATTGCTAAGAACCATGGACTGTGGCGACCTTCGCGAAAATAGTATAGGTAGCCAAGTTACCTTGGCCGGTTGGGTCAGCCGGCGGCGCGACCACGGGGGCGTGATATTTGTTGACTTACGGGACCGGTCCGGAATCGTACAGGTGGTGTTCAATCCCGAGACCTCACCCCCGGCCTATGAGATAGCGGATCAGCTTCGCTCAGAATGGGTTGTGCAGATCAAGGGCACGGTACGGGTCCGTCCTCCCGGAAGTGAAAACCCGGCGATGGCCACGGGAATGGTGGAAGTGGCCGCCGACGAAGCATCTATCCTAAACTCTTCTCTAACCCCGCCGTTCTACATCAGTGATGACGTGGAGGTGGACGAGAGTTTGCGACTGCGCTACCGGTACTTAGACCTGCGGCGGCCGGGTATGCTTCGAAACCTGACGCTTCGGCACCGGGTGGTGAAATACATCAGGGACTTCCTGAGCGACCGAGGTTTCCTGGAGATTGAGACCCCCATCTTGATCAAGAGTACTCCGGAAGGGGCCCGTGATTTTCTGGTGCCAAGCCGCATGCAGCCGGGTAACTTCTATGCCCTCCCCCAATCGCCGCAGCAACTCAAACAGTTGCTTATGGTGGCCGGTGTGGAGAAGTACTTCCAGATCGCCCGCTGTTTCAGAGACGAAGACTTGCGGGCCGACCGCCAGCCGGAGTTCACCCAACTTGACCTGGAGATGAGCTTCGTTGAGGAGGAGGACATCCTCCAGTTAACTGAAGAGCTATACACCGGCATGATTGAGTCCGTCGCCCCTGATAGGACGATGCTTAAGCCCTTTCCCAGGCTGGAATATGCCGAGGCGATGGACCGGTACGGCAGCGACAAACCGGATCTGCGTTTCGGGTTGGAAATGACCGACGTCACCGATCTGGCCAAGGAAACCGAGTTTCGGGTCTTTTTGTCGGTGGTTAAAAACGGGGGGATAATCAAAGGATTCGTCGTGCCCGGCCAGGGTGAATACACCGGCACCTTGATGCGCAATCTTGAAGAGACAGCCCAAGGATTTGGCGCCGGAGGTCTCAGTCACGTCCGATTCCACGGCGCGGGAGCCATTGGCGAGATCGCTGAAGAAGAAGTATTGCTCTCGCCCGGACTGAGAATGCCGGTGGAGTGGAGCCGCCGCCTGGCGGAGAAAATGGGAGCCGTTCCGGGGGATCTGGTCCTACTGATGGCCGGGCCCAGCAAGCAAGTTAACACCTGGTTAAGCGCCATGCGAGATCACATGGGAAAAATATTGGGACTGGCCGACCCTCAAACATTAGCTTTCGCGTTTGTCACAAAGTTTCCTCTATTCGATTGGAACGCGGACCGAAACCGGTGGGACTCCTCCCACCATCCATTTACATCGCCCGCGGAAGGCCAGGAAGATTTGCTGGAAGGAGAGGACCTGGGCTCCATCGATTCAAAAGCCTATGACCTGGTCTGTAATGGATCGGAGCTGGCTAGTGGTAGCATACGGATCCATCGGCGTGAGGAACAGGAAAAGATTTTTCGAATCCTGGGATATTCTAATGAGGAAATTAACGAAAAGTTTGGCCAGATCCTTGAAGCATTCGAGTACGGCGCTCCGCCCCACGGAGGCATCGCCCCCGGCATCGACCGTCTGGTAGCGATTCTGGCCGGCTCAACATCCATCCGCGACGTCATCGCCTTCCCCAAAACCCAAACGGGAGCGGACCTATTGTTCGGCTCTCCAGCCCCGGTAGAACCGGAGCAACTGAAAGAACTGGAGTTGGGCTTGCTTGGGTAACGTAGCCGAGCGGGTAACGACAAGATCTATCACGAATCAGCACCTTAGGAAAACCAAGATCCGGTAAAGACAACAAGAGGCCCAGGGGATGTCCCCGGGCTTCTTGTTGTCTTATTCAGTCGGAGCGCTTCTCCTAGACGGCGCGTCGTTTTCTAGTCTTCTGGAATGTATTTACCCTGCCGCGCCGCGCTAGTCAGCCTCGCCCGCGTGTAAAAAGCCAAGGCGGCTGCTTCCGTGTTCTCCGCTTTTCCCGCCCATGCGGATAGAGGAGCTCCCTGAAGGCTTCTGCCAAAACTGAACGTAAGCTGCCAGGGCATTCCAAGCTCGATTGTCTTTTGATTTATGGCGTTTAGGTTCGCCGTCACCGAATTATCAGGCTCGCCACCGGAGAGGAAGACCACGCCAGGGACCGACGCCGGCAGCACCCGCTTAAAGCACTCAATGGTCCTCTCCGCGACCTCGGCGGGGTCAGCTCGCTGGGCCGCCGAGCCGCCAGAGATCACCATGCTGGGCTTGAGCAGCATTCCTTCGAGAAGCACCTTTTGTTGGGCCAACTGGTCGAATACCTCCCGAAGGGTTTCTTCGGTGACCTCGAAGCATCTTTCGATGCTGTGGCCGCCATCGCGCAAGATTTCCGGTTCCACGATGGGCACCAATCCCGCTTCTTGGCTCAAGGCCGCGAAACGGGCCAGGGAATGAGCATTGGCGTTCAAACCATAGGGAGTTGGGGTATCGTCGGCGATATCGATCACCGCCCGCCACTTGGTGAAGCCTGCCCCTAACTCAGCATATTCATTGAGCCGGTCCCGCAGACCGTCCAATCCCTCGGTTACCAACTCATCGGGAGCCTCGGGAAGAGGGATAGTGCCTTTGTCGACTTTGATCCCGGGGATCATACCCTGGTCGGTAAGCACCTTTACCAACGGCGTCCCGTCAGCGCCTTCCTGGCGAATCGTCTCGTCGAACAGGATTACGCCGCTGATAAAATCAGAAACCCCGGCGGTGCGAAACAGCATCTCGCGGTAATCGCGCCGTGTCTTCTCGGTGGACTCCACGTTGATGCTGTCAAACCGTCTTTTGATGGTGCCGCCGCTTTCGTCGGCTGCCAAGATGCCCTTTTTGTCGGCAACCAGCGCTTGAGCGGTCTGTACTAGCCGTTGCTTATCCATCGATCACTCCTTCTTCCCACTCCTCTAGATTAATCCTGTAGTAAGCATGGCTGCTAGCCGGCCTTGATCACGGCCACTGTTTCCTCGACGACATGTTTATTCCCCAAGATCAAAGGCGTCCTTTGGTGCAACTGCTGGGGGACAATGTCCATGATTCGCTCATAGCCTGTTGAAGCGGCCCCGCCTGCTTGTTCGGCCACAAACCCCAGCGGGTTCGCCTCATACATCAGCCGGAGGCGGCCGTCTTTGCGGCTCTGGTCGGCGGGGTAGGCGAAGATACCTCCCTTCAAGAGGTTCCTGTGGAAATCGGCCACCAACGAACCGACATACCGTTGCGAATATTTATCCCGGAGCAAAGCGATGGCCTTCTGAGTGGGCTCGTCCAAGACCTTGTTGTTGCCCTCGTTAGTACTGTAGTAAACACAAGTCTCGGGAATCTTAATTTCGGGGTGGGTCAGGGCATAGGCCCCAGATTCAGTGTTCAAAGTGAAACCAAGGACGTTGTTCTTTGTCGCTAGGACTAACACGGTGCTTGAACCATAGACGACGTACGCGGCACCGACTTGCTCGCTACCAGGCCGCAGCAAAGAGTCGTCGTTCACCGTCTCGCCGGACTTCTTCCGCCAGATTCCGAAGATGGAGCCGATAGTCACTGCCACATCGATGTTCGACGAGCCGTCCAACGGGTCCATCAGCACGATATAGCCGTCGCCCGTGTTACCCTGGACAATCACAGGCATTTCGATCTCTTCGCACCCTATGGCGGCAACTTGACCGGACTGGGAGAGGGTCTCCACAAAGATGTCCGAACTGGCCTTATCCAGACGTTGGACGATCTCATTCTGGACATTGGTCTCACCCGTCGTACCCAGGTTGTCGGCCAAGGCGGCTTGCCGGACCTGCTGTTGGATCTGGCAAGAACCCTCGGCGATCGCCATGATTACCGCGCCCAGTCCACTGTTGTGACCTTGTCCCATTCCCTCCGAGGTTAGGTATTCTTGTAGAGAAGTCCGATTCGCTGCTACTACCACACTTCACCTCCCGCACAAATGTTGTTTCTGCCACATCTGAATATATTTCTCTACCAACGGTAGCAAACTCCTGTAGCTGGCTGGCAAGGCCCCGGTTTCCGAAGATTATGCGGAATATTATTCCTTGGTTGCACCACAAAGGTATAATATATTGCAAGCGCCCTGGAAAGACCCGTCGAATATTCAATAATGCTTTAATATTCCCCCGAAGGAAATCAGCGATGAGCATTTCTCCCCAAACTGGCTCCAACCAATCTACGCCAAGAGTCGATCCGTTAGATCGATTCGCTTTGGAGATCGCCCGGCGGAACAAGCTGGAAGGAGAAAGTTTACAAAAATTGGCGAGCATCTTTCCGGCAGGCGCTACAACTTTGCATCGAAAACTCAAAGGTTGGCTGGAAGAAGGGCGCTTCGATCTGATCGATAAGTGGACCGGCCAACCAACCACTTCACAAGCCGCCACAGCCATAGATGAAGCATTGGGAGAGCGATTGGCCCGGGGGACCGCGATTCGGCGGGCCCGGGTGGCCCGTCTAACCGGTGTGGAAGCGGCAGCCGGGGACGACTACCGGATGCACTCAGCCAGCGACAGAGGGCAGGCTGCTTACCAAGCAGGGGATTATCTTCACCGCGCCCTGGGAGATGTTGCGGCTCGATTTCTTTGCGACCGGTTGCGGCCGAATATGACCATCGGGTTGGCCTCGGGAAGAGGGGTAGCCTTGACTGTAGACCGATTGGAAGACATGGCGAAAGACCGGCGCGAATGGATGAGCGGCTATCAGGATGTCAGGATATTCTCTTTGAGCGGCGGCTCATGGCAGGGGACTTGGGCGATGCCGTTTAACCGGCCCTTGGATGCCGATGCCAATGTTTTCCATCTGGGCACAATCTTGCACGTTTCTCCGGATATTCGAACATATGTCGGTTCCTGGCTGCTGGCGGGTGAAAGGGCGGCCGAACAGGCCAGCTATGAAGGGGTCCATCTTGATCTGGCGATCGTTGGCATAGGCCAACTCAATACCGGACATCACTTTCTTCGGCCGGACGCGGCGCTGCAACTGGAGAGCATGAGCAGTGCTCTGGCCACTATCCGCGAATTTCAAGGCAAGGAAGGGGACGAGCAAGCCAGCATCGCCGACATTTGCCATGTCCTGTTCTATGTGGGCACTGGGCAACCTCACGATCGACTGATCGAAGCGATAAACGAGTTGAATAATGTTATGTCTACCCCTCCCAGGAAAACTTTGGAGAGCGCGGAGGAAGTCATTTTGGTGGCAGGTGGAGCACAGAAAGAAGAAGCTTTGTACCATTTTATTAAAGGAAATTGCCGTGATGCCCCTATCGATCCTGGGCGGGTCACCTTAATCACGGATTCCTGGACAGCTGAGCGGATCTTAGAGCGAGGCTGAATCCTTCATCGCTGTCGTTACAAGAATCAGACTCCCAAGCACCGGCCCGGCTTCAAAAACTATAGATTCACGGTATAATAGTGTCCTACCATTGTAGAAACCACCAGCCACGGTGTATATTCGGTGTGGTCAATGTGGTTTTGCAGGTTTCGCCCTTTGGCCAAGGACTTGGAAACTCAGAATGGCCGATATGGAGGATAGGCTAAATGCCCCTCTCGGGTATTCCATTCTTGGAGATTATCTCGCTGGCGCTGGTCTTCATGTGGACCATGCGGCTTGCCCGGTCCAAAGGCCGTAATCCGTGGGCATGGTGCGGCGCTGCTTTGGCGCCGGTTTTACTTACCATGGCTACCGGCAACGGCTCTTGGCAATTGATCAGCATGGTGCCCATGGTAGCTCTCCTCTTCATGAAGGCGCCCCGCCCTCAAAGAGGCCCAGGGCCCGCCGGGGTTACTTGCCCAAGGTGTGAGGCGGACCATCCCCACGGTAGATACTATTGCACCAGTTGCGGTTGGGAATTGACAAAAGCCTACCCGGCAGAGGGAGTGATTGCTGAGGAAACCCCTCGCATAGCCACACTCACCGAAAGTTTGGAAACGGGAGGGGCAGGGGCTCCACCCACGGAGGCGATAGGGACTGCTTCCGCTCATGTAGAGTCAACGCAGACCGACGAGCCGCCTGTTATTGAGTCAGAAGCGAAACCAACTGTTGAAGAAGAGCCTCTGCCGCTAGATGTCCAGCCTGAAGCCCCTCCGGCGGAAGAACCCCCGGCAGAAAAACCGGCCCCCGTCCCCGTCCGCCCATTGGCCCCTCTGGTGATTCCAACTGCCGTAAGCTTGACCAATCGTGGGATTGAACGGTTCAATGAAGGGAAACTCCAAGAGTCAATCGACCAGTTCACCAAAGCGTTGGCGATGGATTCCAATCACGCCGAAGCCTGGGAGCGGCGAGCGGAGGCCTACACCCAATTAGGCCGGAATGACGAAGCGGATGAAGACCGGCGCCGTCTGGCGGCTATCAACCCCGCCTGATTCAGTTCCTCTGCCACTGTGGGTGACCGGCCCCAGTTGATCCACCTCTAGGTAGCGCCGAGGTTCGGAAAGCTCACCACGAACTGCAATATACCGTTTGACCCGAGCCCGCTGAGGACCTTTCCCTTTCCGATAATAATTCTACCTGCCCTAGACCGCCATGATGTGATAGCCGGCATCAACCGGAATGATTGAACCGGTGATTCCACTAGACAGGTCGCTGCAGAGAAACAAAGCCGTTTTTGCTACCTCTTCCATGGATATGTTGCGGCCCAACGGCGCGGTCGCGGAGTGTTGCCTCTTCATGTCCTGAAACCCGCCGATACCCCGCGCGGATAGAGTGTCCAGCGGTCCCGCGGAAATGGCATTCACCCGAATATTCTGGCCACCATGCTCCGCTGCCAATTGGCGTACCTCGTGCTCCAAAGCAGCCTTCGCCGTTCCCATAATGTTGTATCCAGGGTAAACACGCTGGGATGCGTTAAATGTCATGGTGACTACACTACCGCCGCCAGGCATCAACGGCGCGGCGTGGCGCACCAGGGGCAACAAAGTATAGGCGCTGACTTCCAGGGCGATGCGGAATCCTTCCCGGGATGTATCGGAAAAACGGCCGGTAAGGTCTTCACGATTGGCGAAAGCGATGCTGTGGACCAGAAAAGAAATCTCCCCGAAATTTTCTTCCACTTGACGGAAAACTTCTTCCACTTGGGAGTCATCGGTCGCGTCACAGGGCATCGTTATTGCGCCGTCCAACGTATCCGCCAGTTTGGTAACCCGGTCTTTGACCCGGTCATTCTGGTAAGTGAGGGCCAGCCGAGCCCCGGCTTGGGCGAGGATGCTGGCTATTCCCCAAGCGATGCTCCTATCGTTGGCTACGCCGATAATGACTCCGTTCTTGCCGGTGAGGTCTATCGAATACAACCGGGATTACCTCCGAACGTCCAAGTGCTGTCCGTACCAATTCCCTGTCTGGCGAATGGCGTGTTCATGGGTAGTATATCGGAATCCAGGGAAAGCGCCGGCGAACTTGCTTCCGTCAAGAACCATAGGTTCCTCGAATTCATAGACAAGCTCGGTCATTTCCCGTGCCACCGGGCCGAACAGGCCCCTTACCCGGAAATAGCCCCGGCCCATGGTCTTCATTCTGGCCTTGGTGCCGGCCGCTTGGAACGCCATTCCTATGAACTGTTTGCCAGTTATAGGGCCCGCTCCAGGCACATGCCAAACCTGCCCGTAAGACGATTCAGAGGAGCCTAGAATACAGCAGGCAGTCGCCGCGTCGCGGATGTAGATCAGGTCATGGGGGACTTCCAATTTTCCGGGCCAGGCCGCGGTACGCCCGTCCAATGCTGCTTGAAAGATGGGGCTCATTAACCAGTTAGTGACGTTAGGACCGTAATATTCAGGAAAACGCGCAATCACGACTTTTACATCGGCCATCAGATTGGCGTCGATGAGTTTTCGCTCCAATTCATTGCGGAGCTGCCCTTGCTTGCTGGTTGCCGCCAACGGATGGTCTTCGTTCGCGGGCGTCATGCGCAGGGGGCCGTAGCCGTAAACGTTTCCGGGGAAAACGATACGTGCCCGGGCTTCCCTAGCCCCGGCCAATATATTATCGGTTATCGCAGGCATCACGGTGTACCACTTTTCAAATGGAACGTTGATGCAGTGGTATATCACGGTCGCGTTCCGGCACACAAGGCGAACGCTCTCTGCGTTGGAGCCGTCGCCGATGACAATATCGGCTTCCGGAGGTAGAACTCTGCGAGCACGGTCCACGTCCCGTACCACAGCTCGTACACTCTTGCCTAATCCCGACAGGACCCCGACGATCGCCGACCCCAACGCTCCCGCCGCGCCTATGACGACATGCTTCTCTTCCATAGGCTCCTCTCCTCGCCGCCCAGGAGCCCGGCGGCCAAAATCCCTGAAATCGAAATCCCAATCACATGAAGGCCGGAGCCACCCGGTCTAAGAACAGTTCCAATTGCCGTTGCGGTTGGAAAGAAGCGAACCGAAGAATCAAAGTGTCCGCTCCGGCCTCTACGTATTCCGACATGCGCTGCGACACACGTTGCGAGGCTCCGAAGGGTCCCCAACGGGAACCCCAGATGTCGGCCCCGTAGTACCGGGTCAGGAACTTTTCGGCCTCCGCTTCTGCTTGTTTCGTGTCTTCGGTCATGTTCACCGTTAGGTAGAACACCTTCTCCAGTTGGCTTGGGTCTCGGCCCAGGTCAGCCGTCATGCTAGAAACCTGCTCCACCACCTGTTTGTATTCCTCCGGAGTGTCCGATATTGAGATTATACCGTCGCCAAACCGGGCAGCCCGCAGGAACTGAGCTTCCCTCGCGTTGGCCCGCCAGTGGCACGCCAATAGGACCGGCGTCCCTCCCGGTCTCGCCGGATTGGGACCGATCTCCACCTGGTCTAACTGAAAATGTTTCCCGGAGAAGGTTGCTTGGCGTCCGGCTCCCAATTCTCGAACGATCTGGACGATTTCTTCCAGGCGGGAAACCCGCCGCCGGGGGTCGATTCCCGCCGCCTGCCATTCCCGGCGTTGATCTTCATTGAACGCGCCGCCAACCCCCGCGGCGACCACTAGCCGGCCTTTGGAGATCAGGTCGACCGTGGCCATGGTCTGAGCTAGGAGCACGGGTTGGCGTAGGGCCGCCAAAAGCACCGCCGTGCCCAAACGGACCCGCTGCGTCGTCGCCGCCACCGCCGCCAGGGCGGCCAGGGGTTCCAGCCTGGGTTTGGCGGTTAGGCTGTCTCCCACCCAGACCGAATCTAGGCCGGCTGCCTCGGCCTGGCATGCCAAGTTAAGCACTGTTTCCGCGCTGTTGGGCGGCTCATCACCCAACAAGATGCCTCTGGTCGGCAGGAGCACTCCCAGTTTAACTCGGCTGTTTGCCTGGTTCATTTGGTCTTTCGAACCGCGAAGCACGTTATGGAAGAAATTCGCCCAAGCGAGTATCGCCGAATATCCATCTCTCGCCGTCGTCCGGGTGGCCCACCAAACGTTCGATCAGCCCGGGCTCCATATGTTGGAAAGTTTCCAGGTCATCGGATATATCCAGGTCGAAGCCCAGACCAGGGCTGTAACAGATCGCCACGGAAACCTGCATCGCGGCCGCCGTGGAAAGGTGCTTGCTAAAACTCCTAGGCCCCAATTCTGGCCGGAATGGCAGTCCCGCCGGAACCAGTATGGCGTTGGTCCCGCCGTCCCGCCGGGCCGGAGCCAGGGTAATGTTGGTGTTACGCCGGGATGACCGTAGCAGACTATGCAGATCGCTGGGTTTGAGGAAGGGCAAATCTCCAGCGATATACAAGGCCGCGGCTTTACGGACAGCCAATTGCTCAAATGCCTTACCTAGCGTATCGTTGAGATTCCGGCCCAATTCCTCCATCCAGATGCCATCGAAGTTTCGGGCCACGTTTTTGATTCTCTCGTCTCCCCCTACCACCCAAAACATATCGATGGACGATCCCCGTATGGCGCTAAGGACCCTTCGTAGCATTCCCACTACCAAGTCGGCCCTTTGCTCCGGCGTCATGTGAGGGGCCAGCCTGGTCTTACTTTGGGCCAATGGCTTCATCGGGATGATGGCTACCAGATCGGACGTTTCCTCTCTCATGACATGTTGGCTGCCAAACCCATGATACGCTCCGCCAAAGCTACCTTATCAGCTTCCGTTTCCATGATTATATCTGCTGTAACGGCGTTGATTCCCATTTCCTCGATGTCAGACGCCATATGGGAGTCTTGATGATCTATCAAGAAGGCGTCGGTTATACCTTTGTACTGGCGGGCAACGGCCGCGCAGGACACGTCATCTCCTAACTCTCCCATCATCTTGGCGGCCGGACCCCGCAACGCCGACCCTCCAACTATGGGGCTGACAGCGATGCGCAGGCCCGCAAAGGATTCCAATCCCTCTCTGACTCCTGGAATCGACAGGATTGGGCCAACACTCAGGTAAGGATTGGACGGGCAAAGCACTAGAAGTTTGGCTTCTTGCATGGCGGAGCTAAGGACCGGTGATGGTGTGGCCGACTCAGATCCTTCGTACTTTACGCCGGTAACCCGGGGTTCGCAGCGCTGGCGAACGAAGTAGTCTTGCATCGCAAGCTCCCCGGAGGGGGTGGTCAAAAAGGTGCGCACCGGTTGGTCGCTCATGGGAGCGACGCAGTGGTCCACTCCTAGCCGCGAACATAATTCTGCCGTTACTTCAGACAGTGTCGCCCCCTGTTGTAGCAAGTGGGTGCGATGGATGTGTGTGGCCAGGTCACGGTCCCCCAGGCTGAACCAGGTATCGACGCCGTATCGCCCCAGCATGTCCAACGCATTAAAAGTATCTCCCACCAACCCCCAGCCCGTATCCGGATTGGCCAGGCCAGCCAGAGTATACATCACGGTATCCAGGTCAGGGGAGACATGCAACCCATAGAAGGACTCGTCGTCACCGGTGTTGACCACGATTGCCAACTTATCCGGTGGCAATATTCTGGCGAATCCCAATGCCAACTTGGCGCCTCCCACACCCCCCGCCAGGGCAAGAACCTCTACCGTCATCGCAACCTGAAGGTAGGATCTATGAGTAACCCGCAAGCCGAACGAGGCTGAATCAGGACTTGGCGGATGGCACGAGAAGCCAGTTCAAAAAGTGGTTCGACAAGTCCTATTCTGTCGCGACTCACGGCCTGTGACCGGAGTTCACCACGAACGGTTGGAGTCCTGAGCCCCGTTCGTCCTGGGACTGTCGCAGGACCCGGTGTCAGAACCTTGACGTGGCTCCTAGGAAACAGCATGTTCCTGCTGGTTATCCTTCCTGGCCCGGTTGGGATGTTCGAATCTGAAAGATTCCATCGCCACTAATTTGCGGTAGGAGCCGAATATCTCCTCCACGTTGTCTCCTACTAGATCCAGCGGGTCCAGCGCTTCATCCGAGTCATCGAAGACGCGGCGTGGTGCGTAGGTTGTGTACCTTTCGACGGGTATCCGGCCCGCTTGGCGAATCATCTGACGGAACTCAGCGGGCCGCATCAGTTGGCCGTGTTGGGCGCCTGCCGATGTGGAGATGCTTTCGTTGATCAGCGTGCCACCCAGATCGTTCACTCCGGCGTTCAACAGTAGTTGGGAAACTCGCGACCCTTCTTTAACCCAGGATGCCTGGATATTGGGTATCCAGTTATTCAGCATGATTCTGGCAATGGCGTGCACCTTTACCACGTCCATCCCGGTGGGCCCGGTGCGAACCACTTCATCCAGCGACTTCATGAACATGGGGGCTTCAGTATGCACGAAGCTCAAGGGTACGAACTCGGTGATGCCACCGGTTTGCTTCTGAATGTCCCGCAGCAGGTCGATGTGCCGGACTATATGTTCGTTAGTTTCCACATGGCCGAACATTATGGTGGAAGTGGTGGGGATACCCAACTCGTGGGCAGTGATTATCACTTCCTTCCATTGGTCTACGGTGATCCGTCCCGGAGATATCTGGTCGCGCAGTTCCTGGTCCAGTATCTCGGCTGAAGTGCCCGGAAGACTCCCCACCCCGGCGGCCTTCAATCCCTCCAAGTACTCCCGTATGGAGCAACGAGAGCGGATGGACCCATACAACACTTCCTCGGGAGAGAACCCGTGGATGTGGATATCGGGTAACTCCTCCTTGATGGCTTCGCACAGGCGGATGTAAAGGTCGCCTTCCATCTGTGGTGGCAGTCCGGCCTGGATGCACACTTCGGTGGCTCCGTAGTCCCAGGCTTCTTTGGCGCGGCGGACGATCTCGTTTACGGGAAGGAAGTAGCCCTCCTCTTGCCGGAAGTCCCGGCTGAAAGCGCAAAAACCGCATCGTTTGATGCACACATTGGTGAAGTTTATGTTGCGGTTGACCACATAAGTGACGGCGTCTCCCACTGCTCTCCGCCTGAGTTCGTCGGCGGTCATGGCCATGGCGCTATATTCCAGGCCGGTCGTATCGAAGAGGATCAAAGCATCCTCGGCAGACACGTCGTTGCCTTCAAGTGCTTGGTTCAAAACCCTGGCAACCGTGGGGTCCACCAGGCCTATTAACGCTCCAACATCGGCGACATTTGGGCGGTCTTCCCTATTGGCCGGCATAACGTTGAATTCCCCCTTTGACGTAACCTTTATGATCCACCAAGCTCTCAACTTGGGCTGTTAGCGATGGGTCGAGGTACCGGTCTGTCTCCAAAAAGTACTCCGGGTATATCGGAAGTCTGGGTCTGAGTTCGTGTCCTTCCGCGCCGGTACGTTCTCGTAACTGGGCCAATCCCGGCCAGGGAGCCTCGGGATTGACGTAGTCGATAGTTAGGGGCGAAACCCCACCCCAATCGTTGATGCCCGCTCCGATGTAGGCCTGATAATCGTCTGAGTTCAGGTTGGGCGGGACCTGTATGTTCATATGCTGACCCAGGATCAATCGGGCAACGGCGACCGTCCACAGCAGTTCATCCGAAGTAGCATCCGGCGCATCCTTCATGGGAGTGTCCGGCTTGGCCCGGAAGTTCTGAATTATCACTTCTTGGATGTGCCCGTGGGCGGCGTGGAGCTTCCGGATTGCCAGCAAGGCGTCGATACGTTCCATCCGGGTCTCGCCGATTCCAATGAGCAGCCCAGTTGTGAAAGGAACCCCCAACTCCCCAGCGATCTCGATGGTCCGGAGCCGCACCCTGGGACGCTTGCTGGGAGCGAACTCGTGGGGGCCGCCTTCTTCGTACAAACGAGGGCTGGTGCTTTCCAGCATCAAGCCCATGGAGGGATTGCAAGGGCGCAGGGCCGCCATCTCCTGGCGGCTCATCGTTCCGGGATTGGCGTGGGGTAGAAGTGAAGTCTCCTCCACTACCAACTTACACATTGCCGTCAGATATTCCAGAGTCGTGCGGTAACCTCTGATTGCAAGCCACTCCTTGGCTTCGGGATACCGGGCCTCCGGGCGCTCTCCCAGGGTGAAAAGTGCTTCGGTGCAGCCCAGCCGCTGGCCGGCCTGCGCCACTTCCAGCACCTCTTCAGGTGTCATGTAAAGGTGCTCGCCCGCCTCACCGGGGTCTTGGCGGAAGGTGCAGTAGGAGCAAAAATCGCGGCACAAACGGGTCAGAGGGATAAACACCTTGGGGGAGAATGTAACCGTCTTGCCTTTGCCCATATCCCGAATGTGCGCCGCAGCGTGGCAGAGTTCGTTCAAACTTGAACCGCTCGCGTCGACGAATACGGATGCCGATTCCCCAGGCAATTCCTCCCCCGACCGGGCCGAGTCTAGGACTTCCCATAAAGGAATGGTTGAGGCACTCATTAAAGGCGCGCCTGTTGTAACTGTTGAAACGTTCAACTCTCTCTAACTCGCTGAGTACAAGACGTCTGGCGAGGATTCGAGCATCGCATTACTCGTTAGGGTCTGCAGCGGCAGATGGTTCGCTACCCTATCCTTAGGTGGGCAGGAACATATTGTAGCTTTTCGCCATGACCCAAGCAACTATCGCCGTATCTATGAGCGCCAACAAAGAGAAGATGTTGGTAGGGGAATTGCGTGATTGTACGGCGGGATAACCGGCAAACGATAACCGTGGCTGTTAAAGCCCGGCCAGACGGCTTTGGTCTGACGGCTCGGCTCGTTGATAGGTCTTGCCCAGGTACTCATAAGCCGCCCTGGTGGCCATCCGTCCCCTGGGCGTACGGTCTAAGAAGCCAAGTTGTAAAAGGTAGGGCTCCAGGACGTCCATGATTGTATCGGAGTCTTCGTTGATCGACGCTGCCAAGGTCTCCAAGCCCACCGGTCCGCCGTCGAATTTGTCGATGAGACTCGATAACAGACGGTGGTCCGACTGATCCAAGCCTAATTGGTCCACGTTTAGTTGTTTCAATCCAGCCCGGGCTACGTCGCCCGTTACCCGGTTGTCCGCCATGACCAGCGCGTAATCTCTGGTGCGTTTCAGCAGCCGGTTGGCGATGCGCGGAGTGCCCCGAGAGCGGGAGGCGATCTCCTCCAGCCCGTCAAGATCGGCTTCCATCTCGAGGATCCGGGCTGACCGGGATACGATTATCTTCATGTCCGCAGGTTGGTAGTACTCCAGCCGGAACACTGAGCCGAACCGGTCGCGCAGAGGGGCGCTGAGCAGCGAGAACCTGGTGGTAGCCCCCACCAAAGTGAAAGGGCTGATGCGGAGATTGACGCTTCTGGCCGCTAATCCTTTGCCCACCATCCACGACAGGAAGAAGTCCTCCATGGCCGAATATAAGACTTCTTCCACAACCCGATGCAACCGGTGAATCTCGTCGATAAACAGCACGCTGCCGGGTTGTAAGCCGGTGAGAATCGCTGCCATATCCCCGGCGCGTTCTATGGCCGGGCCCGACGTAACGCGGATCTCCGAATCCATTTCATGGGCGATTATGTGAGCTAACGTAGTCTTTCCCAGGCCGGGTGGTCCGTAAATAACCACGTGGTCCAGAGGTTCGCCGCGTATCTTGGAGGCCTGGATGGCGATGCTGAGGTTGTCTTTCACATGGGCTTGCCCAACAAAATCATCCAAGCGCCAGGGCCGCAGAGATAAGTCTATGTCGTCGGGCTGGCTTTCGCCGGAGATCAGCCGTTGCGCCATGTCGTCCCCCTCCACAAAACCCCCATCAACAACGCCGCGGCCAAGCTCTCAATGCAAGCTCTAATTGAATGAGGCTTGGAGCGCAGAGAACGGAGCGATCCTTTCGGCTTAATTCTAGGTTAGGGCCGGGAGAGCGTCAAGGAACAAATGGCGCGGGATTCCTGGGGAATGGCGATATGTAACGTTGCTTATGGCCGGGGCTATTGCACCGGCCGGCCGTAAACTTCGATTTCCACCGCGCCCGTGTTGCCCCCGCTGCTGTCGACGGTCTCAAAACGCAGTTTCTTTGCGGTGAGCTCTACGTCAAAATAGTGCACCGAAGAGGCATCGGCCAAGTCGAATGGGCCAAATACCTCACCCCGATCGGTAATCACCCGGAAGGAGGCTATCTGAGCCGACGTTCCCATGGTCCGGGTCCAAAACCCCAAGGATGTAACATGGGAATCTTGAGCTAATTCTATTTCGATCCATGCACCGTTGCCTTCTCCTTGAGACGACCACTGTGTTGATGATTTGCCATCCAAGACATTGTTGGCGCCGAAGGACGAGTCCATGGATGGGCTGCCGTAATTGGAGCTCACACTGCTGACCCGGCCGCCGTTCACCGCCAACGCCAGGTTTTCACCCCGGGTATTCTGCTCCGTTCCGGCATCGGCCGGCTTGGTCCGGAACGTCAGATCCTTGTAGCCGTAGACTGTGCCATCGGGGCCGATGCCTCCGAAGGTTAAGTGGTAGATCGTATCGGGTTCTAGGCCGGTCAACTGAGGCCCGTGGTCGGCATGTCCCCCGCCGCCCATGTCGGAGTCGACGGCCAGATTACCGTAATCAGTGGTCTTCCCAAAGGCTACGGCGCAGGCGACGTCGACAGTTGTTTGCGCTATCACCCTGGCGGAGTTCGACGTGATGTCGACGACCTGAATCTCCGATTCCAGAATATCCGCCAGATCTCCCAAGGTCCCGGCGGTTTGGGTAACCGGGAGGGAGGCCTCGATCACCGTTGGGCCGGCTACCGACGGAACAGCGGCTCCGAACGCCGGGTTCTTTTCCATCTCGGTGGTCCCGTCCTTGGCGGCAGAGGTAAGCGCTGGAGCTGGGGATGGGACTTCCTCGGAAGCATCAGGAGCGGCTACCGGCTCATTGGGGTTGTTGATTGGGGTGATCTCCTTCGAGATTGCCGTGACGGCGGTTGCCGCGAGCTGTGCTTTCACCTCTGGGTCTGAGGCCGAGGCGGCAAATTGTTGTTGGCTCTCCTGAGGACTGGCCTTCGGTTCAACACCGGCAGGAACAGGGTTTCCACCGCAAGCTACCGATACAACCGCGACTATCGCTACCAGGTCTACAGCTAGGCGGCCCATCTTTACTGACTTTATATGCACAACTTTACCTTTCCTATGGGAAATATTTTCAGGCGGGCCGATTGGGATTGATGTACCAGGCGTTTACCGATGCGCAGTATTTCCACTACTAGATTACATCTGTGGCCTTCGTTCTTCCAGTACGAATCTCACCTTGCGTTGGATTGATGCCGAACGGCTAATAAAGTGATATTACGTCCACCGGGAAAGAGTGAAAGCCTCATCGCTCGATGGTGAATCCATTTTCCGAGATGCCCATCTACGTAGTGGTTTCGGCAAGAGTCTTGCTTTTCAACGCACTTGTCGGGTCACACAATTCCCCACGCCGCATGACCAAAGACTGGCCCAGGCCGTGCGCTATCTAAAAGGAGGTGAGTAGATAACACGGACCGTGGCTCAATCTGGTATCCGCGCGAAAAATTAATATCGGAGAATTGTAATGAACAAGCAAATCAAATTGGCAGCACTGACCGTTCTTGAGGTGGTCCCGGTTATTTGAACAATAACGGGGCTAGATTAAGAGAGTCTTCCGCTGCCAGAGGCGTTGTGTTGAC
>CATMOE010000044.1:0-31342 GCA_950072105.1 uncultured Dehalococcoidia bacterium
GAAGTGGGGTCGCTCCAGTGCACGTCCTCGAAGACCAAAAGAAGGGGATGGCGCTGCGCTTCACGCTCGAAGATTTCCCGGGTTGCCGCGAATATCTTCTCCCGGATCTGGGGAGGCTGAAGGTACGGGATATGCTCAGCGTCTTCCTCGGGTACTGCAACTTCCAGCATGATGGCCATGAACGGCGCTGACGTACCTGGGCCGTCAGGCATTAACCCGGCGAGCTTCCTGGTTATCTTGGCGTATTTCTCCTGGTCGGTATCATCGAGACCTAACCCGAAATAGCCGCCGAAAAGGCTGACGAAGGTAGTGTAAGGTGTAGCGGTCTCGTAGGAACGGGAACGCCCTTCGTACTATTGGAGTTGGGGGTCCGCCTCCGTGCCATTGCCGGAGCCGCCCTCGACCTCGGTCGCCGCTGCATTACGTAGCTCGGCGACCAGCCGGGATTTTCCGAGGCCGGCCTCACCCATCACCGATACGATTTGGCCGCTGCCCTGGGAAAGGCCGTCAACCAGTTCCCGCAACACATCAATCTCCCGGTCCCGGCCCACCATCGGGCTGTCCAGGCCTTCGATGCCTCGTTCCCGTTCCGGCTGTGCCTTTCGAGCCAGAACTCTAAACGTGCCCACCGGTTCGCTCTTCCCTCTTACTTCGAGAGGTCCTAGGTCCTCGAAGTCGAAGAGGGGCGCGATCAATCGGTGGGTGTCGGCAGCAATCAAGACGGTGCCGGGAGACGCTGCCGACTCCATTCGGGCGGCAACGTTGATGGCGTCGCCCAGGGCGGTGTACTCTACTCTTAGGTCGGAACCAACTTCGCCCATGACCACCAAGCCGGTGTTGATGCCCACCCGTACTTGAAAGTCCACCCCCCATTTGCGCTGGACCTCATCCCGGTAGGGCCCTATAGACTGGATGATTTCCAAACCCGCCAGAACGGCCCGGTGTGGGTCATCCTCGTGGGCGATGGGGGCGCCGAAGAAGGCCAGAATCGCGTCGCCCATCAACCGGGCCAACGTGCCCTCGTAACGATAAACCGGCGCTATCAGGTGCTCGAAGGCCCCGTTCATGATCTGGGCCCACTCTTCCGGGTCCAATTGCTCTGCGGCGGCGGTGGAACCGGTCACGTCGCAGAACAGCATCGTGACCACCCGGCGTTCGCCCTGGATACCACCGCTGGTCCGGGCAGACTCCAGCTTTTGCAGCAATTCTCTTGGAATATATTGTTCCAGTTGGGCGCGGACCGACGCCGCCTCGGCAGCTTGGCCCAACTGATGGCCGCAGTTTAGACAAAATCGCGCTTCGGTTGGCAGTTCGGTACCGCATTCGGGACACGATGCGGCGAGGGGACTCCCGCAGGACATGCAGAACTTTGCGCCCTCTGGATTAGCGGTTTGGCATTGAGAGCAGTTCATGTCCTTCTCCTCGAAACGGACTGATGCCGATTTGTCATAGGATGGCAGAAATTGAGCGCAAAACAACCGATTTACTCGGTAGAGCTTCAACACCCACACCAGCCATGCAAAGCTGGTGCGCTGAACGTCTGGCCGGTGTAAAATCAGGGGCTAGCAGGACTTCTTGATCACCATGACAGCTTGCACCACGGCGATGAGCAAGTAATTAGGGGAAACTTCGGTTTGAAGCTTAGCATCCTGGATCAAAGCCCGATGAATGGGGCCGAAACCGCCACCGAAGCCTTTCAACACACCATTGAGCTGGCTCAAAAGGCGGAGGAGTGGGGGTATCATCGCTTCTGGGTCGCCGAGCACCACGGTTCCAGCCGGGTGATGGGGTCGTCCCCTGAAGTGCTGATCTCCCATCTATTGGCCAAGACCTCGCGTATCAAGGTCGGTTCCGGCGGGGTGATGTTACAGCATTACAGCCCGTATAAAGTGGCGGAAAACTTCAACGTTCTGGCATCCCTCGCGCCTGGCAGAGTGGACCTGGGGGTCGGCGGAGGGCCGGGTGGCATGCCGAGGTCGACCCAGGCTTTGCGGCAAGACACTGTGCCGGAATCGATACCGGTGGCGGAAAAATTAGCGGAGCTGATTCAATTCCTCCACAACCGATTGGAGGAAAGCAACCCTCTTTACGGTTTGCGCGCCAGCCCGGCGCCGTCCCAACCTGCCGACGTCTATCTTCTTGGCACTACCCCTTCCAGTGCGGAAACCGCGGCAAAGCTGGGTTTGCCTTACGTGTATGCGTTGTTCCTTAACAACGATGACGTCATGATGACCGAGGCCGTTGAAACATACCGGAATCAGTTCGACATTACCAACGGCGCCCGGCCACAGACTTTGCTGGCGTTACCGGTGATCGCGGCCGACTCTGATGATGAAGCCCAAGAGTATGCCTCGCAGATAAAGCTGGTCCGGATCTACGTGGAAAATGGCAGAACGCTGACCGTGTTTTCCCTGGATGCGGCCGAAGAGTACAGCAGACAGTCCGAGGAAAAGTGCACCTTCGAGGTTCAAGAGGCCAATGTGATATTCGGTTCTCGAGACACTGCAGGAGAGAAATTGGCCGATATTCAGCGTCGATACCAAGTTGACGAATTAATCATCCAAACGGTCATCCCCGACTTTAAGAAAAGACTCCACTCCTATGAATTGCTGAGCGAAATAGTTAAGCAGGTCCAGGTCTGATCAAATATCGAGTTATGTCGATAGGTTCGTTAGTCACCGTTCGTTGATTGAGAAGAGAGGGCAGGTTACAACATGACGAATGAGCGGAAGATGCGTCTGGGCGCGTTTCTAGCCGGAACCGGAAGCAACATGGCCTCCTGGCGGCATCCCAACGCCGTGGCCGACGCGGCAATCAATCTGGACTACTACCGGCAACTGACTCGGAAAGCCGAAACGGCCAAGCTGGACTTCGTGTTTTTTGGCGACGGTTTGTACATCAGCGAAAAGTCTCATCCCAACTTTCTCAACCGGTTCGAGCCCCTGACGCTGTTGGCGGCCCTGGCCATGGACACGACCCATATCGGTCTAGCTGCCACCCTGTCCACCAGCTACAGCGAACCATTCACCGTGGCTCGGCAGTTTGCGTCCATCGACCACATCAGCGGCGGCCGGGCGGGGTGGAACATCGTCACTTCTCCGCTGGAGGGGTCAGCCCTAAATTACAGCAAAACAGAACATCCGGAGCACGACCTACGGTATCGCATGGCCGCTGAATATATAGAAGTGACCAAGGGCCTATGGGATTCGTGGGAAGACGATGCCTTTGTTCGCAACAAGGAAACCGGGCAATTTTTCGATCCGGAAAAGCTGCACCGAGTGAACCACCAAGGGGAATTTTTCTCCGTCCAAGGGCCGTTGACCATCTCCCGGTCTAAACAAGGGAGGCCGATTCTTATCCAAGCCGGTTCGTCGGAAGCGGGAAAGGACTTCGCCTCCCGGGTGGCCGACGCCGTGTTTACGGGACAAGCCAACATTGACGACGCTAAGGAGTTCTACCAGGACGTGAAAGGCCGGGCCGCCAAGCACGGCAGGCGCCCCGAGGAGATCTTGATGCTCCCGGGTTGCAACCCCATCGTGGGGTCGACGGCGGCGGAAGCTGAGGAGAAGTATCAGGAGATCGCCAACTTGGTGGTTATCGGCGATGCTCTCAATTACCTGGGCCGGTATTTCAACGACATCGACTTTACCCAGTACGACTTGGACGAACAGTTCCCAGACCTCGGGGATTTCGCCCGTAACGGTTGGGAAAGCGCCACGGATAGGATAAAGAAGGTATCCAAAGAAGAGGGGTTGACCCTGCGTCAGATGGCCCTCCGGTCAACCACGCCGAAGGGCCCATTCATCGGAACAGCGGAGCATATCGCCGACACCATGCAAGCCTGGTTCGAGGCCGGGGCGGCGGACGGTTTCATGATGAACGCCTCCGTTTTGCCCCAGGGGTTCGACGATTTTATCGACCACGTCCTGCCAATCTTGAAAGACTGCGGGCTCTTCCGTACCGAGTACGAGCATGACACCCTGCGGGGGAATTTAGGCCTGGCAAAACCGGCCAACCGGTACGCCAAAACGGGCGTGGTGCAGTAAGGAACTTTCGGGCGTTCTGAGGGTTACGCTCCAGGAATCGCTCCCAATTGTACGAGCAGACCGAGAAGGTCGACTTCGGACCACATCTCGGCGATCTTGCCGTTCTCCATCCGGTAGATGTGGATCTCGGTCCAGGCTACCTTATTGCCGGTTGCCGGTATGCCATTGAAATCCCCGGTGTGGGTTGCCGCCGCCGAGGTCCGTTCAATCACTGTGTCTCCATCGGCGAGCAATTCATCCACGGTCGCTTGTACGTCTGGAAATCCGCCTGCGACGACCTGGCCTAACAGTTTCATGCCTGCCCGGCCCGCCGGTAGCCGTGGGTCCTTGAGATGGTGAATGAAGCCGGGAGTCATGAGTTCGTCGACGATATCGTGATTGGCTTGGTTCTTAAACTCCTCGATGAACCTGGCGACAACCTGCTTGTTGTCCTCCTCTTGTGAGGAAACCGATGCCCCACAACCGATCAAGGCCAGCATGCCTAAGACCACAATCACGGACAACCAGGGTGCTAGACGGTTGCCTAAAAATCTCTGATTTGTTCTTGCATCCATGGTGCGCTCCTGTAGGTAACAAAGGCGGGGCTAAGTGTGCTGCTTGGTTCTGCCGGAATGCCTGTCACCTCGTTAGATTGCGCCCATCGTATACCCCGTATGTTGCAAAAACTTTGGCAAAAGTTTGGCACTCATAGGGCATGGCAGTTACCAGATTAGCCCGTCACCCTGTTATCCTAGCTGGGAAATACGGCTGCGCTTGGAGGTACGAGGTTGCCCACGTTGCTTGGAATCCACGGGTCGGTGACCAGGCCTGGCAGGTTGTATCAGGCTCTGGAGTTGGCGTTGCAGGCGGTTGGGAACGGAGATAATCCCGTAACGACGAGCCTGCTGCACTTGGGCGAGCACCGGATATCCTTCGCCGATGGACGCCCCTTATCTGATTTCTCCGACGACACTGAAGCGGTGGTGGAGCGGGTGATGGCGGCGGACATGTACATCATCGCCACGCCCATCTTCCGCGCGTCGTTCACCGGCGCGTTGAAGAACCTGTTGGACCTGGTACCGGTGGAAGGCCTGATGGGGAAGGCGTGCGGTTTACTGGCCATGGGCGCCACGGACCACCACTACCTGACAGTGGACACCCAACTGCGGCCGGTGCTTGCCTGGTTCGGCGCTCACCTAGTTCCCGGCGCGGTTTACCTACAGTCGCGCCACTTCCAAGACGGCCAACTTGCCGACGCCCAGGCAATCACCGATCTCCAGAGCCTAGCCAAAGCCGTGGTAGCGATGCAGCGGGCGATAGCCGACAACGCGGGGATGATGGGGCCATCGCCCCTGCCCGCCGGTTAATTGTTAACCCGCGGATGGGGGCTATTTCCCATTTTATTTTAATACTTTGGTCCTAACTGCCGATGCTAGCAGTTAGTAAACTCGGTGTTAGCACCAACCGCGAAGCCTGCCCCCACTCTAACTCTCCCCCTTTTCGGGGGAGAGGACAACCCATTCCCCTTGGATGGGCGAAGGCTAGAGCCTGCCCTGAGCGCAGCCGAAGGGATGGGGGCGATTGGCCGCATCACAATACTAGGTTGACGTAGTGTTCCCGTTCCCTTCGATCGCATCCATGATCGCGCCGGGCGATAGGGGAAGCTCGTTTATGCGCTTTCCGATGGCGTGGTAGACGGAGTTGGCCACGGCGGCCATGACTGGGACTAGGTTGCCCTCGCCGATGCCTCTTACGCCGAAGGGGTGGCCGGGGTTGGCGACCTCGACGACGACTGTGTCGATCATCGGCAGGTCCAGGGAGGTCATCATCCGGTAGTCTAAGAAGCTGGAATTGAGCATCTGGCCGTCGTCGCTCATGAAATACTCTTCGTTCAGCGCCCAACCCAAGCCCTGGACGGTGCCGCCTTGAAGCTGGCCTTCCACGTAGCTGGG
Organism: uncultured Dehalococcoidia bacterium; assembly: GCA_950072105.1. GTDB lineage: Bacteria > Chloroflexota > Dehalococcoidia > Lucifugimonadales > UBA3495 > UBA11650. Next base: position 5,978 of record CATMOE010000044.1, read on the forward strand.
GTGGACCGCCTTCCCGGCGTCCTGGAAGGCGGTGCAACGGAGAACTTGGGTCTTGCCGGTTTCCGGATCGACTTCCACGTCCACCAGGGTCGCCGCCAGGGAAGCGCCGACGCCCCGGGGGTTAACGTTGCCCCGTCCCACCACCGGCCCGCCGGTTTCGATGAGCCTGGGTGTGATCTGCTTGAAGGTCAATTTCAGTTCCGGGTCGGACTTGTGCTGCAGCGCGCCCTTGACGTACTCCACGTCATCCGGTGAGGCTTCCCATATCATCGCCGCCCGTTGAATCAACTGGCGAATGATGTCGTGTGCCGCTTCGTAGACGGCCCACCCGGTTTTGAAAGCGACGCCGCTGCCGGCGGTCAATGAGGTGTAGCCTATCGAGTCGGTATCACCAACCTCGGGGAATACGTCGGTCACGGGGATGCCGAGCACCTCGGCCAGTTGCTGGGCCACCGCGGTACGGCTGCCACCGATGTCCACGGAGCCTTCGACTAGCATGATGGTACCGTCGGGATTGACGTTAGCTATCGCGCATGAAGGTCCGGAGTTGTTGCGCCAGTATCCAAAAGCCACGCCGCGGCCTTGGTTCTTTCCTGGTAGCGGCGCGTTGTAATGGGGATGGGCTTTCACCGCCTCCAGAATCTCGATACCGCCGACTAATGGACTCAGGGTGCCGTCAGCCCGCCTAGTCCCCTCTTTAGCCGCGTTCAACAGCCGGAAATCGACGGGGTCCATTCCCAGTTTTTCGCTCAACTCGTCCAGCAGCGCCTCGGTTGGGAAGGCGGCGATGGGCGCGCCGGGCGCGCGGTAGGCGGCCGTCTTGGGTTTGTTGTTCACCACGTCGTAGCCGTCGATGAGAATGTTTGGAATGTCATAAGGAGTGAACATACAGGAGGTGGCGCCGCCGATAGGAGCGCCGGGATAGGCGCCGGCTTCAAAGGCCAGATAAGCCTGAGCGGCGACGATGCGGCCGTCCTTGGTCGCACCTATCTTCAGCTTCATGTAACTGCCACAGGCGGGTCCGGTAGCCTCCATAACCTCGATACGGCTTAAGGAGATAGAAACGGGGCGTCCGCATTTCTTGGACAGGGCCGCGGCCACACCCTCAATGTAAGTGGAGTTCTTTCCGCCGAAGCCACCGCCGATCTCCAGAGGTATCAGCTTGATCTGGGAGGACTTTAATCCTAGTATCCGGGCCACGTTGTCTCTGATTCCGAAGGGATTCTGAGAGCTGTTCCAGATGGTCACCCGGCCATTGTGGTTCCACATCGCTGTGGCGCTCTGAGGCTCGATGTACCCCTGGTGCACCGTCTTGGTGCGGAACTCTCCTTCCACCACAAAGTCGGCTTGCTTGAAACCTTCATCCACGTCACCCAGCTTGAGTTGCTGGTATCCGGCGATATTGGTCTGCTTGGGGAAGTTGTCGTCGAAGCTGGCCGTGGTCATGTGCTCGTGAAGGATCGCGGCGTCTGGTTTCATCGCGTCTTCCACGGTCACCACCGTTGGCAATACTTCGTAGTCGACCTTGATCAGCTTCAACGCCGCTTCGGCTTCGTGGGCGTTCTCGGCGGCCACCGCGGCTACCGGATGTCCTTTGTACAGGACTTTGTCCCCGGCCAGAATGTTGTTGCTGAGGTATTTGAGGCTCAGTACCGCGTCCTCGCCGATCTCGGCCAGGATGTCGGGCACTTCAGCCAGGTCTTTGGCGGTGACTACCGCCAACACGCCCGGATGGGCTTCGGCGGCGCTGGTGTCGATGGACTTAATCTTGGCGTGAGCGTGGGGGCTGCGTAGGATCTTGCCACGTACTTGCCCGGGCACTTTGACATCCCCGCCATAGGTGGCCTTACCGGTGACTTTGTCGACACCGTCGTGTCTGATCGGCCGTTTGCCAACTACGTCGTACTCCACGTTGGAAAGCACTAGATTTGAGGTCATGAAATGGGTTTCCTCCTAAAAGTCCAGCTAGGTTTGTTCAGCTTAGTGATCGGTTGGGGTGATTTACTACTTGGTCCATCTTACAACTGTTGCCGGAAGCATTCCAGATGCCACAGAACTCCCGAATGATTACAGTTCGTTGATTGTTGCTGCCGCAGCAGGTCTTTCCTGTAGTCGTTGTTGTTGGGAATTCCGACCAGCTTTATCTTGCCTTTAATCAAGGCCGTAGACACAGAGCGACCCCCAAAGCCTCCAGGACGGGGCGTTTTCGCTCAGAGGTAATGGGGGTGTCTGCCAGAGGTAATCTTGCCCGGACCGCCACTATCCGGCGGTGATCTGGGCGGCCAACTCCTCGGCGCTCTTTTCCAGGTCGATGGGTCCGCTGTAGCCGCGGCCTCCCTCAACCTCAATGTCGGCGAATACTTCTAGGCGATTGCCTTCGGGATCGTAGAAGTAGCAGGAAGCCCCGGCCCCGTGGCTCACCGTCTGCTGGATCTCGACACCCATCTGCTGGAAGGTCTGATAGAAAGCCTTGACGTCTTCGATGGTACCCACGCGGAACGACAGTTGCTGAATGATCTTGGCGTCGCCGTCCCGGCCACGGACCAGAACCACTTCATGGTCTTCTTTCTCGACATCCGCGGTCAGGAAAACCATCCGGTCTCCGTTGCGGTGCGACTCGGTGAGGCCCAAGGTCTCGCAATAGAACTGGGTCATCGTATCCAAGTCTTTGACGAACACTCCGACATGACTGAGACCACTGATTCTGCCCATTAGGAACCCTCCTTCCGTGTATTGCAATGAGGTTCGGCGGCATCAGGAGATGTTGCGAGAATTGTAGCCGTCTGTCTACGAGGGGTCAAACGGCATTTCGTTACAAGCTCATTTCCTCCACCAGAGTGGGTAGCATAATCGCTAGGACCGCGGGAGTGCCGTCGCGGACGTGCTCCAACCCCCGGCGCATCGCCGGGCCTACGTCCTCGGGTTCAGTGACCGTTTCGCCGTAGCTATTGGCGGATTCGGCCATCTTGGCAAAGTCCGGCGGTGGATCGAAAAGGCCGCCGTCGTAGTTGCCGGCGCTGACCGCCGACCCATCCGGGTAGGTGCCGATAAGACCGCGGGTGCCGGTGCTGTATGAGCGATTAACGAAGACGATGGACAGGAAAGGGGCGCCATGGTGCGCCGCGGCCCAAAGGGCGGCCATCGGCGTGCCAAACATGAAATAGCCGTCGCCCGTGGCCAGGATAACGTCGCTTTGGGGCCGGGCCAATTTAGCCCCAAAGGCCGCGCCGCTGCCCCAACCGCCGCTGCTGCCGCCGCTCTTGAAGTAAGTGCTGGGCTGAGTTCGGCCACGGTAGGTCTGAACCAAGGGAGCGCTGCTCAGGGCGTCGTCCAGCAAGATGGTATCCGGCTCCAGGATCTGCCCGAGTTGGTAGGCCACCCAACGGGGGTGGATGGGGCGGCGTTGACCGGCCTTAAGCGCCGCTTCCTCGGCGGCGGCTACCTGCTCGCGTTTTCGTTCCTCCAGTCGTGCCCGCCGGTCAGCGATACGGGAGATATCGCCGGCGGTTAGCAAGCTGGTAGCTGCCTCGTAGATCGCCTGGGCAGCCCCAGCCGTCGAAACTGGCAGCCACAGGTCGGCGCGGTGCTCCATGGTCTTATACCGGGAAAATACCGGGTCCACGTCCACCCAAATGACTTTGGCGCTGGACTGGGGCGAGTCGATCCCAGGGCTGTAGGGTATGGGCGACTCCATGACCAGCAAGGCATCGGCATCCCTGGGAGCCGGGCCGGTCCCGAACAGCGGATGGGTCGTGGGAAAGTTGAGGCGGTCGGTGTGGCCCTCGGCAACCGGCAAGGCCAGCAGTTCCGCCAGCCGTACGACATGCTCCACCGACTCAGGGTTGCGCCCGGACTTGGCCAGGCACAACAGCGGATTGTCGGCTTTGATCAGCCACTCCGCGGCCCGGCGGGCGTCGGCGGGGTCGGGCCAGGCCGGGCGCGCCAACCCCATCTCGTCGCGAGTGGGGAAGCGGGTGACGCCGGGCAGGCGTTGCATGGCGGTCTCTCGAGGCACCGTAAGGTAAACCGGGCCCTTGGGCTCACTCATGGCTACCTGGAGCAAGCGGCTAATCATCATGCCAGGGTTATCCTGATGCTCCAGCCGGTGGTCTACCTTGGTGTATTGTCGCACGATCTCGCCTTGGTCCCGGGGCTCCTGTACCCATTGGACCGGGCTATCTCTTCCCCCCGTCATGGAGCCGGGAAATCCCCGAGGACCGGTTCCAGCGGTCATGAGCACTGGATAAGAGCCCCGCCAGACGGTGTGGATGGCGGCGCCGAAGTTCAGAGTTCCCACGTCCACGTGGACGGCGGTGGCCGAGGGTTTGCCTGACACCATGGCGTCGCCCGCGGCGGCGTTAAGGGCGACGCCTTCGTGGGTTACCGTAACCAGGCGAGGGGCCGGCCATTCCCGCTCCTTGGCCTTGGCTATAGACTCTTGCCAGAAAGCGATCTCCGAGCCGGAAACGAAGAAGAGGTTGTCCACCCCGCCCAGCTTCATGGAGGCTATCATGGCGTCGGACCACTCGTCGGCCCCATATTGGCCCCAGCTTGCCTCGTAATTTCCAAGATTTGTTTGAGTCATAGGTCCTCCGCTTTCTTAAATATTAACCCGGGCAAGTTGGGCGTCGTTCAGCCGCAAACCGGCGGCGGCGCCCATGGGCATGATCTTGTCCAGGCGTGCGAGGTCGTCCTTGGTTAGCTGTATGTCGATGGCTTTGACGTTCTCCTCCAGGTGCTTGCGGCTCTTGGCCCCTGGAATCGGGATGATGTCGTTGCCTTGAGCCATCAGCCACGCCAGGGCCAATTGGGCCAGGGTGGCGGACTTCTCTTGGGCCAGGGATTCCATTCGGGCCAGGAGTTGCAGGTTCTGCTGGAAGTTTTCCGGTTGGAAGCGGGGAGAATTCAGCCTGGCGTCGCCTTCCTCGAGTTCATCAAGGGCGCGGAACTGGCCCGCCAAGAATCCACGGCCCAGGGGAGAGTAGGCCATGAACCCCATGCCGTGGTCCCGGCAAGCCTGGATGTTGCCACTCTCGGGGTCCCTGGACCAGAGGGAGTATTCCATCTGTAGGGAGACGATGGGATGAACCTTGTTGGCCCGTTGGATCGACCCCGCGCCGGCTTCCGACAGGGAGATGTAGCGGGTCTTGCCCTGCTCGACCAACCGGACCATGGCTCCCACCGACTCCTCGATGGGCACGTTTGGGTCTACTCTGGACATGCAAAATATGTCCAGAGTCTCGATCTCGAGACGCCGTAGACTTTCTTCGCATACGCGAGTGAGGTAATCGGGAGAACTCCCACTTCGCGAACCCGAGGCATCCGGCGTTCGGGGGCTGCCGGACTTGGTGTGAACGATCACATCCTCCCGCCTGCCCTTCAGGGCGCGGGCTATTAGCTCGTGATTGTGGCCTTGTCCATAATTAGCTGATGTGTCCAGAAAATTGATGCCCAGGTCGAAAGCCATGTGCATCGTGGCGATGGACTCGTCGTCGTCCGCTCCTTCTTTGGGCTCGGACATCCGCAAGCAACCTAGGCCCATGGGCGAAACCTGGAAATCCGTAGTCCCGAAGGTGCGGTACTCCATCCGGTTCTCCTCGCCGCGGGGGGCTGTGGTTCGCCCCGATTATATCGAGGTCACCACGAACGGGCTATTGTTCGTGGCATTTGGTTGCCGACGGTCTTCAGTGTACGACAAGGCCAACCGTCCCACAATTCCCGGTGTCCGCATTCAGCGATTGGGGTAAAATACGGCAGTTGGCCGCCGGGGTACGAGATACCCGGCCTACGGAGAGGTGATGCCATGGCCGCTCAGAAGTATCCAAGCTATTGTTGGGGCGTCATTGCCCCGGCCAGAGGCGACGAAACCGGGGACGCCAGCCCCCAGTCGGAGTCCTTGTTGCCTCCGGAGGTGGTGACTCTATCCAACGTCCTGGGTATCGAAGACTACACCGTTCAGGGCGTGGAAGACGCCATGAGCCGCTATGCCGATTGCGTCCAAGACCTGGTGAGCCGTGGCGCGCAGCGGGTTTCCTTGAACGGCATACCGATCTCGGTCCAGTTGGGACGCCAACGGGTGCTGGAGTTGATCGAGGATACCCAGAATACCTTGGGAGTCCCCGGTGACACGGCGGGCGAAGCCGTGGTTGCCGCCATGCATCACATGGGGGTCAGCAAGATTGCCGTGGGCAGCCGCTGGGCCGATCAAGTAAATGAAGCACTCATACGCTATCTGGACCATGCCGGAATCGAGGTGTTGACCGTTACCAGCAGAGGCCAGTGGGCCCAGCAGGCGTTCAGCATGAGCATTGAGATGGGGGTCAAGCTGGCATTTGAGTTGGGCCGTGAGGCAAGCGCCCCAAGCCGACGCTCTGTTCCTGCCCGGCGGCGCTTGGCGGCCCCTGCCGGCGGTGCCAATTCTGGAGGAGGATTACAACAAGCCGGTGTTCACCAACGGCAACACCCGGGCCTGGCGTCTGATCCACGACGGCATCGCCCCGCCGGTTTCCGGTTGGGGCCGGCTTTTGGCGAACCCCTAAGGGCCGTACCAAATCTTGGACAGGAAGGAAAGTACGATGGCAGTGATTGACTCCGATGCCCACGTGGTGGAAACGGAACGCACATGGGAGTTCATGGAGGACTTTGAATCCTCCTTCAAGCCCGAGGTGGTGGTCCCCAAGGCCGGGGGAGACCGTGAATACTGGATGGTGGAGGGCCGGACTTTCGCCAAGAACAGCAACATCGGGAAGGATACCCCGGACGAGGCCAGGGAGATGTCCGATATCGACTCCCGGCTCGCCCACATGGATGAATTGGGTGTCGACGTACACGTGCTGTACCCAACCATCTTCCTCAGGCCGCTCACCCGCCGGCCCGATGCCGAGGTGGCCTTGTGCAAGAGCTATAACCGGTGGCTGGCGGACATCTGGCGAAAGGGCGGCGGCAGATTGCGTTGGGTCGTGCTCCCGCCGGTTATGAGCCTGGATAAAGTCATCGAGGAACTACAGTTCGGTAAGGAGAACGGCGCCTGCGGAGTCTACATGCGCTCCGCGGACGGAGACCGGCGGCTATCCGATTCCTACTACGCTCCTATGTATCAAGAGGCGGCCAAGCTGGATCTGCCCATCTGCGTCCACGCCAGCACCGGAAATTTCGGCATGTACGACCTGTTCAGTCAGGACTCCGGGTTCTCCCAGTTCAAACTGCCCGTGGTCGGGGCATTCCACGATCTGCTGATGAAAGGAACGCCTGAGAAATATCCGGATTTAAGATGGGCGTTCATCGAGGTGAGCTCCCAGTGGATACCCTATGCCCTCAATGATCTGGAACTAAGGTTCCGCAGGATCGGCAAAGAGTGGCTGGGCAAGGACACCCTCCGGGAAAACCGGATGTACGTGGCCTGCCAAACTTCCGACGACATTGCCTACGTGGTGGACAGCGTGGGAGACGAGAACATCATCATCGGCACCGATTACGGGCACAACGACACGTCTTCGGAGCTGATCGCTTTACGCAAGCTACGAGAGGACGCGAAGATCGACCCGGCCACGGTGGACAAGTTTTTGGACCGCAACGCCAAGACTCTGTACGCTTTGTAGCCTCAGCCAGTCGTCCGAATGATGTCCCGGCTAGACACTGGTCATCATGGCCCGGGAAGGCATGGAGTTGCGCCAGGTTTTGACTTCCGGCGTGGGTATGGAGTTGAGCAGAGCTTGGTCCGGACCCTCCAGTTCGAAGGGTAGATCATAAAGCTCCACCACGTTTTTCACCGTCAACTCATAGCGCTCTTCCGGCGTGCAGTCGGATAGAATTTCGCTCAGCACTTGTTGGGAATGGGGGAAGATCGAGTCGCCGTGTGGGTAGTCGCTGCCCCACATCATGGTGCTCGTGCCGATGAAATCCCTGGTCATGATTCCCAAGGGGTCGTCCTCGAAGGTCACCCGGAAGTTGCGCTTCCAATATTCGCTGGGCAACATGGGCAGGCCGAAGACCTTCTCCCCGCCGCCTCTGATGTAGGCCCAATCCAAACGCTTCAGCATTATCCCCACCCAGCCGGTCTCGAACTCGGTCACGACGAACCGTAAGCCCGGGAACCGTTCGCACACCCCTGACTGGATGATGTCGGCGATGGTGAACATGACCCCGGCGAAGGACAAGGCGCTGCCCGCTTGGCGGAAGGGCAGGCCGTGGTTGTCGGTAGCGCCGGTGAATATATGCCAGTGCATGGGCATATTCATGGCCTGGGCCGCCTCCCAGAACTTGTCGTAGAACGGGTCGGAGTACAGCCGGTCCGGGGGCGCGGTGGCCGCTATCGAGACGCCAACGTGTCCCAGCTTCTTGGACCGCTCCATCTCTTGGATGGCTTCGTCCAGATCAAAGAGCTGCAGGCTGGCCAGGGGGAACAGACGGTCCGGGGCCTGCTTGCAGTAATCGGCCACCCAGTCGTTGTACAGGGCGAAAGACGCTTTCACGATGTCCAGATTCTCGATCTGATAAAGGTTGAAGATCACGCTGGGGTAAACGATCTCGGCGGCAAGGCCGTCCAGTTCCTGGTCGTTTAGTCTCTCCGCCACGTCGTAGCAACCCGGCCGGGCCAGCGCGTAGCCTAGCTTGCGCATCTCCATGGCTTCCGGCGTGGTGAAGTCCACGTTCTGCATGAAAAAGCCGGATAGGCCGATGCCCAACTTCCCGTTGCGCAAGTCTAGTTGGGGACCCCGGGCTGCGTCCGCGATCACCATGCGGGGAGCGTCTTCGCCGAAAAGCTTTTCCAACGGCTCGAAGAACTCGGCTGACTCGACAACATGAGAATCCGCTGAGATACAAATCTTCTGGCCCATGTGTACATCTCTCCTTGTGATTCGGTCGCCACCCGCCGCCGATTCTATCGCCGGCACTTCTCTCCCGCCGGGAGAGGGGACGGAGGTGAGGGGGTTCTGCCTCAAATTAGCGGTGCGATTATATCACCACCGCTCGCCCAATACGTAGACAAGCCGTCTGACGCGACGTACCATTTCCGCGTTACTGAGGCGAACCGGGGAGAAGAGACCAATGGACAGGCTTAAAGACCAGGTGTTGATCGTCACCGGAGGAGCCCATGGCATCGGCCGGGCCTACTGTGAGGGGCTGGCCGGGGAAGGAGCCCGGGTTGTTGTGGCCGATATCGACGGCAATGGAGCCGATGCGGTGGCAGCAGCCCTGGGTGAAGCCGGCCACGACGCGCTGGCCGTTGCCGCCGACGTGTCTCAACCCGAGTCAACGGACAATATGGCCCAGGCGGCGATGGAGCGGTTCGGCCGCATCGACGGCCTGGTGAACAACGCCGCGATCTATCAGCGCCCCGCCGTTACCCGAGGGCCCTTCGAGGAGATTCCCCTCGATGAATGGGACCGGCTGATGGCGGTGAACCTTCGTGGGGTTTTCTTGTCCTGCCGGGCGGTGGTCCCCCATATGAAAGAACAGGGTAGCGGCAAGATCGTCAACATCAGCTCAGGAACGGTTTTCAACGGCTCGGCCCAGATGCTGCACTACGTTACGTCCAAAGCTGGGGTGATCGGTCTTACCAGGGCCTTGGCTAGGGAACTGGGAGACTACAACATCAACGTGAACGCGGTGGCCCCCGGCCTCACCGTTAGCATGGATGAGCACGACGAGGAAAAGGAGATACGGTTCCAGACCCGCCTGCAGGCCAGGTCCCTAAAACGCCTTGAGAGTCCCCAAGACTTGGTCGGAGCCGTATTATTTCTGTGCTCTTCCGACAGCGACTTTATGACGGGGCAAACCATGGTCGTGGACGGCGGAGCGCAGATGCACTAACCTTTGGCTCTGGAGTTGTTGAGAATATGGAATTCGGCCTACAGTTTTTCCCCGACGTGTCTCCTGAAGAGAAGTCCGCGCAACAGTATTGGAACGAGTCTCTAGATCTCACCAGTCTTTGCGACGATTTGGGATATACCCACGTCCGCACTGTGGAGCACTACTTTGAGCCCTACGGCGGTTACAGTCCGGCGCCACACATATTTCTGACCGCCGCGTCCCAGCGCACCAGCAAGGCCAGGTTGATCACCGGGGCGCTGGTGCCGGCGTTCAACCATCCTCTTAAAGTGGCTGGAGAGATCGGCATGCTGGACGCAATCTCCAATGGCCGGTTGGACTGCGGGTTTGCCAGGGCCTTCCTGCCCCACGAGTTCCAAAGGCTGGAACGTTCCATGGACGAAAGCCGGGCACGGTTCGACGAGGGTGTGGCAGCTATCCGCCTACTTCTGGAGGAAGAAAACGTTACTTTTGAAGGACAGTTTCACCGTTTCAAGAACGTCACGTCCCTTCCCCGCCCCACCCAAAAGCCTCGGCCGCCCTTCTGGGTAGCGGCCTTGGGAACCCCCCAATCGATCTTGGCCGCGGCGTCAAATGGCTTCAATCTTATGCTTGTTCCCTTTGCTGGACCGCAAACCCGGGAGATCGCCGGCATGTACCGGGATGCCTGGAAAGAAGCGGGGCACGAAGGCCAAGGAAAGATAGCGCTGGGCTTTCATATGTTTTGCCATCAAGACCGCGAGGAGGCCCGCCGCATCGCCGAGCCCAATCTGAACCGCTACCTCCGGTCGCTGGCCGCGGCTTCGGAGAAGGACGCGGGCTGGGGGGCGGGAGCTTCCTCCAAGGACTATCCGGGCTACGAAGCAAGCTACGAGAGGCGGCAAACGGCGACCTTCCAATCGATGGTAGATGCCGGCACGGTTTGGGTGGGCACCCCGGATGATATTAGCCAGCAGATTGCCGGGTACCGGGACCAGCTGGATGGCTTCGATATTGCCTCGATGCAAGTGAACTTTAACCAGATAACCTACGACGAGGCCCAGGCGTCGGCGACCCTTTTCGCCCGGGAAGTTATCCCCAATTTCCAGTAATAAGCCGTGCCCGGCCCGTACATATCTCCAAACCCCTGGGTGAATTTCCGGCCGGTATCCAGTTCCCCCAGGTCCCATCGGAATACACTACCGGTCCGTCTCCGGCGCTTCCCCCGCCCGAAATAGGGGCAAACCCTATTTCGGGCCGATCTTCCCTTTGGGGTGATGGGTGTACCTCCTCTTAAGCAAATCCTCCACCGCTGGTATCTTGCTATAAACGTCTAGGCGCGGCGGGAACTTTCGCCGCCGGTTACCCGTGCCGGCAGGGAAGTCCTCCTCGATATTGGAAAGAAAAACCGTGGATATGGCCGCGCTTAAACGCTCTAAGTAAAAACCGCGGTTTTAGTATGTCCGTGGCAGCGTCCTATGCCGGGCGATGGCTTCGGCCTGAAGCGAATTCCTATCGTTCTAGAGAACGACGGGAAAGGGAGCAATTATTGACCGGTCTGAACAACATTGCCGGATGTTATTCCGTTTTCGATTGGGTTAAAGCCGCGTCTACGCTGATAGGCCGAAAGATTGGGAAGGCGCGCGAACGATGACGCTGGCATTGACGCTGGACAAACCCATGGAACGGGTCAGACGAGTGTTGGGCATCTCGTCAATCCTGACGCTCGCTCTCGTCTTCTTGATCGCCGTGTTGATGGCCTTGATCACCATGTACGACATACAGCGCGAGCGCACGTCCTTCTATGACAACCTGGAGAAAAGAGGCGACTTCTTAAGTAACGGTCTGACCGAGGTATTCGCGGACCACCTTTATTACGCCAGAGTCCGGGAATTGCAAAGTGCGGCCGACCGAGTTATGGCCAGCCTGCCGGATATCCAGGCCATTCGGGTGTTCAGAAGAGACGGCAGTGTATTGGTGGACCGGCAAGGGCACGCGGGCAATTCGGCCTACGTTGTTGGCACTGCTAAAGGACCGGTGATCTCGGACACCGTGGATACCGGGATATTCGCGTACAGTTACACCAGAGATAGTTTGCTGGTCACCAGCCCCTTAGAGATAAACAGCGAGGTCATCGGCACCGTTCAGTTTGCCTTCGACCAAGGGCCATTAAACGCGGAGATAACCCAGATACTTTTGGAGCGGGCCTGGCAGAGTTCGGCGCTTATCGCCTTGGGCATCGCCCTGGCCTACTTGATCTCACGTGAGGTGACTCAGCCGCTTAAGACATTGGCGGCTTCCGCCGAGAGAATCGGAAACGGCGATCTGGAGGAACCCGTTCCAGCCCAGGGCGCGAAAGAGACCAAAGTGCTGGCCAACGCATTGGAGCGGATGAGAGTGGAGCTAAGGGGGCTCTATGGCGGACTAGAGATCAAGGTGGCGGCAAGGACCCAGGAAATTTCCAATATCAACCAAGATCTAGAAAGAGAGATCGAGGTGCGCAAACTGGCTGAAGGAGCGCTTCGCGACAGCGAAAGCAGGCTGCAATCCATGATCGATTCCGCCGCCGCGGGAATCATCACCATCGATGATGAGGGCATCGTCGAGTCCGTTAATTCGGCAGCGGAGAAACTGTTCGGCTATCGCCCGGACGAAATCGTCGGGCAGTCGGTTTCGCTTCTGATGCCGGCGCCCTATCAAGATGCGCACGACGGATATCTGGCAAGCTACAGGGAAACCGGCAGGTCCGAGATCGTCGGTACCAATCGTGAATTGCAAGCCCAACGCAGGGATGGGACGGTTTTTCCCATCGAGCTGGCGGTGAGCGAATCATGGTCGGGTGGCCGTAGGACCTTCATCGGAATCATCACTGACGAGACAGAACGTAAACGAGCCGAAGATGAGCGGGCGCGTCATGCCCTGGCTCTTGAAGCGGCCAACAAAGAGTTGGAAGCGTTCAGCTACTCGGTTTCCCACGACTTGCGGGCCCCGTTGCGGTCTATCAACGGTTTCAGCCAGGCTTTGCTGGACGACTGTGCCGATGAGTTGGGTGAATCCGGGCAGGACTACCTACATCGGGTGAAGGCTTCCAGCGAGCACATGGCCGAGCTGATCGACAATCTTCTCCAGTTGTCGCGCATCACCCGGTCGGAGATGAAGTGGGAACAGGTTGACCTCTCCGCGATCGCCGGGTCCATCGCCGCGGAGGTCCAAAGGTCCCAACCCGAACGCCAGGTGCGGTTCGATATAGCCGAGGGCCTGGCGGACCAAGGGGATGGAAGGTTGTTGCAGGTGGTGTTGGACAACCTGCTGAGTAATTCTTGGAAATTTACCGCCAAGCAGCCTCAGGCGCATATTGAGTTTGGCGCGGAACGGTTTGACGGTGTGCCGGCTTATTTCGTTCGGGACAACGGGGCTGGATTCGACATGGCCTATTCAGGAAAGTTGTTCGGGGCGTTCCAACGGCTACATCCTACGTCCGAGTTCGAAGGCACGGGGGTGGGCCTCGCCATCGTGCAGCGGGTTATCCACAGACATGGAGGCAAGGTGTGGGCGGAAAGCGCTGTAGATCGAGGCGCGACATTTTATTTCACACTGAAAACAGGGGAGGAGAATGGAAGTGGAGGGAAAATTAATCTTGTTGGTGGAAGACAATCCGGATGAAGAGGCGCTGACACTACGGGCATTGGATCGTAGTGGTATCGACAGTCAAGTGGTGGTAGCTCGAGATGGAGCCGAAGCCCTGGATTACTTATTCGGGACCGGCGCATATGCCGGGCGCGACACGACCATCATGCCCACCGTGACTTTCCTCGACTTGAGGCTGCCCAAGATAGACGGTCTGGAAGTGTTGCGGCGGATGCGGGCTGATGAGCGCACCAAATTGCTTCCCGTGGTGACTCTATCTTCTTCCGACGAGAAACATGACATCTCCACTTGCTATGAATCCAAGGCGAACAGCTACATCCGTAAGCCCGTCAGCTTTATCGAGTTCACCGAGACGGTGCGCCAATTGGGCCAATACTGGATGGAGTTGAATGTGCCGCCTGGGATCTAGCCGCCTGGGATTTAGAGGAAGGTACGTATGAATAAACCGATCTGCGTTTTGATCGTCGAGGATTCCGAAGACGACGCATTCTTCCTGCTGCGCGAGATCCGGCGTGGCGGTTACGACCCATCTCATCGTCGGGTCGATACCCCGGAGGCGATGAAGTCGGCGTTGTCTGACGATAGCTGGGACATCGTATTGATCGACCACGTTATGCCCCTATTCAGCGGACCGGCCGCGCTGGCTTTGCTGAAAGAGTCGGGGCTGGACTTGCCCGCGATCATAGTGTCCGGCGTGATCGGAGAGGATGCGGCAGTCGACGCCATGAGAGCTGGCGCTAGAGACTACATCCTCAAGGATCGGCTGAACCGCATGGTGCCGGCCATCGATCGCGAACTGGGAGAGTCGCGTCAGCGAAAAGATCTCAAGGCGATGCAAGAGCATGTGTTCCAGTCTCAAAAAATGGAAACCGTTGGACGACTGGCCGGCGGTATAGCCCATGACTTTAACAACATGCTTACGGCGATCTTGGGCTATACCTACTCGGGGATCAGAGACTTGCCTGAAGGGGACCATCGCCGCTTATATTTCGAAGAGATCCAGAAGGCCGCTGAACGGGCTGCCAACCTAACGCAACAACTCCTGGCATTCTCCCGGCGGCAGATCATAGAGCCTAAGATCGTCGATCTAAACCGGCTCGTGATAGATACCAGCACGATGATTCGCAGCGTGATCGGTGAAGGGATCGAGTTGGTCACGTTGCTTGAGCCCGATCTTTACAACGTTGAAGTGGATTCAGGCCAAATGGCAAGGGTGCTGATAAACCTGGCCACCAACGCTCGGGACGCTATGCCCCAGGGCGGCAAGCTCACCGTGGAGACCAACAAAGTGACCGTAGGCCAGGGCGCCAACGGAACCGGCAACTCGGTTGCTCCCGGAGACTATACCTTGCTCACGATTTCCGACAACGGAGTGGGCATTTCGCCGGAGGATAAAGAACATCTTTTTGAGCCCTTTTTCACTACCAAGGAAGTTGGGAAGGGGACGGGATTAGGATTGGCGACATGCTTCGGTATCGTTGAGCAAAACGGCGGGCGCATCGAGGTTGATAGCGACCTGGACCGGGGCACTACGTTTAGGATTCACTTACCCCGAGTGCCGGATGAAGAGCCGCCGGTTCCCGTCGCGGATGAACCTGTCAATCTCCATCGCGGAACGGAGACGGTATTAATAGTGGAAGATGAGCCCTTGGTGCGCAACATGGTGGTCCGCATCCTGTTCGAGCAGGGATACCGGGTGCTGGAAGCTTCCAATGGAGAAGAGGCGCTAAGGGTGGTTAAGAGCCATGTCGGAGAAAATATCCACCTGCTGCTCACCGACTTGGTGATGCCCCAGATGGGCGGTAAAGACTTGGCCGAGCAGCTTAAAACCTTGCGGCCCAACACCAAAGTACTGCTAACCTCCGGGTACAGCAACGATCTCGTATTTCAAAACGGTGAATTGGGCGGCAATGTTTCATTCATACAAAAACCGTTCATGCCGGCGGACCTGGTAGCCAAAGTTCAGGAAGTATTGGGAGCGTGACTCTTCTCGGGGAGACCGCAAACGCCCCGGCAGTACGTCGCCGGGGCGTTTGCGGACTTTTTGGCGGGACTAGTGCCTAGGTAAGCTATTTGGCATACTTCCCTGAGATCTGCGGCGTCGTGCCTTCCAAGCCCTGGTTCGCCCGGTCCAGCCGGGTATCTCTGGCCCAGGTCCGCTTCAAGTCGTCTTGAATGTTGAAGTGGAGGGTTCCCAGACCCTCGACCTCCAAGTCGATCTTGTCCCCGTCCATAAACGCGCTTAACCCGCGGTGGTTGGTGCCGGTGGCAACCACGTCACCGGGCTCCAAGGTGTGGATCGAAGATACCCACTCCATTATCCTGGGAATCTTGTGGGCCATGTCGCTGGTGTTGAAGTTCTGCTTAAGCTCTTCGTTGACCCATAGCCTGATCTGTAGATTGTCCACGTCCGATATCTCGTCGGCGGTGACGATTACCGGTCCCATGGGCGCGAAGGTCTCCCGGGACTTCATCTGGTAGAAGGTGTTCCCGGGCGGCTCCAATCCACGAGCCGAGCCGTCGATGAAGTTCACGTAGCCGAAGATGTGGTCGAAGGCGTTTTCCGGGCTGATGTTGGACGCCCGTTTGCCGATGACCAAAGCCATCTCCGCTTCACCCTCAAATATGGCGGCGGGAACATCCGGTAGGACCATCGTGTCCCCATTGCCGATGACCGCGTTGGGCGACTTCTGGAAGGCGTTGATGGGCGCAGGGGCGGCCCTGGTGCCATCCTCCATGTAGTTGACGGCCATGGCTACTATGTTGGGGTGGGGCAGTGGCGACCTGATCCTGACCGAATCTAATGGCACCCCACTGCCACTGTTGATGGCCGCTTCCAATCCAGCTTTGTGCTGTGAGAAGTTCTCAATCACCTTGTTGAGCAGGTCCTGGGGCGAAGTATGCTCGATCCCACTTACGGCCCCGGTCAGATCAACAACCGTGTCTCCCTTGAGAGCGCCAAATTTAAAGTCGTCGTAAAAAAGTAGTTTCATGTTTCCTCCAAAAATTATCGATAGCTGGTAATGCCGGAGATGCGCTTCATCGTAGTTTTGAACCAAAACATGATAACCACTCCGTTCATGGCTATCAAGTTTTTACCGAAATTCTCACCCTTATCCTGAACGGAGACATGTGCGATCAGGGACGGTTATGCCTCTGGGGCGCCCCCGGCCAACCGGCGCAATATGTCGAACAGAATAACGAAGTCTTTATCGGCAAGGCCCATACCTTGAGCGGCGTTGAGAAATTGATCGGTTACTGCGGTGGTCGGAAGAGGGACGCCCAATTCACCACCGGCTTCCAGGGCCAGCCGCAGGTCTTTTTGTATCATGTTGACGTCAAAGAGCGGTTCTTCGGGCATGTTAAGCACCATGGGAAAGCGGTACTTCAACGCCGGGGAAGCGACCACGCTGTTCAACAGAACCGTGGTGGCCAACTCTCTGGAGATGCCCATCTTCTCTGCTAACAAGAGGCTCTCGCTGAAGGCGAGAATCTGCACCGGCAGGTTCAGGTTGACCGCCACCTTCATCATCGCGGCCAATCCGTTAGCGCCGACGTAATCAACTGTCGGCCCGATGTCCTGCAGTATAGGTTTGATCTCCTCCAAGGCGTCTTGGTCCCCACCGACCATGAAGGAAAGTTGGCCGGCTTTCAAAGTGATCAGGCTTCCGGACACGGGGGCGTCGAACATCTTGGCCCCGGCCTCTGCCACTTGAGCCGCGATCTGCTTGCTGGCGGCGGGACTGACGGTGCTCATGTCGATGTAGAATTTCCCCGGACTCAAGCCCGCCAGCAGACCGTCTGGGCCGCCGGTCACGGCGTGCAGAGCCTCGGTGTCCCTCACCATGCTCAGGATAACATCGGACGACTGGGCCACGGCTCGTGGCGTTTCCCCCCAAGCCATCCCCAAGTCCATCAGCCACTGGGCCCTGGATCTGGTCCGGTTGTAGCCGGTAACCGAATGCCCGGCTTCCAGCAGTCGCCGGGCCATCTCTCCGCCCATGGAGCCCAGACCGACAAATCCGATATTAGCCATATTCTGCCCTCTTACCGGGTTGGGGCCGGGTAGTCGTCCATGTTGAAGGGGCTGCCGTTCAGGTTGACGGTGTCGTGGAACAGTTTGGGGTCGGCTATCGTCTGCCTAACGTAGCAGCCGTTCCTAGCGTTTCTTAGAAGACCGGCTACCTCTGCCGGAGTGTTGGAGGACTCTATCTCGTAGTGGATCTCGATCTTGTCTGCCCGGGCTTGGACCGTTTGGGCCAGCACCGAGCCCTCGGACGCTACGTGCAAAGCGATGGTAGCTGTAACGTTGCTGACTTCGACCTTCATCATTTGAGCGTACCGCTCAATCTGGGTCATCTCTCAAAATAAGATGGACGAGGCAAAATAAGCCAGAGGCGACGGCGCGGAGTTATCCCCCATGGGCTCCCGCTCGGCGCATTTGATGGTGAAGCCGCGAATCTCCGCCTCTTTATTCTGATGCTCCAGGATCCGGGCGTTGCCCTCCATGGAGAAGGACCGGGAGATGATGTCCGCGGACGCAGGCTGGGAGGAAGGAGCCGGTGTAGTCATGACTGCCTCCAGATGGGATTAGATTTCGGGAAGTATAGCACGGGGAATTCCCTGTAATGAGTGTTCCAATAATGGGTTGAATCGCGCCGGTGGCACGTCGGTCCTGGGCCGATTCCAGCGCTACCTCCAAGCTGGCTAGAAGCCGGGCATCACATCGGCCATAAAAAGCCCGAGGGAATGGGATGCTTCTTCGTGGCTGAGGTCGCCCCACTGGACCGATGAAACTAGGTAATTACAGTTGCTTTCGGCGGTATATCGTTCCACGAATTCTCTGACCGTTGCGGGTGATCCTACGATCAACTGCTCACCAGTTATTGCTTGGTCGAAGTCTGGGTCCCAAGGATAGCGCCCAACATGTGGTATTGGGCCGTATGCTTCTGGCCTTCTCCACGTGCCTCCCGGCAGAGGTTTTCTGAAGTTGGCGCGATAAACCTCATACGCCGAACGGGCTCGCCGCATCGCCTCTTCGTTGGTGTCGGCCAGGTATATCCGTTTCGTGCCGCCGTAAAGGGGTTCAGTTGGCTGGAGCGCGTCGGAGCTATTTTCGTCGACATGCTTTTGAAAGTTCTCCTTGAAGGTCTCCACGGTGGCTGGAAGGCTCTCGATGGTGCCAAAGTTGATGAAGTTAGCGCCGTATCTGCCCGCGGTTGCCGGGTTTCCCGCATACCAGAAGGGGGGATGCGGTTTCTGCTTGGGCTTGAGCTCCATCCACAAGTCTTTGAACTGGTAGTACTTGCCCGAAAAGTTGATGAATTCTTGGGTCAGGCCTTGTTTGAGAATCTCGAAGGTCTCATCAAAACGCTCTGTCACCTCGGCGGGGTCACCGCCCCACATAGCGAACTCCTCCCCGATAGGAGCGCCCTTGCCGATGCCGATCTGGTACCGGCCTCCGCTCAGGTTATCCACCATGCAGATCTCTTCGATTAGGCGGATGGGGTGATACATGGGCAATACGTACACCAAGGGGCCGAAGTTGATGCGCTCAGTGCGGGCCGCGACCGCCGACAGGTAGATCCCCTGACTTGGAGTCGCGGAAAGCGGGGAGTGGTGGTGTTCCGCCACGTGGTAGCCATACACGCCGCCCCGGTCCGCCTGGGCAAGCAGGTCAAGACGATCTGAGTACTGCCGGTCTAACGAAACATCGTCGAGCCGTTCCACGTGATCGAAGATACCGAATTTCATGAACGGCCTCCAAATGTAGTGGGTTAACCAGGCGTGGCGTGGGGACAGTTCTAGGATTGTAAACCTAAACCAAGGGTCTGGGGGGGTGGGGATTTATTGGAGAGCGAATGCCTACGGGAACGCGGGAGTGGCGAGTGGGGTGGAAATCCCCCCAACCCCCCTTTACAAAAGGGGGGCTAAAGGGGTTAGTTTCGCTGATCTCTAGTCGGCTTGGCCTACGGGGAGTTTGGCGCCTTGGAAGGGGCCTTCGCTCTCTTCGAATGACTTGGAGTACGCCAGGATCTCTTCGTCGGTTTGGGTGTCTAGGTCGATGGGTCTGCCGAAGCCTTGTTTAACGACGTAGCCGGTCTTGTAATAGACCTCGCCGATGTTGTTTTCCGGGTCGTTGTAATAGATGCTGACCGAGATTCCGTGGGTTACGGTTCGGAGAATCTCAGTTCCCTCTTTCTTGAACCTGCGGTTGAACTCCCGCAAGGCGGCCATGTCTTCCACGATGAAGGAAACCTGTCCCACGTTCTGGGTGCGGGGACGGGCGCCGTCCGGGTGGTCCGCGCCTCTGGACTTACCAAGGTTCAACTCATGATGCTCGGTGTCCGGGTGAGCGCTGAGGAAACAACTGCCCCGGTCCGGGTCTTCATCGGTGACCGTTAGACCAATGACGCGGGTGTAGAAATCGCGCATTTTCAGGAAGTCGTCGCAAATTATGCCTAGATGTCCAAGACCTGTGACCATGTTACCTTCCTCCTACTTGCTCGCTTTTTGAGATTGGCTGGCGCTACGTGGGCTGACGGTTACGACGACTGCTCCATCGTCCGAACCGTACCCCGGTGGTACCTTTCCGCCGTGGTTTCCGGGTCCCAATCGTCTGGCACCCCGGTTGCCCAGGGAGGTACCGGGTCGTCAAAGGTGAAGATGAAGTCCCGGTCGCCCCGGCCCCGCCGAAACAGTTCCCGGGCCGTCGGATACTCGTAGTAGATCTCCAGCCGGTTGCCGTCGGGGTCTGCGAAGTAGATGCTCCGCTGATTGGCGTGCTCAATCATCCGGTCGACGGTCACGCTGTGGGAGACCAGGTGGTCGTGGGCCTCTTTGAGATTGTCGTGGGTATCGACTTTGATCGCGATGTGGGCGTACCCGACGCCGTTTCGGTCCGGAGGTGGTGACGCGGTTTGGGGGTCTTCTACTTGGACCAGGTCAAAGGTATGTCCGTCGTTATGGTCGTCGTGGCCAAGGCTCAAGAACACGTCGTTGCCGTGCTCGAGGTCCTCTTCGGCGACTTTGAATCCCATGACCTCGGTATAGAACTTCTTGGCCCGCTGCAAGTCCCGTACCCGGAGCGCCACGTGACCAATCCTGGATAGTCGAATCGCCATAAGATCCTCCCCGTCTGTGGGAATTGAGAGCATGATTCGTGGTGGACAAAAACCCCATCCTAATCTTCCCCCACAAGGTGGGAAGGGATTTGTCCTCTCCCCCTTTATGGGGGAGAGTTAGAGTGGGGGTGAATCATTTCTGATTCAACCTGATTGGCTAATTGCCTGCCTAGGGGAAAACTAGCCGTTTAGGTTGCCGGTAACCTCGGCGGGCATGCCTCCAGCCTGCATGTCAATAGCCCTCTTTTCAATAGCGGGCATCAGAGAGTCGAGCAGGTCCTGGTCGAGGTCGGCGGCGACGCCGGGGTATCCGGCCCGTTCGATCATGGCCGCAAGTTTTCTGCTCTTGAACTGACCCAATGTCCACTTGAGCGGATCAGGAACTAGGGTTTTGTCGAAGAAGATCCGGTGATTCTTGTTCCTGGGCCCGTAGTGGTAATGGGGAGCGTCGCGGAAGCAGTCAAATGCCAGCAATTCGGTTTCTTCCGTGTAGTGACGGCCTGGGGTGCCGGCCAGGTCGGCCAAAACGTGGATCGCCAGGCCTCCGTCGCCGCTGGTCTGCCGGCGCATCTCCAGGCCGAATCGAATGTTGCCTACTTCGAATATATCGGTGCCGCGGTTGTGCTTAACCGTATTTCTGCCTGTCATGTACAATTCGCGGGCCGTGGATTCAACGTCACCCAGGACTTTTTCCACCTGCTTCGTGTCCACCTCTTTGGCGATCTCCTCGTATCCGGCCGTCTCCAACATGATGGACAGATTGTTCCGGATCTGCTGGATAGTCCAGTTGATGGGGTTGCCATCGGTGGTGTGGTCCATCCGAAACTTTTTATTCTCTTTATCAGGACCGTATATATAGCTCTTTTCGATGTCGAAACAGTTGAACCGCAACAAAGTCGTTTCGTCGTCCTGTTTGGCTACTAAAACGGCGACTCCTTGGTCCGAGTGATCCTGAACGTTGCCGTCCCACAGCTCGTGCTGAACGATGAACGTCACTGGTCCGGCTTCAAATTTGACTCTGCCCTTTTGTTGCATCATCGCTATACCTCCGGAAAATTTATGTGTTTTGGGGTAATGGTACTTGTCGGTTAAATCGCACCGGCCGCCCACCATCGTGCCTGGGAGTACGTGTTTCAGACGGCTCCAGCGAATATTGGACGGATTATATCACGCCGCTCGAACTCGCTGAACCCTTTTTGTCTCCCTTGACACCAAAGTTCCGGAGGATTAGGCTCCTGGCATCGGAACCGGCACGACATAATATGTCTCCAATCCAGGCGGCAAAATCCCGACTTTGGAGTTGAACCATGGCCGAAATTAGCGGAGCACAATTGGTGATAGATTCCCTGCGGCGAGAGGGTGTAGATACGATTTACGTCTTACCCGGCGACCCAGTGGGAGACATAGTAAATGGATGGGCGGACGCTGGGCACAAAGCGATCGCTGTTCGTCACGAGCAGGCGGCCTGCATGGCCGCTCAGGCCCATTCCTACCTGACACGGTCCGTGGGGGTATGCATCGCCGCTTCCGGCGTGGGACAGACCAATACCCTGACCGGAATAGCCAACGCTTACGCCAACTGCTGGCCGCTGTTGGTCATCGGCGGCTCGTCTGAATTGCGCCGCAGCAACATGGGTGACTTCCAGGAGTTGCCTCAAGTGGCGATGACGGCCCCGGTTTGCAAATGGACTGCTACGGTGGACAGCATCGCCCGCATCCCAACCCTTATCAACATAGCGATGAAACAGGCCATGTCCGGGCGTCCTGGCCCGGTCTACATCGACCTGCCCGCCGAGATGATTTCCGGCTCTGAGGACGAGGCCAACATCATCATCCCCCAACCGGCTCCCGAGCCGGCTCGGCCCCTAGCTGATCCCAATGAGGTTCGGAAGGCATTGGAAGTTCTAGCCGAGGCTGAGCGTCCGTTGTTGATTGTGGGCAAAGGAGCCGCCTGGTCCTGGGCTGAGAACGAACTGCTGGAGTTCGTAGACCAGACCCAGATCCCCTTCTTGACGTCTCCGATGGGGATGGGAATGCTTCCTCCGGAACACCCGATGAACGTTTCCGCCGCCAGGACTCAGGCCCTACAGGGCGCCGATACGATATTGATGGTGGGAGCCCGGTTCAACTGGCTCTTCCACTTTGGCCAGCCGCCCCGGTTCGCCGCCGCATTCAAGTTGGTCCAGATCGATATTGAGGGCACGGAGATCGGAACCAACGTTCCCGCCACCGTCGGTCTGGTAGGGGATGCTAAGATGGTCCTGGGACAGATGGTGAGCGCATTGAACGATGTGCCCATCTCTTATGGCGAAAGCGCCTGGCTGACCGGGCTGAAAACCAAGTGCGAGGAGAATGCCGAGTCCATCGAACCGATGCTCAACAGCGACGCCCCAGATATCGGCTACTACCGCATATTGAAAGAGATTCGCGACTACCTGCCCAAGGACGCCATCGTAGTCGCCGACGGCGCTAGCACCATGGACATCTCTCGCCAGGTCGTGCCGGTGTGGCACCCCAGGCACCGCTTGGACGCCGGAGTGGCCGGTTGCGTCGGCACCGGTGTTCCCTTCGCCATCGCCTCTCAGGTAGTGCACCCGGACAAGCCGGTTATCTGCCTGCAAGGGGACTGGGCCTTCGGCTTTAACGGCATGGACATCGAAACCGCCGCCCGGTTCAAGCTCCCCATCGTTTGGGTAATCTTCCAGAACGCCAACGTCGACAAGTGGGTCCGGAGTCACGTGGACAAGGTAGAAGACCCCAACGACTTCACCCCCAGTCTCCGATTCGATGTGATGATGGAGGCGCTGGGAGGACACGGCGAGTTCGTGGAAGGCCCAGAGCAGATACGGCCTGCGTTGGAAAGGGCCTTTAGCTCCGGCAAAGCCTCGGTGATCAACGTGATCATGGACCCCGGCGCCGGAAGGCGTCAGCAGCAATTCGCTTGGTTGGCCCGGGAAGGGAAGATGGGTTACTCATAGGCGATCACACAGACCTTAGTGGCGAAGAGCTAATCTATTGCCGATCGGCAAGGAGACGTGAAAAGTGGGTAAAGCGCTAGAAGGAGTCCGAATAATCGACCTGACTCAGTTCGAGGCCGGCACTTCGTGTACCCAGTTGCTGGCTTGGCTGGGAGCGGACGTTATAAAGGTGGAAGAGCCGACTCACGGCGATCCGGGCCGGGTCACCAATACCGACATGCCGGGCGTGGACAGCGGTTACTTCCTCAACCTGAATTCCAATAAGCGCAGCGTCGCCCTGGACCTGAAGCAGCCAAAGGGGAAGGATATCTTCTTCGAGTTGGTGCGGCAGGGCGACATCGTGGCCGAAAACCTAGCCCCTGGCACTCTGGAAAGGCTGGGATTGGGCTACGACGTTCTCAGCGAGGTTAACCCCAAGATTATTCTGGCTAGGATCAAGGGGTTTGGCACCTACGGTCCCTACTCCGAATACAAGAGCTTCGACATGATTGCCCAGGCCACCGGCGGGTCCATGGCCGTGACCGGCAAAGCCGGCGACCCACCGATCCGTCCCGGCGCGACCATCGGCGACACCGGCACCGGCCTCCACGCCGCCGTGGGCATCATGGCCGCCTTGTGGCAGCGCCAAACCACCGGTAAGGGACAGGTCGTCGAAGTCGCGATGCAGGACGCAGTGGTCAACCTGACCAGGGTAGCCATGTGCACCTTCAATGAAACCCATCAATCCCGTCCCCGGGCAGGCAACAATGCGCAAGGATTGCCGGGCACCCGGACCTACCCCTGCAAACCCGGCGGATCGGACGACTGGGTCTACACGGCCGCCACGCCCCGGCGCTTAGGTCTTTGGCTGACGTTGATCCGTGCGATCGGCGGCGATGAGATGGCCGACGACCCCAACTATTCGGACTTTGACTGGGTAGTGGAGCACACCGATGAAATCAACGAAATGATTGAGGCCTGGACCATGGAGCGCACCAAGTACGAGGTGTTCCACATCCTGGGCAAGGCTGGTGTTCCTTGCGGTCCCACCCTGAACGCCGTAGACATTTACAGTGATCCCCAGTTGTTGGCGCGAGACATGATCGTGACTCTGGAACACCCGGACCGCGGCCCCTTCATGGTCCCCGGCTGCCCCGTAAAGATGTCCGACTCGCCAGTCGAGTTGGAGATCGGCCCGTCCCTAGGCATGCAGACCGAAGAGGTCCTGAAAGAACTGCTCCACATGACTGATGGTGACTTGGCGGAGCTACGGGAGCAGAAGACGATTCCGTAGTTTCCCCTCACCCCGGCCCCTATTCCAGGGAATAGGGGCGAGTTACGCAAGAACGGTGATTTTAGAACTCAGTTGGGGCACTGCTAGCAGTGCCCCAACTGAGTTTAGTGTGCCAGCCCTTAATCTAAGGGTGAGAGTTAATGAGGTGGTGCCTGACATCGCTCCCATTTGAGTCAACATGCGGCTCAAAAAGAAGTCCTTTTGGTGCCCTGAATTCTATAACTTTCGTGGCTACACAGGTTAGGGCTCCCATTGTAGAGCGCCTTGGCTCAGGACTATGACGCCGCTTGCCGCACTAGCAGGCCTATGCCCTTCCGACTATACTGGGCGCATGTCTAAGATGTCCTCTAATCTGGACCATGTCGCGCCGCCTCTTTGGCCCCGGCCCAACGTGATTGTCCGCCGGCAACCCGAGATGGAAAGGTTGAATGTAGCATTGTGCAACCTCGTCACGGAGGGCCGGGGCGACTTGGTGTTTATCACCGGGCGTAGAGCGGAAGACAGGATCGGCCAGAGATGAGCGCGGTCTACAGTCCTCATGTCAAGTTCCTGC
>CATMOE010000045.1:0-29514 GCA_950072105.1 uncultured Dehalococcoidia bacterium
CGGGAGATTGGGGCAACCGCCCGATTTCGATGCCATGTCGGCCTACCGGGGAGTGACCAAGTGGGTGGCGCAGATAAATCAGGCCGAACGTATCCCGGAAATGATGCGGCGGGCCTACACCTTCCTGCGGTCAGGCCGGGGCTGCCCGGTCATGGTCCAAGTACCCGGCGACGTCGCCTCCGCGGATATTGACGAAGCCGCCTTTGATTACCGCCCGGTCAAGGGTTACAAAAGCTCCGGTGACCCCAGCGACGTAGCCGACGCCGTCAAGGCCCTTTTGGCCGCAAAAAGCCCAATCATTTACGCGGGACAGGGGATATTGTGGGCCGAAGCCTCGGAGGAACTACGGGAATTTGCCGAGTTGGTGAATGTGCCGGTAATGACCACCAACACCGGCAAGAGCGCCTTCCCGGAGAACCACGCCTTATCCCTGGGCACCGGGGCCGGGACGATGACCAAGATGGCACGCCAATTCCTGGATGATGCGGACCTGGTATTTGGCATCGGGTGCAGCTTCACCACCAATCTAGCTTCCGTGGGCATACCCAAAGGCAAAATTTTGGTCCAATGCACGGTGGATGAGAAGGATCTGAACAAGGAAGAGCAGCTCCACCACGCCATCATCGGCGATGCCCTGTTGGTGCTACAGCAGTTGACCGAAGAAGTGCGGATGCAGGTGGGCGCGGCGGGCCGCCGGGGCAATGGCACAGTGGAGGCTGAGATAAAGCGGGTTAAGGACGAGTGGCTAGGCGAGTGGATGCCCTTGCTTACCTCCGGCGAGGTTCCCATCAACCCTTACCGGATCATCTGGGACTTGATGCACACGGTTGACCGTACCCAGACAGTCGTGACGCACGACTCGGGCCATCCCCGCGACCAAACCATCCCCTTTTACGAGTCCATCGTCCCCCGGGGATACCTGGGCTGGGGGAACTCTTCCCAATTGGGTTATGGCCTGGGCCTGGCCTTGGGAGCAAAGTTGGGCGCTCCGGAAAAGATGGTCGTCAACATCATGGGAGACGCTGCCATCGGGATGTCCGGTATGGATATTGAAACCGGGGTGCGGCACCAGATACCCATCTTGACGATAGTCCTGAACAATCACGTGCTAAGCGGCTACTCCAGAAACTACCCTGTGGCCACCGACAGCTTCGCTTTCACCAACCTGTATGGGGACTATGCCACCCTGGCCCAGTCGTTGGGGGCCCACGGGGAAAGGGTTGTTGATCCGGGGGAGATAATCCCGGCCATAGGACGGGCCAAGCAAGCGATGGATACCGGACAGCCGGCATTGATCGAGTTCATGACCAAAGAGGAAAACAACCTGTCCCGCTTCCCGCCCCGGTAAGATTTATGCCAAATCAGCCTGAGACTGGACGGGCGTAGCCCTGGTTGGAATAGCTGGCCCAAAGGGACCGGACAAATTCTGCCTTCGCCCCCCTTTCGTAAAGGGGGGTTGGGGGGATTTCCCCCGTTCGGAGAAGACGATATGCAACACTTCGACCTGATGGTAATAGGCTCCGGATCCGGCCTTGAAGTCTCCTCCGAGGCGGCGGGTCTTCGATTGTCGGTGGCCATCATCGAAGAAGGCCCTTTCGGCGGAACCTGCCTGAACCGTGGCTGCATCCCGTCCAAGATGCTTATCCACTGTGCCGACGTGATGGACACCATCAAAACCGCCCATATTTTTGGCATCAAGGCAACGGTTCAAGGGATAGATTGGCAGGCCATCATTGCCCGCGCCGTTAACGAAGTGGATGCTGATGCCAGGGCCATCGAAGAAGGCAACCGGCAAGCAGACAACATCACAGTGTTCAAAGGCCGGGGGCGGTTCCCCTTGAAGTGAACGGGGAGGAAATCTCCGCCGAAACCGTGCTCATCGCCGCCGGAACCAGGCCGATGGTGCCCGACATCCCCGGCCTGCAGGGTGTTCCGTATATCACTTCAGACGAGGCTTTGCGTCTCCCAGAACAACCCCGCCGTTTGGCGATTTTGGGAGGCGGCTACATCGCCGCGGAAATGGCCCACTTCTTCGGCGCTTTGGGAACAGAGGTGACTCTCATCCACCGCGGCCCCCAGTTGCTGCGGGCCGAGGACGACGACGTGGCTCGCCGGTTCACCGAAGTGTATCAGCGCAAGATAAACATGCTGCTGAACACCCAGATCTCTCGAGCGGACTCTCGCGGCCATGAGATCGTCTTGCAAGTGTCATCGGAGGGGAGCACGGCAGAGGTCGTGGCCGACGGGTTGCTGGTAGCCACCGGGCGAGTTCCCAACACGGATTTGCTGAACGTAGCTGCCACCGGGGTGGAGATTGATGAGCGGGGCTTCGTCAAGACCGACGAATTCCTGGAAACCAACGTACCCGGTATATGGGCGCTGGGGGACATCGTTGGGAAGTACCTCCTCAAGCACAGTGCCAACCTGGAGGCGGCTTACGCAGCCAATAACATCTTCAATCCAGAGAACAAGTTCGCCGTTGACTACAACGCCATGCCCCACGCGATATTCGCTTCGCCTCAGGTGGCTTGTGTTGGCCTGACCGAAAGGGAAGTGAACGACCAGGGTATCGAATACGCCGTCGCCAGCTACGACTACTCGGATACCGCTTACGGATCGTCCATAGAAGACCGGGATGGCTTTGTAAAGGTCTTGGCCGAACGGCACTCAGGGGAGATTCTGGGCGCTCACATCATCGGGACCGACGCTTCTATACTCATTCAAGAAGTGGTCAACGCCATGCGGGCGGGCCTAAATGTGCGTAGTATCACCCAGTCGATCTACGTTCACCCGGCACTGCCCGAAGTTGTTCAGCGAGCGTTTGGCGAACTCGATCTGTGACGTTCGATGTAGTGAGAGACGCACCCCCATCCACTCGAATGAACTCTTAGCCTACATCCGCACCGTTTCAGGGACGCATGCGGGTAAAGTCAACATCCTCTTGCCAAACCCGAGGGCGTGGCTCCGAATCTTGCTGCACCATAACGTTGCATAGCCAGTTGCCGTCGTCCGGTTCGGGGTAATCGCTGCGGTAGTGGGAGCCACGGGACTCCCGGCGGGCCAAAGCGCTTTGGCAAGTCAGCTGGGCGACGGTCAAGATGCTTTGGACATCCAGCCACTCTTGCCAGGCCATGTTATACACCTTGATAGCTGGCACGGAGGCTGTTCCGGCCCGTTGGGCGAGTTCTTCCAAAGAGACAAGGGCCTCCTCAAGCCCAAGGCCGGAACGGACGATTCCGCCTTTGTCCCACATAAGGCTTTCGATCTCTTTCCGTATCGAGTGGATGTTCTCACCACCGTCTCGGCCCATGGGCAGTGTGGCGTCGCCGATGGCATCATCTATCTGTTTCCCATGCACCACCGGTTGGGAGCGGTCCGAGGCGAACTCCGCCATGGCATCTCCGGCCAGCGCTCCGAACACCGTGGACTCGGCGACGCCGTTGCCACCCAGCCGGTTGGCTCCGTGAACTCCGCCCGAGTCTTCCCCGGCGACAAACAGCCCGTCCAGGCCGCTGCGGCACAATTGGTCGATGCGCACGCCACCCATGTGGAAGTGAGCGGTGGGGGAAACTTTGACCGGCTCGCGGCCCAGATCGAAGCCCACTTCGCGGCACCTGGCCGCCATGCCGGGAAAGGTGCGCTCCACGAATTCGGCCCCCAGGTGGGAAACGTCAAGCAGCACGGCTCCGTCGGGGGTACCCCGTCCGGCCTGGATCTCCATGTATCCGGCTCGAGACACCATGTCTCGCGTGGACCGCTCCATGCGCTCCGGGTCGTAGCGCTCCATGAACCGTTCGCCCAGGGCGTTAAGCAGGTAACCACCGGCGCCTCTCAATCCCTCTTCCAGCACCGAGCCGGTGATGATCGTCTCGCCGGCCACCAAGCCGGTGGGATGGAACTGGTACATCTCCATGTCCTGAAGCACGCAACCGGCCCGGTAACACAAGGCCATGCCATCGCCGCACTTTTCTAGGGACGGCGCGGCGATGGTGTACATCCGGGCGCCCCCGCCGGTGGACATCAGCGTGGCTTTCGCGTTGACGGCGGTGAATTCGCCGGAACGTATGTCCAGCAATAGCGCTCCTCCCACACCGCCGTTTTCATCTTTGAGCAGGGAGATGGCCCGTTGCTCATCAAGTAAAGTCAGGTCTGCCATAAGAACGTTTTCTTTCAGACGGGACATTATCTCGATGCCGGTGAGGTCGCCCCGGTGAACGGTGCGGTCGAAGCTCTGACCGGCGAAGGCCTTTTGCAAGATGTGCCCCTGGGCGTCGCGATCGAAAAAGCAGCCTAGCTGCTCCAGTTCGGAGATGATTAAGGGGGCATTATTCACCAGGACCCAAGCCAATTCCTGGTTATTTATGAAGGCCCCGCCGCGTATCGTGTCCTCGAAGTGCAGATCGAAGGTGTCTTTTGGGTCCATGACGGCGTTGTAGCCCCCCTGTACCATGCGGGTACAGCCGCTCTGTCCCACCAACCCCTTGGCGGCTACAGCGATTTGGAGGTGTTGGTTCGCCCGCCGGGCGTGAAGCGCCGCCAACAATCCAGCGCCTCCGCCGCCCAGGATCAAGATGTCGGTCTCTAGTTGCTGATACATAGGCCCCTGCGCTTGGGTGAATTACTATGGCCAAATATAATCTACCGGCAACCCCGCTGCAACGTCCCTGTAGTTCCTTGGCATACCGTCATCCCGGCGTAGGCCGGGGTCCAAGCACACCGCTCTGGGGAAAGTTTCCTGGATTCCGGCCTGCGCCGGGATGACAGTGGAATTCTGAGGTAGAGGCGCCGCGCCCGTATTCGGGCTTTCCTTGACACCCTATGTACCCCTGGCTACAATCGCCGCCAGAAGCCCACGGACCGGCCCATTTCTCCAGGCATTTCGATGATTAGGAAAGTCTGATGGTCAGTGCTAGCACCGGTATATCCCAAGAACTGCTGTACCAGGTTGGGTACGAAGTTAATAAAAGGGCCGCCATCGTTGTGCCCCAGGACGGGCTGACGGCCTTCGGCAACGCCTGGGAACGGGAAAGCAAGCCCTTGGCCCACTTCATTTTGGGCAAGATTCTGGAGAACGCCAAACTGGCCGTGGCCGACGCCCGCCCCATGTGCGGCGACACCGGATTGCCCCGCTACTACGTGAAAGTGGGCAACGAGGCTCGCATCGATGGCGGCTTCGTGGCTCTGGAGCGCTCGCTACGCCGGGCGGTGGCTGACGTTACCCAGGATATCCAGCTTCGGGCCAACAGGGTCCATCCGTTGACCCGCAAAAACCCGGGCAACAACCTGGGGGTGTTCGCGCCCAACATCGACTACTCTTTCGAACCGGATGGCGATTGGATCGACATCATCGCCGTGCACAAAGGCGGCCTTTTCGGCACCGATTACCGTATGTTGTTTCCCGCCGACGGCACCGACGGGATCAAGCGGTTCTTGTTGGACAACATGGCTGAGTTTGCCCGCCGGGGCCTTTCCTGCCCGCCCGTAGTGGTGGGAGTGGGACTGGGCGGCACCAAGGACCAGGCTGTTTCCCTTTCTAAAGAGGCCGCTTGCTTGCGGCTCATCGGAAACCGGCACCCGGATCCAGTCGTTGCGGTCTTGGAAGAAGAACTACGGGAGTTGGCTAACAAAACAGGGTTTGGCGTCATGGGTGTCGGCGGCGACACCACGGCACTGGACGTGCACATCGAGATCGCTTACACCCACACCGGCGGCGTGCCCATCGCCATATCCCAGTTCTGCACCGCTTACCGCCGGGCAGTGGCCCGGATCCACGCCGATGGAGAAGTCGAGTTCCGGGAAGACCCTCTCTGGTTCACGGATTACTACCGCCGGGAGGGGATCGACTAGAGGCTAATCCGGCAATTTGTTCCATTAGTGGTTCGACAAGCCTGTCCTAAGCCTGCCGAAGGGCTCACCACGAACGGAAGACCGGACTAAGACGGTTTGTCCTGAGCTTGTCGAAGGACACCGCATCCGAAGAAATTCTCAGGAGTGATGACCATGTCCCAGTATCAGGGACGGGAATGGCACCTTGATTGTCCCTTAACCGGGGAAGACATAGACCAACTTAACGTTGGAGACTTGGTGTACCTGAGCGGCCCGGTATTCACCGCCCGGGACGGGGTCTATAAACACATGCTGGTGGAGGGCCATGCTCCGCCCATCGATCTGCTTGCCCTGACCAACGTTACCTTCCAATCAGCCCCCGCCGGAGTGGAGGTATCCCCGGGAAAGTACCACGTGTCTTCCCTGCAAGCCACCGCCGGGTTTCGATACGCCCAGTACATGCCTCAACTACTGGAGGAGTTCGGCGTCAAGGTTGTGGTCGGCAAGGCGGGCATGTCCGAGGAAGTCTACCGGAACGTGTTCCTAAAGCACGGCGCGGTTTGTCTCACCACCATGGGTTACGGACTGGGCGCCATTTACGGCGGCGCCATCAAGGACGTTCTAGGGGTGTACTGGGTGGAGGAGTTGGGTATCTCCGAGGCACTGTGGATACTGGATCTGGAGCGTTTGGGGCCCCTACTGGTGGAGGGAGACGTTCGGGGTAACAGCTTTTTCGCCGGAGCCAACGAGGAGATCAACCGAAACTTGGGGTCCTTGTACGAAGGGCTAAAACCTCCGGTCTACAGCCGCTTGGGCGAAGAGCACAAGCCGGAAATCGAGCTCTTTTAGGGGATAGCGTTGGCTCTTTCTTTCCGAACTTGGTCCTTGCACGGCAGTGCTTCTCCCGACCGAAACTCGGGAACGCGTGCCGGCTGGTGGGCCTGGTTCCTCCAACGGCTGACGGGAGTGGCGCTGGTTGGGTATCTATTTCTGCACATCCTCGTTATTTCAACAGTTCAGGCTGGAGAGGACGCATTCAACAGCGTGTTGATCGTGCTCCAGAAGCCCTTCTTCGTGGTGTTGGACCTCTTTCTCATCGCCGCCGTCGTATATCACGGCTTGAATGGCGTGCGCGTCCTTTTCTTCGATCTGGGAATCGGACTCAAGCAGCAAGCCGGTATGTTCTGGATCTGCATGGTTCTGACCACGATTATTACAGTGGTGGCGGGATACTTTTCCTTGCCGTTGATATTCCGGAACTGAATCGGACAGGAGCTCAGATCAAGGCTTATGGCCGCGCCGTTAACTGAAAATCAAGCTACTGGAGTAGTTGGATTCTGGCCCTGGTTCTTCCAGCGGATCAGCGGTGTGTTGCTGATAGCTTTGCTGGCGGTCCATATCTGGATGGGCCACTTTTCCGGACTGCGAGCGGTGATAGAAGGAAGCCAAGAAGAGTTGGTGTTGTACAGCATCGTGCAGCAACGGCTGGCACAGGGACTCTTCGTATTTGTGGACTTCTCGTTGCTGGGCTTGGTTCTTTACCATGGCCTCAACGGCATGCGCAACATCCTGCTCGAGTGGCCCGCCGCCGCCCGGCGAGCCCAAGCGATGACTTTGGGTCTGTGGGTCCTGGGCGCTGCCACCTTTGTCTACGGCGCGTGGGCTTTGCTGGCATTTATGCTGTGATGGATGAAGTCGAGTTGTTGGACGACATATGGCGGACATAACTCTCACGATAAAACGAACCGGTGCGGCGGATGAAGCCGGTCCTAGCTGGCAGAGTTTTCAGGTGCCCGAGATCGCCGAAACCATGAGTGTTTTGGACGCTCTGATATGGGTTCAACAGAACTCGGACCCCACTTTGGCATTCCGCCGGGCCTGCCGGGTGAAGATGTGCGGCACCTGTGGAGTGGTGATCAACGGGCGTGAAGGTTTAGCCTGCGGCACGCTGGTGCGGAGCCTGGTGGGAGACCGGGGTGGCGAAGTGCGGGTGGAACCTATGCGGCATCTGCCGGTGGTGCGGGACCTGGTGACCGACCCTGGGGTTTTCTACCAGCACTTGGCCGGGGCAGGCGCTGCGTTTTCCCCCAAAGACGGCGGCCAGGAACCGGCAGAGATCTTGCCGGACTCCAAGGAACGGAAGACGATCGACCCCCACCGGGAATGCATCTACTGCGGCCTGTGCTACTCGGCGTGTTCCGTGGCTGGGCTGGACTCGGGTTTCCTGGGTCCGGCGGCCTTGAACCGGGCGTTCACCCTGGTATCCGACAGCCGGGACGGGGGCGGTAAACAACGATTGCAAGCAGTCGCCGATGAGCAGGGAATATGGCGGTGCCACACGATTTTCGAGTGCACGGCAGTCTGCCCTAAGGGGATCCCCATCACCGCGGCCATCCAGGGGCTGAAGCGAAAGGTAGTTGTAAGCAAGCTTAAGGGTCTGATTGGGCTGGATCGGTAGCCAGGGCTTCCAGGGCTTGGCGGACGATCTGTTTTCGTATTTCCCGCTCTTCCTCGGGAGGCAAGTCCGAGTCGCCCAATAGGTTGACGATTCCTTGTCCACGGACGATTCGGTTAGATCCCACCGCCTTCGCCACGGCGGTCATGGCGGTTACTTGAGCCACGGGAATGCCGGCTTTTTCCAACTCGGTGGTGATCGCAGCGCCGCTACGAGTGCTGGTCCCTCAAGTCGACGTCAAAATCACCGAATCGACCCCGGCCTCTATCAGCCTGGCCGCCATCTCACGGCCCATGCGCCGGCTGTTTTCCAACGGGTTGCTGTTTCCGGTGGTCGACAGGAATTCCGGGTGCAGCTTCCCAACCAGGCCGTCCCGCTCCATCTGCCGCAGCACGTCGACGGGCACCAACCGGTGGGGGTCTTGTTCCACCGGACGGTTGTCGTAGCCGCCGTGGGCGACCTCGTACTCCCCGGCCTGCAATGAGTCCATGCCATCGATGGAGTAGGCTCCCCAAACCTGGGCAAAAGCCCTGGGTATCTGGTCGGGGTTCCCTTTGGGGACGAGACCGCCGTCGGTGACTATGGCGACGGTCGCTCGGGACATGTCGGGCACCGGCGGCGGCGCTGGGACTGCTTCAATCGATTTGATCGGCACCTCCGCCTCAAAAGCTTCGCCACGCATCTTGGATAGAAGCATGCCGGTCAGGCGGCGGGCGGCGGTGTTTTCGACGAATTCGGACCGGAGTTTGCCCTGGGAGAAATAACCTTCGTCAGCCGGACGTCCGATGACTCCCTGGGCGGCTAGTTTGTTTGCCAGCCGTGCCATGTCCGCCAACACATCCCTCATCCGGGAAACGTCATCCCCCGAGTCCACGATGTAGATCGATTCACGGTAAAGGTCCACGCCGGGGTTCTCTCCGGCCATGGCTGTAACCGCTGGAATGCCCAGGTCTTCTTGAACGGCGGCGCATACCGCTCCGGCGGCGGTCCCATACCGGCCTGCCTGAAAGCAAGGACCGGCCACGAAGAGTTCGGCTTGAGCTTCTTTGACCTGTTGAGTGACCATGGCGGTCACTTCTTGGACGTTCTCGGCGGCGTAGTTATCTCCGCATATTATGGTGGTGACTACCTGGGTCCCGTCACCCAAGACCTGTTCAAGCAACCGGCCGGGTCCCACCGCGCCGGGACGAATCTCCGGCGGTAAACCGGCCTGTTCCTCGCCGCCAATCCCGCCGAAAAACTGGTTCAGGTAGTGGACTACTCGCATCAGGTATCCTTTGCCGGGTGGAATAAGTCCTTAGTAAATTATCGATTGCAGCCGGGACGCGCCCTGGTTGTTGGTTACTCCGCACACGCTGACGCCTGGCAATTCCTTTAGATCTGCCAGCAAGGTCTCCACCTCCGGGTTGCCGGCGATGACCGTTTCGACGGCAGGGGCCGGCCAAGAGATGTCGGCGGCTTCGCTTACGTTGACCACGGCATCCACACCGGGGATGTTCATCAGCGCCGCCGACTCGGCCCGCCGGTCCGGGGCCGTGTCGCTGACCATGATTGCCGTTTTTATCCCCAGGTCCTCGCACAGCCGGGCTGTCTCGAACATGTCTGAATGGGGCGCGCCACCGGCGTATTTGGTGATTATCACGCCATCGGCCTTAAATGTGTGCTTGACGATCTGGGCCGCCACCATGCAGTTTCGGTTGAGTTCATCAAGTTGTCCCGACGATGTCGTGGCGACGACCCCGGCGAAGGTGATCTCCTTCGCTTCGTGAAGCCGGTACAGGTCCAGAATTATGGGATGGTTCTGGTGGAAGTAGGTGTCTAGCCCCCGCGCCCCCCAGGAATAAGAAACCACCACGGCTCCGTCCAGCCACTCGTTGGGGTGCAACGGCACTGGCAGCATCCCCCGGGTGTTGCCGCCGTAAAGGATGTTCTCGTCAACTTCCGTTCCGTGCTGGTGGCCGTGGATCTGGCCGATGTAAGCCACTCTGGGCAGATCCTTACGTCCGTCTTCACCCGCTCCGTCTAGATCGAAAACCTGGGTACTGTCGGGAGTCTTGCCTTGGGCGGTCCGGGCCAGGTACACGGAGGCTTTTACTGAAGCTAGGCGTAGGGCGTTGAGGACGGAATGGCGCGCCACTTCGGGGTGGGGGTGGGGTACCACGACCAGATGGCGCAGATTCCCGTAGGAGGAAGCTTGGGATGGCGGACCGCTCATCTCCAGTATTTTGGCGATCCCGCCACGCCGGGAAGTATACCCGCGTTCTCCACCCGGTTGGCCGCCGTCCACCACGGCAACTGCGGTGCCTCTAAGAACGTGGGTCGTGCCTTGGCCTGCCGCGGCGATAGGGCTCAAGATACCGGGAAAATCGGGTCCGGCGCCGGTTTCTTTAGCGCGAGGTTCCACGATATCGAACACATAGCCGACCCGGCAGGAATCGCCGGGGCCGACGATCTCCAAGTCCACACTTTCTAGCCGCTGGTCCTCAAGGAGATATCGGCGCAATTCTTCCAGATCGACCTGAAGGCGCGACCCGTCCAGTAGGGTTTTGGGGCCGGCGAAAAATGCGGTGATGGGGTGATTTGCCAGGGTTAACGTCACGCGACTCCTTCTTCAAGGGAAAACTTACTAAATCAGCCCGGCGCCGCATCCATCATACCTGACTAGGAGCGATACCGGGCTGATCGATTTTCGTGGTTTGGGCGCCGTCCATTCGCGAGTGGATTATGGGGTAGGAAGGCGCGGGAACTAACGGTCCATTTTCTTAACAGTATTGGCATTGGGGTCGTACTGATACCGGGTTACCTCGGTCAGTTTCTGAGACTCCAAGCGGACCACCAAAGCCCTTCCTCCGGTGATGTTTTCGGTGTGGTGAATCTCTCCCGGAAGGAAGAACGCTACCTTACCGTTTTTCTGGACAAAGCTGCCGGTCTCTTTGATCCGGGGAGTATCAACGCCTTCCCCTTTGTAGAACCAGCGCCACTTGGTCTGCTTGATGGCTCCGTCGTATACGCCGTAGACAACCCAAGCTGCTCCGTGGTCGTGGGGGAGGTTGTCTTGGCCGGGTTTCTGAACGGTGCACATCAATAGGAAACCGGGCTCCGGGCTGCCGGAGTTTTCATCAAAGTGGAGGTCGTACCGGCCGAACCCGCCTTCCTCGGGAAGGTTCAACTTTTCTTCCAACCAATCTGGGACATCCAGCAACACCTGCATGTGATCGGCCACGGCTTGGGCCTGTGCCAAAGGGTCCTTAGTGGAAGCGAAAATCTCTTTCACGTCGTCTACGAAAGCTTCCATGGTATAAGTCGCGGTTTGCGTCATCCCTAACCTCCTACGCTAGCGGCTAATGCTAAAGTTGGGCTCAATTGTGATGGGCAACCGTCTAAGTGTCAACCTGGCGTTGCTCCGTATTTTCAACATGTTTCATTGTTCCCGGCGAGTCTGAGCGGCGACCATTGACGAGGGCACACCGCAGTGGTAGATTCTTGGCAATAAGCAGCGTCAGATCTGTGGGTGCGGTACTCGCATTTCGCCGTATGACGCCCAATCATCCGGCGCAGATTAGGAGACTTCAAATGACTCAACGAGTATGGGACTCTTTTCTCACGGAGCAAGACCAAGCCCACCTGGCGCTCACCGGGCGCAAGCCCGTGGGGTTTGGCGAAAAGCCGGCCCTGCTGTTGGTGGACCTGTACCGGTGGGTCTTCGGTGACGACCCCGAGCCGTTGCTGGAAGGGATCAAGACCTGGCCGTCGAGTTGCGGACTGGCGGCGTGGGATGCTATTCCCCATATCCAGACATTGCTCCAAGCGGTCAGAAACGCCGGGATACCCGTCATCCACATGACGGGCCTTGACGGTTGCGGCGTAGAGGGATGGAGCACTCGCAAGGGAGACCGTCGGCCGGTTGACACCGACCCAGCCGCCGCCGACCGGCGAAGCCGCGAATATGACATCATCGATGAAGTCGCGCCCATAGACGGCGAGGCATTCCTGCGAAAGTCTTCGCCCAGCAGCTTCTGGGGCACTCCCTTGGCGGGACACTTGAACTACCTGGGAGTGGATACCATCATCACGGTTGGAGAGAGCACCAGCGGCTGCGTCCGGGCCAGTGTGGTGGATGGTTGCACCAACCGGTACCGAATGATCGTGGTTGAGGAATGCGTGTTTGACCGCCATGAAGCCGCACACGCCATCAACCTCTTCGACATGAACCAGAAATACGCCGACGTTCTGTCCCTGGCCGACGTACTGGAATGGATCGCCGACTGGAAAGCAAGAAAGGACGAATCCTAAGCCCGCGCCGATCGGCGTCCGCCACACACACGTAACATCCAAATCCCCCCAACCCCCCTTTACGAAAGGGGGGTTGGGGGGATTTCCCCACTGCCCCCATTCTCAATCAAACGGAGCCGCCATGCAGGACCTTTCCTACCCCGGCGCGATAACATCGGTGGTAAATTTTGGCGACCGGGTCAAGGGTTTCCTGGCCGTACCGGAGAATCAGTCCGGTCTTTTTGGGGCGGTGATCTTGGGCCACGAGCGTTACGGCTTGGCGCAACACACCCTGGACCTGACGGCCAAGTTTGCCGCCCACGGGTACGTCGGTCTAGCGCCGGACCTGTTTTCCCGATGGGAAGGGGATGTAGAAGCGTTGAACCGGGGCGACGTTCGGGTGACCCTCACCGACGACGATCTCAGGTCTTACCTGGGCGATAGCCTGGACTATCTGCTGAATCATCCCCAAGTTGACCCCGGCCGCATCGCCGCCATGGGGGTCTGCCAAAGTGGGGATTATCCCCTGGTTTTGAACAGTGTCCGGAAAGAGATCTGCGCGAATATCGTGGTATATGGCGGCGCCCAAGCTAAGGTCTGGGAGGTGGACGAGGCCAGACCCGTACCCTATGAAACCATTCTGGACGGCATCCAAGCGCCGATACTGGGAATCTTTGGCGAGCACGATCAGGTGGTTTCGGTGGACGACGTTCGGCATCTGCAAGACGTGTTGCAAGCCAAGCGAAAGACCTACGAGTTCAAGCTATTCAGGGAGATGCCCCACGGTTGGTTCAATTCCACCATGCCCGGACGCTACCGGCCCAAAGAGGCCGAAGAAGCCTGGTCGTTAATATTGGATTTCTTAAGCAGGGTCCATGATGGAGGGTTTCCCCCGGACCGGGTCATTTGGAAGTTCGAATCCAACATCGCTTCGGACTACGACTTTACTACCAAAGTGAGACTGGCCTGACAAAGAAACTTGACCGTCGCACCGGGGACATTGTCTCAGCGGAAGTCCAATGGATCCCGGCCTGCGCCGGAATGACGAATGCACACTGGAATGACGAACGCATACGGGAATGATGAAGTGTGCGGCCGAAGATCGGCGTTTCTATCTTCGGAGCAATGATGATCGTATAACTGATAAACTACCTGCCGGTGCCTTCAGATTACAATATTCGGCAGTTTTGATATAGTTAACATGGCGTTCACCGAATAGGAGAAGACATGCTCACCGTAAAAGAAAACGACAGATTGACCCGGGTTGGTCCTAACACGCCCATGGGCGAGTTGATGCGCCGTTACTGGCAGCCCATCGCCGCGGCGGTGGAACTGGACGACAATCCGGTTAAACCCGTTAAGCTGCTGGGTGAGTCCCTGATCCTTTACCGCGACCGAAAGGGAACGCTGGGCTTGATCGGCGATACTTGTCCCCACCGGCGTATTTCCTTGGCCTACGGAATCCCCGAAGAAGGCGGGTTGCGGTGTGCATACCACGGCTGGATGTTCAGCGAGACCGGACAATGTGTGGAAATGCCGGCGGAAGCCCCGGACAGCAGTTTCCCCAGCCGCGTCAAGATTACCGGATACCCAGTTCAGGAAATATCCGGCCTGATCTTCGCCTACCTGGGGCCCGAGCCAACACCCTTGCTGCCTAGGTGGGACCTGTTCGTCTGGGATAACGTTCTTAGAGATATCGGAAGCACCGTTGTTCCCTGCAACTGGCTCCAGATCATGGAGAACTCTTTGGATCCGACCCACGTTGAGTGGCTGCACGGCCGGTTCTCCAACTATGTGTTAGAGAGGCTTGGCCGGGACGATCTGAAGCGGGAGTTCTTCCGGGTGGGAGAAGGCGCCTCCGGAGCGGAAGGACAGGTAACCAACAATTTCGACCATGAGAAGATAGGATTCGACGAGTTCCAACACGGCATCATCAAGAGGCGGGTGGTGGCCGGCCGGACTGAAGAGCATCCAGACTGGCGCATCGGCCATCCCATCCTCTTCCCCAACATCTTGCGAGTGGGAAGCAACTTCCAATATCGGGTCCCGATGGACGACACCCACACGCTGCACATTTGGTTCACGGCGTATCCCCAGCCGCCTGGGGAGACGGTCGAGAAACAGGACAAGGTTCCCTTCTACCATGTGCCACTGCCCGTTGACGAGCAAGGGGTGGCAGATTGGCAGTTGATGGACAACAACAGCGGTCAGGACATTACGGCCTGGGTTACCCAAGGGCCTATCGCGGACCGGTCTCAGGAGAAGTTGGGAGAGTCGGACAAAGGCATCATCATCTACCGGCGCATGTTGCGGCAGCAACTGGCTATCATCGAGGATGAAGGCGAACCTATGAACGTCTTCCGCAATCCGGAGTCAAATGTCTGCATCGACCTGCCCTGGGAAGGGAGCGAAGACCCCTGGGCTTATGCTAGGCGAGGCTTGATGCGCCGTACCAGCGCCGCTGGAAAGTACGCCCCAGTCCTCAGAGAAATGGTGGCGAGATTGGACGGCGAGGAAGCTCTTAAGGGGCCGGTCCACTAAGCTGGCAGTTCATTAGTTGATACTTTCCCGCGATCAACAAGGTTAGGAGTAACTAGTGAAACTCGAGGATCTATCGGTCGGCCTCAACGTCCTGCTAGACACCGGCGATCTGGCCGAAGTAATCTCGATAAACGACCAGGAGCAGACCGTTCGTATCTGCTACCTGGATGCGTTGGGTCAGCCGGAGTTGGTTGGCTCGGAAGTCTGGCTCTTGGCCGACGAGGTTATCTCCATCGATATGGGGTCTCACTCGGAAGGGCGCACCTAACTCGGTGGCCGTGGGCGGGATAAACCGCCGTTTAAATCATCCAGCGTTGTAGGGGCGCATGGCCGTGCGCCCCTACGTGATTCCCATATTTCTTCCTATGATTCTTTGAGAATCGGCATTCCAGGAGCAAAGATATGTCCCCTACCGGAGTTTCCTTTGGAATCCATCTGCCGGTCAGGATACTACCCGGCGCCGGACCCAATCCGCCCTCAGCGGCTCTCCTCGTTGATACGGTAGACGCCGCCAAGAAGTCTGGATTCTCTTCCGTATGGGTGACCGACCATATCGTCTACATGGATCCTTGGCTGGACTGCATGATGATGCTGGCCGCCATCGCGGGGCAGGCGAACAATCTTGGTATGACTATTGCAACCGGAGTGCTTGGCCTGCCCCTGCGCCACCCTGCGGCGATTGCCCAGACGTTGGCGACCTTAGACGTTCTGAGCGGTGGCAACCTGATAATCGGCGTGGGAGAGGGCTCCACCGAGTCCGACTTCTTGGCGCTGGGCATCCCATTCCAAGAACGGCGGAAGATGCTGGAGGACGGGGTGCCGGCGTTGCGGGCTTTGCTCAGTGGAGAGAACGTCAGTCACCACGGACCTTACTACGATTTCGACAACGTTACCGTCGCCCCTAGGGGATTACAGCAGCCGTGCGTGCCCATCTGGCTTTCCAGTTGGGGGTCACCGGCGGGGATGCGCCGGGTGGCCCGCTTGGGCGACGGTTGGGTGTCCTCCGGCTGGCACTCCACGCCCGAGGAATTCAACGAGGCGTTGAATAATCTGGATACGGCCCTCAAGAACCGGGGCAAGGACCCGGGCAGTTTCCCCAACGCAGTGAACACCATTTTCATGTATATCGATGAAGATGGGGACCAGGCAAGGTCGGTGGCCGTGCCAATCATCGAGCAGACGATTCGGGCCAAGTTCGAAACCGAAGGTGGACATTTCCTGGTGGGTAGCTACCAGGAGTGCCAGGATCTGCTGCGGCGGTGGATGGCGGCCGGCGCTAAGGAGATCTGCCTTTGGCCGGTGACCGATGCCGTGACCCAGGTGCAGCGATTCGGCCAGTTCTTGCTGCCCGGGTTATAGGACCGGGCAGGACTAATCCCCCGCGAAGTGGGGCATGACTTTGGTGGCGAACAGCTCTATCTGCCGCATAATTATCTGGTGTTCGTATAGTCCGGTGGACATCCAAAGGAACAATTCTTCGAAATCTAATGCCTGGTCCAGTTCCCGGATCTGCTGGGTGACTCTCTCCGGAGTTCCCTGAAACACCAGACCCGGCGGAAAGCCAAAGGGAACGAACCAGGCGTTAAACAGCCAGTCGAATTGGTCCCGCAACTCCTGGGCTTGTTCTTCAGTATCTGCGATGCACAGGGTCGCCCCCATGGCTATCCCTTGGCCGGTCCTTAGCTCTCGGCCCGCACCCTGGGCCTCCTGACGGTACGCCTGGAAGAGGTTCTGGCAGAACTCCACGTCGTCGGACAGGACCACTGGTGTTCCGCCTTCCCTTGCCCAGAAGCGGGCGGTGGTGGCGCTATAAGTGAAGGGAGCGTATACGTCTGGATAGGGTTTCTGATACGGTTTGGGAGCGATGCCGATCTCTCGCAGT
This sequence comes from uncultured Dehalococcoidia bacterium, assembly GCA_950072105.1. Lineage (GTDB taxonomy): Bacteria > Chloroflexota > Dehalococcoidia > Lucifugimonadales > UBA3495 > UBA11650. The sequence continues at coordinate 16,977 of CATMOE010000045.1, forward strand.
TTGCCATCGGAGTCTGCCCCCTGGCCCCAATTTAGGGTGGCCGGCATCTGCCAGGGAGTGTTCTCTGGCGGCACCTTCCAGAAACGTCCATTGTAGGAGAAGGTGTCCTTGGTCCAGGCTAGCTTGATGATCTCCCAGGACTCTTCAAAGGCCGCCCGGTTCAACTCGTCCTGCTCCGAGTGGTCCGAGGAAGTTGCGCCGAGGCCCATAGGCTGCCCCAGGGTGTTGACCCATCGGGACTGGTAGCCCCGGGCGAACCCCACATAGACCCGCCCCTTGGTGATCTGGTCCAGCATGGCTACGTCTTCGGCCACCCGCAAAGGGTGATGGGAGGGCAGCACCAGGGCCAACTGACCGACCTTCAGGTTCTTGGTGCGTGAGGCAACGAAAGCGTCCAACATAAGTGGGTTGGTGGACAGCTCGAACCCTTCGATGTGGAAGTGGTGCTCGGTGAACCCTATGCCGTAGTAGCCCAGTTCGTCGGCGAACCGGGCTTGCTCGTCTATCTCTCCGAGCATCCTTTGGTACAAGTCGTCCCGAAGGCCGGCCATCCCCTGTTCCAGTTCGTGACGGCGGCCGATGGTGGGTAGCATGAACAGATGGAATTTCACTATATGATCCCGTCTTCCGTCAATTTGGCCAGGTCCGCGGAGGAGATGCCCAAGAGCTGTTGGAAGACCATTTCGTTGTCGTGGCCCACGGGCACGGACCCTCGCCAAATCTTGCCGGGTGTTTCCGAAAACTTGGGGACGACGCCGGTGCCCTTTACCGTTCTACCCAGATTCACGTCTTCCCACTCGATGTGAACGTTACGCGCCTCGTAATGGCGGTCTTCCGCCATGTCCCTAGCGGTCATGATGGCGCAACACGCTACCTGGGCGGCGTTCATGGTTTCGACTACCTCGCTCACCGTACGCTCCAGCACCCATCCTCTTAAGATGGCGTCGAACTCTATACCATCGGGAGAGTCTAGCTCGGTGGTGGCCCTCTGCCATCTTTCTTCCTCGGGGTCCAGGCCAATCACCCTGCATAACCGATTGAACGGGCCGCCCAGACCAGCAAGGTTGACCCAACCGTCGCTGGCCTGGAACGTGTCGTAGGGTTGGAATATGCCCGCTGCGTTGCCGGAGCGCTCCCGGTTCAAGCCCAGTTCATAGTAGGCTACCATGGTGCCGGCCAGGACACGATGGATCGCCTCAAATTGGGCGAGGTCGATCACCTGGCCCTGGCCGGTGCGTTGGGCGTGGATGTACCCGGCCAGAGAGGACCAGATGCAGAACAGGGCGGTGATGAAATCCCCTGTCCATGGCGCGGCTCTCGATGGAGACGCGGGCTCGGCGAAGCCGGTCAGGTTCATCATTCCGCCGAAACCTTGGCCGATGAAGTCATAGGATGCTCTGTTCAAGTAGTCCTCATTCCCGTCCTGTCCGTAGCCAGAGACATGAGCGATAACAAGGCGAGGGTTGGCCTTGAGGATCGTTTCGTCGTCCAGGCCCCACGCTGGATAGGTCCCAGGGATGGAGCTTTCCATCCATATGTCCGCTTGGCGGAGAAGGTCTAAGAATATCTCCTGGCCCCGGGGTTTGCCGGTGTCCAGAGTAACGTGGAAGCTGTTGCGCCGGTCCTGGACCCAAGCCGCGGCCACGGTATTGCCGTTGTCGCCTGTGATGGGGAATTCCAGCTTCCTCCACACGTCTTCTCCCTGGCCGGAGGGACGTTCAACCATGATAACCTCTGCTCCCATTTCGGCGGCCATAGTCGCCGCGAATGGCTGAGCGATCAGAGAACCGCTGGATATGACGCGGACGCCCTGGAGGGGGCCGAACGCTTGGGTTAATACCTTTGGTCCATCGGGATCCATATGTTTCCTCCCTCGCTGAGTGATGGTTGTGCGGTATTAGGGTGGTATGACTTTCCAGTGCCAGGATTGGCGACGCCGTACATTATAAGCGAAAGCTGGGCCAAATAAAGCCGTCTAATTCTTCACTGCCAAGACCAATGGCTGAGCACGGTTGTGTTGTTGCGTGGTCTCGGCGGGTGGTATAGTGTGGGCCACGCCAGCGATCACCTCGAATGGGAGGGTCTTTATGAGCTACAAACCGAAGTGCCTGGGACACATAAACATCTTCGTCCGTAACGCCGAGCGGTCTCGGGACTGGTACGCCGATGTGTTGGGCCTGCACTGCTACGACCTCAGGCCGGATGCCGCTTTCATGGCGGCGGACATTGAGCAGTCCCATGAGATCGCCCTGGTCCAGGTAGGCGACGACGCTCCAGGGCCCGAACGGGGACGGGTGGGTCTCAACCACATGGCTTGGTACATGGAAACCCTGGAGGACCTGAAAGAGTTCTACCTGAGGGTTAAAGAGAAGAACATTCCGATAGTCCGGGTAGGCGATCACGGTATCTCCATGGGCGTTTATATCCAAGACCCCGATGGCAACGGCATCGAGGTGTTCTACGAGTTACCCAGAAGCGAGTGGCCCCGCCAGGACAAGCTGTTCACCGACCTGGGTAATGGCGACGGGCGCTTCCCCGGACCCTGGGACGAAGAACTGAAAAAGCAAGCGGCCGCCGCCACCCACTAGAAGCTGTTCTGAAATAACTCTGAGTTGGGTTGGAGTGCGGAAATCCCCCCAACCCCCCTTTACGAAAGGGGGGCTTTACGGTTCTGTTGGCAGGACCTGTAGAAATATGATCTCTGGGTGGTAGGAGGATGGGGCCAATGCAGATCGGTGTCAGTATGCCCATAACCGACTTCGGCGCCGATCTTGGCGCGGTGCGGGATTACGTGCAAGCGGCGGAGGAGTTGGGATACAGCCACATCCGCACACTGGACCACGTATTGGGCGCAGACCCTCAACACCACCCCGATGTTCCCCGCTTCCCGTATACCCATGAGAGTTATATCCACGAGCCTTTCACCTTGTTGGGCTATTTGGCCGCGATAACAACCTCGCTGCAACTGACCACGGGAATCATAATTCTTCCTCAGCGGCAGACGGTCTTGGTGGCCAAACAGGCGGCCGAAGTAGACGTGCTTAGCGGTGGGCGGTTGCGCATGGGGATCGGAGTGGGCTGGAACCCGGTAGAGTACGAGGCGTTGGGTAAGGACTTTCACACCCGGGGCGACCTGTACGAAGAGCAGGTCTCATTGCTGAGGTCCCTTTGGACTCAGGAAGTGGTTAATTTCGAGGGCCGGTGGCACCGCGTTACGCACGCCGGTATCAATCCTCTGCCGGTGCAGCGGCCTATCCCCATATGGATGGGAGCCGGCTCCGGAGCAGGTGGCATTCCCAGCAACCGGGTTTTGCGGCGCATCGGCCGGCTTGCCGACGGTTGGTTCCCCATGTTACCTCCCAACCAAGAAGGTAAGGAAGCCATTGATCGGGTGCGGCGCTATGCCGTGGACGCGGGCCGGGACCCGGATTCCGTGGGACTTGAAGGCCGGGTCACCGTGGCGGCAGGTGGGCCGGAGGATTGGGCAGGCGAGTTGAAGGCGTGGTCGGAATTGGGAGCTACCCATATCTCGGTGAATACCGGTGGGGCCGGCTTCACCACCCCCGATGAGCATATAGAAGCCATCCGGCGGGTAAAAGAAGTGATTGGCGGGTGAGTCCTCTCTTCGTCTATTTATTTGATGGCGTGTGCGGGAAGAAATTTGCCACAGAGACACAGAGAGCACGGAGATTTTTTTGATTTTCTCCGTTTCTCTGTGCCTCTGTGGCTTTCTAGGTGGCGCTGGGCAGAATATACATTTAGGAGTGAACCATGCCAAGAGTGGCTTTGGACCTGAACAAGGCGGAAGACAGAGCAAAAGTTAGCGGTAGCTGGCGGGTGGCCGATGGGTTGGTGCCCGGCGAGCCTAATGAGGGCCTGGTATCTCAGATCCTGGCCAGTCCGGCGCGCCTGGGAGACTTTGACGATTCCGGATGGGAGGAATGCACCAACGTTCGGGCAAGCCGCTCGGTTGGGTTCACCTTCGGCTGGTGGCGCGTCACCGTCCAATTGCCCGAACGGATCGACGGTGTTGAGATAGCCGGTTCCCGTGTCTTCTTCGAAACCAACGCGGACAATTACGGAGAAGTGTGGGTGGACGGCCAGATAGACCGGGCCACCGGCGTCGTAGTGGGTATTAACGCCCAGCATCGCGTTGAAGTTAGCAACAGCGCAGTCCCAGGGACGAAGCACGTTATCGCTTGCCTAGTGGCCAACGGACCCTTGGCCGAGCCCAGGGGCGGCATCTTCCTGCGATATGCCACTTTGGCTTTTGAGTCCTCTGGCTAAGGCCCAGCCTGGCATTGCCTAGGACAAAGAACTGTCGCCCCGAATGACACGAGAATCCGGATGGTTGTTCCAGGGGTCCTTCGACAGGCTCAGGACGAACGGGAAGGAGAGCCCCAACCGTTCGTGGTGAGCTTGTCGAACCACCCGTGTGGCGCACCCTTGTACAGGCTCAGTGCGAAGTGTTTCGTCCGTTCTCGACGATAACCCCAACCGTTCGTGGTGAGCTTGTCGAACCAGCCCTAAGAGACAGATCCCCGATTACTCCAGAACCCCATCATCCTCAAACGACCGGTACTCATCCTCGGACAGCCCCACCAACTCCTTGAGGGCGTACTCGGTATGCTCGCCAAGAAGAGGCGCCGGAGTATCCAGGCTGCCCGGTGTCTTCGACAGATCGAACTCGCTTTGATCGCTGGGATATGGTCCGATCTCGGCATGGTCCAGGAACTTGAAGTGTTCTCTTTGAGTTAGTTGTGGATCTTCGAAAAGGTCCCGGCAGTCGTTGACTACCCCGGCGGGGACCCCAGCGTTTTGCAGGGTGCGCATCAATTCCTGAGGGTCTTTATCTCCGGTCCATTCGGCGATCATCTTATCCAAATCTTCTTCCACCGTTTTTCGCCCCACCAGGGTTGACGCTTGATGACGGCGGTCGTCGTCCCAGTCCACGGGGTTGATAAGTTCCAAAAATGCCTCCCACTCCTGATCGGTTTGGCAAGCGATGGCGATCCAGCGGTCTTCGCCCCTACACGGATACGCCCCATGGGGCACCGCGCCCGGATCGCTGTTGCCCCGGCGGCCTTGCTCACGTCCGTTGACGCTGCAGTCCAAGATGAAAGGCGCGGTGAAGTGCAGGGAGGTTTCCAGTTGGGACATGTCCAAGTGAAGCCCTTTTCCGGTCCTTCGCTGGTAGTCCAGGGCCGCCAGGATGGACGCCACGGCGAATCTGGGGCCGATGAAGTCGGTATAAGCCCCGTAGGGGTTCACCGGGTCCCGGTCGGGCCAGCCGGTGATGTGGGTAAGTCCGGCCAGGGATGATAGGACCGGTCCAAACCCCGGCTGCCGTTCCATGGGGCCGCCCCTTCCCAGCATCGACGTACTGTACATGACGATGGCAGGGTTGATCGCTTGCAGGTCTTCGTATCCCAGCCCCCATCGCTCCATGGTTCCCGGGGTAAAGTTCTCAGTAACCAGGTTGGCCCAAGACACCAGCCGAAGCACCAATTCTTTGGCCCTGGCATGGCCCATGTCGATGGTGATTCCGTACTTGTTGGGGTTATAGCTGGCGAAGTAGCCGCTGCGGTTTATGCCGGATATGCCGTCCTTGAAAGGAGCTGCCCGGCGCAGCGTTTCCGGCCGCTTGCCCGACTCGACCCTTATCACGGTAGCGCCGTACTCGGCCAGGTACCGGGTGGTCATGGGACCGACGGCCACCCAGCAGAAGTCCAGGACCTTGATCCCTTCCAAAGGTTTTTTGTCCATCAGATGGCCCCGCTTTCTTTAAGAGTCGTGACTTGCTCCAACGTTAGGCCGAGCTCATCCTGGTAGATCTCCCGATTGTGCTCCCCGATCAATGGCGGACGGCGGCGGAGGCTCATGCGCTCTCCGTGCCGGTCCTTCACAAAGAGTCCGGGATAATTTACGGTGGTATCGAGTTCAGGGTGATGGAGTTGTTGGAAGTAGTCTCGCGCCTTCAGTTGGGGGTGGTCCAGGATATCCTGCTGAGTCGCCACCGGAAACAGCAATATTCGACGCTCGACGCTGGCCGCCACCAGTTCCTGCCGGGTATGAGTGGCGAAAAATCGAATCAGGGGCGCGACGCCTTTCTCCATGATTTCCGATCGGACTTGGCCGTAACCAAGCTCCTCCCAGTTGACGTCATTCAGAAATTCGTCGCCCATGTCCTCTTCGTCCATCCAGGCCAACAGGGTCCGAGTGCTGGCGGCAACCCCCGAGCTCCCACCTTGGAGAACGTAGTTGATGTAGCCATCCTTGCAGGGCCAGCAGGTGCGGATAATGCTGTCGCCCGAGGTCTGGCGGAAAACCCCCATGCGTTTCAGGATCACGCCTTCCAGATCCCAGCTTTGAGGCGCATGCGCCAAGGTCTTGGCCACGGCCTGCTGGCAGGAAACGTCGACGTGCTGCCCTTCTCCGGTGATCGCCCGATGTGTATGCGCGATCATGGCCCCGGCGGCGCCGGCGGCAGCGCCATGGAGATGAAAGTGGGGAATGCTCACCCGCAGGGGAGGACGGTCGCTGTCTCCGGTCAGGTACATGAAGCCGCCCAAGGCCATTCCGACGATGTCGGGGGCTTTCCAGTGAGCGTAGGGACCATCGCTGCCGAAGGGTGTTATGGATACCATCACCAATTCTGGGTTGATGGCCTCCAGGCCGGTATATCCCAGAGACAGGCTGTCCATATAGCCCGGAGGGAAGGATTCGATGAGGAAATGGGCGCTCTTAACCAAACGCTTCAGGAGGTCCCGCCCGTCGGCTGTTTCCAGATTGAGGGTGACGCTTCGTTTGTTGGCGGAATAGGACCACCAGAACAGGCTTTTCTCAGGATGTACATCGTCCTGGTAGAAGGGGCCGATGTTACGGGCGGCGCTGCCTCCGGGAGGCTCCACCTGAATGACGTCGGCGCCCAGGTCCGCCAGGATCTTTCCGCAGAGGAGACCTCCTTGGCCGGTCAGGTCTAAAACCCGGTAGGGGCTGAGCAGCAGTTCTTGAGCGCCGTCGCCGTTTGACATTTCTCCGATTTTCTCCCGGAAGCCGTTAAGTATCGTGGTGTTGGGACCGGTTTCGTCTTTGAATTTTAACTCATCCCGTGGACACAGAACTTGCCTCTTTGACTTCGCGAAATTTGAATGCGGAGATCGCCATACCGAGAAGCAGCATAACGGTCATCGCCCGATAGGCGTTTCGCATACCTAAAGTAAAGGCGTTGCATACCCCGGAGTCAACGCCACACTGGACCGCCGCCAGGGTAGGTTCGTGGCCCATGGACCCCATCGTCGCGGTCACTATGGCGGTTGCCACGGCGATGCTGGTGACGTTGGCCGCGTTTCTGGTCAGGTTGAGGAACGCCGAGACCACGCCGTATCGCTCAAGGGGCACGGCGCTGAGAATCGAACTGGTGTTGGCCGAATAAAAAGTCCCCATACCCGCGCTCGTTAGGATCAACGCGGGCAGGATCAATCCTTTGCCTGAGGTCTCGGTGAGTCCGCTGAGAATGAACAGCCCGGCGGCGGCAAGAGCCAGGCCGCCAACGGTAAAAATCCTCGGCCCGTAGCGGTCGGAGAGCTCGCCGCTTAGGGGCCCCAACACGGCCATGAAAAGCGCTCCGGGTACCACCAACAGGCCGGCATCTCTTGGGCTGTAGCCCAACACTCTTTGCAGGTAGAACGGGGTGAGAAACAGGACCGCCGAGCTGCCAAAGAAGATAAGGAAAGCGGCGGATGTTCCGAAGGAGAAAGTTTTGCTCCGAAATAGCCTTACGTCCAACAAGGGAACGGAGATACGCAGTTCCCACCAGATAAACGTCCCTAATAGAACGAAGAAGGCCGAAAAACCGGCCAGTATGAATGGTGAAGCCAGACCGAATCTGTGGACGTTCATCAGTGCCAGGAGGAAGATGACCAGCGCTGCGGTGGATAGGATGGCGCCGAGCCAGTCGAAACCGTGCTGAGTACTCCCGTTTCTTGCCGGTTGAGAACGCCGGCCATCGAGCACGATGATGCTTGCCAGGACTCCCAGGAGCCCCAAAGGCACGTTGAAGAAGAATACCCAACGCCAATCCAGAGCGTTTACCAAAAACCCGCCGAAGGCCGGTCCGGCCACGGCCCCGGTACCCACGACGGTCATTATCAGGCCCAGCGCCTTGCCTCTTTCGTGGGAAGGAAACATGGCGGTGATGATGGCCATGCCGGTGCCCTGGGTCATCGCCGCGCCCACGCCCTGAAGAAGCCGCGACAACACCAACATGGTGAGACTTGGCGCGAATCCGGCTGATACAGCTCCCAGCACGAATATCAGGGACCCGGTGATATAGACTTCTTTGCGGCCCACTAAGTCTGCCAGGCGTCCCATTGGCAACAGCAGGGCGCTGATGGTTAGGAGGTATCCAATGACTACCCACTGGACGGTGGGAAGGTCGGAGCTGAAATTGCTGGCGATGGACGGCAACGCCACATTTACGCTGCCGTGGTCTATTACGTTGGAAAAGCTGCCGATGGCAATGGCGCCGAAGCCCCAATATTTGTAGTTGGAACTTCGAGTGGCGGGTGAACGCATCAAGGTGGTCCTGGCGAGATTCCCAAGAGAACGGATCGGTTGCGGGAGTTTACCTGATGGGACTTTGGTAGACGACGCTAATCTTAACTTCTTGTTTTTCCTGGTCTTCTTGCATGTTTGGAATTCGGGTTAGTGGCACAAGTTGGTTTGGATACTAGCCATCGGGGCCGGGAATGCTACTTGAAATTTGCTGCTAACGGTCGTCGCCGCAGCGGCCCGGGAGGGAAATCCCCCAACCCCCTTTACGAAAGGGGGCTAAGCCCGAGGGTTATCGATCGTTCGCCGAACCAACAGTTCATGTCATTCTGATGGAGCGTAGCGACTGAAGAATCTCAGCTTGTTCAGGGAATACGGTTCTGTTCCTTCAAGGCTCCATTGCGAATCTGCGATCTGGCGGGAGGTGATTAATCATCTGCGGAAGTGTGGGCACTGGTGGTTTGCTCGGTCTGGGACAGGTTGGGTATGACGTGTTTGCCAAACAACCGTAAAGTTTCCATAACCTCTTGGTGGGCCATGGGGCCGATCTGGAACAGGGGCATTATTTCGTCCACTCCCGTGGGAGTGTATTGCTCCAGGTAACGCAGGCAGTCGTCGGGGTCGCCGATGCAATAGCGTCCTGATTTGATCTGGTCCAACGACGAGACTTCGTCCCGCTTGGGGGAATCGGCGGCCGTTGATCGCTGGTAGTGCCACTGGTAGTCGCCGGGAACGTTGGTGGGGTCTTGCTCCTGCCACACCCTGACGTCGCGAAGGCTTTGTTGGTGACGATACCAATCGATGATCTCGGCTCCCCGTTCCTGGGCTTTCTGACGGGTTTCGGCGCAGATCGCCAGCGTGCTGATGGACACTTTGTCATGTACCATTTTGCCCACGGGCTTGGCGTCCCGGATACCGTCGCGATAGGCTTGAATGAGTTGGGTTAGGCGGTCCGGACCTCCTCCCGACATGGCCAGACATCCCAATCCCAGCTCACCGGCTTTTCGAAAAGTCTCTTCCTGGCTGCAGCCCAGCCACATGGGTGGATGGGGTTTCTGCACCGGTTTGGGGTGGACCTCCCGGGGCGGAATATCGTAGAACTTTCCCTGGTAAGAAAACTCCCCTTCGGTCCACGCCCGGGGGATGATCTCCAACGCTTCGTCCACCATGCCGGTGGCGTTTCCCAGGTCGGTGCCGAAGGCAGCCATTTGGTAAGGATAGCCGGACCGGCCTATGCCCAGATCCACCCTTCCGTTGCTCAGTATGTCCAGGGTGGCCGTTCGCGCCGCTATGTGGAGCGGATGCTGCACCGGCGGCACGGCCACGGCTATCCCCAGCCGGATGCGGGAGGTGCGCTGGCTGATCGCGGCTAGAGTAACGTCCGGGGCACTGGAATGGGACCACTCGGTGCGAAATTGGTGGTCCGCCATCCACACACTCTCGAAACCCAATTCCTCTGCCAGGACCACCTGGTCCATCATCTCCCAATAGTGGTCGAAGTCGCTGGTGTCCGACCAAGGCCGGGGGACCTGGATCTGGTAGAACATCCCGATCTGCATGAACGACGTTCCTTTTGTGATGATGGCGCGGTACCCAGAAATACGGGTATCGTCGGCTGCTCAGTCACGCATAATACTACCATATGCCAGGTGCGGCTCCGGGTATCCGTCTAGCTGAATGGCAGTCAAAGCCCTAAGTCCGGCTGTTGTAACGGTAGTGGGGCGCCGCCTCCATCTGATTCCAGGACTGATAGAACCGCTCCACGTAGGGGGCCAATCGATTCACCATGCCTCGTCTTTCTAACGTTGCTTGGTCCAAGGGCCGGGAAAAGCGGTCCTTTAGCTCGTTTATCACGTCTGCCTTGCTGAGGCCGGGGAACTCACCGTCATTCATGACGACGCGGCCGTCGATGAGCACGGTCTTGATGTCGCGCGCTTTGCCCCGGTTGATCAGCACGTCTACGATATTAAGGTCCGGGTCCAAATAGGATCCCTCCAAGGACGCGAAGTCCATGACTACCATGTCAGCCCTCCGGCCCTTCTCCAACGCTCCGATGGAATCATGGAAGGAAGTGGGCCGGGCGGCGTTGATCGTCGCCATCCGAAGTACTTGGTGGGGGTTGACCGCCGGTTCGTTGATGCCTGGCATACGGTGGAGATGGTTCACCAGGCGCATCTCTTGAACCATGTCGTCGTCGTCGTTCAGGGCGGTGCTGTCGGTGCCCATGGCAACGTTGACGCCACGGGCGGCCATCTCGGTCACCGGAGCGATGCCGTTCTTGAGCCGTAGATTGGAGCTGGCATTGTGGCACACAGTTGTTTCGCTCTGTGCCAAAAGTTGGATGTCTTCATCGGTCAGCCATACCGAATGGGCGCAGGACAGTTCGGGCCCTAGGAAATCCAGGTCTTGCAGGTGGGCGACCGGAGTTTTGCCCCAAGTCTTGAACCCGTACTCCTTCTGATAGCTGCTCTCCAACAAGTGGATGTGGATGCCGGCGTTGTGACGTCCGGCGGCCTCTTTCGTGCGTTGGAGGGTGTCATCGGTGACCCAATGCAGGTTGGCGGGGCTCAATAGCACGCTGACGTTGCTGCCGGGATCGTCTTCGAAACGGCGGTGTAGGTTTTCGAATAGGGCGAAATAATCATCGGTGGGCAGGGCCACGGCCGCCAGGTAGCTGCGCAGGCTGTCCGCCAGATCGGCGGGCAGGCCGGAGAGGAAGGCTTGATCGTCGCCATAGACCACCCGGTTCTGTTCCCGGAAAGAGATGGAAAACGCCGTCCTCATTCCGGTGTCGGCGAAGCCGCGGAGAACCGTGTTTTGGTCCTCTTCGATAGTCGCGACGGGCGTCAGAGAGTGGTTGTACATCACCGTGGTCGTCCCCGACTCGATCATCTGCATGGCGGTGTATACGGTCATCAGGTAGTGGTCCCAAGGACGGCGGCCCCATCCGGCGACCAGCCATCGCTCTAGGGAGTCGTCGCAGGTGCCCATCTGGAATGTGGTGACAGCCCTTCCGTGATGGTGGGCGTTTACCAGCCCCGGAAACACTATGTCGTTGGAGCCGCCGAGTTCTTCATCCGTTGGGTGAGTGGCTTTAAGGGTCCGGTAGTCACCGACCTCTTCGATCAGCCCGTCCCTTTGGAACACCGCGCCATCGGTAATGATAACGCTGGAATCGGCGTCGTTACCCGCCGTGCAGATCACGTATTTTCCTCGGATCAGTGATGAAGCCATCGTTACCCCTCCGTTAGGTATCGGGCCTAATTATAAGTCGTTGGGAGGTCTCTGGGGCTATAATACTGGCCGAAGGAAAATAAGTTTCTTGACCGGGGCGTCTAGCTCCGGATGAGACACGAGAATGTGGAGTGCAGCTTATGGCCGGACTGGAAGGCAAAGTGGTTCTGATCACCGGGGCCGGTGGAATGAGGGGCGTGGGCCGGGCTACCGCTTTGAAACTGGCAAGTCAGGGGGCCGATCTGGCCATCACCGACGTGCATCGGGAACCGGCCGACCTGCCGCCCCACGAAGTGAGACTGGGGTGGCAAGGGCTTGATAGCGTCGCGGCGGAGATCGGGGAAATGGGGAGGCGCTGCCTGCCGCTGATTTGCGACCTGGGCCAAAGCGATCAGATAGAGCAGATGGTGAGTCAGGCGGTGGAACATTTCGGCCACATCGACATTCTTGTCAACAACGCCCGGGCCATTATCGGGCGAGACAAGGTACCGGTTACCGAGTTGGACCAAGATGTCTGGGACCATTTCATCGCTATCAACACCACGGCGGTATTCCTGTGCACCAAGCTGGTTGGACAAGAGATGGTGCGTCAGGGCACTGGGGGCCGGATCATAAACATCGCTTCCAACGCCGGCAAGCAGGCCAGCGCCATGGGGGCGGCCTATTCGGCGTCCAAGTTCGCGGTTTTGGGTCTTACCCAGGCTTCAGCCATGGACCTGGCGAAGCATCAGATAACGGTGAATGCCGTATG
>CATMOE010000046.1:0-29359 GCA_950072105.1 uncultured Dehalococcoidia bacterium
ACCGATTACCCGTTCCCATGGAACACCGCTCCGGTCGACCACGTCATGTCGATTCCCGGGCTAAGCGACGAGGACCGGATCAAGATTCTCGGTGGGACGGCGGCGAAACTCCTCGGGATCGAGGAGTAGGCAATCGTGTATTGGGGCCGCCGGACATCGACTCAATGTCGGCGTGACCGTGCTTGCGGCCCTAGGATAATCAACGTGGCTGAACCGAGCCTCCGGCCACCGTAGTATAATCCACTCACTTCATTTAAGGAGAACGATACTGATGCCTCTCCAGCTAAACGATTTCAAAGTGCGAGGCCGACCGGTTCGTTCTGGTCGAGCGCTGGCTCCTGATCTACCTGAGCAGGCCAGAGACAACATTCAGAACGCTGAAACCCAGATCTCGGAACCCTTCAAAGGAATCACCGATGGGCGGTTAGTTCCTGATCTGTTCGCACTTCAAACCACGAAATTGTCTAACGAAGAGATGAAGCGGTCTGCCGATGCCCTGGTCGATTCGCTGGGGCCGAGTCAGCGGGAAGAAACCCTCTTCCCCGTTGACAGCGATGCCTGGCGACGATGGAGCAATGTCCATATGTTCATGATGCGGCACGGGACTATGCTGGAGTCCTTGACTCCGGATCAACGTAACCTATCCCTGGCCTTGCTGCGCCAGAGTTTCAGCCCGAGCGGTTTCGAATTAGCCCGCAATATCATGAAGCTAAATGAGTCCATCCGGGAGATTACCGGTAGTGATGAGGAATTGGGAGAGTGGTTGTATTGGTTGAGCATCCTGGGTGAGCCCTCTCTGGATGAACCCTGGGGCTGGCAGATCGACGGCCATCATCTAAACGTCAACTGCTTCTTGTTGGGTGGACAGATGGTGATGACTCCCATGTTCATGGGGTCCGAACCGGTGGCAGTCGATATTGGCAAGTACGCCGGAACTCGGGTCTTCCAAGCAGAAGAGAGTACCGGGTTAAATCTGGCCCGTACCCTTTCCGTAGAGCAGCGGCGCAAAGCGATACTTTCGGAAGATGTCCCATCCGGGGTCTTCACCGCAGCGTTCCGCGATAATTTTGAACTTCGATACGAAGGCGTTAGATTTGATGATCTAACTAGCCAACAGCAAGCATTAATGTTCGAGTTGATCGGCACCTATGTTAACCGGATGCGTTCCGATCAGGCCCAGCTCAAACTGGATGAGATCAAGCAACATCTCAATAAAACCTACTTCGCCTGGATGGGTGGAACTGAAGAGGAAAGCGTTTTTTATTACCGTGTACATAGTCCGGTGATACTTATCGAGTTCGACCACCAGAACGGGATCTTCCTGGACAACGACGCGGCATCACGAAACCACATCCATACCGTGGTGCGGACCCCAAACGGAAACGACTATGGCAAAGACCTGTTGCGACAGCACCGGGAGTCCAACCACTCTCACGGTTAACGTTGGTAGCACGATGGCCGGAACACCCCCAACCCTAGCCCTAACGGTTCGACCCAACGAAGGGCCCCTCCACGCGCCAGTGGATAACCAATCCACACTGTTCTTGACAGACGGACCTTGAATTCCAGCCTCGTTACTTTAGGTGGTCACTATCCGTTGAGGATATGCCGCTAAAACAACACCCACTCCGAGATCACCGGCCGCCTACAAATCATATGACACTATCGGCAAATAAATTTAGTGGTCTCACCACCGGCCACGATTGCGCCCAGGGTCTAGAGTAGCGTACGAAATTCAATCTGCGGCCAGCACTCTCTACACTAAGCCCACGCCTTCCTAGCTGGTAGCGCGTAATCCTCCCGCCCTTACCCGTGGACAAACTCGCTATGTCCGACGTACTATTCCCTCCATACTGGCCAGCGACAGAATCGGACGAGGATTAAGCGCATCCTATACGAGGCGGCTGTTCAGCGAGTTAGTATTCCCCAGGTTGCTAAACTGGGGAATCGATTCACCCTGATGATAAATCGCTTCCTCGAAATAGCTCCATTGCCTTCGGCGAGGTCCTTTAATTGGAGGAGACCAGCATGAGTCAACCTAGCTCAGATCACGCCCAGGACCATACGGACGTGCCCTCGGATCCGGCCCTACGAGTCAAAGCGCTCGAGTCGCTACTGGTAGAAAAGGGGCTGGTGGATCCAGAGGCACTGGACGTTCTGGTGGATACGTACGAGAACAGAGTTGGTCCGCGCAACGGGGCACAAGTAGTCGCCCGGGCCTGGGTAGACCCGGCCTACAAGCAACGCCTGCTTGAAGACGGCACTGCGGCGATAGCAGAGTCCGGCTATTCCGGCGGGCAGGGCGAGAAGCTCACCGTTGTGGAGAATATGTCCTCGGTCCACAATGTCATCGTCTGTACCTTGTGTTCATGCTATCCCTGGCCCGTATTGGGCTTGCCTCCAACCTGGTACAAATCCTTCGCCTATCGTTCTCGGACCGTGATCGATCCCCGAGGAGTGCTCAGCGAACTGGGATTGGATCTGCCCAAAGACATCGAAGTGCGGGTCTGGGACAGCAATGCAGCTTCCCGCTATTTCGTGTTGCCGGAGCGACCTGATGGAACAGAATCAATGAGCGAGACCGACCTGGCAACGCTGGTGACTCGGGACTCTATGATTGGAGTCGCGATGGTAGCCTCACCAACCGTGGGAGGGGTCTCATGAACGGCATCCACGATATGGGCGGCATGCACGGGTTGGGTGAGATCGGATACAAAGAGAGCGCGCCTGGCTACGATGAGCCATGGGAAGTTAGGTTGTTCGCGCTGGTGCAGGCCATGCGAACGGGCGGCTTGCGAGCGTATATCGAGGGCATTCCAGCCCCGGATTATCTTCGCATGGGGTATTACGAACGTTGGTACACCGCGCTCATTACGCGGATAATCGAGAGAGGTTCCGTCACCCTCGCCGAGGTCGATAGTGGCCGAGCGGATCCAGCATCGGCGAAGGCGACACCGGCGCTGACACCGGAGATCGCTCGTGACCTTCTCTCCAGATCTACCAAGACGGAGCAGGACATCGAACTTGCGCCGCGGTTTCATGTCGGAGATTCCGTGCGCGGGCGGAACATGAACCCAGCCACCCACACTCGCATGCCACGTTACACTCGTGGCAAGACGGGCGTCGTAGAACGTGATCGCGGTGTCTTCGATCTGCCTGACATCGAGCAAACGTCAGCGGAACCCAAGCCACAACACGTCTATCTGATTCGCTATGCTGGGCGCGAGTTATGGGGAGAGGAAGCGCCTCCGAACGACTCACTGTACATCGATATGTGGGAAGACTACCTTGAGCCGGCCTGACGCACAAGACGTAGCCGAGCGGTTCGCGGCGTCACCGCTTTTGCCCCGAGACGACGGGGGGCCCGTGTTTGCGGAACCATGGCAAGCGCAGGCGTTTGCCATGGCCGTGCAGTTGTCGGCGGATGGGCACTTTACCTGGACGGATTGGACGACAGCCCTCGGCGATCAACTCCAAGCGGCAGTCAGACGCGGCGATCCCGATGACGGCTCAAGATATTTCGAACACTGGATCGTTGCTCTGGAACAACTGGCGGCGGACAAGAAGCTGACCGATTTAGCCGCCCTAAGCGAACGCAAGGAAGCGTGGGCAGACGCATATCGCCATACGCCCCACGGTCAACCGGTAGAGCTTAGAGCGCAATTCCGGTAGGCTAACATTCAGGCTCTGGATGAAGGGGGAAATCCCCCCAACCCCCCTTTACGAAAGGGGGGCTTTTGGCGGTTACTACAGTGAAGGGGAGACAATCATGGCAAAGGCCAGACCGCTACGGACGTCGATGTATGTTCCGGGCAATAAGGAAGACTGGATGCGCAAGGCGCCCCAGTACGGAGCCGACGCGCTGATCTTGGACCTGGAAGACTCGGTGCCGGTGCCTAATAAGGCAGAGGCTCGCGCCTTGGTTCGCAAGATGCTGGAAGAGTTGGGCGGCGAGAAGCCTACTCTTACGGTCCGGGTGAACCGATTGGAGACGGGCCTCACCGGAAGTGACTTAGAAGCCATCACCTGCCCCCAACTCTACGGGGTGCTGCTCCCCAAGGTCGAGAGTCCCGCCGATGTGGTGGAGGTTGATAACCTTCTCTCTTATTTCGAGCGCAAAGCTGGTATGGAAGTAGGGTCTATCTTCATCGATCCCGGCCTGGAGACGGCCCAGAGCATTCGTCAGTCATACGAGATTGCAACCGCCTCTTCCCGGATTGCCCACATGGGGGGCAGCGGCGGCAAGGGCGGTGATACGTCCCGTTCCATCGGGTTCCAGTGGACTCCCGAAGGGCTGGAAACTCTGTACCTCAAGTCCAAGGTATTGATTGACGTGAGGTCAGCCGGTGTTCCTTATCCCATGAGCGGGGGCTGGTTCGACATCCACGACTTGGAGGGCCTCCGGGCCTTGGCGGTACAACTGCGGCAGTTGGGTTACACTGGTATGCACCTGATACACCCGTCCCATATCCCGGTGGTCAACGAAGTGTTCTCACCCACGCCGGAAGACGTTACGCATTGGCAGGGCTTGGTAAAAGCCATGGAAGAGATGCGGTCCACCGGCGGGGCGGCCATTACCTTTGGCGAAGACATGGTGGACATTGCCCATGAGGAGACTGCACGGACGATGCTGGCCATAGCCAAAGAGATGGGAATAGAAGGCGCGTAGATTCCCAAGGGTCGCGTCGCAAGCAGAACGATTGCATTCGCCTTTTACGGAAAATCCGCCTCAGGAAACCGACAACTCCCGGCCCGTGTCCGACGCCTCTTTGATCGTATCAATAAAGCGATGCAGGTCAACTGCGGTGTCGAAAGTCGGGAGGCGGTTCTCCCCGGTTCGGATCGCTTCGGCAAACAGGGCATACATCTGACCCACGTTGTACGGATCGCCGCGAGGGAAGTCGGCCGGGACATATTCGAAACGCTCTGGTATCGTCAGGTCCTTCAACTCCGGGCTTCCCTGCGCTCCTTGAACACGTAGCATCTCGCCGCGCTGAGACGAGACGCTGCCGGTGGTGACCAGCGTACCTTCCCGGCCGTAGATCTCCATCCGAAAGCCGCCGCCCGCCCAGGGGACAGCACCGACATGGACCGAAGCCGCCGCGCCGCTCTCTAGCTGTCCGCATACCCGCACGTTGTCCGGGGAGGTGACGTCCACAAACTTCTGAGTGTCGGTCTCATATACTTGCTGGATCTGGGTCGTGACCATGCACGACACCCGCGTGAAATTACCCGCCACGAAGCGCAAGGCGTCGATGACGTGCCCGTTGGCGATGGTCAGGGTGTTCGCGCCGCGGCTGGCATCGAGATTCCAATTGCGGCTGGAAGGACGTTGCAGGGAGCCGTCACGCATCGTGGTGAGATTGCAGGACAGCACATCGCCCACATAGCCACCCTCTATCAGTTCCTTGATGTATAGCAATGCGGGGCTGACCCGCGATTGCAGGCCGACCACCGTCTGCACCCCCTTGGCCCGAGCAAGCGCTGCCAACTCTTCGGCTTCGGCGGTAGTGCGGCCCAATGGCCATTCGGTGTAGACGTGCTTGCCGGCCTCGATGGCGGCCTTAGTAGGATCATAATGCAACGGCACACGGATGACCACGGCCACCGCGTCGATCTCCGGCGACGCCATCATTTCCCGGAAATCGTGGAAGGCGAACTTGGCTCCAAAATGTTGGCGCGCCTCTTCCGCGCTTTCAGGCCTGGAGGTGCAAACCGCAGTCATCTCAACATCCGGGCTGGCCATCAGCGCCGGGAAGTGCGACTGGACTGACCAGGTCGAGTTAACGTTAGCTCCCACAAACCCCAAGCGAATCTTATCTGTCACGGCGCATTCTCCTATAAGTGGTGGAATCCTGACTGATTCTAGAGTTGGCAACGCGACGCGTCAATCGTTGTGGAGAGCTAACTTCGCCATAGCAGAGGATATGGACGGCACGCCGGAACTGGAAGTGTTTAGTACTCGGCTGCCAACCCTTTTAAAATCAGCGTGGCGTCAGACAGATTCACTAGGTCACCCCGTTGGTTGATGCCTTTGATTCGGCATTCTATAACCCGCCGGGAGTCTCCATCTTTTGTGGTCGTCAAGTCACCCCGAGAGGTCAATTCACCTTGGAAGGTCACGGTGTCTCCGGCCCGAAACGGCTCTATCGCCCGTAGCAACAGGCTACCTCCGTGGAAAGACCCCAAGGTGAACGACTTCTGGAGCATCTGGTCCACGTAGGACATGGCGGCCCCACCGGAGACAACGGTGCCGCCGAACATGCTCCGGCGGGCGAACTCTTCATCGGTGTGGATGTTCATTGGATTGTGCTTTCCGGCCAGACGAAAGGAATCTTTCTCGTCGATGTTCTCTTGACTTGCCTGGATGTTCAGAGGCGAGAGTTGATCCCCCACGTCTCTGACCGACTCCCAGGAAAACCGCTCCCGTGGTGTGTCCGGTGAAGACGGCCAGGCCTTCCTTGGCTCTCGGGTTGGATCTTTGGGATCCTTGGCATAGTCAAAGATGCAAGTGTAGTCGTATCGGGCCACTTCCTCTCCGGGCTGATTCGTTGCCTCCACTCGAAAGGTGACGAACCTGCTGCCCCGCCGAACGTATTTTTCAAGTACGCGGCGGGTGGAGGTAATCGTATCTCCAGCCAACACGCCACGGGACCATCGTACCTCGCACTTGGCGAAAGGGGTTTGGCGCCGGGCCGTTGTTGACCATTCCAGAGCCACAAAGCCGTTCGCCTCAGCGATCTCTTCTCGTAATAACGGAGCGTAGGTGAGGACCATGGTGGGCATCGCAACCGAAGGCCACTCCTGACAAGTGCCACTGGGCGTGAATCGGGAACTGAAGTTCTGGGCGACCAGAGCATACCGGGAGATGTCTTCCTTGGTGACTGTCACGGTTGCCGGACTACCCGATTGTCCGGGTTCCACCGCTTCGTAGTCCCACAGTTTTTCCGACTGTTCTACCACTTCGAAGTCACTTCCCTAAAGGATATTTGATGACCTCCGGAGGTCGCTACCCAGGCAACGGCCCGCAGGGCTCGAGGCCAATCCCGCAGCGTAGGGATGATTGATGAGCGTAGCAAAACACTATGATTTACGAATTCTACGCTAGGAATAGAGCGATTGTCCAAGCACAAGTAGGGAGTATACGATCTACCTCTTTGGACGGCTTCCGTGAAATACGCCTTGTGAGGAGTGTGTTGTCAGTGCATACTGAATTCCGCTGACGACATCGTTTAAATGAAAATCCGAACGACGATCAGACAAGAATTGCACTGAATCACACGCCGATGGAGGACATTTGCCATGCCGTTCTACGAAAGAGGATCCACCCGTATCTACTACGAAGAGGCCGGGTCCGGTTTTCCCTTGCTAATCATCCCGGGCGGCGGACTTAACGGCACCCTGGCATCCTTGCAGTCTCCCTTCAATCCTATGGAAAGGTACAAAGACGACTTCCGGTGTATCGCTGCTGACCGGCGCAACGCCTATTCCGGCCAGTCCAGTGGCCCACTGGAGATCGACCGCCCTTGGGATTCCTACTCTGATGACCACCTCGGGCTGATGGATCATCTGGGCATCCATAGGTTCGGGGTCATAGGCTTCTGCGTCGCAGGACCGATGATTCTCAACCTGATCAAGAATGCCCCGGAGCGCGTAGTCGCGGCCGCGATGATGCAACCCAGCGGTTTCAGGCCGGAGCTCCCGAATCTTTTCTACCAGAACAACATGGAAAGCTGGGGGCCGCCGCTTTGCGAGCAGCGTTCTGACTTGACGATGGACATGGTCAGTGACTTCCTGACCAGTATGTACACCGATCACCCCGGCTTCGTATTCTCCGTCACACGCGATTTCGTCGGTTCTATGCAAACTCCACTGCTTATAGCGCCCGACGACGTGCCCTCTCACCCATACAAGATGGCGATGGAAGTCGCAGAACTTGCCCCGAACACTGAGGTGACGATCTATCCCTGGAAAGATTCTCCGGAGCGTATCGACGAGGTCGTAGAACACGCACGGCGGTTCCTCAAGGCCCACGTACCCGTCGCTGCCTAGAAGCCAACTGTGGAAGAGGGGCTAAATCCCCCCAGCCCCCCTTTACGAAAGGGGGGCTTTGGCTGTCTGTTTCCGGAGTTCTTTAATTCTCTGGTAACCGGCTAAGGCGCAGTTTTTTGAACGGCGTGTTTCTGGACCGCCCGGGTGATCTCTTCTAGGGCGCGGTCGATCTCTTGCTCGGTGGTGTATCGGCCCACCGAGAAGCGCAGGGTGCCCATGGCGTATTCCATCGGCACCTGCATGGCTTCTAAAACGCTGGAGACTTCCACGTGGTCACTGTGGCAAGCGGCCCCCGCCGAGGCGTAGACACCCTGTAATTCATCCAGGATAACGTTTGCTTCCATGCCCCGGAAGCTGGCGCTGAGGGTGTTGGGCAGACGTTTGGTTGGATGGCCGTTGATCCGTATGTGCTCGAATCGTTCGCCTATCCCCGCTTCCAGCCGGTCACGCATTGACTGCATGCGCCGGTGATATTCCGTCAGGTTGTTCTTCACCAACTCGCAGGCCTTGCCCAGGCCGACCATCTCGATGACGTTCTCGGTCCCCGCCCGCCAACCCATCTCATGGCTGGCGCCGTGCATCAGCTTTTCCAAGCGCACGCCGGAACGGATGTACAACGCGCCGATGCCCTTGGGCGCGTAGACCTTGTGTCCGGCGATGGACAACAGGTCCACTCCCAGATCGTCCACGTTGACCGGTATCTTACCCACCGATTGGGCACAGTCGGCGTGAAGCAGCACTCCCCGTTCCCTGGTGATCTTGCCTATCTCTTCCAAAGGCTCGATGGTGCCGACCTCGTTGTTGGCGTGCATGATGGAAACCAGAATCGTCTCGGGAGTGATGGCATCGGCCACCTGTTGGGGGTCCACCATGCCAAACTCGTCCACGGATAGGTAGGTTACCCGGCCGCCCTGCTCTTCCAAGTAACGGCACACCTCCAGCACTGCCGGGTGCTCCACCGACGAAGTGATTATGTGGTTGCCCTTTTCACGGTAAGCGCCGAAAACCCCCTTGATGGCGTGGTTGTTGGACTCAGTGCCTCCGCTGGTGAAGATGACTTCGTCCTCTTTAGCACCCAACATCTCCGCCAGTTGCCGCCGGGAGTTATCCACCGCGTGCTTAGCGGCCACGCCCGGAACGTGGGTGCTGGATGGGTTGCCGTACTGCTCGTGAATATAGGGCAACATGGCCTCGGCCACTTGGGGGTCGATGGGAGTTGTGGCGTTGTAGTCAAGATAGATGTGATCCATTATGAGCACCTGCTTGTGGGATGATGCGTTGATCTTCATTGAGGCAAATATATACCAAACCGCCACGGCCGGGTAGGCCGCCGCCGGTATGATCCGCTTAAAGAAAGCGTTTAGGATATAAGGTGTCGCAGAAACTCCATGCGGCTCCCACCGTTGTTAACGCTGCGCCAGCCAAAGACGCAATCCTCCTAATATGCCCGGCGACGTCCCTTTGGAACCCCCAACAGTGTCGTGGATTCGTGCCTTTGGACCAACCGGCGTTTCTGGAAACTCAAAACGCTAGATATCGCGGCAAAGAGTAGCTCGTCCTTGGGACCGGAAATCCGTTACCCCATTTGGATTCGTATGACTTCGTGGTTAACTTACCAAACCCTCGCGAGAATCATCAAGAATTCTAGGCACGAATCGCAATAAATGAAGATAAGTCATGAGTCTATTCCTAGTAGGAAACCGTCGAATCACAACCTTTGGGTTGATCTTGGTATCCATACTTTTCTTAGGCATCGGCTGCGCCGGTGCGACGGGACCTGCTGGTCCCGCGGGACCGGCAGGTCAATCACTCACTGCAGGTGATACCAGTGCTTCTGATCCCTCGACACAATCTGGCCAGAGCAGCCAAGGCGAAGTGAAGATCGAATGGCTGTCCTGGTCGTTCTTCCGGATCACCACGCCCGGTGGGAAGGTCATCTTGACTAACCCCTGGTACACAAATCCAGACAGCAGTATCGGTCTTGACGACATTCCGGAGGCCGACATCATCCTGGTACCGGCGGGGCATCCCGACGAGGTCGGCAATGCCCGAGAGATCGCGGCGAAGACCGGCGCGACAATCGTCGCTTCACACGAGCTCGTTAACCTAGTCTGGAAAGACCCAGATGCGGGATTCGGCGCTCCGGTGATATTCGATGGCGTCACCATTCAAAGTGAATCCGTCCAACCAGGCACGACGGTCACGATCGATGGGGTCACCATCCGCGCCGTCACCGCGCTTCATGGCAACTGGAACACGGGCGGTCCGGCGATGGGGTTCTTCATCACTTTGGAGAACGGTTACACCATCTATCACAGTGGTAGTACCGATTTCACCTTGGACATGAAGCTGTGGGGCGAGTTGTTTAAACCAAACGCGGCGATTCTCTACCTGGCATCCGGCCAGAACCCCCGCGATGTCGCGATCATGGCGCAAATGCTGTCAGAGAATAATCCCAATCTCAAGACAATAATGCCCCAACACCACCGGCTTAATCCGCCGGAAAGGCGTTCCCCGGCCGATCTCGGAAAAGCGATGGCGGAGCTCCGGCTGGACATGGAACTACTCGACCCTCGCCCATCAGCACAACAGCGCCAACGGCGAAGACTTTCAAAAAAGTCCGGCGTGACATATGGAGTCGTTTCATAATGTCATCCTTCTCCGTGGCGTTGAACCACCGCCAATATCCGGTCGGGCTGTAAACACCGGTTTTTCATGACTAGCGCCCCCAAGGCACCGAAGCATTTCGACGGACCGCTGGTCCGCAATTATTGGTTAGGATACTCCCCAGTGTTATAATCCACCACCGGCAGACTTCTGAAGGCAAAACTAACTGAACTTCGGAAGTCCACTTATTGTCACCACGGAAAAATTATAACTTCACGTACTCGGTGCCCTCTGTGGTGAAATCGAGTCGTTCAAATTGAGGAGAATTCATGCGCACCAACACCACCAAAGCAAAGCTGGCCGAAGGGAAAGTAGTCTTCGGGGCGATCATCAACCGTTACGCTCCGGATCAGGTTGAACTCTTCGGCGCTCTCGGCTACGACTTCGTAATGATCGATTGTGAGCACGGGCCCATGGATCTGGACCAGGTAGAACACATGGTCCGAGCCGGAGAGGTTTTCGGTATAACTCCCATTACCCGGATCCCGAACCATGCTGACGATACGATCCTGCGGTTCCTGGACCGGGGAGTGCAGGGCATCATCGTGCCCCACATCAACACCCGGGAAGACGCCGACGCCGTGGCCCGGGCGGCCCGTTATTATCCTGAAGGACACCGGGGAGTTGGCGGGGGACGCGCCCACGACTACGGGGTGGGCACAACCCGCGACGAGTCAACGGCCTGGATAAACTCCCAGATGCTAGTCATACCCATGGTGGAGGAGACCGAAGCCGTTGAAAACCTGGACGCCATCCTGAGCGTGCCGGGAGTAGACGTATTGCACGTGGCTGCCGGGGACCTGGGACAGAGCATGGGCAATCCAGGTCCCGGAGACGTGCGCCGCTTAATGAGCCAGGTAGTACCCAAGATACGGTCCGGAGGCGTCAACGTGGGCGTGGGCGGCAACAACCCCGCAGATGCCGCCGGGATCGCCGAATTCATCAAACTGGGCGCCAACTTCGTGACTGTATCCGCCCAAGGACTGCTGCGGCTAGGGGCCGAAGACTTTAGGAAGCGGGTGGATGCGGCGCTTCAGTAGCTTTGATCGAGCTTGCTCTAGCGACGTGATGTCCTTCGACAAGCTCAGGACGAACGGGAAAGGAGACTCCCTTCGTTCGTGGTGACCCCGATGTAATCGGGACGAATCACTGGGCACCCGGTTCTAGGCCGGTTCCACGCTCCCCTACCGGTCGTGGTGAGCCTGTCGAACCACTGGGCACTCCGTTTTAGAGCGACGGTTCCTCCCACGGTATCCGGCTACTCAGATTCTGGCTCCTCCGGATCAGGTTGTGGGTTGGCCGCCGCTTGTTGTTGCTGAGCGGCCCACTGCTGATACCAAGTCCGGAAGTCGGCCAGAGCCGGCGGGGCGACGAAAAATACTTCAATGTCCTCGGCAAACTGCACCTGGTGGCGTTCGTTGATCATCAGTAGACCCAGCTCGTTCGCCCCCAGAGTTTCATCTATCTGAGACCCGATCTTCTCGTATCTGCTCTTGTTACGTTCCGCCATCCATTCGTTAAGGGCCAGAGACACCTTTTCGGTCATCAATGGGACCATCAAGCATCGTTGGAGGTCCAACGCCTCCATCAAAATCTCCTGATCTTCCGTGGCTTCCAGGGCTGCTCCCGCCTGACACTTGGCGGCTATTAGCCCATGACTCCGCTGATCCATTGCCTCCAGTTGCTTCAGTCCCTCGTCTCCACCAGAAGTCAGGCTTTCGTGGTAGATGTGGCTCAAGCCGCCCAGCTTGGACTCCAAGGCCGATATCTGGGCTTGAACTTGCTCCCAATAGCGCATCAAGATGGCCTTTCCTTCCTCGGACCCGGTTGGCGGGCCATACAACAATGGCACCAGCATCAACTTTCTTTTGCCGCTGAACCGGTCGGTGCTGGGCCGTTCCATGCGGGATAATTCTTGCGACATGGGTCACCTCCAAGAAAGGGGCATTATGGTCCTAGGAAAAGCAGTGCGAGTTGATGTAGCGACGGAAGTTATTCTAGCAAAAAGTTCGGACATGCCGGCGGCTTTACTCCGCGGCAATCCCGCTAAGAGGCAACTTAATGACAAAGGTGGAGCCCGAGGGTTGACCTTTTTCTTCCCCCTCGGTCTTGGTTTCTATCCGGATGTCCCCGCCGTGGCCTCGAACGATCTCCCGGGCGATGGCCAGTCCCAAGCCGGTGCCATGCTCCTTTCCCGAGGTTACGAATGGTTCGAATATCCTGGGTCTGAGGTCTTCAGGAATACCGGTACCCGTGTCCGTCACGGCCAACTCCCAGGAATCACCCAGGACTCGGCTGCTTATCGTTAATGTCCCGCCTTTGGGCATGGCGTCGGTAGCGTTCCCCGCGATGTTTATAACGACCCGGCGCAATCTGTCGGCGTCGATATGCACCGGCCCCCGATGCTCAAGTTCAGTGATCAAGGAAACGTTGGATGCTTCAACGTCCTCCCGAAGGAATTCGATGATACGGTCCAACCATGGGCCAACCTGGACCTCTTGCGGTTGCAGGCTGATATTGCCCCTGGAGTAGTCCAGCAGTTCCTGGGTCATGGCAAGAAACCGGTCCACGTCCTCCAGTATCAGGTCGGAGAACGTCTGCCGCCGGTCGGGGTCCATGTCCGGGTTGGCCAACAACTCGGCGAATCCCCGGATAACCGACATGGGTTTTTTCAAATCGTGGATGATGGAGGAGGCCATCCGGCCGATGACCGACAACTGCTCGGACTGGACCATGCGCTCGACCAAGCGGGCATTCTCGATCGCGATGGCTGCTTGGTTGGCGACAACCTCCAAAAGGCGGCCGTCAGTCTCAGTGAACCTGGGCCCTCCCCGCTTGTTTATCACTTCCAACACGCCCAAGAGTTCTTCCCGCCTCTTGATGGGCGTAGCCAAGATACTGCGGGTGGTAAACCCCGTTCTTCTATCGTTGGTAGGGTCCCAGCGGGGGTCGTTCTGGGCATCTTCCACCAGCACAAAGGTATTGGTTGATGCTGCAGCCCCAAGGATCCCCTGCTCTATAGCCTGGCTCAGATGCCGGACGCTCTCGCTTTCCTCGCCGGAGGCGAACTTTATGTGCGGCCGGTTGTCCTCCGGGTCGTAAAGGGTGATACAGCTGGCCTCAGCCTCCACCGCAGCCTCCGCCTCCTGCATAATGAGGGTCAGCAAGTCCTCCAGGTTATCGATGGAACTGATAAACCTGTTAACCTGATAAAATGTTTCGACCTGCAACCTGAGGACTTCAGTCTCACGTTGCGGACCCGCGCTGCTGTTCATATGACCCACGTACCCCGATTGATATCGGCCAGGACCAACGGGGAATCGTACTGCCGCTAGTATAACCCCGGAAGCGGAGGCAAGTCAGCCTGGGAAAACACCATAGTTGTAGAGAGGTTTACCCATACCTAATATCCCTAGCGGCTCCAGGTAACTCCACTTTTTGTCGGAAGGGGCCATCATATGCGGTTGCCCTTATTCGGGATAATGTGGTAAATTACGCTCAGTTGTAATTAGCTACAAGGAGTCTTGAATGGCCTACGTAACCCCAAGGGAGGGGGAAAACCCCGAGAGCCTGGTCAACCGGTTCCGCGCATCAGTCCAGCATTCCGGAATTCTCCGAGAGCTAAAGGACCGCCGCTTCTTCCGCTCCAAGGCGCAGAAAGAACGCTTGGCCGCCCAGCGTGCCGCCCGTCGGCGACGCCGTCAACACCGCCGCTAAGCCGGCCTAGTCCTGCTCTTGAATCCCACCAAGGCCAGTTAGCAGCCGCTGCTTGAGTGTATCGAGCAGCGCTCCGAATTTTGGCTTGGTTCCGTACAAGCTAGACTAGCTCTCTTACACTCCACCACATCCACCTCACCCTAGCGCCCGGTCCAGGTCTTCGATCAAATCATCGGCATTTTCCAGACCTATGGAGAGCCGTAGAAGGTTCTCCGGTGTTTGGCTGCCCGGCCCTTCGATGGATGCCCGATGCTCGATAAAGCTTTCCGTGCCGCCCAAACTGGTCGCCCGGGTGAATAGCTCCACTTTGGCCGCCACCGCCATCGCCTCTTCCCGGCCGCCTTTCACTTGGACGGATATCATGCCGCCGAACATCTCCATCTGCCGCGCCGCGATCTGGTGACCGGGATGTTCATCCAATCCTGGATAGTGAACTTCATCTACCCCAGAATGACGGCTGAGAAAGGCGGCTACTTTCGCCCCGTTCTCCGAATGGGCCCGCATGCGGTAGGGCAAAGTCCTGATGCCCCGCAACACCAGCCAACAATCGAAGGGCGACGGCACCGCACCCCCGGAAACCTGGATCCGCTTCACCTTGGGGAACAGCTCGTTCTCGGCGGCGCCGACCACGGCCCCTCCGGTCACGTCGCTGTGGCCTCCCAGGTATTTGGTGGTGCTGTGGACCACCAGGCCGGCGCCCAACTCCAGGGGACGCTGGAGGGCCGGAGTAGCCCAGGTGTTATCGCAAACGCATTCGGCGCCCGCCCCTCGGGCAATCTCCGCCGCCCGCTGAATATCCGTTACCTTAAGCAAGGGGTTGGAAGGTGTCTCGATCCATAACAACCTGGTGGCCGGGCGTATCGCCCGTTCTATCTGGGCCGGGTCGGTCATGTCTAGAAATGTTGTTTCCAATCCCCAAGGCGCGAATATCTCGTTGAGAATCCGCGCCGTACCGTGGTAGACGTCATTGGGAGCAAGGACGTGATCACCGGGTGACAAGGATTGGAACACCGCCATGCTGGCCGCGGACCCTGAAGCGAAGGTCGCCGCCTCCGCCCCTCCCTCCAAGGCGGCCAGACACTCCTCCAACATCGCCCTGTTTGGGTTGGAGTTCCTGGCGTAGATATATCCCTGGGGATAGCCGCCGTCCTCACCACGCTCAAAAGTAGTGGTGAGGTGGATGGGAAGGGTCACGGCGCCGGTGGCGGGATCAACTCTGTTTCCTGAATGCACCGCCAAGGTTTCGATCTTCATGCCACGCCTCCGAACCTCGACATGATGCCCAGCCGGCTTCTGGCCGAGGAATGAAATCTTGATCCAGACTATGGACGTATCATTACGGAATTGTTGCGTCTTGGTTAAATCGTTGTTATCGATCATAGCGATCGATTCCGAAGATTAAACCTCGATACGCATCAGCTCCTCGGAGAAGATCAACTGCCCATCATAGATACGGCGCACGTCGCCGATGCCCTTCTCCATGGCGACATGGCCCGATAGGTGAGGGCCGACGTGAACCAGTACCAGCTTCTTAACTCCAGCCTCCTGGGCCATGCGCGCCGCCCCGGTGGTGCCGCACTGGCCGCCGGCCTCTCCGTTCTCGTCCATAACTTCCTGGTCGTCCCAACACATACATAGCATCATGTCGGCGCCCTTGGCAAGGTCGATCACGCTCTGGCAGGGTTGGGTGTCGCCGGTGAACACCACACTGCCCTCAGAAGTGTCCACCCGGTAGGCCAGGGAATCCAGCCATGGTTGGACGTGCTCGGCATTGGCCGAGGTCACTTGCCAATCGTTGCCGCTGTACACTGGGCCCGGACCCACGTCCAAAGCGTCCACAACGGGGATCGGTCTTGGCAGTGTGCCGCCCCGGTTCACGAACACCTTCTGGCTCAAGGGATGATTGACCCGTGCTTTCCAATCGTGGGAAAAGAGACCATCCTCTCCGATGATTCCCTCGGTGATCTTCTCGGTGAGGGCCGGTCCAAACACCTTTAGCCGGTTCTCTTTCCCGATGCTCTGGTCCCAACGGCACAGAAGAAAACAAGGATAGTCTATGTCGTGATCGAAGTGGTGGTGGGTGAAAAACAGGTGGTCTACCTGAGTGGGGAACAGACCTGCTTTCACCAGCTTGTGCGTGGCCGCCGGGCCGCAGTCGAACATCAGTAACTGCTCACCGAACTTGATAACGTGGGAACTGCCGAACCGTTCCGCGGTTGGTGTGGGCGTGCCCCCGCCCAGAACAAAAATTTCCGCCATGCTCTCTCCTCTTGTAGTCTTTGAGTATTTTCTTCGAGTTTTGCGCCCGATTGTTGCGTCACCAGAATACCATTCGGTGATAACCAAAGTAACCGGTCGATCGCTCGCTGGCGAGTAGGACAGGGCGATAAAGCCGTTCCCCCGGCATAGAATCGCATTGACAGTCCAAAGTGGTACTGGTAAATTGGATAAGTTGGTCTAATGTGACCGGCATTCTTTATCAAGACCTTTCCCAATAGGAGTATCCGAGTGCCACGTTACGACTATCGTTGCACGTCTTGCGGCGACGAGTTCGAGCTAACCCAAAGTTTCAGTGAGGCTGGGAAAGGGACCTGCCCGGTATGTTCCGGGGCAGGACAACGAGTCTTCCACGCCGTTCCGGTGATCTACAAAGGCTCCGGCTTTTACACCACAGATTACGGGCGGCCCAAGCCCCCGGTGGAAAACGGCAGCAAGGACGATTCCTCTACCAAGGAAAGCAAACCTGCTGCCACGGAAGGGACGTCCGGGAGTTCGGACAGCAAATCAAGTTCCAGCGATACATCTTCAACTTCATCCTCCGGTTCGTCGGACTCCAAAAGCGAGAGTTCGGCAAAGGCTTCCAGCGATTCCGGGAGCTAGCCTCATTACCGGTGTTGGCGCCCACGGCCTGGGTCTTTAGGGGCATAGAAGAAGGTAAGCGCCGATGCGGGCCTTGGTTCAGCGAGTGGTGGAAGCCTCGGTCCTGGTGAAAGGCCAAGAAGTTGGGCGTATCGGCCCTGGCTTAGTGGTTTTCCTAGGGTTCGCCGGAGATGACGAGGATTCCGACTCCCTTTTTCTGGTTGAAAAAACCGTGAATCTGCGCATTTTCGCAGACTCGGAAAACCGGTTTAATCGCTCCGCCCTCGATGTGGGGGCGGAGCTTCTTTTAGTAAGCCAATTCACCCTGTACGCCGACACCCGCAAGGGCCGCCGGCCGGATTTCAACCGGGCCGCCGGGGCCGAGCAGGCACGAGAAGCATACGAGAAGGCGGTGGAGCTATTCCGCAATACCGGATTGACCGTGGCCACCGGCCGTTTCCAGGAATACATGCAAGTGCTACTGCAGAACGACGGTCCGGTCACAATCATGCTCGATAGCGCCGACCGCAACCGTCCCCGGCGGGGCTAACGGTGCCAGCCCATGCCGATGAACAGGCCTCTTAGATAAGCGATCTGGCCGCCGTGGGCAATGTTGTCCCAGGTGAACTGTCCCAGAAGCATGGCCACCGACCGCGGCTCGGCCACCGGGGGAATCACCATAGTTTTTTCCAGGTCAGCCTCAGTCAACGACTCTATATACGCTACAGCGGCGGCTTTGACGGCTCCGTAGTAGCCAATCTGTGCTTCCTTGGATGGAGGCGTCCATTCGGCCACCTGATCGGCAGTCCAGCCCACTCCCCGGTCTTCTGCATCGCCGGGCATGCCGAATTTTTCGTGCCAGCCGTCCTGGATCCAGATTTGGGGAATCGACCTGAATCGGGTATGGATGAAGGTGTCCACCACCCGGGTCATATGCCAAAGGATCCAAGCGGCGGAATTGCATCCGTTGGAGGGCTGCCGGGCCATGGCGGCATCGTCTAGCCCTTCCAGGGCGGTGTCAACCATGTCCCAGTTGCGTTGCAAGGCGTAGAGAATAGATTCGGCAGGGAGCAATGTCT
Organism: uncultured Dehalococcoidia bacterium; assembly: GCA_950072105.1. Lineage (GTDB taxonomy): Bacteria > Chloroflexota > Dehalococcoidia > Lucifugimonadales > UBA3495 > UBA11650. Next base: position 18,375 of record CATMOE010000046.1, read on the forward strand.
CCTCCTCGGTTACCCCGTAAGTTTCCTACTGACTCCCCGGCCCTTCTGCGGAAGGGCCGGAATGACGATGGTATGTTCCCCGCCTCGGCCTATCTTTCATGGCCGTCTTGGACGCCGGCAGTACCTATACGGGAATCTCCGCGGTCATTCCGGGCGCAAGCTCAACATCAAACGCCAGCAATATCTGACCAACTAGAAGATAGTGGCCGATCAATCCGGTAAAGTTCACCGTATCCTGAACACCGAACCGGTCCTTCACCGCGTTGAATGTGGCATCGCTGATCTTATGATTTCCGACTAGTTCCTTCGTATAGCGCACCAAGATCTCTTCGTCGCCGGAAAGGCCCTGGGGAGCCGTGCCCTTGGCGACCGCCTGGATGGTCTCTTCAGATACGCCCGCTTCTCGGGCCAGGCGGGCGTGGGCGGAGAATTCGTACTGGGAGGTGACCTCGCGGGCCGTAGTGATGATAACCAGTTCCTTAAGAGCTTCCGGTACATCGAATTCGAAACGGACAAAGGTGCCGGTGTGCGCGACCCTGGCCGCCAATTGAGGGCTGTGGAGAAGGATGCCGTAGGGACCTCTAACGCTGCCACGGCTGCCGACTATCTCGTCGAAATATTGCTGGTCCTCGGGTTTGAGTTCGTCCCTGTTCACGTTGGGCAGTCTCGCCATTTCGTTTCCTCCTAATCTGTTGCGGCCTTCCGCCGGATCGCTGAAAGCTGATGGCTGACAGCTTTATTGAAATTCCAGGTCCAGGCTGATATCCAGGGCTTTGGTGGAATGGGTCAGACCGCCGACGGATATCAGATCGACCCCGGAGGCGGCCACGGCCCGCACTGTCTCCAATGAAATACCTCCCGAGGCCTCGACCGCCGCCCGGCCGTCGATGATATCCACAGCCTGACGCATCATTTCCGGAGACATGTTGTCCAGCAAGATAACGTGGGCCCCCGCGGCCGCGGCTTCCCCGGCCTCCTGCACAGTCTCCACTTCCACTTCGACTTTGATGGTGTGAGATGCGTTCGACAAGGCCAATCGGATGACGTCCTGAAGCCCCATCTCCTGGGAACGTAACGCCTCGATATGGTTGTCCTTGATTAATATGCCGTCAGCCAGGTTGAGACGATGGTTGTGGCCCCCGCCCATTCGTACGGCATATTTGTCTAGGTAACGGTGCCCCGGAGCGGTCTTACGGGTGTCCACTATTCGGGCTTGGCTCCCTTCGATAGCCATAACGTATTGGTTGGTGTCGCTGGCTATGCCGCTCATCCGCTGTAAGAAGTTCAGGGCGACACGTTCGGCGCGCAGGATACTACCGGCGTCGCCTTCTATCCGCGCCAGATCCGTCCCGGGGGTAAGGGCTGAACCGTCGGGCAACAGCACCCGGACGTCCAGGCTTGAATCGATGCGCAAGAAAACGGACTGGCTGACCTCTATGCCCGCCAGCATCCCATTGCCTTTAGCCCGGATCATGCCCACGGCCTGAATTCCCTGGGGGACCAAGGCTTGGGTGGTGGGATCATTGAACGCCTGATCTTCCGACAGGGCGGCGTCGATCAGATTGTAAACTTCCGGAGGCAATTGACTCACGAGGCGTCCTCCTCTCGCGTAGATACTAAGAGTCCATCCGAATACCCAACAACTCCGTTCGCCCTGAGCCTGCCGAAGGGCCTCGACATCCATCAAATCCGCACGGGGTGACGCGTAGGCGACGGTGGTTCGACAAGCTCACCACGAACGGAGCGGGGTGACCTCGAGCTAGGCGGGGTCACCACTAACGGGACAGATAACCCAATCTGGCGCGGTTGCCGGACAATTGTACCGCATATTCCTGTAGCTGGAGTGGGCAAAAGTAAAGGCCCGCCTTATTTACGCCGAGCGGGCCACTTTTCACTGTCGGTACTGGGATAAATCGTCTGATCTAGCGCAACGACAACATCCTTTCCAGAGCTACTAGGGCGTCTTTTTTTACGTCGTCCGGTACGGTGATCTGGTTGATAACTTGGCCGTGCAGCAGCCCCTCCAACACCCACAACACGTAAGCGGGGTGGATGCGGTACATGGTGGAGCAAGGGCAGATCACCGGGTCTAGGCAAAAGATAACTTTGTCTGGATTTTCCAGGGCAAGACGATTCACCAAGCTGACCTCGGTGCCCACGGCCCATTGGCTGCCTGCCGGAGCCTCGTTGATCGCCTTCCTGATGAATTCCGTGGAGCCGACCAGATCCGCGGCCTGCACCGTTTCCATGGTGCATTCCGGATGGACCAGGATGGTGACGTCCGGATAGCGTTCCCGAGCCGTTTCTATCTGCTTTACGGTGAACCGGGTGTGCACGGCGCAATGGCCTTGCCAAAGGATGAGCTTGGCATCTCTAAGCTGCTCCGGCGTATTCCCACCCAAGCGTTTGAAGGGGTTCCAGAGCGCCATCTCGTCCAGGCTCAGGCCCAACTTCAACCCGGTGTTACGTCCCAGATGTTGATCCGGCAGGAAAAGCACCCGCTGGGATTGTTTCAGGGCCCATTCCATGACGGCCACCGCGTTGGACGAGGTGCAAACCGAGCCACCGGTCCGGCCGCACAAGGCTTTGATGGAGGCGATGGAGTTCATGTAGGTGACCGGAACGATGCCGCCATGGTCTCCCAGAACTTCCTGCAGGTCTTCCCAGGAGTCGTCGACGTCATCCATGGGAGCCATGTCGGCCATCGAACAGCCCGCGGTGATGTTGGGCAAGATGACTTTTTGGTGGGGCGCGCACAGAATACAGGCCGTCTCGGCCATGAAGTGAACGCCGCAAAAGACTATGTAATCGGCGTCGGGAAGTCGGGCAGCTTCCTGGGACAGGAGGAACGAATCGCCTTGGAAGTCGGCGTATTTGATTACTTCTTCCCGCTGGTAATGGTGGCCCAGAATCGTCACCGACTTGCCCAGCTTTTGTTTGGCCTCATGGATCCGCTGGTCTAGTTCTTCGGCGCTTAGGTGAAGGTATTCGTTGGAGATTTTCTGCCAGCGTATGTTAACCGCCATCTCTTCAGCAAGAGACTTGGCAGGAAGCTCGTCTTCGGGCTTGCAGAAGGCGGCGTGCTCTATCTCGGTGATGGGTATTGTAGGCTGACGGTTTCGGGTGGCCATCAAATGTTCCCTCAGGGATGCAAATGAACGTATTGCTGAGTCAGTTCCCCTTGTAACGACCAGGGACTGGATCGCGTGATATTCAGGTTGACTAACTCTCCCAGGTGTTCATCTTCAGATTGGAAGAACACCAGCTTATCGGACCGGGTGCGCCCATGCCACTTCCCATCCCTGCGGCCTTCCACCAGTATATCAACTTTCTGTCCCACAAGGGCTGAGTTAATCTCGGTGAGAATGCCTTCTTGCAATTCCTCTAGCCTCACCCTCCGACGGGCCTTCTCATCCTTGGAAACTTCGTCCTCCATCGTCCGCCCCGCTACCGTGCCGGGACGGGACGAGTAGGCGGCGCAGTGGACTTTGTCCGGGCGCAATTCCGCGATCAAGTCCACGGTCCTTTCAAATTGCTCCTCGGTCTCACCGGGGAACCCCACAATTATATCAGTAGCCAATGATGAGTGGGGGATATTATCCCGGATTCGCCCAACCAGATCTATAAACTCTTGGCGGGTGTAAGGCCGGCGCATCGCTTTCAACACGTCATCGTCGCCGGCTTGGACCGGCAGATTGATGTGTTCGCAAACCTTGGGCAGGTCCGCCACTGCCCGAATAATCTCGCCGGTGAAGAAGGACGGGTGGGACGTCAGGAATCGTATGCGTTCCAAGCCGTCAACACCGTTCAACTGGGTCAAAAGGTCAGCTAGATCAGGTTTTTCGGGCAGGTCGAGACCATAGGCGTCCACCGTTTGGCCCAGCACAGTCACTTCCTTGACGCCCCGATTTACCAGCAGTTCCACCTCTCGAACTACCTCCCCCACCGGGCGGCTCACCTGCCGCCCCCTGCGGTAGGGGATGATGCAGAAAGTACACATAAGGTCGCAGCCGTGGATGATAGGGACGTAACAGGTCACATCGGGTTGGGACGGCGCCAGAGCCCCCACGCAGCCTTCCCAATCAAGGCCAACGCGCTCACCAACCAGGTCCAGCAAGGGGCCGTACTGCTGGGGACGCATGAAAACGTCGACAAAGGGGAAACGGCGAGCCAAATCGTCGGTTTTGGCGCCAACCATGCAGCCCATCAAAGCAACCACCCGGCCGGGTTCATTGCTTTTCCAGGGCTTCATCCAAGTGAGGTTCCCCACCACCTTGTCCTCGGCCTGCTGGCGCACGACACAGGAGTTCAAGACGACCAAGTCGGCCTCACCGGCGGTTTCCACTTGATGTAGGCCAAGTTGCTCCAAAGCCGACCCTAACCGCTGGGAGTCGGCTTTGTTCATCTGACATCCGATGGTCCAGAGGTGGAAGCTCTCCATTCTGATTACTCTTCTTACCCCGAATTACACGTGTCTGGTGATATTTAAGCGGCGGAGGGAGTGGGATTCGAACCCACGATCCCGATTTCTCAGGATAAGCGCTTAGCAGGCGCCCGCACTAGACCACTATGCGATCCCTCCCATCCTGGGTACATGGTATCAAATGGCCTCAGGCACAGCAATACCCGGCGAAACTACCTGATCGGGCACCGGAATTCGAACCCTGTTCGGATGGGTTCGCTAGTGTCAGACGCCCGGCTGCGATATATCCCTGCACGTTCAGACTCCAATTGTGCGGGAAACGCCGGACAGAATCATTTGGCAATAAAACATCATTCATCGTAACGAATTAGGCGGCTTGGTAACGCCAACCACTAGAATTATTCAAATATAAGCATATTACGTCATTCGCCATATAGATGCCGGTATTGACAGTCATCGGCGCATGCCATATCATTCTTGGTGATAAATTGCTGGATAACACAACGGAGAGAGTGCTAATGGATGAACTCGACCGCAAGATAATCAGCCTGTTGCAAATGGACGGGCGGGCATCTAACGCCAAGATTGCCCGTGAGGTCGGGGTCAGCGAAGGTACCGTCAGGCGGCGGCTGAGGCGGTTGATCCAAGAAGACGTGGTTAAAGTGATCGCAGTGCCCAACCTGGAAAAATTGGGTTACGCAACCACCGCCCTCATCGGTTTGCAAACAGGTCCGGGCAAATCTGACGCTGTGGCCGAAGAAATTGCCAAGCTGGAAGAAGCCCATTACGTCGCCATCACCACCGGAGCCTACGATGTCTTTATCTGGGCCGGATTGGAGTCGGCGGAAAGTCTGGGCACCTTTTTACGCACCAAGATCGGAGTCATTGAAGGAGTGCAGCGCACCGAGACGTTCGTCAACCTCGCCATCAAAAAGCGGACCTACGGATTGGTGCTCTAACAACTCAGACTACGAAACACTGATTCCAAGACGAAGCTTAGGACATTCCCCGCCGGGTAACATGATTCCCAGCGGGGTTTTCTTTGCCTAAGCGCGGGACCCGGTATGCCTCGGTAAGAATTCCTACGACCGTCTGCCTTGCAAACACCTGAGCCTATGCTATAATTCGGTGGGACGCCTTCCACCGAGGCTGAAGTCAAGGGTCGAGAAGAGCGCCACATTCAATTTCTAAGGAGCGGTCTAGGATGACCTACATCATTACTGAGCCTTGCGTTGGTGTCAAAGATTCAGCCTGCGTGGACGTTTGCCCGGTCGACTGCATCTACACCCGCGATCAGGACGACATGTTCTACATCAGCCCCGACGAATGCATCGATTGCGCCGCCTGTGAGCCGGTGTGCCCGGTTACCGCAATCTTCGCCGAAGATGCGACGCCTCCCCAGTGGGCGAGCTACATCGCCATGAATTACGATTACTTCACGAATAACGATCCCTCGGACCTGAAGCGCAAGTAACCGCCAGCGCATTTCCCGAGACTACACTCGAAACGGACAAGTAAACCTCTGAAGGGCTACCCCCTCAGAGGTTTTATTTCGTTAATCCCAGCTCTCCATATTGAATTCCTCGAGCCGCCGGCAAACGATTCTCGTCTGCCGCCCACCCATCAGTGCGAACGCCTCTTACCCCAAGTCATCCAGGCAAGCCTGCAATGGTTTGCTGATGCATGTGAATATGGGTGTGTCCCGCTCGGTATAGGGCCGGGCCTCCGACTCCCTCAGGTCCGTGACCAGATCTAAAAAGCTGGCCGGATCGTCGGTTTCAAAACCCAGCACGAACTCCTGATCGTCCAGCCCAAAGGAATATGCCGTGCTGATCTTCACATCGGGGTATTTGTGCCCGATGGTGAAGTGCTGGCTCATCATGCGTTGCCGTTCTTCTAGGGACAGTTGATACCAATCGTGGGTTTTAACAAAGGGATATATGAACAGGTACTTTCGGCCGATGATACGCATGGTAGACGACGCGCCTTCCTGTCCTTCGTGCTGATGAGTGTCTACGTAGGGAGACCGCCGGGTCATGGCTAGATAGGAATGAGGCATCTCCAGGTAGCTGCCCAACTGCGTTTTATGGAGTTGGGCGAGCAGGTCGTTCAATGGTTCCAGAGTGGGGCTGATCTTCCATAGCATGAAGTCCACATCACCCCTGGTACCCGCCAGGCTGTAGCTGGCCATGGTAACGCTGCCGGAGAATTCTGCCACCACCTCCGCGAACTCGTTCTTACTATGGGACCGTTCTCCCGGCGGCAGCCTCCGCCATTGAGGGTCCACTTTAAAGAAAGAGTACTTAACGAAATCCCGTCTTCCTTCTTGAGCCATTGTCGATTCCTTACTCCGTCGATTTCTTGGATATAGACTCGGGGCACGGATTAAATGATAGAACCTACGGCACTCGATGACAACGCCTCAGCAGCTTGAAGTTTAACTCTGTCCAAAAGTTCCTGGAGAGTCTGGCATTTTGAATATCAAGTGCAATATCAATAATCTTAAGATATATATTGATAATATTAAGTTAAAGTGATGATATTACTTCAATAACTTGAGGACGTACCAAATGGCTCGAAGCTGGCAAGATCTGACCAAACTTTGCGGGAGCTCCTCCGTCACGGTGGAGCGAGTGCGCCTGGACGATGGCGAAACGGCCATCGAGGGCAGCTTCGAACTGCCTCCCTTGGCCCGTCTCTCCGGCGAGGACCAAATATTCGTCATCGCTTTCTTGCGCAGCCACGGATCGATCAAGGAGATGGAACGGGTATTCGGCATCAGCTATCCCACGGTCAAAAACCGCTTGAACCGGGTTTCCGGCCAGTTGGAGTTCGTGGAGACCGACCCAGTCCCGTCCCAATCCGAAGTGGTCGCCCAACTCAAGTCTGGCGAAATAACCGCGGCCGAAGCCATAGAGAGGTTGTCTCAATGATTTGACCGCCTTCTCTCTTACGGATACGGATCCGCAACAACGATATCCGCTTCAGTTTGTGGCTGCCCCTGTTCCTTATCTGGCCGCTCTTCCTATTGGCCTTGGTGATTCTAAGTCCGCTGATCATTCTATGCGCGGTCTTATTGTGGCCATTGGGCTTGAGCAAACCTTTGCTTTTGACCGGCCCCGTTTTGTTTAGACTGTTCTGCTCAATGAGAGGTCTGGAAATAGCGGTAGAGAAATCGTCGGACCAAGTGCTGATCTCATTTCGCTGATCGATCTCGTTACTCAAGATACCGATGGAGGCTTCAAATGACCGAAAACAGGCGGCAGATCCTGAACATGTTATCCGAGGGAAAGATAAGCGTGGCCGAGGCTGAGCGTTTGTTAACTCTACTGGAACAGCCACCTTCCGGTAGACCCAGCGGGAGCGGCGCCGGAGAGGGCGGTAAAACCCCACCCAAGTACCTGCGCGTAGTGGTCGAGGAAGATGGCGAGTCAGGCAGTGAACGGGTAAATATCCGTATTCCCATGGCTCTGATCCGGTCTGGGGTCAAACTTGCGGCCCTCATTCCAAGAGAGGCTACCAACCGGGTGAATGAGAAGTTGCAGGAGAAGGGCATCGGCATCGACGTGGGCAACCTGAAAGTCGAAGACCTAGAGCAGCTGGTCGATGCCATGGCGGAGATGGAGGTGGACGCGCAAGACGGCAAGAAGCACGTTCGTATCTTCATGGAGTGACCCGCTCATCGGAGATCCCTTAACGCCGGCGCCACTTAGCCTGTCTCATCTACTGGCCTTCCAAGTTGAATAATAACCGCCGGGTGCTACAATCTTTTAGGGCTACCGAGGGCGGTTCAGCCCGATAGGCTCCAAAGAGGTAGCGTTATGGTGACACTTGGTACTGCTGAATACACCTATGAAGTAGCTGAAGGCTGGGGAAAGCTGCCTGACGGCTGGTCATTTAAAGAAGCCGCCGCCGTGGGAGTGGATTCAAAAGACAACGTTTACGTGTTCAACCGGGGCGAACACCCGGTGATTGTCTTCGACAGGGAGGGGAACTTCCTCCGCTCCTGGGGCGAAGGCGTTTACCCCAGAGCCCACGGCGTGACCATGGGGCCCGATGACACGATCTATCTGACCGACGACGGCGACCACACCATGCGCCATTGCACCCTGGATGGAAAAGTGCTCATGACATTGGGCATCAGCGGCAAGCCGGCCCTCTTCATGAGCGGCAACCCCTTCAATCGCTGCACCCACCTGGCCATAGACCCCGCCAACGGGGACTTTTACATCTCCGACGGCTACGGCAACGCCCGGGTGCACAAGTACTCTCCCGACGGTAAGCTCCTGTTCTCTTGGGGTGAGTCCGGGACCGGCCCCGGCCAGTTCAACATTGCCCACAACATCGCCACCGACAAGGACGGTTGGGTTTACGTGGCCGACCGGGAGAACCAGAGAATACAAGTCTTCGACCGCAACGGCAAGTTCGAAACCCAATGGATCAACATGGCCAAACCTTGCGGCCTTTACATCGATAAATCGGGCGACCAGCGGGTCTACGTGGGAGAGTTGGGCGTGGCCATCGGGCCTAACAGCCAGGCCTACGGGCTTGGACCCCGAGTCACGATCATGGATATCAAGGGCAATGTACTGGCCAAACTGGGCGACGGGCCGGAAGGCATCGAACCGGGCCAGTTCACCGCTCCCCACGGAGTTTCCGTCGACTCCCATGGCGACATTTACGTGGGGGAGGTCGCCTGGACCCACTCAAGGAGATACGCCAATCCGCCGGACGAGATCCGTTCGCTGCAAAAGCTGGTCCGCAAAGGCTAAACAACAACAGCCGGGCCGATTTACCCATGAGCAAGCCGCCGATCGCACGGCGATCAAGTCCCCCTTATTAAAGGGGATCTAGCGGGATTTCTTCATCCGCAGGAATCTCGATCCAGAGTCAAAGAAATTTCAGGGGTTCATTCATTTGCGGCCGCCCAATCTCACCACCACTGTGGAGACCTAACCGTGGCGCAAGACGTCATCGCCATAATCTGCGATTGCGACGGCACGCTCTGCCCGGACACCACCAACCAGCTTGTGTCCGCCCTAGGAATCAACACCGAAGAGTTCTGGAACCGGGACGTGGACGCACTGGTTGGTGATGGTTGGGATCACACTCTCGCCTACTTGAACAAGTTGTTGGACGTTACCCGTGACCGGCTCATCGACCCCTTAAGCAGATCCAAGATGGAAGACGTGGGCCAACAGGTGGAGTTTTATCCGGGAGCCTTGGATTTCGTTCGCCGGCTCCAGGATAGGCTCAGCGACAACTCCGAGTACCGGGAAGCCGGGATCTCCATCGAGTGGTACATCCTCAGTAGCGGTATCGAAGACATTCTGAGGGCTACACAGTTGGGTCGAATAGCAACCGACATCTTTGGCTGCGCCTTCGACTACGAACCCACCGGCCGGGCCACAACCGTCAAACGCTCCGTCACTTTCACCGAGAAGACCAAGTTCGCACACGCCATCAGCAAGGGCATATCCGGCGAAGAATTGCGGCGAAGGCCCTACCGGGTCAATGACGCTATGAAAGAGGAGGACAAGAGAGTCCCCTTCCAAAACATGGTTTACATCGGCGACGGTCCCAGCGACATTCCATGCTTCTCCATGATTAAAGCCCTAGCCGGCCACGCCATCGGCGTGTGGCCTCCGGAGGACTCGGAGCTGAAGAAGTCCTTCGAGTTGGCCCAAGGAGACCGCCTAACCGTGGGCCCCTACAAGGCCGACTACCTAGAGGGAAGCGACCTGTTCCGTATGCTTTGGCGCATCGTGGAAGGTATCGCAGATTCCATGCTGGAGAAAAGGCATCAGCAGTTCAGGTCCGCGCCAAGCCACTGACACCGGCTATTTCACCGCGGAGGCCGCAGAGTGCGCGGAGAGATTGACATTATAGTGTCGAACCTTTGCATTCTCAGCGTGCTCCGCGGTTAGTATTTTTAGCGAACTCATATAGAGGATAGTACATGGAAATTAGACTGGGCAGCCAGGTGAGAGACGCCAAAGAAGCTGAGGGCACGGCGATCATAATCGACGTTTTCCGGGCCTTCACCACGGCGGCCATCGCCTTCAATCACGGTGTCCGGGAGATAACCCTGGTTGCCGATGCGGAAGATGCCCTGGCCCTGCACCGGCGGGGTGTGGGCGACTTCCTGATGGGAGAAGTGGCCGGCAAACGCCCCGATGGGTTCGACTTCGGGAACTCTCCCTACGAGATCTCCCAGGCCGACCTGGACGGCAAAACCCTGGTCCAGTCCACCCGGGCGGGCACCGTGGGCGTAGCCGCGGCCACTAAGGCCGACACTATCTACCTGGGATCATTAGTGGTAGCCCAAGGAACCGTCGACGCCATTTTGAAGGACAACCCCAGCGTGGTATCCATCATCGCAATGGGCGACCAGGGAGTAGTCCGTTCCGACGAGGACGAACACTGCGGCATCTACCTACGAAACCTATTGGAAGGCCGTCACCCTGACCCCGCCGCCCTGCAAAGCCTGATTATGCAAGGCGGCGCCACCCAAAAATTCTTCGACGACAGCCAGCCTCAATTCCATCCCAAAGACGTAGAA
>CATMOE010000047.1:0-29333 GCA_950072105.1 uncultured Dehalococcoidia bacterium
CCGATCCTGATTCTCAGCGTTCTGGATGAGACCGCGTCCAAGCTAACCGCCCTGGACTTGGGAGCTGACGACTACCTCACAAAACCTTTCCGCATAGAGGAGTTGTTGGCCAGGACGCGGGCTATTCTACGCCGAACCGCTCAAGCTACAAAAGATGAATCGGTTCCGAGCACCTGGGATTACCGATCGGGTGAATTGTATGTCGATCTGAACGGTTTACGAGTTGTCAGCCACGGCCGCAGTAAACAATTAACACCACGCGAGTGGGCCCTGCTACGAGTGTTCATTAAATATGCCGGGCAGGTAGTCGCCCCGCGAACGTTGTTGAAGGAAGCTTGGGGGCCAGACTATGGCGACGAGGGAGACTACGTTCGGACCTACGTGAACCGCCTACGGCGAAAGATAGAGCCTGAGCCAAACCAACCTCGATATCTGCTACTTGAGCGCGGCCTCGGCTATAGGCTGGTCGAACCTGCCTGATTCCCAGGTTGCCAGACATTAGAAGGTTAGAACAGGTTCGGGCGGCTTATCTTGCCAGGATCACCTAGGCGGCAGGCTTGAAATACGGCACGGAAATTTGGTCGGTGGCCCGGACAAACGTGACCTCCACCGGCATCCCAATGCTCACACTCCTGGGGTCGCAATCAACAATGTTGGTAAACATACGGACCCCTTCTTCAAGTTCCACCAGGGCCAGCACGTAAGGCACCTCTTCGGCAAATCCCGGCGTTCCGTTCTGGTAGGTCACGGTAAAAGTCCAGACTGTCCCCTTGCCGCTGGCAGTGACCCACTGGATATCGTTGGACCAACAGTTGGCGCAGATTCCTCGTGGATAGAACTGGTACTCTTCGCAACTGTCGCACTTCTGAATCAATAATTCACCACGCCGGCAGTGGTCCCAGTACGGCTTGGTCTCACCGGAAATAGTCGGCAACGGTTTGTTCCACTCCGGCATCGTCTAATCCCTCCCCAAGATCACGGTCCCACCGCTGTGGCGGCTGCCCAATGCGCCTCCGGTGCCGTGACATAGAGCGATGTTGCAATCGGCTACTTGTCTGGGAGTCCCGTAGAATTCGTGTCTGAGTTGGCGGGTGGCCTCCAACAGAAGGAAGATTCCCCTCATGCCAGGGTGGTTGGAAGAGAGACCACCGCCGTCTGTATTGATGGGTAGCTCGCCGCCGATGCGCAAGCGGCCGCCGGATACGAAATCACCACCATCACCCTTCTTGCAAAACCCTAGGTCCTCCAGGGTTTCCAGAACGGTGATGGTGAAGGAATCGTAAATCATCGCCATGTCGATGTCTTGGTGGGTGACCCCGGCCATACCGAAGGCCGGCTCATGGCTTTGGTGAGCGGCGATGTACATCAAATCCCGCTTCCCCGCTCCCTGGTGGGCCACCGCCTCTCCGGCGCCCAGCACCCAAACCGGTTGATGCCGGCAGTTGCGGGCGACTTCCGCCGACGCCACCACGACGGCCCCGCCGCCATCGGTGATCACACAGCAGTCGGGCAGATGCAGAGGAGAGGAGATCACCCGGGAGTTGACCACGTCTTCCACGGTGATGGGGTTTCGGAACAGTGCCTCGGGATTCATGGAAGCATGATACCGCGTTGCCACGGCAATCTCCGCCAGTTGCTCCGAAGTGGTGCCGTAAAGGTGCATGTGGCGCTGAGCGATCATGGCATACAGACCCACGGTGGTCAGTCCGTACAACTCCTCAAAACTGTCCGGTGAGGGCTCCAATCGGGGATGGCCGAACCGTGCCACGCCGCCCGTTCCCACCGAGACGCTGCTTGAGCGGGCCAAGCTGCTGTATGTGATAACGGCGCAGTTAAGCCGCCCGGCCACGATGGCGTTGAGGGCGTGGGAAAGATGGAACTCGAACGACCCTCCGCCCACGGTGGTGTTATCCACGAACCTGGGGTACATGTTCAGGTAGTCAGCCAGGTTCAGAGCGGTGTTCCGGGCAGAACTGGAGGCGGTGAGCAACCCGTCCACGTCCTGCTTGGTCAAACCGGCGTCCTCCAAAGCCTTGATAACACTCTCGCCTTGGATCTGCAGTTCGCTCTTGTCCGGAGCGTAACGGGTTACGTGCTCATGGATGCCAACGATGGCCGCGGCATGCTTGAGGTCAACCATCGATGCTTGTACCTCCTGTCCCGCTTGGTGGGAAACCGCTTGGGCATGTCCGTAGCCGCCAGCGCTCTTCGGGGCAATCATATCCTTCCGGTCTTAGCCGGTCAATTAGACATTTTGAGCCTCTTTCTAATCCGCGGTCCACCCGATATAGTAGGTCGCAGTACATTACGATCTATGCGGCAAAGGAGTGGGTATGCTGGCTTTCCTAGGGGGTACCGGACCCGAAGGCAAGGGCTTGGCGCTGCGGCTGGCGGCGGCGGGGGAGCCCGTCATCATCGGCTCCCGGGACGCCGGACGGGCCGCCACCGCGGCGGAAGAGTTATTGCAACTTGCTCCCGGAACCAATATCAGTGGCGCCGAAAACGCCCAGGCCGCCGCACAAGCCGACGTGGTCTTCTTGGCATTCCCTTACGAGGGTCAACGCTCCACCCTGGAACAGCTCAAAGATACCCTGGCAGGGAAAGTAGTGGTGGACGTCATCGCCCCCATGAGTTTCCAGCGAGGGCGGGGCGCCAGCGCCGTCGAGGTCGAAGCCGGGTCGGCCGCCCAGGAAGCCCAGGAGCTGCTGCCTGATTCTCTAGTGGTTTCGGCGTTCCAGAACATCAGCGCGGAGGAATTGCAGCAACCGGACACCGTCATGGACGGGGACGTTATCGTTTGCTCCGACCATGCCGAAGCCAAAAGCCTGGTCATGGATTTGGTCAGCAAGATTCACAGTCTGCGACCCGTGGACGGCGGCGGCTTGGCCAACTCCAAGTACGTGGAACAGATAACGCCCATGTTGGTCAACATCAACCGCATCTACAAGATTCACGCCGGCATCAAGATCGTAGGGATCTAACCCGAAAACCAATCTGACGGAACCCAATCTGAATAAAAGAGGAGCGTTCGCATGCCAAGAGCAACGATAGACCTGATGGACCCGGCTGGTCTGAGCATCGTTAAGGCCCAATGGCGGTTCGCCCCCGGACTGGTCCCCGGTGAGCCCAACGAGGGTCTGGTCTCTCAGCTAACCGGCAGCCCAGCCCGGTTATCCGACTACGACGATTCGGGCTGGGAGGCGACCAACGACCTGGCCCGGTGGCATTCCAAAGGCCTGACCTTCGCCTGGTACCGCATCAAGATAACTCTGCCGGAGACCGTAGGAGGACAGGATATTCGGGAGAGCCGGTGCCTGTTCGAGACCTGCATCGACGACTATGGGGAGCTCTGGGTGGATGGGGAGTGCAACCGGGACCGGGGAACAGTGCAGGGCTTCAACGTACCGCAACGAGTGGTGATCAGCGCCGAGCCGCAACCGGGCGCTCAGCATACCATTGCCCTGCTGGCGATGAATGGCCCGATCGCGGCGCCGGGCGGAGCGGTCTTTGTCCGGTGGGCTCAGCTAGGCTTCGAGTGGCGAACGCCGGGGTACTAGAACCTTTCAGGCCACGGAACCCCGTAGGCAGTAGGGGCAGGTTTTAAACCCGCCCCTACATTGCAAATCTCACTATCACTTTTATAACCCACGCATCAGCTGCGGCAAACGGTTCGGAGTCCTACCGCTTTACTCCTCGTCATCTTCATCGTCCAGGTCCTTCGACTCGTAGCCCATCCCCTCAAGCTCAGCTAGAAGAAGCTTGGCAAATTCTTCCACGGTACCGGTTTCCGGTATCGTGATTTCTATATTGCCGCCGTCGGCCCGATTTATCGAACCGGGGTCCTCTTTGGTCAGTTCCACACTGACGGACTCCCGGTGGATGCCCATCGCGTCGGTGACCGAGAATATGATTCCCATATCCGTCATGTTGATGATTCCGTCGGGCATGTCAAACACCTTGAGAACGAGAGTTAACGTTCACCACAGAGAGCACAGAGGACACGGAGATTATTTAGCTTTTCCTCCAATAGCTCCGTTCCCTCTGTGGCTAGAATAGAGTTTAGTCTTCCGGGGGCCACTTGGTGCCGCCCACAGCGGGGCGTTCGGAACCTGAGGACTGCAACCCTTCCGCCACGGTGCGGCCGAAGGAGTCTAGTATAACCTCGCCCCATTCCTGGGCGTGGGCAACTCGAAAACTCATTCGCTTGCCCCGTCCTGCGGCCCGCTTGTTCTCCTCGCTTTCTCCGGCGATCTCCTGAGCGATGGCTTCGTCCATGGCGTCAAGAGCGGGAACCAGTTCGCCGGCTGTTTCGATAAAGCGGGCGATCTCGTTCATGGACTCGTCCATGACGATGAATACCGGCACCGTGCCGGCACGGTTCTCCGGCAGGAAGCTGTTGGTCAGTTCCAACTCGTCGTCCCGGTTGAAGATCTGGATGGCAAGCCCTGGCGTGCTCTCGGCCAAACGCATGATCACCGGGGTGGTGCTGACCGCGTCGCCGCACCAATCGGCGGTGAACACTGCCAGCCGAAGGGGCTCGGACCGGCCATCGAACTGGGCCTTGGCTTTGTCGGGTATCTTTATAGTGTTGTAAATATCCAAAATCGTCTGCTTATTAACCTTGATCTGGTCGATGTACTCCTGAGGTGTCATTCCCTGATTAAACTTGTCTTCGGTTAACGCCATGGCGGCCTGCCTCCTAAGAACAATTTGCGAGCGGCTTACCCCGGGCATTTTCACCGCCTAGTGTCTCAATTGTTGCTCCATTTGACAATGGGGCGCCACATGGTGCTGAGGAAGCCTTCCCCGGCTCGACTAATAGAACCGGCATGTTAGAATTGGAATCCATCGCAGTACCGTCCTGGGAAAGGAGCATCCCATTTGGCAACCGATCAAAGCGATCCTTATTTAAAATACGCCCTGTTCTGCAAAGACACCGAGGAAGGAGACGACGGCGATCTGATCCTGAAGGGAATAATCGACCTGATCGACCTTCCAGCGCCCACCGAGGGTGCCACTCAAGACAAGCCGGTCCTGGCCGAAGTAGACGTACAGTTGGCTTTCTGTATCGGCGGCGTCTCCGCCGGACCCCATTTTCTTCTGGTCGCCATCAAGGCGCCCGGCGCCCCTCTAGACCCGCCGCCTCCCCAACGGATAGATTGGGAGGAAGGAATCATTTTCCAACGCTGGATCAAGCTGTTCCGGATCCCCGTCCAAGAGGCCGGGGAGCACAAGGCTGCGATCCTTTTCGACGGCCAGCCCTTGGGCGAGGCCAGCTTTCTGGTCCGGTTCAAATCCGGAATGCCTCCGGTTGAATCAGCCTGAATATTCAAAGAAGTTCACTAACACGGTACTAGTATTGAGACTCTTGTGTTGAACGTGGGAATCGTCTTGGCTATAATATAGGCACGATTGAAGCTTAGTAACCAAAGGGGGCTGAACCGGTGGCCAACCAAACAGGAAAACGCTATTTCTGCGAAAAGTGCGGATCGGAGTTCATTGTGACCAAGGGCGGTGACGGCGCGGTGAACTGCTGCAGCCAACCGATGGCACAGAAGTAAGTTCCAGCGCCCAACCGCGGATCGCCGGATGGATCCGCCACCTGATCCAAAGGAGTATCTATCAATGGCCAACGAGCTAGGGAAACGTTACAACTGCGCAACGTGCGGCAGCAGCGTGCTGTGCACCAAGGGCGGCGAGGGAGTCATTCTCTGCTGCGAAGCTGATATGGAGCTACAGGAAGCCCGCAAGCTTCCCTCTTCCGACTAAGCTTCTCAGTTAGGCTATTTCTGGCTTATACCAGGCGTGCGCACACTGCCGGACTTTATGGCTGATGTGCTGCGGGCCTGGTTTCTTTTGGGCGTGCTTCGGCCTTACGCCTTCAGTATCTCCCGCCGCGCCAGCACCCGTTCCATCAAACGCCTCATGCCCAACTCGCCGGAGATAACCAGGGATTCGATTAATTAGGAATTGGCTTTGGCCCGGCGCGTCTCGCGGCTCAGCAATGGCCCACCAAGATTATCCATCATCGGTGGCGACCCTTGGCGTTCGATAAAACATGTTTGTGCACACCGTGCAGGCGTGGACTTGCCACATTCCCGATGCGCCGGCACCGGCGAGATCCGGCCGGTACTCCAAGCCGCCGGCATAGGACAGCCTCCCGCAGGCCGGACAGTCCACGGACGATGGCATCCATTCTGACTGGCACCGTGGACAGCGCCGTTGACCATCGCTCTCATGCAGACGGAACATCGAACAGTTGCATATTGGGCACGTGGCTTTCACCGCTTGGGGTGGGCTTTCTTCTGCCTGTGTTGGAATCGGGTGATCGGGCGGAGGTTCGAGCGCGGCGAGTCCTTGTTCCATCGCGCGGGCATCGGCGGTGAAGCGGTAGCCCGAGCCCATTGAAAATTCCAAGCAGTCCGAATCCACCAGGCCACTGAAAAAGCTCAGAGCTGCCTCAAAGGCTTCACGGTCTGTCTCCAGAATCATGCGGCCCATAGTCAAACGAAACAAGATAGGCACATCGAAGCCGTTTGGGCTAAGAGTCTGGCCGTCCGTCTGGTTCTTTGCCATCTGGTGGGCGAGTTGCCTAAGCATCAAAAGGCTGGGTTCCACGGACTCCGCGATATCGGGGTGAGCCCACAAGAGGTTCTCAAACGATCGAATCTGTTTTGGCTCGTCCATAGTTCACGCTCTTCCCGATAACCCCTAGCTGATCTAGTTGCACAGAGTAGCACAATAGAGGCCAGCCTAATTATCGGACAACGGCGAGGGATAATTACCCTCCAATACGCGGTTCGGATGATTCACACGCCACTCACACCCAGAGTTCAACCGTCAGACCCTTTGACACCCCTTTTATCCCCTTGCTACACTCCCCTCGAAACTAGCTTGAGTTAAATGCCACTCGACCCGGCAGAGGATGTGTCATGCCAGCTAAGACAGGCGCGCAATACATTTCCAGGCTAAGCGAAATGTCCACGGAGGTGTGGATCCGGGGCGAGCGGATAGAAGACGTCACCACTCACCCGGCCCTGCGCAACGGCGTCCGCTCCGTGGCCGATCTGTACGACATGCAACTCGATCCGGGGTTGCAGGAGGAGATGACCTATGCATCTCCCACCGACGGTGAGCCGGTCGGATTATCATTCCTGATCCCTCGCACGGTGGAAGACTTGGAGCGGCGGCGGGCCATGATGACCCGGTGGGCCTGGTCAAGCTGCGGCATGATGGCACGCACCCCCGATTTCCTCAACGTGGCCATCACCGCTTGGGCGGGCGGGGCGGAATATTTCGGCCAGAACCGGCCCGAGTTCAAGAAGAACGTGTTGGACTATTACGAGTTCATCCGCGAGAACGACATCACCCTGACCCACACGTTGGTGAATCTACAGAAAAGCCGCATTCCGGGGATGGCCGATAACCTGGACGAACAGGTGGCGCTGACGGTGATGCGGGAGACCGACGCGGGCATCATCGTCAAGGGCAGCCGCATGCTGGCGACCCTGGGACCTATCACCGACGAGATCGCCGTATATCCCACCCGGAGCCACCTTCTGGGAGACAACGCCTGGCGTCAGGCTTTCTCCTTCTCTATCCCTTGCGACACGCCGGGAGTCAAATTCATGTGCCGGGAAAGCCTGGACCAGGGCCGGTCCCACTTCGACCACCCCTTGGGCTCACGCTTCGAAGAGATGGACGCGGTGGTCTTCTTCGACGACGTGCTGGTGCCTTGGGAACGGGTTTTCCTGCTGGGAGACGTGGACATGTGCAATAACCACGGCAATGCCACCCAGATGAACACCCACACCGGACATCAAGTTACCACCCGATGCGTGGTAAAAGCCGAGTTCATCTTGGGACTGGCCGGACAGATGGTCGAAACTCTGGGCTCGGAACAGTTGGACCATGTTCAGGAGAGGATGGGAGAACTCGTGTGTTACCTGGAGATTCTGAAAGCTTGCGTCCGGGCATCGGAGGCCGACGCCAAGCTGAACGAGTGGGGAGTGATGTGCCCGTCGGCGGCGCCCCTGGTGGCGGGCCGGAACCTGTTCCCCCGGATGATGTATCCTCGCATGGCTGAGATTATTCAGATACTGGGATCCAGCAGCCTGATGGCGCTGCCCTCTGAAGCCGATTTCGATACGGCGCTGACTCCCGAGGTGGAACGGTACCTGGCCACCGACAACTCCTCGGCCCGGGATCGCGCCAGGCTGTTTCATCTGGCTTGGGACGTGACCTGTAGCTCATTTGGCGGGCGGCAGGTCCTATACGAGCGGTTCTTCGGCGGCGACCCGGTGCGCAATTCCATCTCGTTGTCCCACAACTACGACCGAGGTCCCGCCATGGCGAGGGTTCGGGAGTTCCTGGAGCGCCCGGATTAACTAGCCACAGAGACACAGAGATCACAGAGTTTTTATATTAGTGTTTTCGTAAATTCTCCGTGCCCTCTGTGTCTCTCTGGCAAAACCGGCCCTGGCACAGGCTTACTTGGCTTGTTTACGCAAATGGCGTATAATTGGCTTCAATTTCTACCACTATGGGTATCTTGTCTAGACGACAACACAAGAAGATCGGGAGGATAGACTATGCCAAGCGTTAAGCGAGTAGGCCACCTGGTAATCAACGTCAGAGACCAAGAAGTGTCCACCAAGTTTTACACCGAAGTTCTGGGTTTTGAAATCTCGTTGAATCGCGAAGGTTTCGGAACCTTCCTGACTTGCGGCAAGATCCACCACGACCTGGCCCTGTTCCAGGCCGCTCCGGACGCCGCTCCCGTCACCCCCGGCGGACTTGGCCTGAACCACATGGCTCTTCAGGTTGAAGACTTCGACACTCTGACCGAGTTTTACCACCGTCTGAACGACCACGGGATCGAGCTTCGCACCACCGACCACAGCATGACCAAGAGCATCTACATCTCCGACCCCGACGGCAACGGCATCGAGCTGTTCTGCAACAGCCAGGAAGACGCCGCGGACGGTCTGGCCGAGATGAAGAGCCCCGGCCGGAAGAACAAGGAGCTAGTCTTCTCCTAAGCCTCCTGTCGCAGTCAAAGCGTATTGGATTGAAGGGGCCGGCGTACGCCGGCCCCTTTTCCATTGGTCTGTACCAACATTGGGCTAAGCTCTCGAGCACGTTCGCCAGAGGGATTTTCCTGTAGAATACGTCTGGAAAATCAACCCGACGAAAACCGGAGGACGCTATGGCACGCCTAGAGTTTGCTCTATGGGACGGATTCGGGAAACACGAGATGGCGCTGTCTCCCACCGCCGCCGACATCTACGACCAACATTTGAAAGAGGCCGTGATGGCCGAAGAGTTGGGTTACGAATCCTATTACATCATTGAGCATCAGAACTCCCACGTAGGGCAGATAACCGCCCCCAGCGTTTACCTTTGCGCCGTGGCCCAGCAAACCAGCAAGCTCCGCATCGGTGTCATGATCTACCAGTTGCCCTTCTACAATCCCATCCGGCTGGCGGAGGAGGTGGCTACCCTGGATCATCTTTCCCATGGCCGGGTTGAGTTCGGCACCGGCATCGGCGTGGCCGAGCACGAATTCATGCGCTGGAACCTGCCCTTCTTCGAGCGCCAGAAGATGTCGTCGGAGGCTTTGGAGATAATCGTCAAGGCTTGGACTCAGGACGAAGTAACCTATGACGGCCAGTTCTGGCAGTTCGACGAGGCCCTGCCCGTGCCCAAGCCCTACCAGCAGCCCCATCCCCCCATCTGGGTAGGCGCCCACAGCCCGGCGTCCCTGGAGTACGCCGCCAAGAATAACTACCACGTTTCTCAGAACATCGACGTGGACACGGTGATCGCCGAGAAGTTCGACTATTTCCGCAAAGTGTGGACGGAGTGCAATCATCCCGGTCCGATGCCCCGCACCTTCCTGATGCGCGCGGTCCACGTGGCGGAGACCGACGAGATCGCCCGCCAGGAGGCGGAGCAACCCCTGCTGACTTCCCGGGCCCTGGGCAGAGAAGACATCGCCAACACGCGCATCGGTTTCAAGGGGAACTCGGAAAGCCCCACCAACACGGAACTGGGCCGGGTTTTCCAGGGAATGACCACGTCCTACGATTTCTGGATAGACAACGGTCTGGCCTTAGTGGGCAGCCCGGAAACGGTGATCAAACAGCTCCGGAAGCAGTCCGAACTGTGCGGGTATGACATCTTTTGCGCCAACCACCGGATCGGGACATTGCCCTTGGAGCAGTCGCTAAAGTCGATGAAGCTGTTCGGTGAAGAGGTCATCCCGGCCTTCCGATGATTCGGGCGTTGGTGATAGACCTGGACGGCACCCTTATCAACCGGAGTGAGACAATCTCCGGCCGGGTAAAGCAGGCGGTGGAACAAGTCGCCAAGAAAATACCGGTTTCCATTGCCACCGGACGGGAGATGGCCCACGTGGTCGATTTTGCCCGTCAACTGGCTCTGACTTCTCCCCAGATCTGCGACGGCGGAGCGATGGTCCTGGACCCAGTCACCGCCATCACAACCTGGTGCAACCCGCTGGAGCCGGCGGACGCCGAAAGGGTCGTCCGCCGATTACATGAGTTGGAAGTTCCCTTCATGGCCACCTACCCCGGCGGCTCGGCCACGGAGATCGGCGGCCTAATCGATTGGAACCTTATCCGGGTCTCCGCCTTGGACATCTCCGAAGAGATGGCAGGCGAAATCACTGCCCGTTTCCATGACAATGCTGACACGCAAGCGGTGAAGGTATATCTGCCCTACAACGACCTTTGGGCGGTGGACTTTACCCGAAGGGGCGTGGACAAAGCGGCCGCCGTCGCCATTCTATCGGACATGATTAAGGTGGACTTGGGGCAGATGACCGCCGCCGGCGACAGCTACAACGACCTTCCCCTACTGCAGGCTTGCGGCCTGGCCATCGCCATGGGAGACGCCCCCGAGGAACTGAAGGCCATCGCCGACTACATTGCCCCTTCCGCGGAGGAAGACGGTTTGGCCGTGGCTATAGAGGAGTTCATTCTTCCCCGGCTCTGAGCGCTGGGCGGTTTTCGGTAGCCCGCTACCAACCACTGTGGTTCGACAAGCTCACCACGAACGGGAAGACGGGGTTACCGCGAACGGGAAAACGAGCTGACCCACGCTGTACCCAGCTCGTCTAAGTCCGCATCACCGGTGAATCGGGAACGCCATGGCCATGCTGCGACAGGTCTCTTGCGGGAGCGAATCCAGGAGCCCGAACCGTGTCAAGATTCCGGAATGGAAGTCTATTGCCCGATGATGTTCAGCAAGGCTTGGCGCTTTTCCACCTTGACCGCGTGCAAAGCCCGCTGGATGGCCTCGGGCACCTGCGAGGGGTCGTCCACGCGCTCGGCGTATCCCCCGGCCGCCTGGCATATAAGCTCATACTGGAAGGACTGGGACAGAGTGCTTACGGCGAAGTCGTTGTTCCGTACCGCATACCCGTCGGCGTACGTCACCTTGGTGGCGCTCTGAACGGCATTCCAGATACCGTTGTTCCACACGATGTTTAGCACCGGCAGGTTCTGAGCTTGGGACACGATGTGAGCCGCCGTGCCCGACCCAAATATGTAGGAACCGTCACCCACGCAGCAGATGACGGTTTTCTCCGGGGCCGCCAACTTTGATCCCAACGAAGCGCCCAATGCCCATCCGAGGCCGGATGAGGGTGGTGACCCGAAGAATGACCCTGGATGATTGAACTCCAACTGGGAAACGTCCACGCCCAATTCGTTGAGCACGATCGAGTTTTCATCTAATACGTCGGACAAGCATCGAGAGAACCAGGCCTTGTTGATTGGGGTGTCGTTCTTGCCATCTTCAGCCCGCTGCAGGGCTGCTTCACGCCTCAGTTGGCTGGAGCTAGACAACTTGTCTTTCCGCGCCTGGACCGCCGCAGAATCCACTCCGATGTCTTTCACCGCGTTGACTAAAGCACGCAGTGTAAGCCGAGGGCTCCCAGCCAGGTTGTGGTCGACATGGAAGCCACGCACTGGGTAGTTGGAGAACAGCGGGTCTTCACCAATACCGATGATTCGGGCATCGGAGGAGGGAGCCGACCCGGTTGTGGCCCAAGGAACGTCGGCCTCAAGAACGACCACCACGTCGGCGTCCTTGAGGTTGGACCCCACGTCTCCTCCCGCGTAAAGGGGATGGCTCTTGGGGAAGTTGGCATACAATGCCCCTGCGTCAATCACGCCTATTCCCAGAAGCTCGGCCAATTCCACAAAAGGCTGCACCGTGCGTGTGTCTTTACCGGCAGACCGGGTTACCACGATGGGATTCTTGGCCCCGACCAATAGCCGGGCCGCTTTAGCGATGGCTTCCGGGCTTGGAACTCTGTCCTCCGATTTATTCATCCGTGGCTGGGCTTCGTAGGAGAAATTTTCCAATTCCTCGGCCAGGACTTCTCTCGGAAGACTAAGGTACACCGGTCCGGCGGGTTCGGACTGGGCGATGGCCAGCGCCCGGTCCACCACTCCTTCCAGGTCTGCGCCGTGACGAAGCTCATAATCCCACTTTACCCACTCCCGGACCATCGACGCCTGGTCGAAGGATTCCTGGGCCCAGTGGATGTTCAGGTTGCGGGAACCCTTGGCGTCTCCTTCGGCGATGGGAGTGCGGCCGGCGGTGAAAAGCATGGGTATGTTGGACTTAAAGGCGTTGATCACGCCGGACATGGCATTGGCGGTGCCGGGGGTAGTGTGCACCATCACCACCTGCGGCCGGCCGGTGATCATGGTGTAACCGTGGGCCATGGCCACCGCCGTCACCTCATGGGGCACGGTGATCGGGCGGGGGAGCGGTTGCTCCTGAGTCATGCGTTTGGCGTAGGCTTCGATGATGGGAGCAAAGTCGGTCCCGCCGTTGCCAAAGAAGTACTCTATGTTCCGGGCCGCCAACAGTTCAAGATAGGCCTCGGCGACGCTTCCCACTTCAACGTTTCTGTTCATGACGCTCTCTTAAGCCTTGGTATAGACGATACAAGTGTCCACATTTTACTAAAAATCAGACAGTGAGGTTCAAGAACTTACAACAGCTCAAGCAGGGCCGCCGCAACCGCGTCTGGACGCTGCACCGGAAGATCGTGCCCCGCTCCCTCAACATTCCGCCGGGCGACGAGATTGGAGAACTTCGCCTGGTCTCCCGACGGGTCGTCCGTGGGTCGTCCAAAGCCGCTGTCCACGCCTCGTAGGACGATGGACGGCACCGAGATTGGCGGGCCTTCCGCCAGCTTGCGCTCGACTTCGATAAATCGATCCTCACCCGGAGCATTCCTATGCCGGTGCCGGTACGAATGGAGGGTGATTTCCACGAAGTCGGGATTGTCAAAGGAGGGAGCCGAAGCGTTGAAGGCCTCGTCCGTATACTTCCACCCTGGCGACCACGTTTCCCAAAGGTGGCGGATTATATCTCGTCGATTCTCCTCCAACCCCACGCGTCCCTGCTCAGTATTGAAGTACCACTGATACCACCGTTTCGCTTCATCGGAAGCTCGAGCCGGATGCTCTCTCAACACCGTATTCTGCACCGAGTAGCCGCCGATGGCCACGAGAGCTTTGACCATATGAGGTTGCAAGACAGCCGTGACACAGGCGGCGCGATTGCCCCAATCAAAGCCCGCGACCGCAAATTCGCCGATCCCCAGGGCTTCCGCAAAGTCGACAAGGTCCTGACCAATCGCCGCCTGCTCGGCCATGCGAGGGGAGTCTGAATCACGAAAGCTGGTAGGCCCGTATCCCCTAAGATATGGCACAAGAACCCGGTATCCAGCCTCAGTTAAGAGCGGCACGACCCCGTCCCAAGACCTCACATCGTAGGGAAATCCGTGCAGGAGTACGATCGGAAACCCAGACGCGTCTCCATGTTCTCCATACCCTATATTTAGCACCGGTGTCTGGACGAACTTCACGCTTGATAAATCATTCAAGATAAATACTCCGGAGAGTGCTCGCTAAGGCCGGTTTTGTAGAGTATCTGAGACAAGGTCATGAGGAACTGCCTGTAGAGTAAATGAAGGATTTTGACCTATGAACCGGCCAGTAGATGCATGAGGACATGAAATCTCAAGAGGGCCTCACGACCCGAGTCAGATCACAGCTTCGGCACGTGCCTCCGTCCGCACACGATTTATGGAAACACCATGCCGCCGATGAATCCCGTTCGCCTTGAGCTTGTCGGAGGGCCGGATGCTTCGCTCTTCGGGGTTAACGCAACGTCCTTAGCAGATATCCCGCAAGGCCGGAACTACTTCGTCCGCATAAAGCCGCACGGACTCCAAAATATGCTCTCGGGGCACCAGTCCACCCACGTTCATCTCAGCGATAATACCGGATAGGTGCAGGTCCTGAGTCAGGTCCCTCAGGCGCTCCACCACGGTTTCGGGACTGCCGTAAGCCAGACGGTCCCGCCGCAGGTCCTCATAGGTAACCGCGGCAAGGCGCCTTCCCCGCTCGGCTCGCTCTTCCGATACCGTTGTCCCGGCGCCGGCGGCTGACTTGGCGAAGGTCTCCGCCATACGGCGATAACTGCGCATGGTGCTTTCTTCCGCCAGGGCAAAGGCTTCCTCGTCGGTTTTGCCTACGTATACCGGGATACGAAGAAGTACATCCCCTTCCCCGTCATGTCCCGCCTCTTGCCAGGCATCCCGGTAGACCTTCAAGTTCCACGCCAGGTCCGGACGGTCCATCCCTCTAAGGCCGACAAAGATATTGCGGCCCTGACCGGCCATGCGCGGGAAGGTATCTTTGGTGGTGGCCGCCACTCGGATGGGTGGGTGGGGTTTCTGATAGGGTTGGGGCAGAACGGCAACATTATCAAAGGCGTAGAACTTCCCTTGA
Organism: uncultured Dehalococcoidia bacterium; assembly: GCA_950072105.1. Taxonomy (GTDB): domain Bacteria; phylum Chloroflexota; class Dehalococcoidia; order Lucifugimonadales; family UBA3495; genus UBA11650. The sequence continues at coordinate 14,844 of CATMOE010000047.1, forward strand.
TGGGAAAAACGTTCGTTGGTCCAGGCGGCCAGGATGACCTCCAGACATTCCTCAAAGCGCTCGCGGCTTTCCTCGTAAGGGATGCCGTAGCCTTCATAGGATCTGGCGAACCCGCTACGCCCTACGCCAAAGTCGAAGCGCCCGCGGCTCACATGGTCAACCGTGGCTACCTCTTCGGCCATGCGCACCGGGTGGTTCAAGGGCAACACACTGACAGCGATACCGACACGCAGACGCTCGGTCCGGGCCGCGATGGCGCTGGCCATGATCAAGGGCGCGGAAATTATAGAGGGTATTCCCGCTCCGGCGGCATCCAGTGGATTTCTAGGCGCGGCGAAATGCCGTTCCGCCAACCAGACTCCGTCAAGACCGCCGGACTCGGCGGCGTCCACTAGTCCGAAAGCCTCTTGAAAGGCGTCTTCCTGAGTCGTCCCGTACCGATAGTCGCATTCCATGACTAGGCCGTAGTGCATACCCTCTCCCTCCGCTTCCCCCAGGGGAGCGGACCATTCAGACTCTTTCGGCTATTTATTGCCCTTAGAATTAGGCGTTCACCAACTGAAAGGGCTCAGTTCCAGATGGCGGCGACCCGATAGGCCAACTGGGTGTGGGAGTCGCGCACGTCGACGATCTCCGCCGGCCGGTCTCCCAGAATACCCAGAGCGATTATCCAGTTCAAGATCTCATGGTCTCCCGAATCCTGTATCTCCTCGGGGGTAAGCTCCGCTAGCTTGCTGCCCTGGCCGGTGCGCACGAACTCCAGACTTCGCTGGTCGGCTTCTATGTCGATCTCGCGGCACTGGAACTTGTGAGCCAGGAAGCTGTGGGACCAACTCGAAGAGGCCACCACCGCCACGCGTTCGCTGCGGGTGTCCAGGAACTTGCGGATGGTTTGCCCCACTTCGTAGCACCGCTTGGGAGTGGGCCGGGGCGGATAATCGGGCCCGGCCTCTTCCCCGTAGCAGTTCACGAAGAGAGGTAGCAGGGGGAACTTTCCCTCAGGGTCTAGGAACATCAATGGATTGATTATGGCGTGGGCCAGGCCCCAGTCCCATCCTTTCAGGGAACTGGAAGAAGCCATGTCCACTCCGTTTCGTATCAGGTGGTTCCGCATGTCCTGGGAGAACGCCTTGGGACATCGGAAAGTGTACTTGGTCTCGGGATCAGCGTCCCAAAGATTAGTTTGGGCCGCACGGCGGAAGGGATAACCGTCCGCCTCTTCGCCGGTGTAAAGGCAGAAGGGAGGAAGATTGTCCTGCAAGAAATTCTCCGCTTGGTCGTCGCCGATAATCATGACCACGTCGGGGTTCCACTCGTGGAGTTTGTCGTGCATGATCTGGAAGGACTCCATGATTTTCTCATGGTCGTGCCGGTCCTGACTCAGTCCGTTGTCCTGACCAAGCTCTTCCAGTAGCCGAGCCGGTTTTTCATAGTTGGAAACACGGGCGTAGATCCGCTCCCGGCCTTTATGCCACACCTCCGGAGGGGTCAGGATGATGGGCCCATGGGAACATCCGATGCCTAGTATCTCCGCCATCTCGACCTCCCGCCGTTCTGTGCCGCCGCCAGATCCAGCGTTCGTAGGCTGTCTCCGGCGGCGCATCGTATTCGTCTCTAGGCCGGTGTTCGCCCAGCCTCATCGTGGTCGATTGTAGTATCACCCGTTGGGGCTGTCAAACACGGCCATTGACTACCCTAATGCGCCACTTTAAACTGGCCCAAGCGGCCGCTTTCGGCCGTACAATGTGGGTACGAGAGGGGAATATGTCGATCACTGGACTTTCCAGACACCTGGTTTACGGGCAACGGGGCATGATTTGCTCCAATTCGCCCTTGGCCGCTTCCGTTGGAATCAACGTGCTCAAGGACGGCGGCAACGCTTTCGACGCCGCGCTGGCCGTAGCGGCCACCGAGACGGTGACCATCATTCCATCCTGCGGCGTAGGGGGAGACTCCTTTGTGTTGCTCCACGAAGCCGCCACCGGCAAGGTGACGGGAGTAAACAGCAGCGGAATAGCCCCCAGCGGCGCGACGGGCGAATACTACCGGTCCCAGGGATACGCCACCATGCCCTTGGAAGGTCCCCACTCCATATCGGTACCGGGGGAAGTGGCGGCCTGGGAGGTGATCCACCAGAATTTCTGCACGCTTCCCCTGGCCCAACTTCTGGCGCCCGCCGAGAATTACGCCCGGGAGGGTTTCCCAGTGCCCCCAGGCATCGGCAGGAACCTGGCCAACGGCGTGAGCAAGCTGTCCCAATTCCCTTCCACCGCCTCGGTCCTTTTGCCGAACGGCCGACCACCCAATGAAGGCGATATATTAGTGAATGCCGGCCTAGCCCGCACCTTACAACGGATAGCCGCCGGAGGCGCCGATGCGTTTTACCGGGGTGAGTTAACCCGCGAGATGGTCGCCGCGCTACGCAGCGCCGGCGGCCTGTTTACCGAGGACGACTTCGCCGGACATTACGCCGAAGTTTACGACCCCCTCAGCACCATGTACCGGGGCCACACCGTCTATCAGACCCGCCCGCCGTCCCAGGGCTTTTTATTGTTGGAAATGCTGAACATGGTGGAAGGGTTCGACCTGGCCTCCCTGGGGCCCAATAGCGCCGAATCCATACATCTGATGGCCGAAGCCAAGAAGATCGCTTACAGCGACCGGAACCGGCTGGCCGGCGACCCCAAGTTCGTGGAATGGCCACTGGACCAGTTGATCTCCAAGGATTACGCCGCCCGCCGCCGGAGCGAGATCGATCCCACTCGGGCCGCATCCGAGCTACCCGCCATCGAACCGGTGAAGGCCGGTGGCGACACCACTTACTTCTGCGTGGCCGACGGAGATGGCAACTGCGTCTCCTGGATCCACAGCCTTTCCAACGCCTTCGGCTCGGGATTCATCGCCGGGGATACCGGAGTCCTGTTTAACAACCGGGCCGGGCGTGGCTTCAGTTTGGAGGAGAACCACCCCAACGAGATCGAACCGGGCAAGCGGACGATGCACACCCTGAACTGCTACCTTACCACCAAGGACGGACAGCCGGCCATCGTCGGCGGCACTCCGGGTGGGGATTTTCAGCCCCAATCCGGTCTCCAGATCCTGACCAACCTGATCGACTACGGCATGGATCCTCAGGAGGCAGTGGAAGCCCCGAGGTGGTGGAGCTTCCCCGGCACCGACCCGGAGAGCCTGGACACACCCATGGAGTTGCGGGTGGAGGCCGGAATGCCCGAGGCGGCGATACAGGGATTGGAAAAGCTGGGGCACAAAATCGCCCGCCGCAGGCCGGGAACTCACGACGGCAAGGTACAGCTGATCCTGCTGGACCGGGAGCGGGGCATCTTGAAGGGTGCTTCAGACCCCCGGGGCGACGGACACGCCGCCGCCTGGTAGGTTTTTTGGCTTGTGCCTTATCAAGCTGGTTAGTTATGTAGCCAATCACCCCCATTCTAACCTTCCCCCATGAAGGGGGAAGGGACTTATCTCCTCCCCCCTTGTGGGGGAGGATTAAGGTGGGGGGTCGTACTAAACGACTCTCATCCAATATCAGAATAGGTAAACCAACACGGGAGACACCATGCCCGGGCACCGATTGCTGGCTCTTTTCGCCCATCCCGACGACGAGGCCTTCCCCGTTGGAGGAGCTCTGGCGGCTCACGCGGCCCGGGGGGTGGAGATTCGCCTAGTCACCGCCACCTCAGGCGAAGAGGGGGAGATCCGGCAGGACGGCGCCGCTACCAGGGAGACCTTGGGCTCCATCCGCCGGGTTGAACTGTCCTGCGCCGTCCAGGCATTGGGCCTAGCGAGCCACCGGGTATTGGGCTACCGGGACTCGGGGATGGCCGGTTCCGAGGCCAACGAATACCCCAACGCCTATATCAACGTACCGGACGAGGAAATGGTGGAGCAACTGGTGGAAGAGATACGCCGTTTCCGGCCTCAGGTGGTGCTGACCTTCGAGTCTGGAGGACTATACGGCCACCCGGACCATATCGCTATCTCCCGTCAGACCACGGAAGCGGTGCGCCGGTCCGCCGACGCCAACGCGTTTCCCGGCCAGCTTGCAATTGGCCTGGAACCGTACGCTCCAGTGCGCCTGTTCTACAGCGCCCGGCCCCAGGGTTTCCGGATGGAGTGGGCCCAGGCATTGCGCAACGCCGGGATCGACTTTCCCCTGCCATCGCCGGAGCGGGCCCAAGAAGGTACACCCGCTAAAGAGATCCACCTCCAGATGGAAATAGACCTCCATCTGGAGCGGAAGATGGCCTGCATCCTATGCCACCGCACCCAGGTCGCCGCCGACTGGCCCTACCACCGGGTCTCCCGGGATGTTGCCCGAACCGTTCTTGGCCGGGAATACTACATCCAGGCTTTGCCCCAGATAGCACCGGGGGAAACCGTCGCCGACGACTTCTTCGACGGCATTTCGACCTAGCCGCGAGAAGCCAGTCTAACCATGTGGTTCGACAAGCTCACCACGAACGGAGGGAGGAAAACCCATATTCCGTTCGTCCTGAGCCTGTCGAAGGACCACTAAGAGCACACCCGTATCCCCCGCCCCTACGCCTTGGGCCGCTGAATGATCTCCACGCTGACGTGGTCCGGGGCTTCGATGAAGGCGACCATGGATCCGGAAGGCATGGTCCAGGGCTCGCAGATGAAGTTGGCATTGTTGGCGTGCAGATGGGCCGCGGCCTCCTCCATGTCGTCCACCTCAAAGCCAAAGTGGTCCAAACCATAGCGCGGCTCGTTGGAGCCGGGCACCGGGTCCTCCCCCTCGGCCCGTCCTGAGATGGTCATCAAGTGATGGCCGTTCAGTTCCAATTGAATCGACTTGGTGGTGGACAAAGGCCGCTCGGAAGTGATCTTGGCGCCGAAGTTGTCACAATAAAACTTGGCCGCGGCGTCGGGGTCTTCACTACGGAAATGGAGGTGATTGTAAACGAAATTCATCGGATCGCTCCTTGTAATCCTTTTTGGCTAGCTCTTCTTGATCTGAGACCGGAAAGGCGGCGCGGCGCGCTTAGTTCATGAATTCCTTGGTCCAGGTGTCGTAGTCCGCCCGGCGGGTGACTTGACCCATCAGGTCCGGAGTCGCCAGGGTGGGCGTAAGGTCGCCGGGCACGACGCCGTCACGCAGGGCCTTGAGGGTATCGTAGATCGCTTTTACCGACGCGGAGAAGGACAGATGGCCTTGCAAGGCGATACGCACGCCGTTGGCCGACAAGAACGCCCGGTCGGAAAGCTCACCGCCGGCGCCGCCTAACATGAGAGGTATCTTTACCTCGGCACGCACCGCCTCCACCTCTGCCTTGGTCGTGGCGCCCGACAAGAACATCGCGTCCACACCAGCGGCCTCGTACGCCTTGGTCCGGCGGATGGCGTCTTCTACGCCCGTCACCGATAAAGCGCTGCTTCGTCCGGCGACCACCAGACTAGGGTCCTGCCGCCCGGACAAAGCGGCTTTCATCTTGCCGACGCCTTCTTCTATGGAGATCAACGCGGTCTCTCCGGTGCCGAACTGGCGGGGTAGCACCGTGTCCTCGATGGTCAGGGCCGACACCCCGGCCGATTCCAACTCCTCCACCGTCCGCTTGACGTTGAGGGCGTTGCCGTAGCCGTGGTCGGCGTCGACCATTAGGCTGAGGGTGCTGGCCCGGCAGATGCGGTGGATCTGCTGGGCGAACTCGGTCAGGGTTAGTACGATAATATCCGGCGCACCCAGAACGGTGAACGAAGCGATGGAGCCCGCCAGCATGCCGACCTCGAAGCCCAAGTCCTCGGCAATCCGGGCCGAGATGGGGTCGAACACCGACGCCGGGTGGACGCATTGGTCGCCCGCCAGAACTGCCCGGTACCTTTCTCGTCTTTCGGTGAGGTTCATAAGTCTCCTTTACTGAGACATTCGAGATATGTCTCGAAGTTGCCTGAGATATACTTAGACGCCCGAAGGCGTGGCACATTTTAGCATAGAGTTCTTGGGGAAGGGTCTGGGAAACCCTTTCTTGCAAGAAAGGGTTTCCCAGAGGCCCCACTTAAATAACCTTATCCTGTACCTTAGATCTCTCGCGGCGAGGTAAGATTGGAAATCCTGGGCGTGGACTTCAGCGGGGCGGCCCCCGACAACAACACCTGGGTCGCGGCGGGTACGCTGGCCGACGGCGGTTTGGAGTTGCGGGAATGCTTCCCGGCCGGCCGGGACCGGGTGGCCCAGATGCTGATCGACTTGCCCTCCGGCTCGGTGGCCGCTCTGGATTTTCCTTTCTCGGTGCCTCTGCTCTTTGCCGATTACTGGAGGCCCGGCGCCCAAGACATGACTCAGCTTTGGACCGCCGCCGCTGCCATGGAACCGGCCGAGTTCATGAAGTTGCGGGACGATTTCGTGTCCCAACATGGGGAACCCAAGCGGGTGATCGACCGTTCCCATACCGAGGCCTACTCCTGCCTTCATAAAGTAAACCCCAACATGGTGCCCATGACCTTCCGGGGGATGCAGATGCTGGCTCGGTTATGGCCCGCCGGCTGCGACGTCCCTCCGCTGCCAGCCCAGAATGCCGGTAAAGCGGTGCTATTGGAGGTGATGCCCGGAGCGGTCCTCAGGTCCCTAGGGCTGCCCTATAAAGGCTACAAGAACGGAGTACGCCGCCTCGAATTGCGGCGGACTATCCTGGACAACCTGCCCAATGTGTGTCCGGTAGGGTTGCCCAATCTCCAAGAGTTCCGGGAGATCTGCATGTCCAGCCACGACTGTTTGGACGCCGTGGTTGCCGCCCTAGCCGCCTCCTTATGGTCCATCGACCCCAGCTTGTTTGGATTGCCCAACGTGGACGGCGATGGCCAAGACCCCTTGTCTTTGCCCGGATCCGTGCTAAGGCTTGAAGGTTGGCTGTACGCTCCCATCGCCACCGTCAAAACCGGTGCTGTTGCCGCAACTCCGCCCAGCCAGTAAGCTGTGTGCGGCTCCTTTATTCCGGTAGGAGCCAGCATATCTGACAGTAAGGTAATCTGAAACGAGAAAGGGGAAAACATGGTTCAGATAGTTCGCGTATATTCCGGCGACGACGGGGAGTCCCACTTCGAGCACCTAACGCCCGATCAACTGGCCGAAATCGTCTTTCCTATAGGCGCGGGAGAAATCACCCTGGGCCGGCGCCCCTCACCAACCTTCTCCGATTTTCATACCGCGCCGCGCCGCCAATACGTGGTCAACCTGGCCGGTATCGCCGAGTTCGAGACCGCCGACGGAACCAAGGTTCGAATGGTGCCGGGTGACGTCCTCGTAGCCGAAGACCTGACCGGCCACGGCCACATCGCCCGAAGCATCGGCGACGAGCCGAGAGTCTCGTTGGCCATACCAATGCCCGACTAACAGAAAAACTTGGTCAGGGTACCTGGTAGTGGAGACTTGTAAGCCCCCCTTTCGTAAAGGGGGTTTGGGGGGATTTCCCCCTAAACCACGCCGGAAACCAGGTACTTCAGGTGCAACAAACCCTGTTGCCGCCGGGCGTTGTTTGCCACTTTTTGGGAGTCAGCAGCCCAGTCCGGGTCAACGAGTTGCCCGGTCATCTCCCGGGTTAACTCATTGTCTTGGAGCTTTCCGAAACGATGATAAAGCTCCAAGTAACTTTCGGCCCTCCGGGCATCCCCGCCCATCTCCGCCAAACCGTGCAGGCAGGGTAGAACCACGTTAACCGCCAGGTCGCGGGCCCGTCCAATACCCACTGGAGCCGGACCCGGCGCCGGTCCGCTGGCAACGGCCAGAGCCGATGTCAGAAGCGCAGGCTTGCCGGTTGCGGCGATATCGCTTAGTCCTTCCACCAACCCCGGCTCCAAATAGCGGACCACCATCCTCGCGGCCCCGGCGATGCGCCGAAGAGGATGGTTGGCAGGACGCACCCGGAAACAGTGCCAAACTTGGGCCGGCAGGGGCGTCCCAAAACCGGCTCTGGGAAGGGTTTTCGGCTTGCTGTGCTCCGGTGAGAATAGACCCGACAGCGTAATCAGCCAATGTTCGATGGCGGGCGCCCGTTCCTCCGCCGGTAAGCGGATGGCCGCCCGATGCAATGCTCCATAACCGGCCCGCTGCGCCAGCAACAGGAAAGCGTGTTGGTTCTGGCGGTAGACCAGGCCCTCCATAAGCCCTTCGTATAGGGTCTGGTCCGGGTCCTGCTCCGCCAGAAAGGATCGAAAAACCCGGCTCTTCCCGGCAAACCGTTCGTCTCCGGCCCGGTCCAACAAAACGCCCATCTCGACTGCGCTGGCCGGCCTGGGGTAACCCTGTCCGGACAGAATCTCCCACAGTGGACCGCCCTGGTCTCCAGTCTCCGGGTCTTCGTCTTCCATCAGCGAGGCGAGGGAAATCACCGGCGCGCTCTGTCCGCTTTGCAGCCGGGTGGTGGCTGACTGGACCTCCAGGGCGGCGTGCAATACCACGCCGTTGTACCTGGGGTCGCCGCCGTGGCCATGCGACTTCCAGTCCCGTTGGCGAATGTGTATCTCCACGTCGCCCTGGACCAGGCCCACGCCTTCCACTTCCAACAAAGCGTCCCGGAAGTCAGGCCCGGCGGTGTGGCCGGGTCGGCCGGGGTAGAGGATCCTTATTCGAAGTCCGTCTGGAGAACGAAACGAAGCCTGCTGGGCCGCCCGCCGCTGCCACAGGTTAGCCAGCAACTTTTCGGGTATATCCAACGGGACCTTGGACTCGTAAGACGGACCCGATTCTTTTATTACTGCGACGACCAAATCCGGCTACCTCAGAATAATCCTACTCAACGAATTATATACGTAAATGGACAAAGGTTCCTTAGGAGGGGCCGCTGGGGAACCCTTTCTTGCAAGAAAGGGTTCCCCAGACCCTTCCCCAAGAACTCTATGCTCTTATGTTAAACTTCCTCCATGAGACTAGAAGGCAAGGTAGTTTTTATCAGCGGTGGGGCCCAGGGGATGGGCGCCGCCGAAGCCCGGCTATTCGCCGCGGAAGGCGCCATGGTCGCCATCGGCGACGTCCTGGAAGAAGAAGGACGCCGTGTCGCCGCCCAGATCGGCGAAGCCGGCGGCAAGGCCATCTTCCTGGCCCTGGATGTAACCAGCGAGTCCCAGTGGCAGGACGCCATCGCCGCCACCGTGGCCGAGTTCGGCAAGCTAGACATCCTTGTGAACAACGCCGGGATCGGCGGTCACGGCACCGTGGAGAACACCACTGTCGCCGATTGGGACCGGGTCATGGACATCAACGCCAAGGGCGTCTTTCTGGGGACCAAATCGGCCATACCCGAATTGCGGCGGGCCGGGGGTGGCTCCATCATCAACATCTCTTCCCAGTTGGGACTAGTGGGGGTGGACAACAGCAGCCCCCAGTACCAAGCGTCTAAAGGCGCGGTCCGGCTGCTCACCAAGTCCACCGCTATCCAGTACGCCGGAGAGGGCATCAGGGCGAACTCGGTCCACCCGGGACCGATCGTCACCCCCATGACCGAGGCGGGCCGAGCCGACCCGGAACGAAACGAGTTGACCCTGTCGCGGATCCCCCTGGGCCGCCACGGAGAACCCGACGACGTGGCCTACGGCGTCCTGTTCCTAGCCTCCGACGAGTCGTCATTCATGACCGGCAGCGAACTGGTCATCGACGGCGGCTGGACGGCCCAGTAAACTCTACCCGCGGCTGGTCACGGCGTGAGTAGAATCTTTCCGGTGCTTTGGCGGCCCTCCAACTGACGATGGGCTTCCACCGCTTGCTCCAACGGCAGAGTCTGGCTTACGTGCAGCTTCAATTCCCCGGATCCCACCCACCCCAGCACTTCGTTGGCCCTTTGAAGCAACTCCTCCCTGGTGGCGGTATAGTCGCCTAGGCTGGGTCTGGTCAGGAAACAGGAGCCGTTGCGTATCGCGCCGGAATCGAAGGGACCCACCGGGCCGCTGGCTTGTCCATACAGCGCCATATAACCCCGCCGCCCCAGACAGTTCAAACCCTTTTCGAAGGTAGTCTGACCGACCGCGTCGTAGACGATGCGCACACCCTCGCCCCCGGTGGCCTTTTTGACTTCTTCTTCGAAGTCCTGCTGGGTGTACAAGATCACATTATCGGCGCCGGCGTCTTTGGCCAGTTGCGCCTTGGATTCAGTGGACACGGTGGTAAAAACTTCGGCCCCCAGTCGCTTCAACATCTGGATGAGTAGCAGTCCCATGCCTCCGGCGCCGGCATGGACCAGAGCGCGGTCTCCGGGGTTCAAGCGGGTGATTCCGAACACCAAAAAGTGGGCGGTCATTCCCTGCAGCATCGCCGCCGAGCCAGTGGCGAAGTCCATCTGATCCGGCAGTCCCACCAGGAGCCAGGAAGGGACGGCGGCCTGCTCGGCGTAGGAACCGGTGTGCATGGCGTAAGCCACCCGGTCGCCCACGGCGACTTCGGTGACACCTTCGCCCACGGCGGTGACCACTCCCGCCGCCTCCCGGCCCGGCGTCCAGGGAAAGTTGGCTGGGGGATTCGTCCCTTTGCGGCTGGACACATCGGTGTAGTTAACCCCGATGGACCGTATATCCACCAGCGCCTGCCCCGGGTCCAGCTCCGGACTAGGCACATCCTCATAGCGCAGCACTTCGGGACCGCCTATCTCATGGGCTCTTACCGCTTTCATACCGGTCCTCCTGAAATCTTCTATTTCAACTTTGTCCGGGTGACAGCGTACATCAGATCGAATAATGGTGACAGTTTCACCGCCACAGCACGGTGACGCAGAGAACACGAAGGAGGTCAACCCCAACACGCAAAGCCCCCCTTTCGTAAAGGGGGGTTGGGGGGATTTCACCCTCCCAAGATAGAGGCCAACCCGGTAACGTCTTCAACGTCCTCCAAGTTCCGGAACTGCCCGATGGCGCCGTCGATATGGTCTGGCGGCAAGATGTAGCGGCTGCAGTAGAGAAACTTGGCGTCCAACTCATCCGGCTCCAGGGGAAGCTCTGGGAAACCCCGGGCATACTCCACCCGGTGGCTGATCTCCTGGCCGCCTCCTATCCATAGGCTTACATCACAACTCAACGACGCCAGCCGACCCGAGTCCTGGCGGGATCGCCTATCAGGTTCCATCAGAACCACCGTCACCCGGTCCAACATCTCGCGCACCGCCGCGTCTTGAACCGCGGTATCGGTAAACTGCTCGAGAAGGGGTTGACCAAACAGCAAAGTTGAGGCCACCACATAGTTCAAGCTCGACCTGGCCTCCCATCCATCGACGGGATGGGAAAACGGCAGGGCCCGCAACGAAGCCTCCGGCGCCTCTACCTTGACCGACTCAACCTGGTTGGGCTGGAATTGATATTGCTGAACAAGCTGCAACGTAGCTTCGATGGCGCTATGGCCGGCCGAATGACATGGATAGGTCTTCAATATGATGCCAGGTTGTAGGACCTCGTATGGATCCCCCAACCGGGAAAGTGCTTCGTCCTGATCGGCGGCGTTGCCGGTGCTGAAGCGGTCCAACAGTCCACCGGGTCCTTCGATGGCCTGCCGTGGACCGATGAATCCTTTCTCCGCCAACAACGCCGCGGACATGCCGGCCATCGCCGCACGGCCGTTCCCCAAGGCCCGGCTGGGAGAAGCGAAACCGGCTTGGATCCCTCCGGCGCCATCGCAAGCTAACCCCAAGGCGCTCTCCATCCGGTCTTGGTCCAGTCCTAACAACCGGCCTGCGGCAGCCGCGGCGCCCACCGCTCCGGCGATCCCATCCACGGTGGCAATCCGTCCCAGGAGGTCCGGCGGTCCTAACATCCTCCTGAGCTTGCCGGTTATCTCACATCCCACCGCGAAGGCGTTCAGCACGTCCCGGCCGGTATCGCCATTCATCTCGGCCAGGGCCATAACTACCGGGAAAATAACGCTGCTGGGGTGGATACCCAGGCCGGGGATCTCGTCGTCGAAGTCCAGTAGGTGGATCATCGCGCCGTTGGCTAGAGCGGCGTTCACCGGGGAGGTGCGCAATCCCATGCCGATCACGGTGCACTTGCCGTTGCCGCCCATTTCCTGAACGAATCGGGTAATGGTGAGGCTCTCCGGTTGCCCTGCCCCGGCCAAAGCAGCAGCCGCTGCGTTGATCATCATATTTATGGAGACATCCTTGATCGGGGACGGCATCCCGCCCAAGGAGTGCTCCAGGGCAAATCGAACTAACCGCTGGGTGAAGCCCCCGGCCGGGACCTCGATCTGAGACATTAACGTTTTCCTGCGGAGGGAATTTGGGCGGCGCCGAAAGAAGCGCCCGGCACAGACTGGGCGGGAGGGCCGCTTTAAAGAAGGCCGCTCTGGTTGGGAGAGCGGCCTTGAATGAAAGAATACTAGGGGAAGTCCCTTTCCGCAACGGGCTGGTCAGGCGACGGCGGCCAAGGCTTCCCCTTCAGAGTTATTGGTCCGCAGATCGTGGAGGCGTTCCCGGATTATCCGGACCTGCCGCTCCCCGTGGGAAACCAGGATCGAGATCTCCCGTACGCTAAGGCCCTGGTCCAGATACTTGACCACATCCCGGTTTCGCTCCCACCAGCGGCTGTCGCTGCGGTCCCGGGCCACGATGCGGGAGTTAAGGTTCCGTGGCGAACGGCGCACCCTGGTCTTCCTCGGGCTGGGCATGATCTCTCCGATCGCCGCCGCCAGGCTGGGGTTTGGCGGTTCCTCCCGTTGGTCCAGAGATTCGATGATCGGATAGCAATACTGTCCACATTGCCAACAACGCCACTCCTCCCCATCCAACACCAGGTCTCCATTGCATTTCCGGCAATTCTTCAGTAGACACAACATGCTTCTCACCTTTGATCCGCATTCTTTATTCAATCTTGGGTCTTTGCGGCTATTCATCTAGTTAAACCTTGTGGCCAATTTTGAACCATGACCGATGACTCACCTCCGGTGTGACGTGTAGCACAGTTCTTTCACCCATCGTCTTGATCAACATTGAGAAGGGAATCGGCCCCAGTGTTCGTGATAGATCCCTCCCAACCCGCAAGCCAGATACCGCGCCCTTCAATTTGCGTTGAACCTGCCGGTGATTTATGATTACTGGCGATGCCGTAGGGCGGTGGACGGGGTCCAAAAACCGCTAGAGTAAGAGGAGTAGGGGTCATATGAGTTACGAGTCCATTGCCATCGACCAACAGGACCGGGTAGCCATCATTACGTTGAGCCGCCCAGAGGTCCTCAACGCGCTGAACCTCAATCTAGTCACCGAATTGGACGAAGCGATAACCCAGATGGAGCAGGACGACGGCGTGGGCGCCATCATCCTCACCGGCGCCGGCGACCGCGCTTTCTCCGCCGGGGCCGATATCCACGAAAACAGGGAGCTTGCTGACGAAGACCGAGAGAAGTTCACCGCCCTCCGAGCCGGCTATACCTGGCACCTGGCAACCTGCACCAAGCCGGTGATCGGGGCGATCAACGGCCTCTGCTACGGCGGCGGCACCGTTATGGCGACCTCTTTGGACTTTCTGATCGGCTGCGAAAAATCCAGTTTCCGATTCCTGGCGGTGAACTACGGCCAGATGAACGCTACCTGGAGCCTGCCCACGATGGTCGGTTGGCCCAGAGTCAAGGAGTTGCTCTATAGCGGGCGCGAGGTGTTCGCCGACGAGGCATACCACATCGGCCTGATAAATCACCTGGTACCTTCGGAGCAGTTGATCGACAAGTCGGTGGAAGTTGCCGCCGGGATCGCCAAGAACCGCAGCGAAGGCGTGGCCAACATCAAACAGATGTTGCTGGAGCACACCGGGCTACCCCTGGAGGAGCAGTTCCGCAACGAGGTCAGTGGACGCAAGGGGCGGTTCGCGGGCCTGTCGGTGGAAGAAGGCTTCAAAGACTTCCTGGAACGGAAGGGACGTAAACCCTTAGCCTCATAAAACGTCCAAGAAACCCGACGATCAAATCCCACGATCGGACCCAACGATCGTAAGACGATACGATTAACATCCCATAGCTCGACAATCCGGCCCCCGCCCCGATGTAATCGAGGTGGGGGTCTTGTTTGAGCCCAATCAAAAGGCTGGTCATCCTTGACCCAAACCCAAGACGCCATCACCTTCACTCCGGCCAAATTAGCCCTAAAGGTAATCCCACCTATCGCGGTGTTCGGGGCCGTTCTTCTGGCTCCCACGCCCGACGGTCTGACGCCCCAGGGTCAGCGGGCCTTGGCGGTGATGGCCCTGGCGGTGGTCCTTTGGGCCACCGAAACCGTGCCCATCGCCGTGACTGGCATAGTCGGCATAGTACTCCTGGTCTTGGTAAAAGGCGTCCCCGGCGTTGAAGAGGCCCTTTACGGCTTCGGACAGCCGGTTACCTACTTTCTAGTGGGGATACTCACCCTGGGATTGGCGGTCCAACGATCGGGCCTGGCCGAGCGGATGGCGGTTTACCTCATCCAGTTGGCCGGCGGCAGCCCCCGCTTGCTGTACGTGCAGATGTTGGTGTCCTTCGCCGCGTTGACCTTCGCTCTGCCCTCGGCCAGCACC
>CATMOE010000048.1:0-29222 GCA_950072105.1 uncultured Dehalococcoidia bacterium
ACCAGGAGTCCAAACCCACCACCACTCTCATGTTTTTCTCCCCTTAAAAGTGTCCCATTATCGCTGAACGCCTACAGAGGAACCGTGCCGAATCCCACTTTTCCTTATATAATTTACCCGTCGCGGCCAAGAGTGTAACCTTGGCTGGTGGCTAGTGGGCTCAAGCTGCTAGACCGCGAATCGGAGGAGTGGAAATATGGCCAGTCCGAAGCTGGACGAGCTTTGCATCAACACCATCAGGTTCCTTTCCGTGGACACGGTACAAAAAGCTAACTCCGGCCATCCCGGCGCGCCCATGGGGGCCGCGCCGATGGCGTACGTACTTTGGGACCGCTTTCTCAAGCACAACCCCAGCGACCCCAGTTGGCCGGACCGGGACCGGTTCATTCTCTCGGCGGGACATGCTTCGGCTTTGTTGTATTCCTTGCTGCACCTCACCGGATATGACCTGCCCCTGGATGAGTTGAAGCAGTTTAGGCAGTGGGGCAGTAAGACACCCGGCCATCCGGAGTATGGATTGACGCCTGGCGTTGAGGCCACTACCGGTCCATTGGGCCAAGGATTCGCCAACGGGGTTGGTATGGCCATCGCTGAGCGGTGGCTGGCCGAACGGTACAACCGCCCCGGACACGAAATCATAAACCATCACACTTACGCCATCGTCTCCGATGGAGACCTACAAGAAGGGGTGGCCTCCGAAGCGGCTTCCTTGGCGGGTACTCTGCGCCTGGGCAAGCTGATCTATCTGTACGACGACAACGACATTTCCATCGAAGGCGACACCGATATCTCCTTCACCGAGAACGTTGCGCAACGGTTCCAGGCTTACGGCTGGCACGTCGTAGGTCCCATCGAAGGTATGGACCGAGCCGCCGTGGACGCGGCGATCCGGGAGGCCCAAGCGGAGACTGCCCGCCCTAGCCTGATCGTTTGCCGCACCGTGATAGGCTACGGAAGCCCCAACAAAGCCGGCACCGGCTCGGCTCACGGAGAGCCTCTGGGCCAAGAAGAAATTCTTCTGACCAGGGAGCGGCTGGGTTGGCCCTACGAAGAGCCCTTTACGATTCCCGAAGAAGCTCAGACCCACTTCTCCCTGGCGGGAGATAGGGGCCGTGGCAGCCAGGAAGAATGGCAATCCCGGATGGAGGATTACCGCCGGGAATATCCCGGCGAAGCTGCCCAGCTTGAAGCAGCATTAACTGGGAATCTGCCTGAAGGATGGGACCAAGAGTTGGGCGGACTGTTTGACGGCGCGGATAGGCCGATAGCAACGCGCGACGCTTCAGGCCGGGTGATGAACGCCATCGCGGAACGGGTGGATTTCCTTATTGGGGGTTCGGCCGATCTGGCCCCCTCCACCCGAACGATTCTAAACGGCCAGGGTCACTACAGTGCTGAGGAGTACGGCGGTCACAACATGCACTTCGGCGTTCGAGAGCACGCCATGGGGTCCGTCGCCAACGGAATGGCGCTCCACGGCGGCGCGATTCCTTATACGGCCACCTTCCTGCTCTTTTCCGATTACATGCGCCCTCCCATCCGCCTCGCCGCGTTGATGGACCTGAGGGTGGTGTTCATATTCACACATGATTCCATCGGTCTGGGAGAAGACGGGCCAACCCACCAGCCCATCGAACAACTCTTGGGCCTTCGCGCTGTTCCAAACGTGGTGGTATTACGTCCTGCCGACGCTACTGAAACCGCCGAGGCGTGGAAGGTTGCCTTGGAACGCCGCACCGGACCCACCGTGATGGTCATGGGACGGCAAAACCTTCCGGTGTTGAATCGCGAGACCTATGCTGAGGCGTCGGGAGTCCAGCGAGGGGGGTACGTCCTTTGGGAGAGTTCTGAAGATCCGGCAGCCATACTGATAGGCACCGGCTCCGAGGTACACATCGCATTGGACGCGGCAAAAATATTAGAGGAAAAGGGCATATCGTCCCGGGTAGTCTCGCTGCCTTCTTGGGAACTGTTTGATGAACAACTTGCTGACTATCGGGAGCGCGTTTTGCCATCCAACATCCGGGCGAGGGTCTCGATTGAAGCGGCTACGCCCATGGGATGGGACCGATATGTTGGCGCCGACGGCGTTACATTAGGAATCTCCCACTTCGGCGCGTCGGCTCCCGCCGGAATCATTTATGAGAAGTTCGGCCTCACCGCCCAACACATGGCGGATGAAGCAGAATCCTTGGTGAAACGGAATAAAAGCTGAACAGAACGCCCTGGGGCCTCGTAGGCCGGCTCTTGGTAGACCGGTCCGGCCTCCCACAGACGCATATCCGGAACGGGAAGGTCTCTCTGATGACCTCACAACACGAACATCCAGGAGCTAGTCTCGGGGATTACCTGGCCGGCGTAGAATCTGCGCTGTCCGGCCTACAAAGCCGCCGGGTTATTTCCCGTATCTGGAGCGGGGACCATACAGTATGGAAGCCGGACCCCACCGAGATTACCAACCGTTTGGGGTGGCTCACGGTCACCGATGCCATGCGTGTGCAAACGCCGGCCATGCAGGCGTTGGCCCAGGAGGTTCGCGACGCCGGCATCCGCCACGTTGTTCTGCTGGGAATGGGGGGTAGCAGTTTGGGTCCGGAAGTGCTGCGTCAGACCTTCAGCAGCGCTCCCGGCTATCCCGAATTAATCGTTTTGGACTCCACGGTTCCCCGTTGGGTGCAGTCGGTAACCGATGCTATCGATCCGGCGCACACCCTCTTTCTGGTTTCTTCTAAGTCCGGCTCGACCACCGAGCCCAACATGTTTTACGACTACTTTAGGGGCTTGGTGGAGAAAGCCGCCGGAAAGGATGGCGCCGGTCAACATTTCATTGCTGTAACCGACTCTGGTACCTCACTGGAGAAGCTGGCGATAGATCAAGGATTCCGCCGGGTCTTCGCCAATCCCCCGGAGATCGGCGGGCGTTATTCCGTGCTGTCCTACTTCGGCCTGGTCCCGGCGGCGCTGATCGGACTAGACCTATCGAGATTGATCGACCGGGCCGACCGGATGCGGGAAGAGACAGTTTCCACAGTTACGGTCCAAGAGAATCCTGGGGCCTGGCTCGGAGCGGTGATGGGTGTCCTGGCGCAACAGGGGCGGGACAAGCTCACCTTGGTCACATCGCCTTCGATCGGCAGCTTTGGGTTGTGGGTGGAGCAACTCATCGCGGAAAGCACCGGCAAGGAAGGACTAGGCATCATTCCGGTGGCGGGAGAGCCATTGGCGTCCCCGAACCATTATGGCGGCGACCGCCTATTCGTCTACCTGCGTCTGGATGGCGACGAAAACGATGAATCCGACAGAGCGGTACAAGCCATCCAGGAGTCGGGACAGCCATTGGTGCGATTGAATCTAAGGGACAAGTACGACGTGGGCGCCGAGTTTTTCCGTTGGGAAATGGCTACGGCTGTCGCCGGCTCCATCTTGGGCATAAATCCCTTTGACCAGCCGAACGTGCAAGCGGCTAAGGACATGACCGACAGTGTATTGGGCCAGTTTGAAAGGTCAGGCGAGCTTCCGCCGATGGAGGTGTCGTCATCTTTGGGCGATCTGCTGTCCCAGGCCGGACCGGGCGACTACCTGGTCATTATGGCCTACATCCGGCAGACGCCCCAAGTCGATCAAGCCTTGGACGACCTGCGGCGTAAGGTGACCGAGAGGCACGGCATCGCGACAACCATGGGATACGGCCCTCGTTTTCTGCATTCCACCGGCCAGCTCCACAAGGGCGGTCCAGGGTCCGGACTATTCTTGCAACTTACAGGGGAACACGCCCACGATCTAACGATTCCCGGCGCCCCATACAGCTTCGGCGTGCTGGCGGATAGTCAGGCCGTGGGAGACTTGCAGGCGCTGCTGGCTTCGCGACGCCGGGCCGTCCGGGTTGATCTGGGAACGAACCCGGAAGCCGCCATACGCGGGATGGCCGGCGAAGTGGCCTGATTTATGACGCCGGTCAACTTGTGGCCCTAGCCGGTTAAGACGATCAGCGTAGATTTTATGCGGGGGATTGAGTAGTGATCAGTGCAATCATATTCGATCTGGACGGCACGCTGGTGCAATCAGAGAAGCTGAAGGCCCAGTCCTACGCTATCGCCGTGCAACGGATGAGGGGCTTAGACGAACCTGAGCCCCGAGCCATCGAAGCCTACCGGGAGATCGTGGCTCCGCCCGGGAAGTCGCGACCCGCCACATCATCGAGAACCTAGGCCTTGAATCTGAGCTGCGGCCATTGATGGCGGAACATGGCGCTAGCGAACCTTGGGAAGTGCTGGCGGGGATGCGGACGGAGATTTACAACAACATGGTAGAGGACCCCCAAGTCCTTCGAGACAACCAATGGCCTCATACCATCGGACTGTTGCGAGTAGCCCGTGAGACCTTTTGCCGGACCGCCTTGGCAACCATGTCCTACCGCAAAGAGGCGTTGCATGTGTTGAGGTCGTTGGGGATCGAGGACTCCTTGGACGAGGTATTAACTCGCGAGGACGTGCAAAATCCCAAACCAGACCCGGAGATCTACTTTCTGGCCGCCCAGAAGCTTGAGGTCCAGCCTCAAGATTGCCTGGTGCTGGAAGATTCGCCCAACGGGGTACAGGCCGGGGTCGCCGCGGGCATGAACGTGATTGCGGTGGCGACTCCTTTCACCATCGCGGGTCTCCATTCCAGCCAGGTGTTGGAACACGCTTGGATGGTCCACGACCCCGAAATGCTGCTTGAAGTAGTGGAAGAAAGAATCGCGGCGCACAACCGGGAATCGCACTGAAAAACCGCCGGTAAAGCAACCGTTTAAAGTAAATCACAAGATAGGGGGCAACAACATGGAGATTGGCATGATCGGCCTGGGACGAATGGGCGGAAACATGGTGCAACGGTTGCTGAACGGCGGGCACCGTGTGGTGACCTACGACCGAAGCGCCGAAGCGGTTGCCGCCAGCCAGTCTCAGGGTGCGGTTGGCGCGTCCTCTGTCGAGGAACTGGTCGGTTTCCTGTCCGCCCCCAAGGCTGTTTGGGTGATGGTGCCCTTCGGCCAACCAACCGAGGATACTATCGATAGCCTCATACCCTTCCTCTCAGCCGGGGATACGGTCTTGGACGGCGGCAACGCCAACTACAAGGACAGTATGAGGCGGGCGGAGAAGCTAGCCGGCCATGGCATAGATTTCATGGACGTTGGCACCAGCGGCGGCATCTGGGGGTTGGTCGAAGGCTACGCCTTGATGATTGGCGGAAAAAAGGAAGTGTTTCAACGGCTGGAGCCCATTTTCCAGACACTAGCTCCCGCCAAGGACCAGGGTCTGAGCCACGTGGGACCCGCGGGCGCCGGCCATTTTGTGAAGATGATACATAACGGAGTCGAGTACGGCATGATGCAGGCTTATGCCGAGGGCTTCGAAATCATGGAAGCCAAGAAGGAGTTTAACTTGGACCTTGGCCAGATCGCCGAAGGCTGGCGCTACGGAAGTGTAGTGCGCTCCTGGCTTCTGGACCTGGCCGCCGCGGCGCTAGAGGAGGATCCCAAACTCGAAAGCCTGGAAGCTTACGTCGACGATTCCGGTGAGGGCCGCTGGACCGTCCAGGAATCCATAGACCTGGCCGTGCCTGCTCCGGTCATAACTCTTTCGCTGCAGCAGCGCTTCCGCTCTCGCCAGGAGAGCCCTTTTGGCGCCAAGATGCTGGCCGCCTTGCGCAACCAATTCGGAGGTCACGCAGTGCGGCCCGCTCAAGCCGAATCAGAAGGGGGGACAGACTGATGGCCGGCCATCCCACAACCATCGTGATCTTCGGCGCCACCGGTGATCTTACCCGGAGAAAGTTGATCCCGGCGCTGTTCCAGTTGGCGTGCAAAGGACGATTGCCCGATCCACTGCGCATCGTTGGCTTTGGCCGCCGGGATTACTCTGACGACCGGTTTCGGGAGTTCATGGGAGAGGGCGTCCAGGAATTTGGCCAATTCGCGGGACGCACCGGCGAGTGGGACACGTTTGCCAGAAGCATCTCCTATTTCCAGGGCGATCTGGAAACACCGGAAGACTATGTTCGGCTCAAGCAAACGTTGGAGGACTCCGAAGGCAGCGGTGGCGGGCACCGGCTGTTCTACCTATCGATCGCTCCCAGGTATTTCGGAAGTACGATAGCCAACTTGGGCAGTTCAGGTCTAGGGAGAGACGAGGGAGGATGGCGCCGGGTGGTGATCGAAAAACCCTTTGGGCATGACCTGGAGGCCGCTCAGTCCTTGAACCGGGCGGTGCATAACGTATTCGATGAAGAACAGGTATACCGGATAGACCATTACTTGGGTAAGGAGACGGTGCAGAATATCTTGGTGTTCAGATTTGGCAACCGGATATTCGAGCCCATCTGGAACCGGGAGCACGTGGACAACGTGCAGATCACCGCGGCGGAAACTGTTTCGGTCGGCGACCGGGCCGGATACTACGACCAATCAGGGGTCGTCCGCGACATGGTGCAGAACCACTTGCTCCAGTTGCTAACCATGGTCGCAATGGAACCGCCTAGCACGATGGACGCCGAATCTCTCCGAAACCACAAGGTGGACGTGCTCCGGGCGATCCGCCGGTGGACCCCCGAGGAAAGGGCGCTAAATACTACTTTGGGTCAGTACCGGGGATACCACGACGAAAATGGCGTCGCGCCGGGCTCGGACACCCCAACCTACGCCGCGTTGCGGCTGTTCGTAGACAACTGGCGCTGGCAGGGCGTGCCATTCTACCTGCGGACCGGAAAATCCATGGCGGACAAGGCAACCGAGATCGTAGTTCAGTTCCGGCGTCCGCCTCACATGATGTTTTCCGGGGCGCAGGATCAAGAAAACAGCCCCAATATGCTCTCCATGAGTCTTCAGCCGGATGAAGGTGTTCACCTGAAGTTTGGCGTTAAGGTGCCGGACGAAGGCATGGCCATGGTGTCGAAAGACATGTCGTTTCACTATGATTCCGCTTTCAAAGACCAGGCCATTCCAGAAGCCTACGAGCGGCTGCTTCAGGACTCCCTGGAGGGTGACGCTTCTCTATTCATCCGCAGCGACCACATCGAGGAGGCGTGGCGCATAGTCGCCCCGTTGCTGGAGGGTCAGGAAGGCGCGGGCACGCTCCGTCCTCAATCCTACGAGCCGGGGTCATGGGGTCCAGCGGCGGCCGACGGACTTTTGTCCCAACTTGGACATAAGTGGCTGGGAGTAGGGACCGATGGGAACAGACATGGCTGAGATTCAGCGGCCGCGATGGCGTTAATACCATGCGGGGACTTGAGGACATCGTAAACATCCCGTTCATCACCACGGATCAGATGCGCGAAGTAGACCGGGCGATGATTGAGGACTACGGGATATCCCTGGTTCAGATGATGGAAAACGCCGGCCGCAATCTCGCCCAACTAGCTCGCGGCCGCTTTTTGCAAGGTGATCCCACCGGGCGCCGCGTCCTGGTGCTGGCCGGCAAAGGAGGCAACGGTGGCGGAGGCATGGTCTGCGCCCGCCGTCTCCACGATTGGGGAGCGGAGGTGCAGTTGTGGATGACCGCCCCAGGCAAGGAACTGGCGGGAGTGCCGTTGCAACAACTCGGCGTTCTTGAGCGTATGGGCATCCCCACGATTGCCGCGGGCGAGTCGTCAACGCTGCCACCCGCGGACCTATTGGTAGATGCCCTGATCGGTTACAGTCTGACCGGACCGCCCAGGGGCTTGGCGGCCAACCTCATCGACGCTGCCAACAACCATGGAGCGCCCATCCTGTCCCTAGACGTGCCCAGCGGGGTAGATTCGGCCACGGGAGCGGCCACAGGGTCTGTTATTCGGGCGACTGCTACGATGACGCTGGCCATGCCGAAGGTAGGATTCGAAGCTGAATCGGCTAGACGCCACATTGGAGAACTGTATCTGGCAGACATCAGCGTGCCGCCAGAACTCTACGCCAAGCCGCCTCTAAATCTCGACGTTCCAAACGTCTTCGCCGAGGATGACATCGTTCGGCTGTGGTGATTTTCGCTTAGTTAGTCCTACGCTGCGGTTACGATATGCCCGCGAATCTTCCCGGTAACCGCGCCGCCGCCGAAGCGCGCCGCGATGGCTTTGGTTGCTTCATCGGTCACATGATCAAGTAGGCTGGCGTCCCGGGATTCGATCTCGTTTCGCAGGGGAGTGCCCTGACAATATGCGACGGCGGGATGCCGTGGGGACGGCGCAGTGCTTGTTTCTTCCAGTGTGTCGAACGAGATTTCGAAAAAACCGGCCGATATCAACTCGTCGTATATCAGTTCAAAGTCATAATAACCGTGGGGAGTTCGCGCCATAAAACGAGGCGGGTCATTAGGGAATACGGTGGCTGCCGCGTGCGTCACGACATCGGCGAACTCGTTAGTTTCGATCTGGTCCCAGACATTGAAGATGAAACTGCCGCCCGGTTTAAGGACGTGCCGTGCTTCGGCATAACCGGCGACTCTGTCCGAAAAAAACATGACGCCGAATTGACAAACGACGGCATCGAACGTGGCCTTGTTGAATGGTAAGTCCAGCGCGTCGGCCTGTTGCCATGTGATGCGGGCGTCCGGTCCTTGTTTGCTTGCGGCATGATCCAGCATCGGTTGATTTAAGTCTGTGACCGTGTAACGGGCATCTGAAGACAAACGTGGCGCCAGGGCGCGGGCCAAAACACCACTACCCGCCGCTGTTTCCAAAACCGCCTTCGGCGCCAGGGCGGCGGCCCGTTCGGCAAGATCGTTGGCGTACACCTCGAATATCAAAGGAACCAGGTAGGTGTCATAAATCTCAGGTATGGATCCTACAAATCCGCTGTCGCTATCAGTCATTTCGTCCTAAGAATACAACAAAATACCTACGATGCGACAGCTGGAATCAGAAAAGATATTTCATGGTAGGAACCACCGGAGTTCTGCCGGTGCTGTGGTTTAGGCGCTTGGGGTATCAGGCGTAAATCTGAATTCGGGACTTTACGGAACGTTGACCAGGATCACGCAGAGACCGTTGGCGCGGTCATTACCCCTCTCCCCGTCGCACAGATCGTCACCATCGCCGCCTCCGAGGAAGTCGTCTCCCTTGCCCCCCAGGAGTTGATCACCTTCGTCGGCACCGCCCCACAGCACATCGTCGCCGTTGCCGCCGTTTATCCGGTCGGCGCCACCCCTTCCCCTCAGTACATCGTCGCCGTTGCCGCCACAGATAATGTCATCGCCTCCCTGTCCCAAGATGACATCGTTCCCATTTAGCCCGAAAATCACATCAGCATCGGATGTACCGACGATTTGGTCATCCCCGTTGGTTCCGAGAATATGGGCCGGATCATTGACGTCATAGGTCACACCAAAACAAGTGGGCAAGCCATCGGCGGCAAAAGCCGTTGATTGCAACACCAGCATTCCCGCCAAAGTCAAAGTGAAAATCATCATAAATACCGCACGCATCTTTCGTCCTCCCAAGAGATATTTTCCAACATAACGAGGAGGGACGAATCACCATAACGGATGAATTCGAGGGTGATATAGGGATTAGTCCTTGGTGGTAGAAGGGGTGACGATGAGCTGGAATCGGACCCCATAGCTGGATGCGGTTCACGCCCTAACAGAACAAAGGGCCAAGCTTGAATGCTTGGCCCTTTGTTGATGGCGGTGTGCGCTCCGTAGACGGGCACACGGTATGCATCTTGGCTCGGTGGTTGTGCTACCTGCCGACCCATCGTCCATAGATGGGATACTGGCTGCAGATGAACTCGATGTAAGCGGGTTGGTTGGCGTCGTTGGCCGCCATCGCCCTCTTCAGGGCCGGGCCTACCTCTGACGGCTCTGTGACTCGCTCGGTGTGGTAGCCCAATGCCCCGATGACCTGGGACATGTCGACCTCGTCATTGCCCAGCACTTTGTGGGTGAATGGGTCGTGGCCGTCGCCCCAGAATCCGGGGCCATACCCCGCGAAACCGCCGTTGCTGACATGAACTACTGTGATGCCCATCTTCTGGCGCAGGGGCACTTCCAAGTTGCCCATCATGTATCCCAGGCCGGCTTCTCCCGTCACCGCGACGCAATACTTCTGGGGGAAGGAGATCTTCGCCGCGATGGTCGCGGCCAGGCTGAATCCCAGTGAGGAGACGTTGCCCCATCCGAGAAATCCCCGTGGAATCAAGGTGTCGTACACCGTGCTCAATTGGTCCCTGGTGTTGCCCGATTCGTGGGTCACGAAGGAGTTAAGGGGGTCCAGCACTTCCATCAGCCCCGCATAGACCCGGTAAGGGTTGATCGGCTTGTCGGTGGAGGCCATCGCCTCCCGGTATTGGACCATCGCCGAATCCCGGGATGACTTGACCTCGGCCGCCACGCTGCCTGGGGCCCTGCCGTTGCCGGAGGTTTTGTCCGACAATTCTTTCTCCAACGCCTGTAGTGCGAAACGAGCGTCGCCGATCAAAGCTACTGCCGTGGCGTAAGTCTTGTTCACGTGCAACTCATCCACGGTGCAGTGGATGATAGTCTTATTGGCCGCGTCTGGGATGCCGTGGCTGAAACGGCCCGGCGACAGGCTAGACCCTATGGCTAGAATCAGGTCGCTCTTGGCTAGATATTCATCAACCTGATCACCCCGGACGCCGACGAACAGCGGATTGTTCTCGGGGAAGGCCCCCTTGGCCTTCAGCGTGCTGATAACCGGCGTGTTGGCCAGTTCCGCGAAGGATGTTAGCTCGGCGGATGCCCCGGCATAGATCACACCCTCCCCAGCGTAGATCAACGGGTTCCGGGCGCTGAGCAGAAGTTCGATCGCCTTGGCAACGTCTTCCGGATCGGGCGCGGATTTCCAACCCTTGATCGGAACGTAGGGGTCGGCAGTCTCATCATAGAGGCCTCCGGCGTCCGGGATGGCCAATACCACGGGACCCGGCCTACCGGTTCGCAGCATGGTGAAGGCGCGGCGCATGAATTCGGGTAGCCGCTCCGGCTTGTCCACGTAACCGTACCACTTGGAGACGGATTTCAAACTCGACGTAACGTCGAACTGGCTGTTCTCCGAGGCGCCGATGGGCACTCCGTCGGTTATACAGAGCACGGGGGAGCCGTCTTCGTAGGCTTGGGCCATGCCTGCGTAAGCGACCTGCAGGCCCGCGGCGTTGACCCCGCCTTGAAAGGTGCAAACGCCGTTCTTGGAACCTGCGTTGATGCGGGAGAAAGCGTCGGCCAAGGCGACGGCGTACCGGTCGTCCCGCATCATCACCATGGGTATGCCCTCCTGTCCCAAGGCATTGTTCACGTGACACACAGGAAAGGTGGACACCCACTCCACGCCTTCCTGCTTGAGAATTCGCGCGATACCGGTGGCCACGTTGATAGTCATATAACCGTCCTCCGAATTTATTTAGGCCTACGTACATGCGCAGGCAGTGCGTTGAGTCGATGGGGCCGGGTTTATCGAGCCCATATTGAGGGCCGAAACCCGAGCCTAGGGCGCCACAACGCCTATATATTACTATGATTCGGACACGAGGGACCGGACCGAAAAATGCCCGTCGATGTCTACCGCGCCGGAAACTCCTTAAAGCCGCCGCAACTTCGGCGTGAACATCGCCAGAATCAGAATCAGTATGATGCCCATTATTCCAATCACCCTGGCGGCCATGGGCGGTCCCCACGCCACCGCTAGCCACCCGGTAGACATGCTCCCTATGGCGAATGAATAAATGGCCAGGGAACGCAGGCTTATCACCCGGCCTCGATAGCCAGCGTCGGCCGCGCGCAACAATGCCGCCAGGGTAAACACCTGTATCGACCCGAATCCCATGCCGATAAACACCAGAATCGCCATGGATACGTAAAAAGATTCGGTCGTAGATATCGCCAGGATGCTGATGTGCCAAAGTAGCGCGGCGGCGAACATCAGCTTGCCGACATGGCGTAGATTCCGGACCATCGCCCAGGTCAAAGACGCACCAAGCGCGCCAGCGCCGAAGGCGAACATCAGTACACCCAGGCCGGCGGAATCGGTACCCAGTACGTCGCGGGCAAAGCTGGGTATCAAGCTGGTATGGAAGGTCCATCCAAAGAACTCGATGATGATTGCCACCATCAGCGTGCCCCAGATGATTTGCTCGCCCTTTACGTACTTCAGGCCCGATATTATCGAACGGAGCACCGGCTCTCGTCCTGCTGTTGCAGGTTTCTTGTCTAGCCTGATGGAAAGGGCGGCGAATCCGCTTAAACAGTAGAGGCCTGTAATCATGGCGTAGGCCCCTTCTGGACCGTAGGACTTGAACAAGACTCCGCCAATCAGCGGTCCCAGAAGCATCGCTAGGTTCATACCTACGGAGTTGAAAGCCGCCCCGTTGCCGATGCGCTCTTGAGGCAATGTGTCGGCGACCAGAGACTGGGCAGTGGGCATCTGGAACACACGAACCACCCCGGCCGCCATGGCTACGCCGAATATGTGCCAGACTTGTATATGACCGCTCAATATCAGAGCAATCATAATCACGCCTAGAATGGCGATGATGAATTCCACGGCCGCCAAGATGCGGTTACGGGGTAGGCGGTCGGCTATCGCCCCGGCAAACAAGGCAAAGATGTTCAAGGACATTCGGGCCGTCCACGTAAGCCCGACCAGGAAAGGATTGTCGGTTAGGGTTAAGACATACCATCCCATGACCAGCGCTTCCATCTGGGTCCCCATCCCTAGCAGGGTGGTTGATGTCCAAACGGCGGCGAAGCTACGGTATCGGAATATCGAAAGAGGATATGCGGCGCGGCTTAACGCACTAGGTTGTTTCAAATATAAATCGAACCGGCTCTGCCAAGGTGGGTCTGTTCACCGCCTGGCAGGACCCTGATACGCTCCCGGAATCGTCGAATATCGACGAGAGTCTCACGTATGTTAATGCAGACAACGATCAATAACCATATCCTTGATTAACGCCTTCTTGTGGATTTGAATGCCGATGTGGTAATGTCTCTCGCATAACTTGCGATAAGAATAGGAGGAAGTTCATGGGTTACAAGCCAGCGAAGCTAGGACATGTCAACATATTCGTGCGTAACGCGGAGCGTTCCCGGGATTGGTATGAGGACCTCCTGGGTCTGCATACCCACGGTTTTACGCCCGGGCGCGCCGCCTTCATGAGTGCGGACGTGGGTAACTCCCATGAGATTGCCCTGCTACAAGTGGGAGAAGACGCTCCCGCCCCGCAAAGTGGGCAGATAGGCTTGAACCACATGGCCTGGTATATGGACACGCTGAGCGACCTGGAAGAGATCTACTTCCGGATCAAAGAGAAGAACATAGAGATAGAGCGCGTTTCCGACCACGGCCATGCCATCGGCATCTACATCCATGACCCCGACGGCAACGGCATCGAGATTTCTTATGAGATGCCCGCCAGCGAATGGGGACACGACGCAAACGGGTACATGATTGGCGGCACCCAAAAAGGCCGCATGCCCGGCCCTTGGGACGAGGAGATTGCTCGGGAGGCGGTAGCGCCCTAGCCGGCCACTGGGGAAGTTGAACTAATATGGGGACGCCCGGAATTCATCGGGGCGTCCCCTTTTCTTTTCGGAGAGAACGGCTCTAACGGGGGATTTCTGAACGCCCTGTAAATAATGGTTCGAAAGGCCCACCACGAACGGGAATCAAACTCTGATCCCTGCATCATGACATTGTCGAAGAACACACCAGTCTTGTACTCAGAAGATTGTTCTAGCAAGAACGGTAGGTCGTCTGGCTCCTCGGCGCTATAGTCAGATCTAGACCATCCAAGGCTTCAATGGACCAGATACCAAGGTCCCGCATCGGGTGAACTAGATCGCTCATTACCAATTATTCAACATTTGATTCCCGGTGCGTCAAGAGACCGGTTCTATAGGCGCAATAGTTTCTAATACACATTGTTTAGTTGACAATATATCTGATTGCTGTTTACAATCTTGTTAGATTAGTTTCTAATAAACTAAGATCAGGTTGTCAATCACATGACTAACAGAACAACCCGGCTCCAATCAATCACAGACTTCATTGTGGAAAATGTCGGAGAGCATCGTTCTGATATAGGGTCGCTGGTCGCTACCGGGTTTAACATGTCCAGGCAAGCTGCCAACAAACATTTGCGGCGGCTAACTGAAGCAGGGGTGCTTGAGAATATCGGCAATACCCGATCGAAAGAATACAGTCTCGCAGTTTTAGACGGTAACTCGATTGAGATCGCGGTCACTCCGGAACTCGCAGAACATGAAGTGTGGATGGAGCATATTTTTCCCTTTCTTGGTGAACTATCCAGGAATGTCGAAGACATCTGTCAATTTGGGTTCACTGAAATGGTCAACAACGTTGTCGAACATTCTAGCTCCCCGGTTCTCAATGTAACGGTGAGCCGGACTGCCGCAGATATATTGATGACCGTTGAAGACCGCGGGATCGGCATCTTCCGCAAGATTCAAGACGAATTCGGATATCGAGACCCCCGCGACGCATTGCTACAATTGAGCAAAGGCAAATTAACGACTGCCAAAGAAGCCCATTCGGGTGAAGGATTTTTCTTTACTTCTCGAATGTTTGATTCATTTATTTTGAACTCAGGCGCTCTACAGTTTAGCCGTATGAATTCGATGCCTGGTGATTGGCTAATTGAAGTTGATGATCGAGAACCGATCCAAGGCACTGAGATATACATGGAAATTCGGCTAACAGCAAATCGCACCACCAAAGAGATATTCGATGCTGCCATGACCGAGTTTGAAGAGTTCGCCTTTATCCGGACCCATGTTCCAATAAAATTGGCGGTGTATGGCAACGAACAACTTGTATCGCGATCTCAGGCCAAGCGAGTTTTAGCCCGATTCGACTCATTTCAAGAGATAATGCTAGATTTCCAAGGAGTGGACACGATCGGTCCAGCATTCGCTGATGAGATCTTCCGGGTGTTCGCGAACCAGCACCCAGGTATTGAACTCATTTGGGAACGGACCACACCCGCTGTTGACCAAATGATACGCAGGGCCAAGTCAAACGCACCATAACACCTAGGGGGCCTAGCTGTGGCCGGGCCTCTTTGGTGATGATGCTCAATGCGGGAGATTTATCCAACGGTCCGTCATTCTATCAACTGCTTTTTCGGTGGCGCCTTTATGAGCAAGGTGTTGAACAATCTCCACCACGAAGACAGCGAAATAAGCGACTACAAATCCGGCACCTATTTCAGCCCATTCTTCCCAAACGTTCGTGAGAATGACCGAAATTTGACCATCGCCGCGGCTATCAGCGAGACAAAAACGACCCTCACCAAGAAGTCCGTATGGCCTCTAGAACTCCTTAATACGGGGCAGGACTTCCCGCCCGAACAATTCCAGTTCCTTCATGACTTCCTTGTGCCCGATGCCGGGTTGTTGGAAGCCTAGGTCCACGATGCCGATGCCAGCCTGGTCGTGGTACTCCTTCAGTTGCTTGACCACGGTGTCAGGGCTGCCGATGAATGTCAGAAGGCCCCGTGAGTCCCGGGCGGCATTGCGGCCGCCGTCACCAACGACGTGGGGGGTGGACTCGCCATCGGCGCGCGCTCCCTGCACCGCCTGGGTGATGGACGGGCGCAGGGACAGGCCACGCTGGAATCCCCCGGCTTGGAGTTCTTCCATACGCTTTTGCGCCAGTTGGTCCGTTTCCGCCAGGTAGATGGCGCCACGGAATAAGATGTCATCCTTCGCGGGCTGCCAGCCGGCTTCCCGGCACCACTGGTTATACATTCCAGTGACTTTGGCTGCCCTGTCCGGTGGCTCATAGGCGACGCCCAGTCCCAGCCGATGGGTGGCGGCGTAATGGACCGTATCTTCGCTGCGGGTGGACACGATCGCCGGCGGCAAAGGCTTCTGCACGGGAGCGGGCCAAACGGACACGGTGCGGTATTGGTAGTAGCGCCCTTCCCAGGAGAAGGGTTGGGTTTCGGTCAAGGCCTTCAGGACTAGGTCCATGGCCTCCATCAGCCTGCCCCGGCCCTCTTCCGGGTTTATCCCGTAGGCCTGATCTTCGGTGATGGTGCTACGCATGAACCCCATGACCAGCCGCCCACCGGTCATGTTGTCCAACATACCGATCTCCTCGGCGGCCCGGATGGGATTCATCAAGGGCAGCAGTTGACCCATCAGGGCGATCCTGGCTTTCTTGCAGCGCTCGGCCACTGCCGCGGCCATGACCGCCGGGTTGGGAGTGGTCCGGTTGCCCGAGTAGTGGTGCTCCGAAAGACTTATCCAGTCGAATCCGAGTTCCTCGGCGAATTCACACTCTTCCAGGCCGTCCTGGTAGCTCTGCACGGATGTCTTGGAGTCGAGTAACGCGGGCGGTACCGGCCATTCGGCCGGGAACGTGTGCCTCTCCGAGTACCCCATCGACCCAAAATATGATGCCTTCATGGACTCTCTCCCGATAACGCTCCTGGACACAATGTTGCCGTCAGCGGCGGTTATCGTAGATTGATTCGGCTAACCGTACGGTAAGACCGCCCCGCCAGTATAGCCGCAAGTTCAGGCTGGTTCCATGGTTAGCTCAAAACATCGAACCAGATGCGTACGGCAGACCCGCCAACCACTATGGCCAGAGCGTACCGCAGTAGGCGTGGTTGTATCCGGCGGCTCACGATCGCTCCTGCCTGGGCCGACGGCACGGAACCAGCCACCATGATGAGGGCGAGTTCAAGGGGCACTTGAGCGGTCGTCAGTTTTCCGGCGATCCCCCCGACGGCCGAGAATAAGATGATGCCGAGATTGCTGGCGATGGCGACGCGGGTGGGAACGCGCAGGACGTACAACATCGACGGTATCATGATGAATGAACCGGCTTGGCCCACCAGTCCTCCGGCAAATCCTATGGCTCCGCCCAAGATTACGGCTAATGGGGCATTGAAACTGAAAGGCCCCGGATCTGACTCGTCCTGGGCCGTCCGGGAACCGGGGAGAAAGATCAGCGCTGACGCAATGAGGGCCATGGCGCCAAAGATCGCCAGGATCGCGTCATCGGCCACCCACTTGGAGAGAACCGCTCCGGCCAAGGCGCATAGACCCGCTGCGATACCCGCGTACCGGACCAATCTCCAGGAAACCATCCCGTAACCCCGGTGCCTGGCCAGGCCGGAAACGGCTCCGGCAAACCCCTGGACCATGGTTAGGCCGGTTATCTCCTTCACGGTCAACGCACCGGCGCCGGCCATACTCGGGCCGTACAGAAACATGGGGGTCATGATCAGGCCGCCTCCCAAGCCAAGAAGGCCGGAGAAAAAGCCCGAGAATATCCCGACGAATAATACGAAGAAGGGCATGTTTAGTCCCCGGTCCCCCTATGTCGGGACATCCGACGGCGCCTGACCTGAGCGGGCCGCCTGCAGGTCCTCGGTGGTGACCCTTGGGGTTTTAGCCAATTCGTCGGCCAGTCCCGCCGGGGGATGAACGTCCTTCAGGGCGGGTATCACTTGTTCCCCCATCAACCGGATAGAGCGCATGATCTTTTCGTGCTCGATTCCGCCGAACATACTCCAGCAACTAACGTGGGTGACGCCCAACTCGGCGGCGCGGCGGAATTTTTCGATCACCGTTTCAGGGCTCCCGAAATAAAGGCGTTCCATGAACCGGTCGTCGTCCGGCTCCCCTTCATAGGGCGTCACGTCGACCCTTCCGTTGGTTACGGCCAGCCGGCCCAGAGCCCGGCCCGCCCGGTTTTGCCAGCGGGCGTATTCGATCTGTTCGCGGGCTTGCTCGTCGGTCTCCGCCACGTGTGTGATTGCCTGCATACCCAAGTCTATTCCATGGATGGACTTGCCCAGGTCCATCCGGGCATGGATCAACGACGCCAGGTGTGCCCTCATGCCATCGCCCCCCAACAACCCGGTGGTGAGGGGCATCATGTCCCATTTCGCCGCCAGTTGCATGGAGTCGACGCTGGTTCCCGCCAGCCACAGCGGCGGATGCGGTTTTTGCTGAGGCTTGGGCCACACGGTGACTTCGTTGGGAATCTTTATGTACTCGCCGTCGTAGGTGAAGGACTCGTCCTGGGTCCAGGCTTTGATCATCACTTCTAGGGATTCGCTGAACCGTTGGCGGGACTCGGCCACCGTAACACCGAACCGGCCGAATTCGTGGGGTTGGTACCCCCGGCCTACACCGCAGATGAACCTGCCGTCGATTAGGTTGTCCAGGACTGCTACCTCTTCCGCCAATCTTAGCGGTTGCCAGATTGGCAACACCAGGATCCCCGTGGCGATCTTCAGGCGATTGGTTTGTTGGCCGATGTGGAGAGCCTGCAAAAGGGGCGCGGGCGAGTTCCCGTAGTTGGAGAAGTGGTGCTCGGCGATGAGACAGTAGTCGAACCCCATCTCTTCCGAGTATTGGATCTCCTCAACACCTTCTCCGTAGAGGGTCTTCCAATTCCTCAGGTCGGGGTTCGGCCATTCATAGAAAAGTCCAAATTGCATCTATGCTCTCCTGTTTTGCGTTGCCGCGAACCCGCTTACACCGGCGCAGTTGCAGTCAGGTGGAACTGCCGGGTGGGGCAAGAGGATTCGCCATCGTCTAGTTTCTGGGTCCACCGCGCCGAAGCGGCTCAAGCGATTATGGAATCGAGTTGAGTATTCTGCGTTAGGCGGCAGTCGCGAAGTGTGGGAGGTCAGTTCCCTTCAAGAAAACGCCTCGGGTTGTCAACCATCATCGTGTGGATGTCTTGGTCGGTTGCACCCAACTCTTTGAGGCGCGGCAGTACGTAGCGTCCGATGAAGTTGAATCCGTCGGGATTGGCGGCGCGGCGCGCTTCTTGCTCTTCCGGGCTGTAGCGGGCTTTGGGCACCGAGTAGTCGTGGGAGAGCATGATCCGGCCGCAGTGGCCCTCGTCGATGAGTTTCTTTACGATCTCGGTGCGTTGTTCCCAATCGGGTGTACCGGGGACCCGACCTCCCGGATACCGGTCCATGCCCAACCAGACACCTTTGGCCAGCAGCCCCAACAGGTAGCCCATGTCCGTGTCGTCGCTGCTGTGGCCGATGTAGACCCGGTTTAGATCGACGCCCTCTTCTTCCAAGATGCGGACTTGCTGGTCGCCCACCCGGTCCGGAGACCAGGTGTGGGTCGATATGGGAATGCCGGTCTGCTTGTGGGTGCGGGCCGCCGCACGCAGGACATTTTCTTGGGGCTGAGTAACCCCTCCCCGGTCGCTGGCGACCTTGATGATGCCGGCCTTGATCCCGGTACCTTCGATCCCTTCCTCGATCTCCCTAACGTACATCGCGGCGATAACGTCGGGTGACACCTCGCCGAAGGGACGGGGTACCGCCAAGTGGTTGCCGGTGGCGGCGATGACTTGAATGCCGCTCTCCCGGGAAACCTCTTGTATCAGTTCGATGTCCCGCCCCAGGTCGAAGGTGCTCACTTCGATCATCGTCCGGACACCCTCGGCGTAGGCATCCTTAAAAGCGGCTACCGCCTGTTTTTTCAGGGCGGGGCGGTTGATGATCTCGGGATAGGTGTGGCGCAGTCCGGCGGCGTTGGTTCCCACGTGCTCGTGACTCAAGGTAAATCCCAAGTCCGCCGTGTCTATCGGCCCCAAAACCGTGTTTACAGATGGCATGATGCTGTCTCCTGGCCGGACCTTTGCCCGGTTTACATAACTTGGCGCTTCGAATGGCCCGAGCGGCGTTATCGGCCGGGAACCGCCATCTCCCGGCCCTGGTCCGACGCTGCCTGGATGCTGTCGATGAAGTGATGCAGCTCCACGGCGGTGTTGAAGTCGGGCTGGCAGGGGTCTCCCGATCGGATGCTTTGGCCGAACTGGTAGTACATCTGCCCCACGTTGTAGGGCGCGCCCCGGGGCATGCCCTCTAGCACGTTGGTGAATCTGCCGGGGATCTCTAGTGCTTCTAGTTTATTATTGCCCTGGGCGCCACTTAGCTGCACCCCATCTTGGTTGGGAGATTCACCGGAAGACGCCACCAGCGTTCCTTTCCGCCCGTATATCTCCATGCGGTACCCGCTGCCGACCGAGGGATTGCTGGCGACGTGGACCGAGGCCACGCCACCGCCGGCCAACCTGCCGCTGACTAGGATGTTGTCGGGCGAGGTTACGTCGACAAGTTGGTTGGTGTCCTTCTCGAACCACTGCTTGGCCTGGTTGCTGACCACGGTGGAAACGTTGCTGAAGTCTCCCACGACAAATCGCAAGGCGTCGATAGTGTGGCCGCAGGAGATGGTCAATGTATTCGCGCCCAACTCCACGTCTTTTTGCCAAGTCCGGTCGGAAGTCCGTTCCAGGGTCCCGCCGTCGATCCGGCTGACGTGGCATGACATAACCTCGCCCACGTAACCCGACTCCACCAGTTCCTTGGCGTACAAGATGCTGGGCGCGGCTCGAGCTTGAAGTCCCACCATGTTCCGGACCCCTTTTGCCTGGGCCGCGTCGGCCATCTCCTGGGCCTCTGCGGTTGTCCGGCCCAAGGGCCACTCGACATAAACGTGCTTTCCGGCGTTGATGGCGTCCATGGTCGGCTCGTAATGGGCCGGGACTCGCAAGCTGACTGCCACGGCATCGATGTCCGGGTGGGCCAGCATCTTATGGTAGTCGTCGAAGGCCAGTTTGGCCCCGTACTTCTGCCGGGACTCTTCGGCACTTTCCATACGGGTGGTGCAAACCGCCGTCAGTTCGAATTCGGGGCTGGCCACGATAGCGGGCAAGTGGGCCCGTGGCGCCCATCCCCGGTGGATGTTGGCTCCTATTATGCCCAAACGAATCTTATCTGCCAAAACGTTCTTCTCCTTTAGTGATGTGTGATTAGCCAATCATTTTGGAGTTGGACCGGAGACCCGTAGCAAACGATTCATTCCGGCGGCGACTTGTCCGTGCGGCCCAGCCTTCTGTCACCCTAATGCCCGTGTTGGTCTTGATTCCCGTGCTCATCCTGGGGACGGGCCCGCCCGGAGAGTTCTTCCAAGCGATCTACGGCATCGTGCACCGCATCCGTCTGAAGCAATGACTCTATCTCTTCCGCGGCTTCATGCCGTTCCCCCGTTGTCGAATCTTAGAAATGCTCCACGTGATGCAATGATGCGTCTTTCTCTCCAACCCGTGCGGAAGACAACGCAAGAGTGAGGTGCATTCCTTGATCATCCAGTCCCACGTCTTCAAGACCGGCAAGCATCCCCTCAACGATGTGGCCTCCGTCGTGGATATCCCCTCCTTCCAACAGTTCGATCGCCTTTTTCATCTGGGCGAGGTGCTCGCCCTCGGTCAGGTCGACGATGTGTCCTAGGTGATGGGCGCCTTCCCCTTGGTCGCCGCCTTCGATGGAAAAGAGAGCCATCCAGTGATGAAGGGCTAACTCATCCGGCCCGGTGGGGGCGTCGGAATGCATGTGCTGGCGTTCTCCTCCAAGGCCGTCGATGAATGTCGTGATGGCCTCCATCTCTTCGTTGGAGATCTTATCCGGCGGAAAGACCGGCATGATCCCCAAAGGAGCTCTGATCTGGCGCTTTACAACTGCCGCCGAATGCCCCGCCAACGGCGGGGCGAATGACGAGCCCTCTGCGCTTTGACCATGACAGGCCGCGCATCCTTTGTCGACGAACAACTGGTGTCCCGTGGAAAGGGCAGCGGGCGCTGGGGCGGTCGTGGACGTTGGCGATGGCGTTGGGTCAGGCTGGCTACAGGCCAGCGCCAAGAGCGCCAGACCGGCAAACATTAGGCCATTGATCATGTTTCTCATTCAGCACCCCCAATATCTTGATTGACGGGCAGTCCAATATCCCGGGTTTTTCCGACGGGAGGCAGTTTTACCCGTCGCGGGATGGATTGGTGGCAAAGTAGAGCCAAGCCCCTTCGGTCCACCCTCCCCGGAATTCCGCGGAACTCGTGACAGGAACGACGTGAGCTAGATGCAAACCTTGCTGGAGCATCTCCCGGGAGACTTCCTCCATCTCGGTTGCCAGCCGTTGACGCCACGTCCTCTCGTTCTCATTTGATAGTGGAAGACCAAAAATACGCCTGGACCTTCGCCCCGTGCCCACATACACTACCCGGCAATCCGGTTCAACATCGTTCGTAGCCATTTGCATTCAGCCCAAGGCCGGCAGGACGTGCTCGGTAAACTTGGCAAGCTGGTCCATCTGGTTGGGCGAAGCGAAACGCACGATGAAGTAATCGATCCCGGATTCCTGGTACTTGTGCATGGTGTCGATGCACTTCTGGGGCGGGCCGAATACGCACAAGAGTTGTTTGCTGATGACCTCATAGGGGATGCTGTAGTAGGCCCGCATGAACTCGTCGCCTTCCGAAATCGCGGCGTCTTCGTCGTTGAGGTTCACCGAGATGTATAGGGCCCGCCCGATGGCCTTGGGGTCCCGTCCAAATGCCGACGCATGGTCTTCTATCTTTGCCCAGCATTGATTGAGCAGGTCGACGGACGGTACGTTGGTGATCCAGGCGTCTCCCATCTCGGCTACCCGCCGGAGGCCGCGTTTAACCCAGTTACTGGAGATCCAGACGGGTATGGATGGCTGGACCGGTCTTGGTTCCAGGGTTACGTCATGGATGGGGTAGTGTTCGCCGGAGCTGGAAACGTGCTCCTCGGTCCAGAGGGCACGCATCAGGTTGATGCTCTCTTCCATGCGGGCAGCCCGTTCTCCGATGGGTACTCCAACGTTGGTGTGTTCGTCGATGAACATCTGGTTGTTGCCTCGGCCGGCGCCGACGCCGAGGATCACTCGTCCACCGGAAATGTTGTCTATGGTCGCCAATGAATGGGCCAGGTGCACCGGGTGCCGCAGCGCGTTCAGCATGACGGCCGTGCCGATCTTTACCCGGCTGGTGCGCGCGCCCAGGGCTGCCATGATGGTTAGAGGCTCCAATCTGGGCTTGGAAGTGATGCTGTCTCCTACCCACACGGAGTCGTAGCCAAGCCTTTCGGCAGTCTCCGCCATCTGCCAGTTAAGCTCAACCCGCGGCCCGGCGCTCTGAGCGTGTACCAGAACACCTCTGGTGGGCAACAGGACGCCGATGTTGTCTAGAGATGCCAATTTATTCACCTGCCGATGTTGTTGTTTGGGTTAATGTTTGGGATGGGGGTGCCCCTATTTAACTATCGTCCTGGCTGATCACGGGCCGTTGGATGCAGGTGCCCGGCAACTGCTCCGCTACCAGGACCCGCATTACCTCATCGCCCGAATTGTGGAGGCCGTGGGGAACACCCGCCGGGATGAAAACCAGGTCTCCGCTGGACACCTGGATGTCTTCCTTCCCCACCGTCTGCCGCCCCGACGCGGCAAGGAAATAATGTACCGCTTCGCCATGGCTGTGGAATGTGGTGTCCTTGTATCCGGGTGGCACCAGGCGTATAGATAGTTGCAGGGTATGGATGTTGAACCCCAACTCGGGCGCTATCAAGGGAACCGTTTGGCTATCCGCTGGCAACTCCCAGGGGACCTCGTTTTTCCGGACCAGCCAGCGTTTGGCCTGCCGGCGCCGGTCCATCTCCTCGTCCAGCACACCAAGCTCATGGAGAAAGTGTTGCCGGCGGGAGTATAGCGCGGCCGAACCCATGGATGGCGGGTCCTCTTTTTGGGTAGAGTTGAGCAGATCGTCCAGATCGTCCTGGCCCTCCATGTCGGCCATTGGGTACTGCCAAGACGCCGGGACCGGAAGCTGCGTACCGGGGATCTGATGGAAGGCGATGAAGACCATGGGCTCGTCCCCGGTATTCTCAGTGCCATGCCATACGTTTCCCGGGATGAAGGCCATGTCTCCCGGCTCCACCACTACCTCTTCCTTGTCGATGATCTCTTTCCCTTTCCCTTCCAAATAGAACTTAACCGCGTCGCCATGGGTGTGAAAAGCGCCATCGGTCTCCTTGCCGGCGATGGAACGTTTGAACACCCGAAATGTATGTATGTTGAAACCTAGTTCGGGAGAAATAATCCTGGCTAGGAGATGGCCCTCTTGCGTGGTGGGGTGGACCCGGGACGCAGACTCCCACTTGATGTCCTCGGCCTTTACCAGCAGCCGATTTTCGCCGCGTCTACGGTCGAATTCCTTGTCGATGCGGCCGAAACTGCCGATGATCAAATCCCGCCTCTCGGCGAGTTGGGAAGGGGTCAGGTCGCTAAGGTTGATGGGCATGGTTTATTCTCCGGCGTTCATTTTGTTGCCTGGATGAGAGCTTGTTCATTATGAGTGTCTCACCCCCGTCCCTTCGTCCTTCCCCCGTAAAGTGAAAGAGACTTATCTCCTCCCCCCTTGCGGGGGAGGATTAAGGTGGGGGGTACGTTCCAATTCCCTAAATTCAGATCACAATGGCATTACGCGCTTCGCTTGGCGAATTCCGCCTGGGCTTCTTTTAGCCTGGCTGGGTCTCTTAGGAAGTCGCCGGCCGTCAGGCTGAGGACCTTGGCGACGTTCAAGGCGCTGGATAACGCTGTCTCGGTGATGGCCGTTTCGGTCATCTGCCTGGAATGGGAAGGCACCGGAGTCTCGCTGACGGCATAGCGCAGTTCAAGGGACGGCAAGACCTGGCTCACGTTCCCGAAATCGGTGGACGCGCCGCTGCCCCGCCGGCCGCCGGTGGGAGCGTCGATACGCATCCCCACGGCCTCGGCGTTGGCGCGGAAGTTTTCGGCAAGTACCGCGTTGGGCAGGACATTCTCGTAGAACGGGTAATAGGGCTCGACTTCGAGGGTGGCTCCCGTGATCAACGCCGCGCCTTCGGCAATCTTCAAAACCTTCCCCACGATGACGTCGCTGAGGTAATTGCGGTCCCGGCACCGGAGCATGAAGTTGGCGGCAGCGAACTCGGGGACCACGTTGGGAGCCAGTCCTCCGTCGGTGATGATTCCGTGGATCCGCGTGTCTTCCCGCAGGTGTTGTCGTAGAGCGTCGATGCCGGTGAATAGGTGGATCAAGGAATTCAGGGCGTTGATGCCTTCCTCCGGAGCGGCGGCGGCGTGGGCCGCTTTGCCATGGTAGATGTAGCGGAAGCCGACCATTGCCAGGCTCCAGCTTTCGTCCATGGGGATGTCCTGGGGAATGATCGTGCGATTGGATGAAGGGTGGGAGGACAGGCATATATCCACGCCGTCGAAAACACCGGCCTCCAATAATTTGATCTTTCCTCCGCCTCCCTCTTCAGCGGGAGTTCCGATGACGACCAGGCGGCCCGGTAGATTCTTCATGTTGGCTTGGACTCCCAGCCCTGCGCCCAAGCCCGCCATGGCGATAAGGTTGTGGCCACAGCCATGGCCGATCTCCGGCAAAGCGTCGTACTCGGCCAGAACCGCGACTGTCGGTCCGTCGCCGGCGCCGCCTTCCAGGGTGGCGCGGAACGCCGTCTCCACGCCGCCAATGCCCCGCTCCACGGCAAAGTCGTGGGCTTCCAGCGTGTCGGATAGGAGTTTGGCCGCGTGAAACTCCTGGTAGTTCAGTTCCGGGTGGGCATGAATGTCCAGGGCTATTCCGAACAACTCCTCGCGGGCGGCATCGATAGCCTTGGTCGCAGTTTCGGTTAGAGCGCTATTTGAACCAGCTTGTTCAGTAGGCATTGCTTTCTCCTGGTCTGCATCGTTCCGGAGTTGCCCGAAGAAAATCCTTGGGTGTTCTAGATTCTACACCGGAAATGAGTTTTCGTGCTCGGTGTAGAGTACAATCCCATAGAAATGTCATATATCCATTCCCGTTAGCCAAATGGATGGTAAGAGGGGACGCGCTTTGACTGCGGCACAGCAAAAAACCGGCAGATTCTGCCTACAAGAAACAACCATCGCCGGCATCCAGCAAGCTTTTGCCGATGGTTCTATTAGCGCTCGTCAATTGGTCGAGCTTTATCTGAACCGGATCGAAGCTTACGACCGTAATGGTCCCCAGATTAATTCGATAATCACGGTGAATCCCCAGGCGCTGGAAGACGCCGACCGGTTGGACAGGGATTTTGGGAACAACGGCCTCACCGGCCCCCTCCACGGCGTGCCGGTCATTCTCAAAGACCAGATGGACGCCCGGGGAATGCCCACTACTCTCGGTTCCGTGGTCTTCCGAGACTATTTCCCAGACCGGGATTGCTTTGTTACCGAGAAGTTGCGACAGGCCGGGGCGATCATCCTAGCCAAAGCAACCCTGGGGGAACTGGGGCGTGGCGATACCCACGGGTCCCTGTTCGGGTCGACCAGAAACCCCTATGATCTGGCCCGGACGCCCGGCGGCTCGTCGGGAGGCCCCGGCGCCAGTGTATCGGCCAATCTGGGCGCGGTTGCCATCGGCCAGGAAGGATTCGCTTCCATCCGGAGACCTGCCGCTTGGAACGGCGTTACCGGAATCAGGCCGACTGCCGGTCTGGTCAGCCGGGGCGGGGTCTACGCCGGCTGGCCGGGGCAGCCAGGGTCCCTGGGTCCCCTGACCAGGTCGGTCACCGACCTGGCAAAGATGTTGGACGTGATGGTCGGATACGACCCGGACGACCCCATGACATCTTTCGGTGTCGGCCAGGCGCCGGAGACATTCACCGATTCCCTCGACGGAGATGGCCTAAAGGGCGCTCGAATCGGCGTTATGACTCAATCTATGGGCTTTCATTCCGAGCCGGACTCCGATGATTTCCGGTTGGTCTCCCAGGTTTTCGACCGGGCCGCCGCCGAGTTGGAAAGCGCTGGGGCCACGGTCGTCCCAATGCCCGAGATACCGCGTCTGACGGAGTTGCTGGCGAAACGGGCCAGCGACGGCCGAAACGACGAAGCTTGGGACCGTTACTACGGACGCAGCGAGAACCCACCCTATGCATCGCCGGAGGCCATGATGCAGTCTCCGGATTACGCCAAGGTTCACCGGTCTAAGTATGCCGGAACCGCGCTGACCGGTCCGGCGGCCTATGCCGAGTATCTGCTGGCCCGAGAAGAGCTTATGTTCAGCGTCATGAAGATAATGGCGGACGCCCAGTTGGACGCTATCGTCCATAAAACCGTGGAGCATCAACCGACGCTGATCGCCGAAGGTGTGGGACCGCCCTACTACGACATGAGGGGCACTACCCATATCAATACCTACCTGGTGCATGTGCCGTCGATCTCGGTCCCGGCGGGGTTCACGTCCGCCGGACTCCCCGTGGGGATCACCTTCCTCGGCCGCCCGTTCAGCGACCCAACGATGGTCAAACTTGCCTACGCCTACGAACAAGCTACCGGCCACCGAAGTCCGCCAGATTCAGCGCCGCCCTTGCCGGGAGAACCCTAGGCGAGAAATCTGCCGGAGACACGGCCCTCATACCTTGAATAACGGAGCGGTCCAAATAGAATGACGACTTTCGACCTGGTGATTTTCGACTGTGACGGAGTTCTGGTAGATACGGAAACTATTAATAACGAAGTCATATCTCAATTGCTCAACGAAGCTGGCCTGGAAATGTCACCGGACGAAGTTGCCACAAGGACGACTGGTCTTGCCTACTCGGAGATGTGGGAAATGTTCGAGGATGAAGTGCCGGGTTGTTTGCCCGCAGACATTGAGGAACAACAACTGGCTCGGGAATCGGAGAGATTCCGGAAGGAGTTGCTACCGATGCCCGGTGCGGTTGAGACTGTACGTTGCCTGTCGGATGCCGGAATGCCGATGTGCGTCGCGTCGAACGGAACAAGGGAAAAGATGGTGGTCACCCTAGAGGTTACCGGTCTCGCCGGATATTTCGGCGACAAGTTTTATGGCGTCGATCAAGTCGCCTATGGCAAACCCGCCCCCGATATATATCTGCTGGCGGCCCAGAACATGGGGGTTCCCCCCAGCCGGTGCGTGGTGATAGAAGACAGCTATCCGGGCGCTCAAGCAGGTCTTGCGGCGGGCATGACGGTCCTGGGGTATTGCCCCAACAAAGACATCTGGGGGCTGGAAGGCCTGGGTATCCAGACCTTCAGCGATATGAATAGTCTCCCGGAGTTGCTGGGCTCGAACCAGCGATAGGCGTGTTCGCCTTGGGATATGGCCGCGCTGACCCGGGACTCCTTAGCTCATGAGTCCCGCGGCCCACGCAAAATGACGGACTCAGCAGTCGTTCTCTCAAGCACATAGATGGTGACGGGCAGACATCTGCTGCTAACCATTGTTGGGGTGCGGCTTTAGGTTGCCGGCTTCAAGCCGCACCCCAGGTAACTGTAGATGGCTGGAGCCGCGATCTTTGGTGCACTAGCTCCAGTCGATTAAATTTTAGAA
The DNA here is from genome assembly GCA_950072105.1 of uncultured Dehalococcoidia bacterium. Classification (GTDB taxonomy): domain Bacteria; phylum Chloroflexota; class Dehalococcoidia; order Lucifugimonadales; family UBA3495; genus UBA11650. Next base: position 28,198 of record CATMOE010000048.1, read on the forward strand.
TCGGCCCATTCAGCGCCGTTCCACCAGGTGTCCCAGAGAGACCCGTCGGTGGCCTGCCAGAAAACATCCATGCGCCCCTCCGCGAATCCGTAAAGGGGAGCAGGAATGGAGTTCAGCGGCCCGTCGGAAAGTTTCATATCCTCCCATTCGGTGCCGTTCCACCAGGTGTCCCAGAGCGCCCCATCACTGTCCTTCCAGAATACGTCCATGCGTCCGGCTGCAAATCCGGTAAGCGGAGCGGGAGGAGAGTCCAGCTTGCCGTCGGAAAGTTTCACATCCGCCCACCCGGAACCGGAGGTCCACCAGGAATCCCAGAGAGACCCGTCCGTGTTCATCCAGAACACGTCGGTCCGTCCTTCCGCAAATCCGGAAAGTGGCGCCGGAGGGGAGCCCATCGGGCCAGCGGAAATTTTTGAATCCTGCCACCCGGGATCGGCGACCCACCAGGAGTCCCAGAGAGCCCCGATGGAGTCAGTCCAGAACACGTCCATCCGTAAGTCCGCAGCTCCGGTGAGGGGAGCCGGAGTGGATGAGATCTGCCATTGGGAAATTTTGGCATCCGCCCATGCGGTGCCGGTCCAATAGGTGTCCCAGAGATACCCGTCATCGCCCTTCCAGAACACGTCCATCCGTCCTTCTGTAAATCCGGAAAGAGGAGCGGGAGGAGAGTCCAGCGGCCCAGCGGAAAGTCCCGCAACCGCCCACTCAGTGCCGTTCCACCAAGTGTCAGCGAGACTCCCAAATTGTTCGACCCAAAAAACATCGATGCGCCCTGCCGAAAATCCGTAAAGGGGGGCAGGCGGAGAGTCCATTAAGGGGAGAGAATCCAATCCCAGGTGCCAGGGTGTGTAGTTACAAACCGCAAAACTGGCGGCCTGCATGATACACGGAACGCCCCCGCCGGGCGCGCAGTTTGCGCAATTTCCGTTGGGTGAGGTGGTCTGGGAGATTTGAACAGGTAGCTAAGAGAGAGTCCCGCTCCTAGAATTGCAAAGAAGGAGCAGGACATGAAACAGATACGGAAG
>CATMOE010000049.1:0-27545 GCA_950072105.1 uncultured Dehalococcoidia bacterium
ATCTCGTAGCCCGACTCCTCGAAGGCGTTAATCATCATTTCCAGCGCGTCTTCGTCCCGGGCGTCCTGGATGGTCCAAGCCGGGACCTGCACCTCGTCAGCCACGAAGAAGCTATAAAGGTGACGGCAGATGAACCGGGCCGTGGCCGGTTCCTTCACGATGATGTCGATGATGTCTTCCCCGTTCAGATTTCCGGTGTGACCCAGGAAAGTCTTTTCGCCGTCGTCGTGGTCTTCGCCCAGGTACTCGAAAGCCCAGGGGAAGCGTCCAAAGGGTTGACGAGGCAGCTTGGGGGCGATGGTCCAGCCGGTGAAGGCGCGGGATGCTTCCCGTACGTCAACCTCGGTGTAGTTGCTGACGCCCATGGAGAACAGCTCAAGCAGTTCCCGTCCCCAGTTCTCGTTCACGGCGTCGCGGTGGTTCTCATTGTTGTCCAGCCAATAGAGCATGGCTGGGTTTTTGGACAGCTCCACCAGCATTTCCTGGTAGTTGCCCATTCCGTACTTGCGGAACATTACCAACTGCTCCAGCATCTGGTCGCAGTTGTCCACCTTGGAGTTGCCGGTGGCGAAGACCTGGTGCCAGAAAAGCGCTACCTTCTCTTCCAACGGCCGCTTGGTGGTGATCATGTTGTACATCCAATTGTACTGACCCGGTTGGGGAACCCCGCCGGGTAGTAAGCAACCCGGCATGTACCGCAGCAGCAGGGTCATGTTGCCGGCCGGCATGTCGTCGGGCGGGTTAATGAGCTCCTCCACCGTTGCATCGTAGCCCTTGGCCACGTATCGTTCCAATTCTTCGCGCGTCGCTCCGAATCCGGCCCGGCGCATCAGATGAGCCATCTGGGCAAGGTCTTCTTTGTTTGCCATTCGACGCCCCCTTAAGCTATATATTTCGAACGAGGTTTTCGAACCTCACTCTAGGCTGAATTTACAGGCTAAATCATATGATATGCTGGTGAGACTGTCAACAGTATTTAGGGCGTTTTCTAAAATTGGGTAGTTTTTAATAATCATTTAAATCTAGTAACTGCTTTTACCTATAATTGATAGTTATGTATCCGAATCATTCACTTTTATCCCAAAGAATGCCCTCTGTCTACGCCGCCTGTTTCCCCACATCCGGATCGATTCTGGCTTAAGTTGAAGTTCGCGCTGGCCGCGTTGTCCGACTCAAGCGGCCGACAAATCCCACGCTTTGCGTTATAATCACGGTAAGCTGGCGGGAGCGCGAACAGACCCAGACACCAAGGCTTCGTAGCCAAGCAGAATTTCAAATTCAATCGCGAGGTAACAACCGCGGATAAGGCTGGGTTAACCCGGATCCCAACCGCGGTAATTAACGGATGAGCAAATTTCTAGACAGTCTCGAGAAGATTAGTATCATCGCCCCGGCGCCTTTGGGTTTTGGCGTACGCAGGGAACAGCGGCCCCCGGGAATGGCCTTGATAGTCCAAATATCTTCGGATCATGCCTCCGGTTGCGAGGCTATCTCCGATCTCTCCCCGGAAGCGGTCCTGCTTTCCGGGATCGACGATCTGGCGGCATTGAAGAAGATTGCGCCGGGACTCCCATCCGTGCCTTGGGGACTCAGCCCAGGTACGATTGACGAGGATAGTGTTAACGGTTATAAGGAAGCGGGATGCGATATGTTGGCCTTCGGTTTGGCCGATACGCCGGTCTCGGTTCTAAAGTCCGAAGAGATGGCCCGATTGCTTTGCCTGGATCCCAGCGCCGATGAACGGCAACTTAGGGCGATCAACCCACTACCGGTGGACGCTGTCTTGATCGACGTTACCAGTCAGTCCGGAACGTGGACATTGGCCGATCTCACCAATATCACAGCCATCAGCAGCCGGGTCAGTCAGTACATCCTGGTCTCCATCAGCGAACCCCCGGGGGCAAAGGACCTGGAAGTGTTGCGGGACGCTGGAGTCCACGGTGTGGTGGTAGACGCCGGTTCGGTTTCTATGGAAAGCCTATCCAAGCTCAAATCAGACCTGCAAGAGATGCCTCGTGCTCAGCCTGGCCGTAAAAACCGGAACGCAGCGGTGTTGCCAAGGTCGGTATTTGCCGTAGACCGGACCCCGGCCCCCGAAGAGCCGGACGAAGACGACGACGACGAGTAGTTGACCATCTTGGTGGTTTGGATCTATAGCGCTGGGATGATGGCGGACCCCGAACGGCCCACTTGGGACCGGCAGGTTCGTTGATATCCGATGCTATTCCGTTTTTATCACCTTCTCCCAGACGATCCATTAACGTTTTTAATCATGATGGCTTTCTGGGCCGTGGCGTTGGTCGTCGCGATCACTATCCACGAATTCAGCCACACCGTGGTTGCCACCGGACTGGGAGATACGACGGCGAAGTGCCTGGGCCGTCTGACCCTTAATCCGCTGAAGCACCTAGACCCCAGCGGAACGGCAATGATTCTGCTAGCCGGGTTCGGTTGGGGCAAGCCCGTGCCCGTGAATCCCCACCGATTGGCCCATGGCGCCACGGGAACATCTCTGGTTGCCGCCGCCGGACCCATCTCCAACCTATCGGTCGCGTTCGTGTTGGCCATTCCGATTAAGGTAGGGATACTAGACTACACCGGCTTTGGAATCTACGGCATTTCGGAACTGATCAACGGTGGCATCCTAAACGTATTCTCGATTCTTTTTACGCTGATCATCACCCTTAATCTCCTCTTGGCTGTCTTCAACTTGATACCCCTCGCCCCACTGGACGGTTCCCGCATATTGGAGGGATTTATCCCACGAGAACATGCGGCTTCCTACGCCCGTCTACAGCAGTACGGCCCGGTGATCCTGATCGGAATCATCATGTTGGACTATGCGGTTGGACTGGGTATACTGCAAACCGTGCTTGGACCGGTGATCAGGGGTCTCACCGCTATCGCTATCGGCTGAACAGACCGGCAGTTACCCGTATTTCCATCGATCCAGGAGATTCGAATCCTATGGCTCAAGACCCAAACGACACTTCCGGCATGGACTTGGACGGTCTCTTGCTGCCTGAAAAAGGGATAGTTGAGCTTACCGACAAGCTCACCGGATACATGACAGAGATTGAGTTGGGGGGGTTGTCCGATATTATCGGCCAAGTGCTGGACGACTTTCTAGACCAATGCGGTGGTATGCCCGAAGACCTGAACGATTCGACGGCCTTCGATCAGATAACCAGGAACCAGTTGGCGGTGACCTTGGCCTACCAGTTGGGCCGGTTGGATGGCCGTTCTCCGCAGGTTGTTAATCTGTTGGTGCAACAAACCATAGATAGCTTCGGCGTTAAAAGAATGGAAGAGTCTTCGGATATCTCTGACAATGATTTCCAGAATCCCAAAGAGTTGGTCTACCCCAGGTTGCGAAGACTTGAGTACGTGGAGCCTCCGCCAGAGGACGAATAGAACTGAATAAGCCATTCCCTGCCGCGCCAACTGAATCCCCAACTAAATTCCCAGATAATTAAGGAAAAGGACTTTGACAACTACATCAACCGGCTATGATTTGATACTTACCGGAGGCACGCTCCTGGACCCCGGTCAGGGCATCGACGGCCGGAGGGATGTGGCTTTCAAGGATGGCTTGGTCGCTGCGGTGGCCGAGCACATCGAGGCGGATGCGGACGCCACGGTGATCGATGTGACCGGCAAGCTGATAACGCCGGGTCTCATCGACCTGCACGGCCACTTTTACCACGGCGGCAATGGCTCGGCGGTTCACGCCGACCAGAACTGCTTGTCCGCGGGCACGACCACCGGCGTCGACGCCGGCAGCGCGGGCTTTCTGAATTATCAAGCCATGCGGGACTACGTATTTCCAGCGCACCAGACCCGATTATTGGCATTCTTGCATATCGGCGCCGTGGGTTTGGCTTCCAACAGGGTTCTGGGGGGCGGCCTGCACGACATGCGAGTCATCGACGTGGATCAAACCGCCGACGCCATCAAGAGCAACCCAAATTTCTGCTTCGGCGTGAAAGTACGGATGCAACACAACGCGGTGGCTCCTTGGAACGCCCGGGAAGCCATGAAACTTGCCAGGAAAGCGGCCGACCAATCGGGGAGCAAGCTGATGGTACACGTCAGCGGCACTCCGATTCCTCTCCCCGAGGTGCTGGAGTTCCTGGGACCGGGCGACATCTCAACCCACGCATTTAATGGCGACCATGAGTCCATCTTGGACCGGAACGGCAAGATTCGCCCGGAAGCCCGCGCCGCCGCCGACCGGGGCGTAATCATGGACGTGGCCCACGCCGGTGTGCACTGCGACACCGAGGTGGTGAAGGCGGCCCTGGAGCAGGACTTCTTCCCGGACACCATCAGCACCGACATCCACGTCCCGCCTCCCGACCGGACCGTTTACCTAATGAACGACTTGGTGAGCAAATTCTATGCTTTGGGTCTTTCCATGGAAGGGGCAATATCCGCCTCCACGGTCAAACCGGCCCAGGTCCTGGGACTGGAAGAGTCCATCGGTTCGTTGAAGCCCGGAATGTCCGGCGACGCGGCGGTGTTCGACCTTAGGGAAGGCCGCTTCGTCTGGCACGACATGGCCGGGCACAACGTTGAGGGCAAGGTCCGATTGGACACCTTCCTAACCGTCCGGGCCGGCAACGTTGTATGGAGAGAGGGCCGGCTGACCCACATGGGGCAGTGTTGATCTACCGTCTCTCCGAACGCCAACCGAGGTGTTGTTTCAGGTACGACTACTGCCCTGGTGCGTGCCCGGCCTCAATTGGCCTTTAACCGGACTCCCAGCCCTTGTAAATAGATTTACCCGCTGTCAAACTAATACTATGCGTATCGGCGATTTCGAGATTCCCGGCGAATTGCCCGAGTTTAAAGAGCCCCACGTGCTTGCGGTCCTCAGGCCTTGGATCGACGTCGGCAATGTTGGGACGCTGAGTCTGGAAAGGATAGAAAGACATCTACAAGCCGAGGAGTTGGGCCGTCTGGCCCGGCCTGGACGCTTTTACGACTTTACCCGATACCGGCCCCGCTCTTATATCGAACACGGCAAACGGGGCTACTCCATTCCTAACACGGTAGTTCGTTATTCGATACGGGAAGAAGGACAGGACCTGATCTTTCTCCACCTCCTTGAGCCTCAATGCTATGGCGAGGACTATACAGACTCGGTGGTGGAATTGCTCAAGTTTGTCGGCGCTCGCCGGTATTCTTTGATCGGCGCCATGTACGACATGGTTCCCCATACCAGACCCCTATTGGTTACCGGCAGCAGCAGCCAGGGACAGGATGAAGAGGAGTATCGCTTGGTGGGCGCCCGACCCAGCAACTACGAAGGGCCGACCACGATCACTTACCTGATCTCTCAGGAAGCGGAAGCCCTAGGGATGGATACCCGTACGTTCGTGGTCCACTTGCCCCAATATTTCCAAGTAGATGAGGACTTTACCGGAACCGCGCGGCTCATGGACGTGCTCTGCAGTCTGTACGACCTTCCCGACCGGCTCAAGGAGCCCGAGCGAGGCCGGAAACAGTACGAGGCACTGCAGAACATCGTCACCGACGCTTCTGAAGTTTCGTCCCTTTTACAGCGCTTGGAGGAGCGGTACGACCGGGAACAGAACGGAGAGCCCTCCACTCCGGCCGAGCTTTCTCCCAAGATAGAGGAATTCCTTCGAGGGTTGAACCAGGATTTTGATCCGCCCGACCAGACCTGAACCCTATTAACTTGCCTCTCTTATTTTCGGCAGCTTAAGTCTGCTTATCCAGCAAATCTTCTCCCTCCTATGCGGATCAAGACCGAAAGCACTCCCTTACTTTCAACTGGTCTCTTGCACCTGGCTTCTTGCCGGTTCTCCGGTAGGCGAGTCTGATGTCTATTTCGTTTACTCAGGAGAGCCAAAGCACTTCCCTCAATCCGGTGGAGCTTCTGCAACGGCTCATCCGCTTCGACACCACCAACCCGCCCGGCAATGAAAGGGAGTGCGTTGCCTATATTTCCAACTTGCTTGCCGAAGCTGGGTGCGACTGCACGATCGTCGGAAGTTCCGCGGACCGCCCCAACTTGATAACCCGGTTGAAGGGTCAAGGCAATGCCCCACCCCTTCTGCTCTACGGCCACGTAGACGTGGTTACTACCGCCGGCCAAACTTGGCAACATCCACCATTTGAAGGACGGCTGGTGGACGGGTACGTCTGGGGCCGGGGGGCTCTGGATATGAAAAGCGGCATCGTCATGATGCTGTCCGCCTTTTTGAGGGCCAAGGCCGAAGACCTGCATCTGGCAGGCGACGTAATATTGGCGTTGGTCAGCGACGAGGAAGGTGGGGGAGACGCGGGCGCGAAATACCTGGTAGAGAACCAGAGCGGCCTGTTTCAAGGGGGCGATACGCCATCGGCGAGTTCGGGGGATTCAGCTACGAGGTCGGGCGGCAGAGGTTCTATCCCATCATGGTGGCCGAAAAACCGATCTGCCATCTTCAAGCGACGATCAGAGGTCCGGGCGGGCACGGTTCATTGCCCCAACGGGAAGGGGCAATGGGCCGTATGGCCTCTTTCTTACGTAGGTTGGAGCGGCGCCGCCTGCCCGTGCACGTTACGCCGGTTACTCGGAGCATGATCCAGACTATCTCCGCCAAACTGCCTTGGCCGCAGGGTACGGTGTTCCGTCAGCTACTGCATCCAAGGATGACGGACAAGGTTCTGAAACTGATGGGCGAAAAAGGACAGCCCTTTGAGCCCCTGCTCCGCAATACGGCCAATGCTACGGTTGTTCGGGGTGGTGAGCAAGTAAACGTTGTGCCCAGCACTGTGTTGGTGGAATTGGACGGGCGGTTGCTTCCGGGCTATGCCCCCGAAGATCTCATCTCCGAGTTGCGCCACAATGTGGGAGATGAGGTGGAACTGGAGGTGATTAGGCACGACCCCGGGCCTGCCGAACCGGACATGACATTGTTTGAGACACTAAAAGGAATCCTGCGTTCGGCTGACCCGGATGGTGAGCCGATCCCGATTCTGCTGCCGGGGGCCACCGATGCCCGATTTTTCTCCAAGCTGGGTATCCAAACATACGGCTACTTGCCCATGAAGCTGCCTCCCGAATTCCAATTTTCCCAGCTGATTCATGGGCCGGATGAGCGCATCCCAGTGGACGCTCTGACGTTTGGAACGGAGGCAATCTATCAGCTTATGCATAGATTTGGGCAATAATCTACCTATGTTGTTACGAATTATGTAACTTATTAAGGGCGGAATAGTTGGTGGCCGCACAATTACAGGGCCAACATTGTGCGGATTGACGAGCCCATGGGCGTGTGGTAGAGTGAATCGACTTTACCCCTTCAATCAGGGGGCTAATCTGTCGGAGGTAGGAAAGCATAGCTAGGCAGTATCGGGTAAACGATAGAATCACATCTGCCCAGGTTCGGGTTATCGGCGAAGACGGCAGTCAACTGGGGGTAATGGCCGTTGCCCAGGCGATTCGTCTTGCCCAGGAAGCCGAAGTTGATCTGGTAGAGGTAGCTCCCAACTCCGAACCCCCGGTTTGCCGCTTGCTAGACTATGGTAAGCTCCGCTACCTGACCGCTAAAAAAGACCGGGAGTCCAGAAAGGGTCAGAAGAGCACCGACCTTCGGGAAGTACGTTTCAGGCCCAATATCGGTAGCCACGACCTGGAATCGAAGACTCGGAAGGTGAGAGAGCTCATCTTGGACGGTTCCAAGGTCAAGCTGACCGTTCGCTTCCGAGGCAGAGAGGCCGCCCATCAGCAACTGGGTCTGGCAGTCTTGAAACGGGTAGCCGACGATCTGAGAGATGAAGTTCGCTTGGAGAAGCCACCGGCTTTAGAGGGCAGGGCGCTATCGATGATTCTCCTGCCCACGCCTCAAAAACCGGAGCGGACCGACCAAAAACCGGAAGCCACCGGTCAGCAGCCAGAAGCTGAGGATCAAAAACCAGAAGCTACTGACCAGGAAGCCGAAGCTTCTGACCAGAAGGTAGAAGAACCAGCAGATGCCAAAACTTAAGACACACAAGGGCGCGAAAGCCCGCATCCACATCACCGGTACCGGAAAATTGATGCGGCGCAAGCGCATGAGCAGCCATTTAAGGCGTAAGAAGCCCACCAAGGTCACTCGCAAGTACTCCGACAAACTACTTGTCGATAGCAGCGACGTTCGCCGCTTGAGCCGCTTGCTCCCCTATGGTTAGGGGCCCCACACCACACTAGGAGACCAATCTTGTCCAGAGTTAAACGCGGCGTTACCAAACATCGACGCCATAAAAAAGTTTTGCTGGCGGCCAGGGGCTTCCACGGAAGTTCCCACCGGAACTACAAATGGGCTAAAGAGGCCCTGATTCACGCTTGGTCCCATACGTATCGTCATCGCCGTGAAAGGAAAGGCGACTTTCGGCGGCTTTGGATCATACGCATCGGAGCGGCATGCCGGGCTTCCGGAACTACCTACAGTCAGTTCATGCATGGTATGAAGCTGGCGGGTATCGAGTTGGATCGAAAGATACTGGCCGATATGGCAGTTCGGGACGAAGCGGCCTTCAAGAAATTGATCGAGTTGGCTGGACAACAAACTGCCGCTTAAACGAAGTAACCTTGCTACAAACGCCAAAAGGTGCGGTAAACCGCACCTTTTTTGTTTGCGTGAGATTATGTCAGTGCGATTATCCGGCTTCTACTTATCAACCGTGGCAAATCCGTAGTAAGTATCAGATTTCAGGATCGTTCGAAGCCCGTCTTCGGTGACGTTGATCGGGCGAACCGGAGTCGACCAACGTTCGGTGAGTTCGTAATGGAGGTCGCTCAATAGTGTGGGCGCGTTGCGGCGAGTTAACAACGTTCGGAAAAGTATTTCCTGAATGGTCATCGCGCTGGTGATAAACCCTTCAGAATCTTCGTAATGGTCCGCTATTTCATTGACCAATTTCTGTGGGTCGGTCAATTCGGTGTCGGGCAGGTCCAATGATGGGCAAGTCGGGGGCCGCCGCGCCGCCAATAACATGATCGCCGAGCGCTTCAACTCCGCTAAACGGGTAAAACTGATATTAATCAGCAGAGGCTCCGGTACCTCAACAACTTCTTCTTCCGGATTATCGGTTTGGGCTTTGGGGCTGGTCATACGTCAACCTCTTCGTTCCAGTCCAACATGATGATCTGGACCTGCTCGCCAGCGCCTTTGCTGGGAAGATTATCGGGACAAACAGCTAGACCGTTGGCTTTGGACATGGATGTGAGAATATTGGAGCCTTGGGGTCCGACGGGATTGGCGTAGTACATCCCATCCTTCCTGGTTACTTCTACCCGGGCGTAAACGCGGCGTCCGTCGGCATTGTGGATGGGCGCCGTAAGTACCCCTTCCACCATCGGCCTGGCGAGGATCCGTTTGCCCAACATGATGCGAATCGCCGGCCGGGCGAACATCTCGAACGCCACCATGGTACTGACCGGATTCCCCGGCAGGCCCAGGAGGGGCACCGAGCGTCCTCCGTCCTCCCGGAGATGTCCGAATGCCAAGGGCTTGGCCGGGCGCATCCGCACCGACCAGAAGTTCATGTCGCCTCGCTCGGTTAACACATCTTTTACGATGTCATAGTCGCCCTTGGAAACACCGGCGGAAGTAACGATAAGGTCGCTGCCCGCCGCTTCGGTCAACTTGTTGTTCAGGTCCTCCAGGTTGTCTCGGGCGATTCCCAGTACGCGGGGGATGCCGCCGCAGGCAAGCACAGACCCGGCAACGCTGACGCTGTTGCTGTCGAAGATCTTGCCCTCTTCCAAGGACCGTCCGCTGGCCACTAGCTCATCGCCCGTGGCCAGGATGGACACCACCGGCCGGCGAATGACCCTGGCTGAGGTCAACCCCAGCGAGGCCATGACACCTATCTCCGCAGGCCGTATCGGGGTTCCGGCATCCAGCACTTGCTGCCCCCGCCGGACGTCTTCGCCTGCCGGCCGCACGTTTACGCCCACGGGTAAGCTGGAGTATATCGCCACTTGGTCCAGTGGTCTGCCTGCTTGGCGGCGCTCCACCTCGTCGGTTTCTTCGAAGGGTACGACGGCGTCGGCTCCAGCAGGGATGGGAGCGCCCGTCATGATGCGGATCGCCACTCCGGAGACAACGGTCTGGTTGGAAACCTGGCCCGCCGCGACCAAGCCGATAACTTCCAGGTTACGGGGCGATTCCGGAGAGGCACCCTGTATGTCGGCGCTAAGCACCGCGTAACCGTCCATGGCCGAGTTGGACAGAGGAGGCAGGTCCAGCGGCGATTGGATGTCTTCGGCCAGCACTTGGCCCAAGCAGTCCAACAAGGAAACGTCTTCGGCTTCCAGGGGGCTAAATGAGGCCATGATGCGCTGGAATGCTTCCTCCACGCTCAACATGTCCTCTTCCGCGTGGCGATGGCCATGTTCGTGGTCTTGAGACTGCTGGTGGCCTTCACGGTGGCTGTGGCTTGCCATATGGCTCCTCTTTGCTCTCTTCAGGCGCGCAACGTGGCCCCAACCTGCTGTTCCAACGTGCGGAGCAATCCTTGCAGCGCCCGGTTGACTTCTTCAGCGGTCAGGGTTCGTTGGTGGGATTGGAAAAACACATGAAAGGCCAGGGACTTGGAGTCCGAGGCGATATTTTCACCGGAATATACGTCGAACAACTCCACTCGCTCCACCAGCCGGTGTTTTGAGACGATCTCTTGAACCTGGGCGGCGGGCACGCCGGTTGGCACTACCAGGGCCAGGTCCCGGGTGGCGGCCGGGTACCGGGACAGGGATCTGAACTGGTGGCTGATCCCCTTCTGGGACTGCAAAACCGCCGGGAGATCCAATTCCAACAGAGCAACCGGTTGGGCTTTTAAGTCGAACCGGTCTAGGATGGATGGATGCACTTCGCCGACGATTCCCAAGGATTCCTTTCCAGCCAAGATACGGGCGCACCTTCCCGGATGAAAAAATGGGTCATCGACGGGCTCGAAGACGCAGGTGATACCTAGATCGTCCATCACCAACTCAATCGGACCCTTGGCATCGTAAAAGTCCAGAGTGCTGTCGTCAACTAGCCAGGATGGATCCCATCTCCTGCCGGCCAAGACGCCGGCGGCCATTTCGCGCTCTTCAGGCAGTTCGTCCCCATTGGGATTGAACACCCGTCCCACTTCAAACAACCGGAAGGGACCTTCGCTGTGCCCTTCATTGGCGGCCAACGTGGCCAACAGGCTGGCCCGCAACGTGGGCCGGAGGTATTCTTGCGCGGCGCTCATCGGGTTGGCTATCCGCAACGGAGGTTCGGCCTCGTCAAGCAGGCCTACCCGGTGGAGGTCTGCCCCGCTCACCAGTGGATAGCTGATAACTTCTTGCATCCCCGCGGCCACCAAAGCGTCCTTGACCGCTCCAACGATGGAGGTCATCGGAGTGGTCTCCTGTGATGGGATAGGCGTGGAGAGCATGGTGGTGGGAACGGAATCATAGCCGATGATCCGCACCACCTCCTCCACCAGGTCTTCCTCTATGTTGATGTCATTGCGCCAGTAAGGTATGGTTGCTTCCAGTCGGCCGGGACCGTTTCTCTGACACTGGAACCCCAGCGACTGCAAGACACGTTCCACCGTTTCTAGGTCGATGTCCATCCCCAGCAGCTTCTTCAGCCGCTCCGTGCTCAATCCTACTGTCTGAGGAGCCGCCCCTTCGCCCGGATACACATCGATGATTCCTTGAGCGACCTGACCGCCGGCCACCTGCTGAATCAACTGGGTCGCCCGGCGTAGAGCCATGGGAGCTAATTCAGGGCGTAGTCCCTTCTCGAACCGCAGCGTGGCTTCCGTACGCAGGTTCATGCTCTGGGCGGTCTCCCGGTTGTTTTGTTCGTTGAACGTGGCCGACTCCAATAACACCGATACCGTGTCCGGCCCGATCTCGCTGTTGGCGCCACCGATCACCCCGCCGATGCCGATGGGGTCGCGGGCATCGGCGATAACCAGAACGTTGGGGGTGAGCTTACGCTCCACGCCGTCCAGGGTGACCAACGTCTCGTCCGCCTTGGCCCGGCGCACGATGATGGTATGATCCTTGAGACGGTCGTAGTCGAAGGAGTGTAACGGCTGGTTGTATTCCAGCATGACGTAGTTGGTCACGTCGACCACGTTGCTAATGGGGCGATACCCCGCCTTGGTTAATCGTTCTTGCAGCCAGCGGGGCGACGGGCCGATCTTGACGCCGGTGATAAGGCTGGCGGTGTAACGCCGGCACAGGTCTGGGTCGGCAACCGATATGGACACCTGGCTACTTATGGCCGGTCCATCTTCCGGATAGCTTATGTCCGGCTCCCGCACCGGCTGTCCGGTCAACGCTCCCACTTCGTGGGCTACGCCCAGCACGGACAAGCAATCCAGCCGGTTGGGAGTCAATTCCAGGTCTAGCACCGTGTCTCCCAGGTAATCGTCCAATGGCATACCGGTGGGAGCGTCGTCAGGGAGGACCACGATACCTTGATGGTCCTCGCTCAACCCCAACTCCAATGCGGAACAGATCATTCCCTGGGACACCACGCCCCTGATCTTGGCGGGCTTGAGCGCTTCTTGTTTGCCCGAATGGCTGTTATACAGGACGGCGCCAACCTTCGCGAAGCAGATCTTCTGGCCGGCCGCTACGTTGGGCGCGCCGCAGACCACTTCCATCTCTTCGCTACCGGTGGATACCCGGCAAAGTGATAACCGGTCTGCCTGCGGGTGAGGCTCCTTTGTGACGACCTGTCCCACGAAGCACTCTTTCCACCCGCCCATCTCTACAACCTCGCCGACCTCTACGCCGGCCATGGTTAGCCGATGGGCCAGCTCGGCAGCAGGCAGATCCACGTTAACGTACTCACGTAGCCAACTTAGGGGAACTTTCATGGGCTCCTATAGCTCCCTAATCATGCCGGTTAGCTGCCTTTTCGGAACGTTGGTCCACTTTGGGAGATGGACCGGTATTTCGTTGACTATTTCGATGTCTGTCTCCGCTCAGGCCAGGTTGGCATCAAGGTGATTTTAGGAGGGCGTCTCGGTGACACTCGTTTGGACGCCTCAGAACTGGCTCAGGAACCTTAGGTCGTTGGAATAGAACAAACGAATGTCTTCAATGCCGTATTTCAGCATGGCGATGCGCTCCGGGCCCAGGCCGAAAGCGAACCCGGTGTACTTCTCCGGATCGTATCCTACACCGGCCAGCACCTTAGGATGGATCATTCCCGCGCCCATGATCTCTATCCAGCCGCTGTCCCGGCAGATGCGGCAACCGCTACCTTTTCCATCGCAGGCAAAGCAGTCGATGGACATGTCCACGCCCGGCTCGACGAAGGGGAAGTAGTCGCACCGGAAACGCACCTTTCGGTCGCTGCCGAACAACCGGCGGGCGAATTCGAACAAGGTGCCTTTCAGGTCGGCGAAGGTGATTCCTTCATCCACCGCCAGTCCTTCGACCTGGTAGAAGTGCCATTCGTGGGTGGCATCGGTGGCTTCGTACCGGTAGCATTTCCCCGGAACCACCACCCGGACCGGCGGCCGGGTGCTCTCCATGACCCTAGCTTGCATCGGCGAAGTGTGGGTCCGCAGAAGCAATGGATTTTTCCCGTCTTCGTTTTGTTGGTCTACCCACAGGGTGTTCCACATGTCCCGGGCGGGATGACCTAAGGGTATGTTTAGCATCTCAAAATTGTAGTGGTCCGTCTCCACCTCGGGTCCTTCCACCACGCTGAATCCCATCGTCATAAAGGCGTTGCAGATCTCTCTAACGATCTGGGTGGTAGGGTGAAGGCGGCCGCTGACCAGAGGACGTCCAGGCAGCGTAACGTCAAGGCGGTCCTCGGAGACCGACCTGGTCAGTTGGGCTTCCTTGATAGACTTCGACCGCTCGTCTAGTAGTTCTCCCAGGCGACCTTTTGCCTGGTTCCCCATAGCGCCGGCCACCCGGCGTTCTTCCAGGTCTAACTGGGCCAAGCCCCGCAGGAAGAGGGTCAAGCGGCCTCGCCGGCCCAGATAGGCCACACGCCATGCCTCTAGAGATTCGGTATCGTTGATGCCCGCCAATTCGCCGGCCGCCGTGTCAACTAAATCCTGGACGGATAGCGCAGAGGATTGGCTGGTAGGCTGGGTCAAGTGAGGTTACCTTCACCACTACGGCGTGGCCCTAATTCGTCATATTGTGCTTGACCATTATAGGATTCGTCGGAAGGTGGGTCAAGGAGATCAGCCCCCTCGGCTTGGTGTCTAAGGGGTAATGACAGTGGTTCATGGTTATAGCACATATGTTCTGATATAATGATCCTGGTTCTACATCAACAGCCGGTCCGGCTCCTACCGGCAATCATGACTCAGACAAGGGTGAGACCATGACCTGGTTCCGTTTCAAGGCCTGTGTAAAGTGCCGGGGCGACTTGGTCTTGGACCATTCGGACTGGCTATGCCTGCAATGCGGCATCTATTATTACACTGGATTGTATCAAGAGTCCGCTCCAGCCGACGCCCGTACCGAGGAAATTATATCGGATAATATATCTCCGGACGAGGAAAAGGCCGCCGGCGCTGCAATCTTAATGCCACCCGGATACGCTAGACTAATGGGAACCGGCCCATCTTCGCCGCTACCTATGGAGCCCCGGAATCGCCTATATCTAGCTATGCCTAGTTTGCCAAGGGGCTCGGCGATCGCGGCTACGCTGTTCCAGACATGACTGGCAGCCGAATCCTTTTGGCTTTAGACGCCGGGGTAAGGGAAAGCGGCTGGGCTGTCTTTGAGGATGGACGCACGGTAACGACAGGAGTTATCGGCGCCGGAACTAAACGCAGAACCGAAGCTCAAATAAGGGTTCCCTATTTGGTGGAGAAGTTGGACTTGCTGGTTGAGCGCTGGCGGCCGGAAGAGGTGACCCACAGCTTGCCCTCGGGAATCCGCTGGCCGGTGCCTGCCCTAGATCTGTTGAGCGATAGCTTGGCCCAATGGTCCCGGAAACACGGATTGGCTGTATACGCCTATACCGCGCAAGAGGTTCGGGAATCTATGGCCGGCCATCCCAACGCTTCACGTGACCAACTCGCCTATGCGGTCATGGCCTGTCTAGGCCTCATCGGCCAAAGTAAGACTACCCATGAGTGGGAGGCCTTGGCCGTTGGCCACTACCATCTAACCCGGGGAGACGCGGCGGCCGACCCGCCCAGTTGAACGTTTTCCGGTGCCGGCAATGCCTGTCCTCTAGTGGCCTTCGGCATCGGGGAAGCTCTTTTCTCCGGCTTCGATCGCCACATCCAGCCGATTTTCTACAGGTGGAACGGGACAACTCCAGTTTGGGTTGTAGGCGCAATAGGGATTGTAGGCGTAGTTGAAGTCCAACCGGAAGCGGCCGTGATGCAGGGGCTCCAGATCCACGTAACGCCCCTCTCCATAGGAACTCTGTCCGCTGGTTAGATCGGTAAAGGGCAAGAAGAATTCGCCGTCATTTTCATCTCGATAAACCGTCAGCGTGGCTGTCTCTCCCTCAACCTGGAAAGAGATCGTTCCCCAACGAACGTAGGGCTGAGAATCTCCGGTGCTGGTGACGATCTCGATGGTTTCTTTTTCCTGGTCGCTCAGCTCATCGATCGTTAAAGCAAATTGCAAGGCTGAGTTTTCCGGATAGTAGGCCAGCCCGGCGAACCGGCCCTGTTGCTCAGGGGTAAGGGGGGCATCGGGGTCCTGGCCGAAATAGCGGTCTTTGCCTTCCCGGAATTCTGAGAGTTCGGACATGGCTGCCTTCTGCGAACGATTTGTTGGCTGGTTAACGGCAGTTCTTTACCCAAAGACCATGTAAACACTCACGTGTATGCACGGACCGCCGACATTGATATCGATCGATTGGATGCCTTCCACTGGCAGTAGATGCGGCCACTTGGAGTTAATCCTGGACATGCCAAAAGGTGTCAACCGGCGGTGTATAATATGGCCTCTACAACAAGTCTAAGAAACGGGAACCCCCGTAACAAATAACCGCACTCAGAAACGGATGCCGGCTACGGGGAAACCCCGTGGAATTGGAGAGGCAATGCCGATCATACAACGCCCCTACGTCCCTCCCGAAGACCAGGTGCCCCAGGAGGAGAGCTACACGAACCCCGGAGACACCCAGTCAAGTGAAGATTCCTCCGGAGATCCGATAACTTTCTACAGCGACTCCATGCACATCTTCAGCAGCCTGTACTCAGCGGTCATCTTCTTCGGGGAGCAGATGGAAGAGAGGGAGCCTATCCTGCGGGCTCGTATCAAGGTTAGTCCGCAGATGCTGAAAGCTATCGCTCTGCTCACCACTAAACATGTTCGTGAGTACGAAGAGGCCGTCGGGCCCATATCTCTGCCCGATCAGGTTTACTCCGCCTGGGACTTGAGCACGGAGGAGTAACATGGAGGACGAGGACCGAACGCTGGGGGAAGACTTTGCGATTCCGGTGCAGATCCAACCGGGCGTTGATGACGCGGAGCCAGCCGATTGGCCCTGGAGAAATGTAGGGACCAGTTTGCCCAACCGGGCGACCTTTCACCTGACCCACAGCGACGTTAGCCGCATCATCGTGGACGTGCTTCGGCCATCGGATTCCCCGCCGGACGGGCAGTTCGTTTTATCGAAAGAAGTCCCGATAATAATCATGGACAGCCTGGACAAGTACTGGGCTGCGGAGTCCCGTGTCCAGCTACCCCTTCATGGTGTGCGGGTGCCCGTGGAGGGTGACACCATTGCCGAGGCCAAGACGGCTCTGGCGGCGGATCTGGCGGCCCAACTGAGGCTTCTGCTACTGTTGGCTTCTTCCCACAAGGTGCTGGCGCCCCAATTGCAGGAAAATCTGGCTTTTCTCCGGTCGATCATGACCACGGCGTCAGAGATCAAGGCTTAGCGCCGATGCGGAGTTTGCGGCAGGAATAGGCTTGTTTGAGCCGTGCTTTACGTAATCTCCGGCAACGCTTGCAGCGCGGCAACGACCTCACCGGTCGGCACCAGGCTGGATGTTTCATCTAGGCGCTGTTTGAACTCGACCACGCCGGCCTTCATGTTTCGCGGGCTGACCACGAGCCGAACCGGCAAGCCAAGAAGGTCGACGTCGTTCAGCTTGACCCCGGCTGTCTGCTCAGTGCGGTCATCAAAGAGAACTTCTATACCTTGGTCTTGTAGCTCCTGATACAGCCGTTCCGCCTCTTCAGCAACCTGTTCGTCCGCCAGATTCAAGCCCACCAAGTGCACCTGATAGGGAGCGATAGTAGCCGGGAAAGCGATCCCTTTGTCATCATGATTCTGCTCGATCGCCGCTGCCAGTAATCGGCCCACGCCGATCCCGTAGCACCCCATCAGTATGGGTTGATGCTGCCCATTTTGATCCAGATAATTCGCGCCCAGAGCTTCGCTGAAGAAAGTGCCCAGCTTGAAGATGTGGCCCACCTCGACGCCTCTGACTGCTTCCAGGGGCTGGCCGCAGTTGGGACAGCCCTGACCCGGCCTGGCCAAGGCGATGTCGGTCAAGATGTCTACTTGGAAGTCCCTGGGATAGTTCGCGCCGCGCAGATGCGTGTCCGGCTTGTTACCGCCCACCACGAAGTTGTTGCCGCGGGTGATGGACAAGTCGCCGACGCGTTTGATGTCGTGGATCCCGATGGCCGAAGCGGAGCCGGCCACCAACCCGGCTTTGGCGACTTCTTGGTCGTCGGCCAGGTGCAGATCGCTGGCGTGGAGGGCGTTTTTCAGCTTTATATCATTGACTTCCAAGTCGCCGCGAATGGTTACGAACACCAGCTCCCCATCGGCCATGTAGAAGACAGCCTTGAAGGTCTTTTCGTCGGAGATATTCAAGTACTGGGCCAGGCCGTCGATGGTCTTTACGCCGGGGGTGCTGACTTCTTCCAAAGATTCTTCGTCTTCGGCGGACAACTCGTGATAAACGCCGGAAGCTTTCTCGGCGTTGGCGGTGTAACCACAGGCGGAGCAGGTAATGACCGTGTCTTCCCCGGTCGGGGTGGTCAAAATGAACTCGTGAGAGTCTTTGCCGCCGATGGCCCCGCTGTCGGCCTCGGCCATCAACACCGGCAAGCCGCACCGGCGGTAGATGTTCTTATAGGCCTGAGCCATCGCCTGGTAACTATCGTCCAGGCTTTCCTCGTCGGCGTTGAAGCTGTAAGCGTCCTTCATCACGAACTCGCGCACCCTGACCAGCCCGGCGCGGGGACGGGGTTCGTCTCTGAACTTAGTCTGTATCTGATAAAGAATCACGGGGAGGTCGCGATAGCTTTGAACGTTGGCCTTAACGATGCCGGTAACCACCTCTTCATGGGTGGGCGCCAGAACCATGGGTCGGCCTCTGCGGTCCTCCAAAGAGAACAGGTTGTCGCCAAAAGCGGCGCCTCTTCCCGTTTGTTCCCACAACTCCATTGGTTGGAGAGCGGGCATCAGC
Organism: uncultured Dehalococcoidia bacterium; assembly: GCA_950072105.1. Taxonomy (GTDB): domain Bacteria; phylum Chloroflexota; class Dehalococcoidia; order Lucifugimonadales; family UBA3495; genus UBA11650. The sequence goes on from CATMOE010000049.1 coordinate 18,418, forward strand.
AACTCTTGCCCTCCCGCCCGGTCCATCTCCTCGCGGATGATGGCTTCGATCTTGCGAAGAGACTTGAAGGCCAAAGGCAAACTGGCGTAAATTCCGGCGGCCACTTGATAGATCAGGCCGGCCCGCAGCATTAGGCGATGGCTGGCCGTTTCCGCTTCAGGGGGGTCGTCTCTCAGGCTCTTGGTGACTAGCTGAGAGACCTTCATTGACGTTTCGAATCAACGGTTACCGGAGTGTTCTCCACCTCTTCCATCAGGGCCGTCAGCATGTCTTCCTCAGCTACCACCTTGACCTTCACACCCTTGCGGAAAATAATGGCTCTGCCCGCTCCGGCGGCGATGCCCACGTCGGCGTCCTTGGCTTCTCCCGGACCGTTGACCTCGCAACCCATCACGGCAACGGTGACTTCCTTTTTACTGGCTTTTAGCAGATCGTCAACCTGATTGGCCAGCTTTACCACGTCTACGTCCGCCCGCCCGCAACTGGGGCAGGCGACTAGAACCGCTCCCTTTCGCCGCATGTTCAGGGACTTGAGTATCTCGAATCCGGCGAAGACTTCGTCTTTAGAGTCGCCAGCCAACGACACCCGTATGGTGTCGCCGATCCCTTGGTACAACAACATCCCCAACCCCACGGAGGACCGGATGGAGCCAGCCTGGACCGTGCCTGCCTCGGTGATTCCCAAGTGCAACGGGTATGGCACCATTTCGGCCAAGTTGGTATACGCTTCGACCGTTGTTGGCACGTCGAAAGCCTTCAAAGAAATCTTTATCTGGTCGAAATCCTGCTCTTCCAGCAGGCTGATCTCCCACAAGGCGGTGGCGACCATATGGTCGACGACGCTGTACTCCCCTTCCGCGGCTTTGCCGGCCTTGGGCAACTGGTTCACCAAGTCCATGTGCCGGGAGAAGCCTCGGGTGCGGCCTATGCCGCCTACCGGGGGTAAGCTGCCGAAGTTCACCCCGATACGGATGGGAATGTTGCTCTCCTTGGCGGCCTGCACCACTTGGCGCACTTGAGCTTCGTCACGAAGGTTGCCGGGATTCAGGCGCAGACAGTCGACGCCGCCCTTGACGCACTCCAAGGCAAGTTGGTAGTGAAAGTGGATGTCGGCGACCAGGGGGATATGGATCTGCTTCTTGATCTCAGCCATGGCCTTGGCTGCTTCCATGTCAGGTACGGCGCTACGGATAATCTCGCAGCCCACCTCTTCCAGTTCATGGATCTGGCGTACGGTGGCGGCCACGTCCCGGGTGTCCGTTTTGGTCATGGACTGTACGGTTACGTCGGCTCCACCGCCAATTTTGACTCCGCCAATGGTAACCGGCTTGGTGACTCGGCGTTTGTTCATTGGGGATTCCTATCAAAGCCTCATAAAGAGGGAGATATTCGCGTAATCCGAAGGTGTTGAATCGGTATTGCTAGCGCGGCGGTAAGAACTTGCGCCAGGGTCATGGTACTGGGAACCGGAACTATTTCCCGGGGACAATGTTACACGAAAGGGGGAAGCGGTGCCAGGGTATAGCCGCGGGAGTCCGAACGCGTTCAGCCCAAAAAGCTCTGGCCCTGGATGAGGCGATTGATGTCGTTGGCGCTGATCAAGATGATGAAGCCGATCAGAACCACAAAGCCGACGAGATGCACCAACCCCTCTTTATCCGGAGGCACCCGCTTGCCACGCCGGAGCCATTCCAGCAATACGAAGACCAATCGGCCGCCGTCCAACATGGGGATGGGCAGAATGTTCAGGATGGCAAGGTTGATGCTTAGCAAGATGGTGATCGCCATCCAACCTTGCAGCCCGCCCTCTTTGGTGAATTCACCCGCTATCTGGGCGATGCCGATGGGTCCAGAGAGTTGGGGGGCAGAGCCACTGGAGAATGCGCCAAAGATGCCCTGCTTCACCAGTCGCAGCAATTCCCAGGTGTTGACGAAGCTATTTCCGAAGGCTGTCCACGGGGCCTGAGAACGTTTCTCGATATGGGAGTTGTCCAACCGGGTGGCGATCCCTACCAGCCACCGCCCTTCCTCTCCAACGAACTCGGGCTGCACGTTAATGACCTGTTGCTTGTTTCCACGGAGAACCAGCCACTCCATGGACGAGCCGCCGTTCAGGTTGATATACCGGATAAGATCCCCGGCGTTTTCTATCAGGCGTCCATCGGAATTCAATATGATGTCGTGCTGCTTGATTCCAGCCGACTGGGCGGGAGAACCCTCAGTGACCTGATCCACCGCCACCTGTCCCACCAGAATCTCCTGGGGCATCATCAGCAGGACGGTAAAAAAGGCGATGGGCAGGATGGCGTTCATCAACGGCCCCGCGACCAGTACTAGGAAGCGAGTGCCAACTCCCTTGCCTGCCAAACTGCGCGGCACTGCCGGGTTGCTTTCCCCGGCCAGGCGCACAAATCCCCCTAGAGGGGCCCAGTTCATGGTATAAAGCATGTCCGCCAGCACTATGGATCCGTCCTCGACGGCGCGAACCTTCCCTTCGTGCTTCAGCAGTTCGTCGGAATCTGATAAATCGTCGGGCTGAACGGGAGCCGAAACTGCATCGGATTTCCTTTTGCCTGTCAGTTTGGCTATCAAGCTCTTGGCCGCGAGAGGCGATTCAATCACCTGGGCAACCAGATTCCCTTGGGAATCTTCACCCGATGAAACTTTCACCAAACTGCCAACTTTTATATCGGATGGGCCGGTCAGGTTTATGAAGCGGGTTTCAGGGGAGATCAAGACCCGGGTCTTGCCGGTATAAAGGGTATATGCCCTGGGAGGAAAGCCGACGCCGAATTCCAGAACCTTGACTCCCAGTTTGCGGGCGGTGGCGTAATGACCAAATTCGTGGACCACCACCAAGACCACCAGCATGGGAACCATGGCGCCGACCGCGATCAAAAAGGTTTCCATTCAGCCACTACCCTTCAAATACTACCCGGCTATCTTGCTGGCCAGCGCGGTGGCCCAACGATCGGCCTCCAGCACCTCTTCGGCGTCACGGCCCGGTGATGGATCATGCTGGGCGAGCACCTGCTCCACCAATTGATATATGCCGGTAAATGGTATCTTGCCTTCTAAGAACGCGTTCACGGCAATCTCATCCGCCGCGCTAAGTACCGCCGGGAAGGTGCCGCCGCGCCGCCCTGCCTCCACAGCCAAACCGAAACACGGGTAGCGATCCATATCAAGGGGCTCAAATGTCAGCGAATGGGCTATGCTTGTATCCAATTTGGGAATCATCTCATTGGGGAGACGGTGGGGATAAAAGAGAGCGTATTGGATGGGCAACCGCATGTCAGGCGGTCCCAATTGGGCTTTTATAGAACCGTCTGCAAACTCGACCATGGAATGAATCGTGCTCTGAGGATGCACTACTACTTCTATCCTATCCCAGGGCACGCTAAATAACCAGTGCGTCTCAATGACCTCGAAGGCTTTGTTCATCAAGGTCGCCGAATCAATGGTGATCTTACGGCCCATCTGCCAGGTGGGGTGCTTCAGTGCTTTTTCCGGGGTTACATGGGCTAGTTCTTCCAGGGGAGTTGTCCGAAAAGGGCCGCCCGATGCTGTAATCATCAACCGTTGGATGGGGTTGTCCTCTCCCCGAAGGCATTGCCAGATAGCGCTGGGTTCGCTGTCCACGGGCAGAACTACGCCACCGTATTTCTTCTCGTAGTCCTTGATGATGGAGCCGGCCATCACGATGGGCTCTTTGTTGGAAAGGGCCACTGATTTCCCGTGCTTCAGGGCGCTAAGGGTTGGGAGCAACCCCACACTGCCCATGGTTGCCACCATCACCTGGTCCACATGCTCTAGGGCGACCATATCTGCCATGGGAGTGAATGAGACGCCATCGGGCAATGAGTCCAGCGGTTTGATGCAACAGACGTGGCTCGGATTAAACTCCGCCATCTGCTGTTGCAACAGTTCTAGATTGTTGCCTGCGGCCAGTCCAACAACATCAAATTCGCCTGGAAATGCCCGCACAATGTCCAGGGTTTGTCTGCCGATGGAGCCAGTGGAACCGAGTATTACTATCTTCTTCATGAAGTAAACACCGTGGCTACAAGATAGTACACCGCAGGCACCGATATCACAATGCTATCCAGCCGGTCTAGGATGCCGCCATGTCCGGGGAAAAGATTGCCGGCATCTTTCACGCCGGCGATCCGCTTCAGCTTGGATTCCAGTAGGTCGCCCCATTGTGCGGCCACGCCCACGACCGCGCCGATCACGCCCACCTGCCACAGCGGGATTCTCAGGTCAAAAATCGCCCCCAAGACCAAGGCTGCCGCCACCGCAAAAACGAATCCTCCGGCGCTCCCTTCCCACGTTTTGCCGGGACTTACAGTGGGAGCCAGGGGCCTACGGCCCAACAACCTTCCCGTGAAACATGCGCCGGAATCGGTGGCGAATGTTACAAGTACGGCAAAAATCAGCCAATCACGGCCCAATGATCCGCCCCCATCCAATCCCCGTAGCGCCAAGCTATGGCCTAGCAGAAACCCGATGTAGATCGGACCGCCCAGAAGATATATGACGGCCGTTAGGCGCCGGCGTGCGGAATGGAAGGCAATCATCCAGAGCAAAGCTACGAAGACCCCGGACACCCAGATGCCGCCGGAAACGATCAGAAGGTCGAGCGTGCCCGACGCGGCACTGGCGCCCACCACTAGAGCGGTGGTCCATACCATCCCTAAGGCAATGGGCAGCGGTCCAGTCTCGGGAGGCAGTAGCCGGTAAAACTCGCGGATGCTCAACGCCGCGGCCAAGACCACTAAGGCCGCAAGAGAAATGCCGCCCCACCAAACGAGGGTCAGCAGGATAGGAGTCCCCACTAAGGCTGTCAGAACCCGAGGGAGCAATCGTTATTCCTCGGGTTCCACTCTGCCGAAACGCCGTTGACGGGTGCTATACGCCTCTAGGACTTGCTCTAGCTCTTCAGAATCCAGATCAGGCCAGAGCGTGGGTGTGTGGAAGTATTCGCTGTAGGCGGACTGCCACAGCAGGAAGTTGCTGATCCGCATCTCACCGCCGGTACGGATTATCAGGTCGGGATCGGGAGAGTGGCCGGTGAACAAGTACTTACGAAATAGCGCTTCATCCACCTGATCCTCGGGTATGCCGTCTCGAATGATCTTCCGCACCGCCTCCAATATCTCGTCGCGCCCACCGTAATCAAAAGCCACGTTCAGGGTTATGCCGGTATTATTTCGGGTCAAGCCCTCCGCATAGGCCACCTCGTCTTGCAGTTGGTGACTGATACGGTCTTGTTTGCCGATGTGGACGATGCGCACGTTGTTTTCGTGAAGGGCCTCGGTCTGGACCCGCAAAGCTTGTTGTAGAATCTCTAGGATCCCCGCGACTTCCTCTGCGGGACGATTCCAATTCTCCGTTGAGAATGCGTAGAGGGTAACGTATTCCACGCCCTTGGCGGACAGAGTCTTGAGGATCCTCTGGATGGAATCCACGCCGACACGATGTCCATCCAAACGGGGTAGCCCCCGTTTCTGAGCCCATCGCCCATTACCGTCCATGATAATAGCTACATGTACAGGTACTTTTCCCTTTGCTTGGGAGAAATTTTGGGAGTCTGCGGGCTTAGTTTGCATCGGCTAGACCTGCAGTATCTCCGCCTCTTTGGCGGCGCCGACTTGATCCACGGTTTTGGTGTGGCCGTCGGTTGCTTTCTGCAGTTGGTCTTGAGCACGGCGGCTCTGGTCTTGGGAGATGTCTTTGTCCTTTTCCATCTTTCTCAATCGATCCTGCCCGTCCCGGCGCACGTTTCTGATTGACACCTTTCCATCTTCAATCTTGCGTTTTAGCACTTTAACCAGGTCTTGGCGCCGTTCTGTGTTAAGCGGAGGCACCGGCACCGTGATATTGGTTCCGTCGTTGGAGGGGTTGAACCCCATGTCCGACATTAGCAAGCTCTTCTCGATCTCCTTCATGGCCGCTTTGTCCCAAGGTTGGACCATGATGGCCCTGGCATCTGGTGCGGAGATGGATGCGATCTGATTGAGCGGCGTGGGCACACCGTAGTAGTCCACTTTGATGTTCTCGATCAAAGAAGGCGTCGCCCGGCCGGTCCGGAGTGCGCTGAGTTCCCGCTTAAGAGCGTCGATCGCCCGGTCCATTTTATGGTCCACGTCGGTCAGAACAGTCTCGGGTGTCTGGTCATTACCGCCGTCATTATTTGTCGTCATGGTCAATCGCTCCCGGTTATAATGGTGCCCACTGACTCACCAGACAGAATTCGGCAAATGCTTCCTTCGTCTCCGATGTCGAATACGATGATCGGCAACTTGTTGTCCATGCATAGTGAAACCGCAGTGGCGTCCATGACGTCCAGGCGGCGATTCAAGGCGTCCATGTAGTCCAGGTTGTTAAAACGGACGGCGTCGGGGTTCTCGTTGGGGTCTGAGTCGTATACTCCGTCCACATTGTGCTTCGCCATCAGGAGTACTTCCGCGCCGATCTCCAGCGCTCGTAGCGCCGAAGCGGTGTCGGTTGTCATGAAGGGGTTCCCGGTGCCGGCGGCAAACAAGACCACTCGCCCTTTCTCTAGGTGCCGCATAGCCCTTCGCTGGATATACGGTTCCGCCACCGCTTGCACTTGCAGTGCGCTTTGGGTACGTGTAGTGATTCCACAACGTTCCAGCGCGTCCTGTAGGGCTAGAGCATTGATTATTGTAGCCAGCATTCCGGCGTAGTCGGCGGTTGCCCGGTCCATTCCTTGAGATTCGGCCGGTGCGCCGCGCCAGATGTTTCCGCCTCCGATGACTACCGCCACCTCGACGCCCATATTATGTGCTTGGCTTATCTGGTGAGCAAGATAATTAACCGCGGCAGGCTCAATGCCGTAGCTACCGGAGCCTTTTAACGACTCACCACTTATTTTCAGTAAGATCCGATTGTAGCTAGCCTGACGCATAAGGCCCGGCTGAGGTTATTCTCCCAGCGCCAATCGGTTGAATCTCACTACCCGAACGTTCTCGCCAACCTTGGCCGCCATCTCTTGAACGATATCCGCGACCGAATTTGAGTTCCCTTTGATGAACGGTTGTTTTAACAAGCATACCTGAGCCGCTGGCCGGTCGTCGTCCTCTTCCTTATCGCTTTCATCAAGGTAGGCAGGCGCCATGGCTGCCACCTGCATGGCGATGTCATGGGCTAAGGATTGGAACTCGGGAGTTCGGGCAACAAAATCTGTTTCGCAGCCCAACTCAATTATCGCTCCGACCCGCCCACCGGTGTGGATGTATGCTTGGACCACTCCCTGATTGGTTTCACGGTCCGACCGTTTGGCTGCTTGGGCGAAGCCTCTATCCCTTAAGGATTCGACCGCTTTGTCCATATCCCCTTGAGTCTGCTCCAGGGCCTGCTTGCATTCCATGATTCCGGCCCCGGTTTGGGTGCGCAGGGCTCGGATTTGATCGACGCTGACCACCAAGTATGCCTCCTGTATTTTCAAAGGGAAACTATGCCGTGCGATTAGAACCGGTACAACACTGCCGGTAGCCTGAGCCAGCGGCCACTCAATGGGCAGCTTTAATTACGAGCTTGCCTCTTCGTTGTTAGGCTCCGGTTCGGAAGGCGCCGGCTCATCAACAACCGTGCGATCCAAAGATGCGATCTCGCGCCCCTCTGAATCCATTGCCGGTATCTCGGCTTTCTCTCCGAATAGATCGGAGGTTACCGGGTCCGACCCCTCCGTCATTTCTACTTCATCGTCTTCAGCCAGTTGCAGTTCTTCCCGCCGGGCCTGTTCCAGCAGAGCCGCTTCTTCCTGTTCCGCCAAGAGCATGGCTTCTTTCTGAGCCGCGCCTTCCAGAACCGCGGAGGCCATTCTGCCCGCGATCAAACGGATGGACCGGACGGCGTCATCATTTCCGGGGATAGAGTGGGTCACTTTGTCCGGGTCGCAGTCCGTGTCCACGATGGCGAAGATCTGGATTCCCATGCGGCGAGCTTCAGCGATACAGATGTCTTCTTTGCCGATGTCGATGACGAACAACGCCTTAGGCAGTTCGTTCATCTCCCGCATGCCTAGGAAATACTTTTCTAGCCTATTCAGTTTGTCCCGTAGTTTTACGCCTTCTTTTTTGGGGAGCACCCGTAAGTAACCGGCGTCCCTCTTTTGTTGCAGGTCAATCATGTGATTGATCCGCCCGCGAATGGTCTGGAAATTGGTCAGAGTTCCACCCAGCCAACGCTGGTTCACGTACCACATGCCACAACGTTCGGCTTCACTCTCGACGACTTCCTGAGCTTGCCGCTTGGTGCCCACAAACAGAACCTTGCCACCGTCGGCCACAACTTGGACCATTGCCCGGTAGGCCTCGTTGATCAGCCCCAGCGTCTGCTGTAGGTCGATTATGTGGATGCCATTACGTTGGGTGAAGATGTACCTTTTCATCTGCGGATTCCACCTTCGGGTCTGATGCCCGAAGTGAACGCCCGCCTCTAAGAGGGACTTCATCGTGATCGGTGCATTCGGTTCCCTGGGCGGAGCTGGACGCTCTTCTACTGGAACCTCTGGAGCCTGTACCATAAAACCTGCCTTTCTAGATTAATTAACCTTTTATTTTCCAACCCGGCCTGTCGACGATTCCCAACAACGCCGTTGGCGTCTTTGAAAACCATTATAACTGTCAAACCCGTACTCGAAATTCGCCAGCCGCGGCCCATAACAAACACTGGCCGCCGGGTAAGCCGGGACTTGGAATAGTATATCACAGGCGCAAATGCCGGGCAATGATAAAATGCGCCGCCGCAAACGGGCATGTGGCTTCGATTCCTGAAGATGAGAGCCTTACCAGGCTAGCCGTAGCCCAGCCGGTGCAGGTCTTCTTCATTCATCCCGATGCAGTGCCCAATCTCATGCCACAAAGTTATCTTGATTTCTCGCTCCGCTTGCTCCCGGGAAGAGCAGCTACGCAATATAGGCTGCCGGTAGATCGTGATTTTATCTGGGAGGGAAAGACCGGAACCTTCCCTTTCCGGCAAGGGCACTCCGCTGTACAACCCAAAGAGGGTCCCTGGCTCTTCCAGCAACTCCAAGTCTTCCTTTCGCGGCCACTCTTCCACCACGATATCCATGTTGGTGATGGCCTGTATCATTTCGG